>JBHHUN010000009.1:0-38436 GCA_046753765.1 Candidatus Dojkabacteria bacterium | reverse complement strand
AGTCAGTGATAATAACGGGCCTTCTTGCACTCATTCCTGTTCGTACGGCACCACTTGCGCCTTCAGAAAGATCATCGTAAGCCATTATCAATATGTCTGCTAACTGTAGTAGTTTGATAATTTCGGGCTGTGCAAGAAAGTCTTCTATTAACAGGACATTGTCCTCTAGCTTCAACTTTTTAATCAGTGCTTGCATCTCTGAAAATGTTTTCTCAGAGCTTGGATTATCAGGGTTAAGCGCGTTCACCCCCAAGAAAAGTATGTCTTTGAACTGTCTTCTTAAGTCAGCAACGGCTTCTATTGTTTGGAGCAATCCTCGTCGATCGTGAATGAGACCATGCGATGCTAGTACCAGACCGTTACTGACTCCCAATTTCCTACGCAGCCTCTGCTTTGACTCTTCCCTAAGATCTTCAATGCCATGCTCAAGCATAACTACACCACCAATATCAGTTTTAAGGGCTTCGAGATCTTTCTTTGAGTGTACAAAAACCAGATCAACAGAGGATAAGGTTTTGATAAGGTCACTGTGTTCCGACTGCACTGAATGCAGCGTCACAGCTATCTTGAAAGAGCACTTCCTAAGTTTTTCAACCAGGTGTAGAAGCGATCCTGGCGTGTAGAATTCAGGGCTGTACTGTATGTGAACAAGGTCCGGCCTATTTTGTTCTAGCTCTTCTAGAGTTCTATCCCAATTAGTTTCTCCATAACTCCAGGCCCTACTTACGAACTCTTCCTCTTTGCTGACAAGTGCATCTATATCACTGTTAGCGATAATCTGAAAACCTTTAAATGTTGCAAGCTGCTTTGTGTAGAGTTTCCTAGAGTACTCAGCAATCCCGCAGCGGGTATTATAAGTAGTGATCACACTGATGTGTTTGTCACGAACACGGGAGGCCTTTTCGAGTCCTTTTAGCTGCACGAGCATCTTTTTTGCTGTCGCATCCCAGGTCAAAAGGTCTGCACTTTTTTTAGCCAACCTGACTTTTCCGAGTATAAGATCACTATTCCTGTCTTCAAAGACCTTCTTCATCGTTTTTCCAAGCTGGATTACATCTGGCTCTGCCCATCGTGAACCAGGGATACCAAGGTGCGAATCGGTTGCAGGCACAATCTCGTAATCAATTAAAAAACTGTTTTCCTCCGTGACGAAGTCCATCTGTCCACTGTACGCAGTTGTTATTACCGGCTTTTCATAGTACATCGCTTCGGCTATTGGCAAACCAAATCCCTCAGCCCTGCTTGGATATACTCCAGCGTCGGACTGCAAATGGAGGCTAATCATCTCCCCATCAGAAAGGGAGGAGTCGTTTATGATCTCAATTTCTGGGGAACTCGGATGGTCAAGCTTTTTGATCAATCCCTCGACGTCAGCGTTTGGGTTCGGAAAAAGTTTCAAAACCAAAACTACATCATCCTTATCCGAAAAACTCTCAAAATAGGCTTTAATGAGTACGTCCACTCCCTTGCGGGCATGGGCAGAACTGATGTGTAGAAACTTAAAACTCTTTTTAGTCCTTAACTTATACTTGGATGGCTCGGCGTTGGGGAGGGAAAGACCCTCCGAGATATTGATTACGGGAATCTGTAATCCTGAATTCCGGAAGGTGTATCCAACATGCTTGCTTGTCACAAACATGGCATGAAGGTATTTATTGTACTGACTGACCCATAGTTCGGGAAGCACTGATTCTTCCCATGCCAGGTACCCAACTTTCAGCTTCCCCTGAAGTCTCTCAAGACCATGCTGGTCGCTGCCACCTTTGGGGAAATTATCATATATCTGAACGTCAGGACACCCTTGCTTCGAGGCTATCATTTTTTTCAGTTGGGGAGAGTGCTTAAACTCTGAGGCACCCGGCTTGTAGCCAAGCATATCTTGTGGTGCCCAAAGCGAAACTTTGCTGTCAGTAATCTCGGAAAGCGCCAGCGCCAGTCCCCTGTTGACCTTTGAGAGAGAATATTCGCCTACATAGTTTCCAACTACCTGAATACTGTGCTTCATTTCTTCTTCTCCAATTTTCGTATCTTCTCAGTGAGCTTTCTGTTTTCTTCGTAAAGGTACCTCAGGAGTAAAGCTGTGTTGTCATTAAACCTCTGCTGTTTCATGAGACTTCTTTCTACCGTATTTCTTGAAACATTGGCGATTTTATCTATGACAAGGTTTTTTATTTTTCGCAAGATCCCCCGACCGGATGTAAAGTCAAAATAAAGCTGTCCCAATACATCTTTGCTTGAGCCGACCGCTTCAAGTGCGTACCTGTCAATAAGCTCGTGTTCATCAATTTCAGCGTTGTCCACACCCTCATCCTTTACAAGCTTACGTACACTCTCGAGGAGATCTTCTTTCTTCATTGTCTTATCCATTAGCGTTTGGTAAATATCAAAAATTCAGGCTTGTTACTGAACTCTCGTAACTTTCGTTTGTACAAAAGCCCCCCCCTCAACCCCTGCTGTAAACCCAACAGCGACCTAACTTCACTTAATAGAAAGTAGAACGGATGAATTTTACCGTGTATCAGAATTCTAAGTAAGATCAGGAACGGCCCTCCCGCTCCAACTACCCTCCAAAGAGCCCTAATTGTCCTTAAGACCATAGGCCCATTACCATTTTTAAGGCCGAAATACAGGTTGTTTTTGGCTAGAGCGTGCCAATTGGTCTTATACTTACTTTTGCGGTTGTGGCTACTTGCTGAGTAGTGATCAACCATTAGAGTATCATCGTATATGGCGCGCCCACCGTTCTTTATGATTCTGACTGCCAGATCTGTTTCGTCGTGAATGTACTCAAAAAACTCATCGAAACCACCGATAGACGTCACTGCGCTTTTTAGAAATGCCATATTGGTTCCCATCGCACGAAGATACCAACCTGCATGGCCTTTCTCGTATATTTTTTCGTCAGTTGGACGTATATCCTGCGTATGGCCGAAAGTGCTTACGATACCGTTTTGAAATTCGGTTACAGGGTTCTCGAGGCTTCCCTTGTTGACAACCCTCCCTGAGAGTAATTGAACGTCCCCCTGTCTGAAGTTCTCTTTGATTTTTTCAATCCAGTCCTCTTTGGCCTGTGCGTCATCATCAATAAAAGCAATCACCTCTCCCGCTGCCATATTTATACCAAAATTGCGCGAGACAGAGAGATTCTTTCGTTTTTTTATACGGTAATACTTAAGGTTGTAGGGTTTAACAATTTCCTTAGTCCTCCTTTTTTTCGATTGGTCGACCACTATAACCTCAAAGTCCTTGTCAGTTTGCCCTTTGAGCGATTCCAGACAATCCCTGATCGAATCGGGGCGGTTCATTGTGTTGATGATTACACTGACTTTCATTGCAAGATCTTATCATATTTCAAACGCCAGCTACCCTGGGGAATCAATTATAACATCAGGATAATTTTTGAGATTAGTTCATGTGTTTAGGATTAATTAAGATCATCTGGGCTACCTTGTAGCTACATTATTTTTTAGCAAACGCTCATGAATAAGCGAATCAAACTATTTCTGGGGACTCTTGTAATTGCCAGTGTAATTAGCAATTTTTTTCTTCTAAATTTTGTATCCGGGATAGGAGGAGGTGGTGGTGTGAACGAAAACGCGACCTTCACCTACCAGGGCAGGCTTACAGATGACTTAGGGACACCACTTGTAGGGGCAAAAGCGGTGACATTCCGCCTTTGGGATGCATCAACCGGGGGTACATTGGTCTGGGATGATACGTACAATGTAACCTTAAACGATGGATATTTCACTGTTCTACTCGGAAAAGATGCTGATGATCCAATTCTAACTCAGGATATTGCAGATATTCCTACGCTTCACATCGAGGTTGACGTTGATGGTGAATTACTGACCCCCAGAGAAGCGCTCACTCCGGTCCCTTACGCAGTTCATGCATGGACCGTGGCAGCCGAAAGCATTGGTAATGCACAGCTTAAGAACGCGGCAATTACAACAAGTAAAATCTCTCCGGGCTCTGTCATAGATATCCAAACAGTTACTGGAACCAGCGACATCACGATAGCTTCTGCGACCAAGGTATTCGTTGATGAGATGCAAGTAAACGTCAGTCCCCAAACAGACAGTACATTCGAGCTGATCTTTGAGGCGGGATTTGCAGCAAATTTCTACAACCCTACAACTCAGGATCTGGGTAGGCTGGAGTGTGGTTTCTTTGCTGATGGAACAATGCTGTACGATCAGGCACAGTTTTTTGTCAGTGATGGAAACAATGACCTGTATTCACTCCATTTCGTCACCGATTTGTCCCAGGGGGATCACACGCTTGAGGTACATTGTAAATCCAACCAGGGGGGAACGCTCGGCAGTAGTATGGACCAAAACAGTAATACCGGCCCAAAGAGAGTGTTCACTGTAAAGGAGTATAAGATTTAGGTCGGAATTCGCTGAACTAACTTTTTCTTTCCTTTTGCTACAACACCCCGAAGTGAGCGACCTGCCGCCTTCAATGTTCGCTTCGGGGATACCGCTTTCTTAATGAAGTACTTATAACGAAAGTAGTAGTTCATTATGAAATTGAGTACACCTGTTCTGTCATTGTATTTCCAAAAACCATTCTTCCACTGTGCCCTCTTGGTCGCCTCAATGAATTCCTTTCTTTTCGTTTTCGAGAAGGGTGTCAACAAAAGACTTTTCTTATGTAGCGTTGATCGCTCGGCCATATCGAAGTACTCTCCCACACCAAATGTTTCGCTGTAACTTGTTCCGAAAAACACCTTTGTCAATATGTATGGAGGTTTTCGAACCAGTGACTCAAGCCTCCTCAGAGACAGATCCCTTGCCTCGCTGGAACTAATTCCATGAACACCGACAAAATCCGCCAATACCTTGCTGCCTGTAAGAACACCTTGTTGAAAGTACTTCACATAGTTATCGTAAGTTTGTTGCTCCCTCTCGTTTAGCTCTTCCTTGTCTGCAACCACTTTCCTGTTCTTGGTTTTGTAACCGCGTGTGCTGCCAACCGGATACCCCATAAGCATTTCGATAAATGTAGCCCCACCTTCGAGCATGTGCGTGTAGTTATTAACATCATTCAAGAAAAAGGGACCGTAAGCTATTTTGCCGACATTGACAGGTTGGTTGTTGAGTGGCCTTTTGAGCCCCAGGTAGATCCCAACTAATTTTGAATTTTTAAGGAGTCTTCCCAGATTGTCCTGAATAGTCCCTCGCCACCCAATGTCACTCATTACATATGTACACTTTGATCTAAGCTCGATGTTCTTTGTTTTTAGGTACCTAAGAAAGAGCTTTCGTTTTTTTACAAGCGCTTTGTCAATATCGGTGAGGAACCGTTGATCCTTAAACAGTTTCTTGAAGTTGGGGTTTCGCCAGATCTGAACCTCCTCATCGGGGTCGATTTCGTACCTGTCTAGATGATATCTAAATTCACTACAATCCATGCCCAGAGTCTTAAAGAAAGACTTTGCCGATTGCCAGCGATACTGGTTCCAAACACGCATCAACTCCCTTACAGAGAAGTTTGTAATTGAAGGTGCAAAAGTTGCCCTTCTACTAACCTCAAGCAACTCGGCCTGCGGAAGATCGATACCAAAAGGATTATTTTCCAGAATTAGCTCGTGAATCTTTTTACAAAAATATCCCTCCCTTGCAAAATAGTAAACCGTATCTGCTCCCTCTTTTAATCCCTGCTCAATAACGCTTTGGACAAAGAAGTAAAAGATCAGTGCATTTTTTGTGCCGAAGCGAAACAGCTCGGTTTGTTCACCAGTTAGGTCTTTCGGTATTGGAATTTGACCGATCAAGTGATTAATATCTCTTTCGTAAGGAAATACCCTGCTTTGTCTTTGATCCCATTTCTGCCTTCTGCTCAACCGTTTTCTCTCCTCTCTCTGGTTGACAAAGTGCAATGCACTTACCCCTGCCGCCCGTGCTGAAGCGATATCTGCATCTGGATTATCTCCAATGTGTAGGTGGTTTTCGGGCGAGATACCGTGTTGCTTCTCTACTAATCCGAAGCTTTTTCCACTTATCTTATTAACCTTATTATCAACCGACACGTATATGTCGTCGTAGTCCCCTACGAGATCCTTGAGTGGCAAAATCTTTGCCAGCTCCCTCGACCGGATATAGAAATCTGACAGTAAAACCTTAACCTCTGCTTTAATCTTCCTGAACAACTTAACTCCTACTGGGTCAGGGTAGATGACAGAGGCCTCCTGCTCTTTTTCCAGGTCTGTAAGCTCACTCGCTGCAGATTTAATGTCGACATCTTTGACGCGGCCCAGAAAAGTTGTAGTCATGTCTTCTAGTACATCAGACAACTCGTACTCGAAATCCTTGCCAGTATTCTCGGCTCTCTTTCCGAGTCTGTGTTCTGAGCGCTGACGTTCGTTGTATACGTCCCAAACGCTATAACCTTCGAGATAGCGATTGTACTTCAGAAAAAAAAGAAGCGCGGTCTTGAATTTCACCTCTTCGGGGTCCACTACTCTGCGTAGAAGCGTATCAAAGATGTCAGAAGTCAAAAGCTGATACTTTCTAAAGTAAAGAGGGACCCTCTTCATCTTGTACTTAAAACCACCGCCCCCGATTCGAAACCTGATCCTGGCAGCTTTCATTTTTTTTGCAATTACGCTCTTTTTTCTCTTTATCGTGTTTATTCTGCGACGGATTAGCTTACCAAAACTCCCCCTGGTGTACTTACTGTTCTCTTCCCCATCCTGGTAACTAAGCGATCGCTCGGCGAACATGAATTTTTGTTTTATAACGGGATCCGCCTCCACTGTATCAGAGTTATAGATCTTTGAATTCAATGACTTCGTAAATCTTTTGCCCTGAAGAGCCTTGTCCAGAATCTTCATAAACTCTCCAACTGAGTCGTCAATGCTCATTTTTTTCATAAATTCCAACCCACCGGTATGGAGCCTTGCCCACTTGTGCTCACTGTGGACTATATCAACTATTGCCGAAGCAAATGCCATGGGGTCAGGAGATGCCAGCACTGTCCCTTTATCAGAGAGATCATATAGATTGTTATCTCTGTAAAGCTCAACTACTGGTAACCCAGATGCCATCATTTCAAACGGAATCCTCGACGGGTTTGAGCTGCTGAATGACACTCCAACTTTGCAGGTGTTATACATCTTTGCAAGCTGCCCCATCGGCAGCAGACCTCTATGTTCAGCATACACAATCCCCGGATTTACTTCTGAACCGTAAGTTACTGCCTTAATTCCGGGATCGGTCTTGTACAAAATATCTATAGTCTCACGGATCAGGCGTTGACCCCTTCGTGGTTTCTCAGGCTGGAAGATAAAACACACCTCATTTGTACGATGTTTTTCCTGGTCGTAATAGATGTTTCGATCAGCTCCAAGAAACAGTGCCTCTGCTTGAACATTAAAGTCGGTAATAAGCTTATTGGCAAGCCATTTACCCATCGTGATAGCCTTCATACCATATCTGTACGCATTCTCTGCTTCGAGATACTCGTATCCCATAGGGTTAAAATACGGTCCGAAATCCTGCTCAAAGAATATTTTGGTGTTTGCGTGAGGATACTCTGCCACAATACGTGCATTTTTGAAGAACGTCGCAAACAAAACATCATACTCGCCACGGATATTCCAACCGGGAATGATATTTGCTTTCGTAGGAATCAAATATTCCCCAATGATCTCCCTTAATTTTTCACTGTCTGTACCTAGACTGGAATTAACATAGACATCGACATCAAATCCTCTTTCTACCAGGGGATTGATATAGTAGAAAAAAGTCTTATGCCCTCCGGAACCCTTTAGGGGATAGTCTATGACCCAGCCAATTCTTGGCTTATGTCTCATTTTTTAATTTGTTTGTAAAGCTTTTTGGCAGCTCTTCGAATGTACTTGTTAATTATACTTTCGTTTCTTGCGATCTCCTGTTTCAGCTCACTATTTCTTTTATTAAGTCTTTTAATAGTAGTGCCCATCTCTTTCATCGACTTGTATCTGTCTTTGAGAACTCTGTGTTGGGCCTTATACTTAGCCTCGTAATCGCGGCGTTGTACCAAAATCAGCTCATCCATTGAGCTAATTCTTTCTTTCAAAACCTCCAACTGAACTTCTCCCAACAGCACTTCGTTCTTCTTTAACTTCTCAAGTCTGTTACTGCCTACCATCTTTACCTTCTTATTCATCGTGTTAATCTTTTGCAGCATCGCCTTTACTTCTTCGGCAACCTCATCGCTACCGAAAAGCTCTTTATCGTCAATGGTGTTATGCCTGACCTCAGGAAATACTGCCAGTTTGGCACGAAGTAACTCTTTATCACTCAGCTTCAAGTTAAGGTAGTTAATAATTTTAGCAAGTGCCGGCTGAGGGTCGTTTACAATATCTTCATACCTGAGCAGAAGATAACCTGATCCCTGTAAGGTCTCTAACGCACTAGCGTTGTACATCTCCCAATACTTAAGCGCCAGCCTTGTTCCCATGTTGTTCCTTTTCGACAGCGATCCCGCCACCTCGAGTGGGTTTCTGTAGATAAGGATCGGTTTACTTTCGAGCTTCAATAAGTCTGCAGCATACTTCCAGAACGGATAGGTATATGATAGATTCGGGATCTTTAGTCCTACAAGATCGTGCTTCCTTGAAAGATCCATGAGGAATGTTTGAGCATCGTTTCGCTGGTATTCGATTTTCTTCATTTTGTGCCAGTCTTTACGCAACTTGGGTGGTTTTATCCATGTTCCCCCGTACATGCGGAAAATCTTGTAATCCAGCTTTATCGCCCCTTTGTTTTCAAAGTGCCCAAATACGTTACCTGCGTTGGCTTCGTAAAGATCTTCCCTCTCACCAAAATAGACTCCAAGCTCGTGGAGCATATTAGCAAGCATAGAAGTACCGCTTCTATGCATACCGACAACGTAAACAAGGTTTTTCTTCCGAGGCATTCATCAGTTTTAAACACTCAGATTATATCAAAATTGTGTCAATTTTATTGCTGTGCTAGTATAATTGGGCTTATTAAACCTATGAGGAGACCAGACGTTGTTTCAAAATTTGAGATACTGACTTCGAGGTTAAGAATGCGTCCCCAGTTCCTTGTAATAGGAGCCCAAAAGGCTGGTACATCAAGTGTACACTCTTACCTAATCGAACACCCCCATGTACTCGCTCCAAAACGAAAAGAAGTACGGTACTTTGGATCTGAGCACAACGAAGAGAAGGGGCTCTCCTGGTACTTCGCTCACTTCCCCCTTATTAGGCCTGGACGGCAAGGCATTTACATAACCGGCGAATCATCACCAAACTACATGTACAGAAAAGGAACGATAGAAAAAATCCACAGGGTGCTTCCTGACGTAAAACTAATTATGGTACTCAGGGATCCAACGGAAAGAGCTATCTCACACCATAATATGATCTCTAGACTGAGGGATGGGGAATTCCCTCCTTTTGAAGAGATCGTTGATCAATACCTAGAAGGCGCAGAGATACCAGCTGAAACTTCAAAAGTCGGTTTCATAGAGAGGGGTTACTATCTTAGACAGATTGAGAATATTCTGGAGTACTTTTCAAGGGACCAACTCAAGATCACTATTTTAGATGACCTCATGAGAGATCCCAAAAAAGAGAGCAATCGATTGTACAGCTTTCTTGGCCTTGGACCTTTCGCACTGAGGAATTATCGAAAGGCAAATATTGGGAATTACGAAACTGAACCTGATAAAATAGTCAGGCAGAAACTGAGGAGACACTATGAACCATTTAATAGTAAACTGTACGACTTTCTGGGGCGCAATTTAAACTGGAACAAATAATGTCGGATCATATTAAAAGATCAGTATTTAGAGATTTAACAGCGCCATTTCGTGTATTACCAGACTTCCTCATCATCGGTACACAAAAAGGTGGGACAACCAGGTTTTACCGATACCTGATTGAAAACCCCATGATATTACCCGCCGCCGATAAAGAGATTAGATTCTTCCACCGCGACGAGATCTATAAAAAGGGATTACTTCACTACCGCAAACACTTTCCCTTGTTTTTCGAGAGATATCTTCCGAGACTAAAGTATGGAAATCCAATTCTGATAGGTGAAGCCACACCATCGTATATTTTCAAGCCAAAGGTTCCTGAACGTGTTCACAAAGTAATGCCGCATCTGAAACTAATCGCTATGCTGCGAGATCCAGTAAAAAGAGCCTATTCACAATTTCAAATGGCCAGCAGGCTTGAATTCGATAAGAGTGATAACTTCGAGACAGCAGTTAGAAACGACAAATACAACCATTATCTTGCCCGTGGAAGATATGCCCAACAGCTTGAGCGGTGGTTTAAATTCTATCCAAAAGAGAGCTTCCTCATTTTGCAAAGCGAAAAAGTATTTGCTGATGAACAAGGGGCACTTGATAGAATATACAACTTTCTTGGAGTGAAGAACTTTCACCAGAAGTTCAACGATAAGAAATTCCCTCCGGCAATCTCGAAAGGGTACGAAAAGATGTCTGCGAAGTTTGAAGCTAAACTCAGAAAGCAGTTTAAAGCCGAAAACGAGAAATTGTACGACCTTATCGGTGAACGCTACGATTGGCCCGACTAAGTTAGATAGTCATTTAACCTGAACCTCTTGAGGATCCTTGTAATCACTTTGACATCCTGTCGTGTCAGGATATCTTTCCAGGCATTTTGGGGGTCATACCCTTTTGATCTACTATGTTTCAATGTTGTAAAGGATTTTCTCTCAACCTGCTCCCAGACCTTAGCAGTTAATTGTAATCCTGTCTTCTTAGATAATTCTTCAAGTTCAGCTCGTGGGTCTTCAACAAGCTTATTATATTCAACGATGTGCATCTTTTTCATGACTCCCTGTCTCTGCGGGACATACACCTGTATAGCCCAAAGTATCGCAAGGTATTTAATATAGCTTCTACGGTTTAATTGGGAATTGCTGTGTGTAATGAGATCTCTAAACTCACTCAGGTGATCGTTAAACAACTGTTCACGATGAAAGTAGTATGTCAAAGAGTGAACGGCCGATTCGATTCCATAAATGAATTGCGATGCTATCGTTGAAAGCGGGTCACGAATCAGAAACACAGGGTTGATATCATACCTCTCAAGCATCCACTCCAAGGCGAGATTTGCACGCAGTATCTTGATCACTCGTCGCCGTTTCGCTTGGTAGTGTGCGATCAGTTGCTGCTGTGCGGTCTGTCTGCCTGTCAGTCTTATGATGCCCTCTTTAACCTTTTTTGGCAAAGACAGATTTCGATTTTCTTCATTTCGGATGGTTCCACTGTTCCGGATCTTTCCAGCCATCGCCATGTCGAAGTATTCTGCCCAGTCAGTCTTCTCTCCTTTTTTCAAGTAGAGATGCGGACGTGGAAACTGTTCCTGCATACCCGCTTTAAACCCTGGGAAGTGCCAGAACGCCATTGGTTCAAAGATATATTCAAGATCCGCTGCTGAGATAATCTGTCCAAACCAGGTTGATCCGCTTCTGGCAATTGAAAAAATTACAATATCTTTGGAATTACTGTTGGCCATATACCAACCTACCTCGAAAGGTAGCCGTTTTCAATCAGATAAGCAATGATCTTTTCGACGTTTTCCTCGAGTGAACTGTTTACTGTATCCAGGTTAACTTCAGGGTTCTCAGGTTCTTCGTAAGGTGCATCCAAACCTGTCATCCCACTTATCTCACCTGCCTTTGCTCTGGCATACAGTCCTTTAACGTCCCTTTCAATACAAATTTCTACAGGCGTATTTACCCAAACCTCAACATGGTCGGGAATAACTTCTTTCGCCATCTTCCTTATTTTTTTGTATGGCGAAATAAACGAACTGATAACCGGTACATCGCTCTTCACAACAATCTCAGACACGTGGATAATCCTTCTGATATTTTCATCCCTGTCTTCAGGAGAAAGCCCGAGATCAGAATTAAGCCCTTTGCGAACAACGTCACCATCTAGGTGAACGTTATAGATATCGTGTTCTAACAATGCTTCCTTCAGTGCCAAAGCAGTTGTCGTCTTCCCGGAAGATGGTAGCCCTGTAAGCCACAGGCAAAATGATTTATCTAACTTCATGATACAAAGGGCTGGTCAAAACTAAAGATTATGTCGAGGACATCGTCTCTCATAACTCGTCTCAGGGATTCGTAGTCCTTGTTTGAGATGTATTCCCTAATCTGTGTCCCACTGGGCGAGACCCTGTAGATTTCATTATGAGGACAGATCTTACTTGTAGTGTACAGATCGCAGCGCCTGCAATAGAACGCCATACTTACTTTCATTATCTCCATTCCCAGATTCTCTATTTCATCAAAGATTCTGTGCGCAGCAAAGCTATCGTAATAATCGCCTACTCCGGCGTGGTCACGGCCAACAATGAAATGTGTACATCCAAAGTTTTTACGAACAATCGCATGGAATACGGCTTCTTTTGGACCCGCATAATTCATTCTTGAGTTGTAGATTCCTACATGCGTTGAGTTTGCCGGGTAATACTTCCCTGTTAGATCTTTATAAACAGCCAGAATCAGGTCATCTTTGAAGTCCCCTGATTTTTTCTTCCCAATAATGGGGTTAATAAACAGACCATCAACAAACTCAAGAGCTGTTTTTTGTATAAACTCATGTGCCCTGTGTGCCGGATTTCTGGTTTGGAAACCCACTATCGTTTTCCAGCCCTGATTTTCAAAAACCTTTCTGGTTTCCGCAGGGCTTAAATCGAACTCTTTAAAGATACTTTCGAATTTACCAAACACCCAGATATCTCCACCAATAACATAGTTACTCCAGGAGTGCACCATCTTTACTCCTGGATGTTCTGTATCTGTGGTGTCATACACGCCCTTTGTGTAGCGATTCCTGTCAAATTTGTACTTATCCGAAACTGTAAGCACCGCGAGTTCGGTTGTCTTTTTACCCGACTTTGTCTGCAACAGTACTTTCGAGCCCGGTTTCAGCTTGTCCCAGTCTTTCTTTGGGATGGGAAGGAAGATTGGTATTGACCAAGGGATTCCGTTAGATAGTCTCATTTTATCGAGCACGCTGTTGAAATCGTCCTCGTTCATGTATCCAGTAAGTGGGCTGTAGAGTCCCATTGCAATGTTTCGCACCTCGGCTACCTGATCGTTATCGAGGTTTACCTTAAGGTCAATATCATCAAGATCAAGTCTTGATCTCTTTTTGAATCTATTGATTAACTTTCCTCCGTGTGGCTCATTCATTTTTTCTTCATCCTGATTTTATACGAACCGTCATTATACACGATTCCCCAGCTATCCGCATCGCCATTTCCAACTGTTATTTGCTTGGAATTAACGAATAGTGGATTTTCTTCGCCTGATTTTCTGTAGTTGCCGAGATACAATCTAACAGCATAAGTTTCGGGGTAAAGGCGCATTATGTCAGTGAATTCGACTTCGATTTTATCTCCTGGATTAAGTTCTTTTAACTTTTTCTTCTCTATTCTATCCGCCTTTATACCGTAAAGATCCAGCTTTGGCCTATTCATGAGCGTCATACTGAAGGCAAGCCAGGGATTTTTAACCTGTTTCTTAACGGTAAGTGTTGCATTGATCTTGTACTTTTCTCCCTCTTTTAGTTTTAGCGTTTCCTTACCCTTCGAATCAAGTATCACGAGCTTATCAAGGGCTGCATACTCAGGATCCTTCTTCTCTCTTTCAGCTTTCCTCTCTAAAGTTGAGAGTGAGTTTGCAAACTTAGCCATCCCCCTCCTGTCCATCATTTTAAGTCTAAACTGGTTTACTCCCTCATCAACACCACCGTCGTAAGCAACTTCACTGTTTTCAAGCAATACTACCCGTGAGCACATCGTCTTTATCTTCTGCATCTGATGACTAACAAATATGACCGTTGCGCCCTCTGAGAGCATCTCTTGCATCTTCAAAAGGCTTTTCTCCTTGAAGCTTTCGTCGCCAACAGAAAGAACCTCATCAAGCAGATAAATATCCGCCTTGGCCTGAACAGCGATCGCAAGTGCCAGACGAACACGCATACCACTGGAATAGTTTTTCAGCTGTAAATCAATAAAGTCTCCAATTTCAGCAAAATCCACAATCTCATCGAACTTCTTTCTCAGGAATTTATGTGTCATCCCAAGGATAGTCCCGTTCAAAAAAACATTTTCCCGTCCAGTCAAACTGGGGTTGAAGCCAACACCAAGCGATAAGAAAGGCACCAGTGAGCCCCTAACTGTCACCTCACCTTTGCTTGCCGCATAGATGTCGGCAATAACGTTAAGCAGTGTACTCTTCCCACTCCCGTTTCTTCCAATCAGACCAACGAACTCTCCTTTATTTATCTTTAGATTGATTCCGCTAAGTGCCAGAAATTTCTCTTTCTTTATCCGTTTAAAAGGGTTAAGAAAGTAACTTTTTACCGTATCCCGTTTTTCGTGCGGGACATCAAAAACTTTATATACATCTTTAAGTTCGATTAGTGGTTTTGGCATATCAATAAAATTCAGCTACTCTCTTAACATTCTTTCTGAAAAATACCTGGCCGGTTACGAAAAGAACTGCCGTAAACAATGCGAGGGCAAAAATATACTTCACGTGGGTAAACTCACCCAGAACGACTGCATTTCTGGCAGCGTCTATTATTATCGCAAGCGGGTTGATTCGGACCAGGTCTCCAACAGCACCCTCAAGCTCATTGATATCATAAAATATCGCAGACGCCCAGAACAATAACCTGAAACCAACCTGGATTATGTTATCCAAATCCCTAACACGAACCAGGATAATACTTATGAACAAGGATGCACCGTAAATCAGCATGAAAAGCGTCAAGACTATAAAAGCGAAGTAAGCGATCCCGCCAAGGGCGGGTGTATACCCTGCAATTAGTGTAATCGCTAATACAACAACAAGATTAATTACCAGGTTAGCGAAAGCCACCGTTACTGCACTGCTCACCGCCAGTTCGCGTGGAAAATTCACTTTCAAAATGATCCCAGAAAGATTTAAGAGCGCTCCCATACCAAACTGCGTCCCCTCTTGAGCAAACATGTAGATTACAAGACCTATCAGTAAATTTGCCGCGTAATTTGGGTCATCAAACCCCTTCCTGAATGTTGTCCAGATTGCGTACAGAACAATGAAGTTAAGGAACGGCTTAAGAGCCACCCAGAGAATCCCCAATAAGGAATCGTTGTATCTAAGCTTGAAATTTGTCTTAACCAGCTCAATAAACAGGTCGCGCTGGCTCTTCTTTTTCTTCGGCAAGGGGCAAAAACCTTAAAATAATTTAACAGGAGTCATTATACCATCCTCAGTTAACCCGCTGTAACATCCTGCCAAGCTCCCCACTATAAAAAACAATGCCCCAGCTGTCCATCTCTGTCTTGATCTTCTTCTCTAATTCATCTGCACCTATGTACGATGACGCGGTCATTTCATTCAGCATATTCATCCCCACCTCTCCAATTGATGAGACCACACTGTCAGTTTTACAAGCCAAGTAGAACCTGTCCGTTATTAATCCAGACATAAACATGTTTGAGGCTAAGAGGCTGTTAATGTCAGTTGCGGAGTAAAACACGTAGACATCCCCTGTTAAAGTCCGGTGTCGCGGATGAGTATGGACATTAAACAGAAAGCCAAAATCAAAGTCTTTTTTTGCATCTTCAAGGGAAATGCTTTCCCGCTTAATGATGTCGCCATCTACAAGTATTCGTCTTTCGTATCTCTTGCCTGCGGAATCGGGGACTAATTTTGTACCAATTGTATGGCTTGAGCGAACCTGAGTCTCAGATCCTGCAACCGGTTTCGTAGCAAGAGACTTACTTTCGATGTAAAACAAACTAAGCTCATACTCTTTTCCCTCCCTGTCCGTTATCTCCCTGAGCGGTGTGATATTTGACCAGTATTCTGGACCGAAGGTGATCGTTTGAGGCCAGATAGCCTTTCCAGGAAGTGCTCGCGTTTTTCTCCATTTGGAGACAAATTTGAAAAATTCAGCTTCATACATAATATTTTGTGATTATATAATTCGAGCCTTACCTGCAAGGAAAAGGTAGTTTTTCCCCGTATCACGTTTCTTGCCTTCAAGTTGAAGCTCATCGAGCCTGACCTTGCCATCTTTCATCTTCAGAATCAGATCCTTCCCTTCCCTAACGAGCTTTCCACTGCCTGATGTTTGTTGTTCAGTTGGAGTCAATGTGACTGAGTAGATCTTAACTCTTTTTTCGTGTCCCTCATAGCTTATGCGCATCCAGGCAACCGGCCACCTTACAAACGCTCTAACCATCCTGTCAATGTCCATGACAGGAGTCTTCTTTGTAATTTCAGCGGATAGCTTATCAATCAGGTCTTTCGGTGCATAGGTGGCCTCAACGTGCTTTTGTGCCTTCGGACTTAATTCACCACGGATCCAATCCGGAAGTGTCTCTACCAGAGTTTGCGCGCCTAGAGCTGCGAGTCTTTTTTCGAGTTTTATCGCATTCTCTTCGGGATTGATGGTTAACTCTGCCTGTTTCAGAACTGGCCCATCATCCAGGCCTGGGGTCATCTGCATAATACTTATACCTGTTTTATCAAAACCCTCCAAAATAGCTGCCTGGATCGGAGCTGCCCCACGGAGTTTCGGAAGTAACGAGGCGTGCACATTCAAACTCAGGTATTGCGGTAAGTCTAGGAGCTGGCCCGGTAGGATCTGTCCGTAGTCCGCCACGACAATTAGGTCGGGGGTGGTTTCTCTTACTATCCTTTCATAATCTTTTGATATATTGCCTGGCTGGAAGAACTTGAAAGATTCGGTGCTTTCTTGAAGCTCTGCCTTTAGTGGAGTTGGTCGCAAGGCCTTCTTACGCCCGGCAACTTTATCCGGTTGTGTCACAACCCCTGTCACTTCGACCAAATCGTAATCAAACAACCTTTCTAATACGGGGATGGCAAAATTACCAGAACCAAAAAACAGTATCTTAGTCTTTTGCATGTGCCACTCTTGATTCTTTTAACTTTAACCACATCAGGTACAACAGAGCAAATACAATGAAGAGGATGACTATTATCTGTGCAATAGTCAGTGGACCAGCTACCCGACGATCGTTTCTGAAGATATCAACAACAAACCTCACTGTGCCGTATCCAAGGAGATATAACGCTGGAAGTCTGCCGTTACCCTCAAGCCCTTTGGATCTGTAAACTCTAAAAAGGATGTAAAACAGTATGATATTTCCTATCTGCTCGTAGAGAAATGCAGGATGGTGAAACTTGTCTGTTTCGCGAACATACATCCCCCATGGCAGATCGGTCTCGGGCCCAAACAGTTCCTGGTTGATGAAATTTCCAAACCTTCCAAATATTTGGCCTATTGGCACGAAAATAACAGTCAGCTCTATCATCTTCACGAGGTCGAACTTGTTGCGTCTCGCGAACGCCCAGGCACCAATCAACCCTCCAAAGAGTCCTCCGAATATCGAAAGTCCCCCCTCCCAGATGTAAAAACCAGATACAGGATCACTTTGATAGACATCCCAGAAGATAATTACGTACCACGCCCGCGCCAAAATTATTCCGGGAATAATAACCCAGAAAAGCGCCTCATCAATCTTTATATGTTTAAGTTCTGTGTGTTTTTTGGACAGCTTGTTGATAAAGTATGAGGCAATCAATATCCCTGCAAGGATGAAGAGACTGTAGAATCTTAGAGAAAGTGGACCTATTTCGATAGCCTTGGGGACAATGATCTGTCCTCTAAGAATCAGGATAAAAAGCGCGATTAAGATGAGAACGACGGGGATTGAGGCTATCAGTAGACTGTTTCTCCTAAACTTTTCCATTAGTAGAACTGCTCGTAATAGATCTGGTCGTCTGGTATGCCAAGGTCAACCAGCCGTTGCTGAACATCGTTGATCATACCCTGTGATCCGCAGATATAGGCATCGACATCTTTTTCATGAATATCCACTATGCAAAGTGTAATTCTGCCCTTTCGTCCCTCCCATTCGTCTGTTGGCTTCGAGATGCAAATTTCGTAGTCGAAATTGTCGTGTGCCTTCTTAAACTCATCAAGCATGTCTTTTGGAAAAACATCTTCCTCGTGCCTGAAACCAAGAAAAAGCATTATCGGTCTTGTCGTCTTCTCAATTTCAAGGGCGTACCCGATCATTGAGATGAAAGGTGTGACACCTGTTCCTGTAGCAAAAAATTTGACCGGACGGTCACTTTCTGTGTAAACAAACTTTCCGAGCGGACCGAGGACCTCAACCTTATCCCCCACCTTTACCGATTCAAAAAACTTTGACCCGGGTCCACCAGCGTTGGTATTCGCATATGTCTCAAACCCGTTTCCATTTGGTAAGGAGGCTATCGAATAACTTCTACGTGTGTTTGGTGCAACGAGTAGATTGACGAATTGTCCTGGCGTAAAATCAAAACTGTCTCCTTTGGGCACACTCATCTCCAGCCTATATGTATTTTTTGCGACTTCTTCTTTTAAGGAGACTTCTGCTTTAAAGTTCTTGACTGCCATATCTGCGTTTTATAATACTTTAACTTAACACGTTGTCTCCCGCGGGGACCGACTCTTCATCGTAACTCTTCTCGTCTCCCTGGCCTTCCATTGAATCTTTATCAAGATCCCCAATCTCCATCTCACCTGATGTTACAGGGATATCATCATCCTCTGTCGCAAGATCCGGGTTTGAATTTGTATCCCCCAGCGCAGCCGATTGAACATCATCAGCAATATAATCTGATTTATTTTCTTGGGAAGGATCGCTATCTCTTGTGGACTCGAAATCCTCTTTTACGTTTGAATCGTCTGCCATAACTGAGAAGCATAAAGTAAAAAGCTCGAACGAAATATGTTATAGTTCCAGCACGACTATTGTAGCAGATAAGATCCGGCTCATGGCAAGATTTATTAAACGGCACTGGTTAATGATCATCTCACTTCTTTATCTGATCTGGCCACTTGATCTGATCTCTGAGATCTTTGGTCCTATTGGATTAATTGATGATGCAGCACTACTGCTAGTTGCGCTTGCAAGAGAGATCTATAGATATTTCAAGAAAGACAAATGAGCATATTTAAGAAAGTTGATCCAAAACAGAATTTTCCCAAGCAGGAAGATGAGATCACGGGTTTCTGGAAAAAAAACCGGATATTTGAAAAATCAGTTGAGCAGCGGGATAAGAGTGACAAATATGTTTTTTATGATGGCCCACCATTCATTACTGGTTCTCCACATTATGGTTCGCTGTTGCCCAGCATAGCTAAGGATGTCGTTCCCAGATATCAGACAATGAACGGCAAGCGTGTTGAGAGAGTTTGGGGTTGGGACTGTCACGGAATGCCAATTGAAACAAAGGTTGAAGCAGAGCTGGGAATTGACAACAGGAGGGACATTGAGAAATTGGGGATACAGAAATTCATTGACCAGTGTTATAGCTATACCCGTCATACGTCCGCGGAGTGGAAGTGGTACATCGACAAGATCGGCCGCTGGGTTGATTTTGATAACAGCTACAAAACCATGGACCAGGACTACATGGAATCAGTGATGTGGGTGTTCAAGCAGTTGTACGATAAAAAGATGATTTACGAGGGGGTACGCACCTCTCTTTTTGACACCAAACTCGGAACACCAATCTCTAACTTCGAGATAGCGATGGATAACTCATATGAAAACGTTGAGGATCCAGCGGTGACAATCAAGTTCCCCGTGACCAGCAGTGGGAAATTTAAAGGGGTCTTTATTTTGGCATGGACAACAACACCATGGACGCTGCCCGCTAATAAGGCGTTAGTTGTCGACCCAGAGGAGGATTACCTTGTCATCGAGGTTGCAGGCGAAAAACTAATCCTTGCGCACAAACGTGCAGAATACGTACTTGAGGGAGTTGAACATAAAGTCTTAGAAACCTTCAAAGGTAAAGAGCTTGTCGGACTTAAATACGAACCACCATTCACTTTTTATAAATCGGAAGCCAAAGATCACAAAGTCTACAGCTACTCAGGGATGGTCCACATGGAAGAGGGAACGGGAATTGTTCACTCGGCGCCGGGTTTTGGTGATATTGACACAGAGATGGGTAAAGAGCTCGGCCTGTCAGTTGAGCTGGAGATGCTTGATGATATGGGTAAGTACACAGATGTTGTTTCGGCGTATAAAGGGATGTATGTCAAAGAAGCCGATGACAAGATCATTGAAGACCTCAAAGCAGCTGGACGACTTCTGAAAGTTGAGAAGATCACACACAGATATCCAATCGGCCCAAGAAGTGGCGTCAGGCTTATTCACAAGGCACAGCATAGCTGGTTTATTGATGTTCAAGGGCTTAAGCCAGGTCTGGTGGACAACAATGAAAAGATTAACTGGGTACCTGACCACCTAAAGGAAGGACGGTTCAAAAAAGGTATCCAGGCAGCCCCAGACTGGGGGATCTCAAGATCACGATTCTGGTCAACTCCATTGCCGGTATGGCAGTTGAAAAAAAATGGCGAAGTTGTCGAACGTGAGGTGATCGGCTCCAGGGATGAACTCCGGGCAAAATCGATTCAGCCGATCACCAAAGTTACGTTCGTAAGACACGGACAATATGACCACACTGACGACGACCAGGAGCTAAACGATACTGGATGGAGAACCGCTGAAGAGCTGAAAAAAGACTTGTCCAGCGAAAAATTCGATGGTATTTACAGCTCGGAGCATACACGGGCGGTCCAGACAGTTGATGATATCGCGATCGCAAACAACTCTAAGGTTGTAACTTTACCCGGGCTGGGGTCAATAGAACAGCGAAGAAAGTCGGACGAGATCGAAAAAAAGATCTTATCTTCGCAAAAAGTTTCTCACTACGCTGATGCACCCGAAGAAGTTTTAGCAAAAGAATACGCCGGGATACTGAAAGATGTAAAAACGGGTCTCGATGAGATGCTTGCGGCAAACAAAGGTAAGTACCTGCTTGTGGCTACCCACGAAGAAGAGATCGCATTTATTAAACATCTCGCAGAAGGTACGCGCCTTAAAGAAGCTCTCGCAGCCAGCACTGAATATGGTGCCACAGTGACAATGTACTTTCACGGCACCGAACTCCTCAACCTTCATCGTCCCAAGATTGACGCTATCACACTTAAAGGCAAAAAAGGAGATCTCACAAGAGTCCCCGAAGTGCTTGATGTCTGGATGGACAGTGGATCAATGCCATATGCATCTAAACACTACCCCTTTGAAAACAAAGCTGAATTCGAAGCCAACTACCCTGCTGACTTCATTGTTGAATATATAGGCCAAACAAGGGCCTGGTTTTACGTTATGCACGTGCTCTCAGGAGCACTCATGAACAAGCCATCGTTTAGGAATGTCGTAACAACAGGAGTTATCTTCGGTACCGATGGCAGAAAGATGAGTAAAAGCTATGGCAATTACCCCGATCCTAGAGGCGTAATCGAGAAATACGGCGCAGAACCACTCCGAATGTACTTAATGGGTTCAAACGTGATGATCGGAGAGGATATGAACATTGACGAAAACGGCATTAAGGAGCAGCTTAAATCGTTCATCATCCCGTTCTGGAACAGCTACGCTTTCTTTGTCACATACGCAAACATGCACAGTTGGAAGCCGGCCGACAACCTTGCCAGCAATCTTCGTAACCCCGACCCAGATAACAAAGTTAGCTATTGGGATCACATCCCATTCAAAACGGTAGAAAACAAGCTCGATGCGTGGATAATTGCCAGGCTACAACTTGCTATCCGTGATGTTCGCATCAAAATGGACGAATACAATATCCCGGCAGCAGTACGCGCATTCCCAGAACTGCTCAATGATCTCTCAAGATGGTACATCCGCAGATCGCGAGGTAGATTTGCTGTGGGAGATCAGCAGGCATTAGACACTCTTTATTACGTCCTGGTTGAGTTTGCAAAGCTTATTGCACCTGTTCTTCCGTTTTTGAGCGAAGCAGTTTACCGCAATCTGGTTGCTGACAAAATAATCGATCAACCTGAATCAATACACCTGACTAACTATCCACACCCCGATACTGGCTTCCTTGATAAATCCAGTGAGCTACTCGAGCAGATGCAGGAGGTACGCGAAGTGGTAAATATGGGGCAGTCAATCAGAGTACAAAAGGGTTTCAAGGTAAGACAGCCACTTGCTGAACTGGAGATTCAAGCAGACCAGCAGAAAACAAGAGACTGGGATTTTGAAAACTGGATGAAAGAACTCATCATAGAAGAGCTAAATGTAAAAAAAGTGCAAGAGGTTCATGAACTCACACCAAAAGAGGGCTGGGAGAAACAGGAAGATACAAACCGTGATCTTGCAATTCAACTTGATCTAAATCTTTCGGCAGAGCTTCAGCGTGAAGGGACTATGAGAGAACTTGGTCGGCAAGTTCAATCACTCCGTAAAAAGCACGGATTAGCTATAGGTGACAAGATTAAACTAAGCATAGCAACTACCAGTAATGACATCCTGGTTGCAATCGACGTCTTGAAGACAGAGCTGGGCGAAGCAGTTAACGCAGACGAGATCGCTATCTCGAAATCTGAGGGTAAAGGCTGGGAACAACTGACTGTTAATAATAATCCTGTTGCTATCCACATTGAAAAAGTATAGATTATTGAAACATGGCAGATCAGGTTAAAACCACAGAGTTTTTCTATGAGCCCGCCGAAAGCTCAGCAAAAGGGGGAAGGTTCCTGAACATCCTGCAAGTATTGGCAATAGTGCTGGTAATCTTCGTTGTTCTCTATCTGGTCATATTGTTACCCAATCAGGTAGATGGTCAATCAATGGAGCCTAATTTCTATGATCAAGAGCTGTTATTCACCGATAAGATTATTAATATCATGGGCACAACAGAGATTGGAAAATCATTGGGATACTCGTATGGGCGAGGCGATGTAGTTATTTTTCCATTTGGAGAAACCTCTCTCATCAAACGGATCATCGCCGTAGAAGGTGACCAGCTCCGAATCCAGGATGACAGCATTTACCTAAACGGGGTTCAGCTGAAAGAAGACTATATTCCCGAGGGCGTACCAACACAACTACCGTACGGATTTTCTACCATGCAGGAGGGAGAAACTGTTACAATTCCATCTGGTTCCTTCTTTTTGATGGGAGACAACCGTACAAATTCAAAGGACTCGCGCTTCTCTGACGTTGGGTTTATTGAACGAACACAACTTTCAGGAAGAGTTTTCCTGCGATACTGGCCACTCGGCAGGTTCAGTAGTATTGGAAGGGGCACAACCAACTTAAGTCAAACGCAGTAGTAAGATATGGCATTTGGTAAACAACAACCAACATTCAACCCTGAAGAGAAAACCAAGGGGGGATTTCTAATAGATATGATCCAGACTGTCATTATTGCGCTGACCATCAGCGTGGTTATATATCTTTTTATCGCGATCCCCAACCAGATTGACGGTCAATCGATGGAACCCAACTTCCACGATCAGGAGCTGCTTCTTACAAATAAGATTATCCAGTGGTTTGGTCAGAGCCCCGCTGCAGTGAGTCTTGGTCTTGCATACGACTATGATCGGGGCGACGTAGTAATCTTTACCTTTAATGACACCGACCTTATTAAACGAATAGTCGCAGTTGCAGGAGACAGTGTTCGCATCGAGGATAACAGGGTGTTTGTAAACGACAAACAACTCGATGAAAAATACATTCCCACAACAACACGCACCAGATCCCCCTTCGACACAAAAGCATTCATAAAAGAGGGAGAAACGGTCACTGTTCCGGATGACCACTTCTTTATGCTTGGTGATAACAGAGAGAACAGCAAGGATTCACGCTTCTCTGAAATCGGCTTTGTGCATAGGGATATGGTGAAGGGCAGAGTATTCTTTCGATATTGGCCGTTGGACAAATTTGGTATTATTAGAAGAGGAGAATTCGCAGAAATAGATCCTTCCTAAACAATGATAATCTCTATCGCTAACCAAAAAGGTGGCGTCGGAAAAACCACAACTGCCATCAATCTGGGTGTGTTTCTTGCACGTCAAGGTAAACGTGTCCTGGTTATAGACCTTGATCCCCAGTCCAACCTTACCTCAGGAATTGGATTAAAAGCTATTGATGCTGAGGGGAAAAGTAGTATTAATGGAACGATATACGATGTCCTTAG
This sequence comes from Candidatus Dojkabacteria bacterium, assembly GCA_046753765.1. GTDB lineage: Bacteria > Patescibacteriota > Dojkabacteria > B142 > OLB20 > JBHHUN01. The sequence goes on along the minus strand of JBHHUN010000009.1, from coordinate 14,332 downwards.
CGGAAGAACAGAACTTTCCAGCATCTTCGTAGCCACTAACTATGAGAACCTGTTTGCTGTACCTTCCGGTATAGATCTGGCCGGGGCTGAGGTTGAACTGGTGAGCGCGATGTCGCGAGAATCTATCCTAAAGAAATCAATTGAACAGGTGCGTGACAACTTTGACTTCATCTTCATTGACTGTCCCCCATCGCTTGGGATCTTGACCCTAAACGCTCTTGTCGCAAGTGACAGCATGTTTATTCCAGTGCAAACCGAATATTTTGCGCTTGAGGGCCTGGGACAACTTCTTAATACAATAAAGATGGTGAAAAGCAGTCTAAACACCGATCTTGATATCGGAGGAGTAATCCTGACAATGTATGATGTCCGCACAAATCTTTCAAAGCAGGTCACCGATGAAATTAAGAAATTTTTCGAAGGGAAGGTATTCAATGCGATTATCCCAAGAAACGTCAGACTTTCAGAAGCTCCTTCACACGGCAAAGCCATAGTAGACTATGATCCGCATTCACAGGGGGCGCAAGCCTACGAAAAATTGGCAGGAGAAGTGATAGCAAGATTTACATGAACTTTCTCAATTAGTTATACTGACTTTATGCCACAACAAACCTGGGATGAATTTTACGAAGAGCACGGCAGATTTTATCTGCTGCCTCATCCTGCGTTTAAAAGGGTCGTAAAACTTCTAAACGAGATTGACACGAAAACAGTCATTGATCTGGGCTGTGGAAACGGCCGCCACCTAGTTGCTCTGGCCGAAGAAGGATTTGATGTTAATGGAATTGATTTTTCACCTGCAGCGGTAGATATTGCACAGAAGTGGCTCAAAGAACGTCATCTTCCAGGTAGGGCAAGCATCGCGGACGTTCACGACGAGATCAAAACATTCAAAAAGGATTCATTCGATGCAGTATTTGCAGTCAACTCGCTCAACTTCCAGTCCAGCAATGACTTCATTGATACGCTGCGCGAGATCAACAGACTTCTTAAAACTGAGGGAATTTTATTTTTGGTTGTGCCTTCGCATGATAGCAAAAAAAACAAGAGGCACAAGCAGTTTTACTTCAATGAAGATGGACTCAAAGTAGCGTTGGATGACATGTTCGAGATTATTGAGCTTTCAAGAGATGATGACAAAAATTTTGTTGTCATCGCAAAAGAAAAAACTTATATTGAGACAACATTACCAAAATAAATATGGGACTCGGGAAAGGACTATCAGCACTAATATCTGAAGACACGATGTCTGATCTAAACAAAGGTCATGCGTACATTCCTAATCTTCCTGTAGACCAAATAAAACCAAATCCTTATCAGCCCAGAGTAGAAATAAAACCCGAATCGCTCGTTGAACTTGCGGATTCAATCCGTGAACACGGCGTGATTGAACCACTCATTGTTACAAAAAAAAATGCAAAGACCTACGAATTGGTCGCTGGAGAGCGAAGATGGAGAGCGGCAAAACTTGCGAAATTGGATACAGTACCAGTTGTTATAAAAGAGGCATCTCCACAACAGATGCTGGAGCTGGCGGTAGTTGAAAATATCCAACGTGCGGATCTGAACCCGCTAGAAGAGGCAATGGCGTTTGATCAGCTGCAAAAGATGTTTGGACTTAAACATGCAGATATCTCAACGAAGGTTGGATTCTCACGCTCAGCGGTTGCCAATAAGATCCGCCTTCTAATGCTGCCCGATGAGATCAAAAAGATGCTTCTTGAAGAAACAATTGATGAAGGTCATGCAAGAGCCATACTCGGATTAAATAATACGGATGCAATGGTTGCGACAGCAAACCTCGTTGTTCATGACCAGCTAAGTGTTCGCGCAGTAGAAGAACTTGTCCGCAGGCTAAATCAGGGAACTAAGAAGCCCCAAAAAGGAACAAAACGTATTCTTGACGATTACACAAACACAATTGAATCATCCCTTCGGAAGATGTATGGCGAGCGCCTACAGCTTTACAGGACGCGAAGAGGCGGCAAGATTGTTATCCCCTTTGAGAGTGACAAACAGCTGGAAAAGATATATAAAACTCTGGTTGGATAGATATTTTGATATAATTTCAAGGAGACTTAGCAATTTTGGATGCCAAGAGTAATAATCTCTTCCGGGCACACAAATGCTAACCCCGGAACAGTCGCTAACGGACTGCGCGAGGTTGATATAGCCCGCAAGATCGCAAAAGCAATTCCGCCTTATCTCCGCTCAAGCGGGATAATATCCCTGACGGTACCCCCCGAGCTTGGTGTTGTCCAAAGAATCGACTGGATCAATAAAACCGGATACAGTGAAGATAACAACGATGTATCCGTTGAGATCCATATAAATGACGGTGGTGGCAGTGGGATTGAAGCCTGGTTTGAGGGTGATGGCAGCAATAATTCGCAAAACCTCTCACAGTTAATAACCGATGCCACCGTCGCAGAAACAGGCCTGGCAAAGGTCGGTGCAAAAAGTGAATACAAGCATGAGCTTGGCTCACTTGCATTCCTGCACGACTCAAACCCGGTCACCTGCCTTATTGAGGTTGGGTATATCGATAACGCAAACGATGCAAAATTCCTTAAAAGCGAACAAAATATTAAGCGAGTAGCAAGAGGAATCGCGAAAGGTATACTTAAATATCTTGGCGTAGAGTACAAAGGGGGACAGCCAGCAGGCGGACAACAAAGCCAGAACACGCAGACATCTCAACCAAATACGTCAATTCAAGCTGCAGGACCAGTAAGCCCGGCGATTCCGCCGGCAACCAGTGTGACAAAACGCAACCAATCTACACCTGTAACAACTCCTGCATACACACCACCGGTATCAACACCATCCACAAGGATTACCCCAGCACCCACTAGACCCGCTGCAGTTGGTTTTAACTCTACAGGTGGATTTCCATCACCAGTCAGACCAGGAGTTGGAGGAGCAAAACCAATGCCTACGAGGGAAGAGCGCAAAGAGATGATAAAGAAAAGTTATGTAAAAATTCTTGGTCGTGAGCCAAATCAAAACGATCTAAACTACTTTCTAAACATTGGAATCAGCGAAGATCAACTTCTCAAAAAAATGGTCGATTCACAGGAGCACGTGGATCTGGTTAAATCCCGCCAGGAAGTAATCAAAACCAAAAAGAATTTTAATGACCAACAAACTGATCTTGCTCAACTTAAAACACAGGTTGAAGACCAAAAAAAGATTCTAATGAACCTTCAAAATTCTATTGATCAAAAAAATCTTGCACTATCACAGCAGCAACAGCGGCTAAACCAATTCCAGAAGGTGCAGGCTGCCAAGGGCGGGCAGCCTAACAAACCACAGCAGCCATCCGTAGAGTATAAAAGTTCATTTCTGGAAAGACTGTTCAAAACTTTTAGTGATCTTTTTGAATAACAAAATCCGGGGGTTACATATTCCTTCAATTATCGTATATTTATTGTAGAGGCTTTACTAAGATGAGACCGGCCACCGGAGCAGTTGAATTAGCACCATCACGAAGAAAGTTTGTTGTCGTTGGACTACTTTCGATTATCCTTCTAAACATCATCCTGGTTATAATATATATGCAATCTATCGATACTGTTACAGAGTTCATTCCTGAAACGTACCTGCAAACTGACCCCCGTTTTACAGTCGAAGAGCTGCAAAACCCTCAAAACCCTTGACAATGGAACACCTTGACTGGCAGCGTAATTGACAGAACGACGCCAGTTTTTTAGCTTGACTCCAAGGAAGATAACCTTTATCATGACCTCAAGGAAATAGATGTAGAATCTGAACTCAATTTAAGCTCTTTTTTTCGATTAACTTGACTAACAAGACAAATTACTACTCCTGTTTGAAATCTGCATACGCAGAGACTGCAAGTTAATCCAGCTCACAATCTTTTTCCTGATTACTGTTTACTGCCTGTACGAATTTCAGATGACAAGTATTTTTTTATTTAACATACAGACGTATTATGGAAGTACTATTGTTGATAGGGCTTTCCATTATAGCAACTGGGGGAGTTGGGGGAACATGGGTTCTACTTCAGCAGAGAAAAACATTAGAGAAAAAACTCAAGGACCCCAAATTCGTGAACCTCTCAGAGGAAGACGCTATAAAGAAAGCCAGTCAAAAAGCAAAGGTGATCATTCTCGAAGCCGAGAAAGAGGTCAACCAACTTAAAGAATCTTCACTTACAAAGATTCGCGAAGCTCGCACCGAGCTTGAGAAAGAGGAGAAGCGAATAGACGAGCGCGAAAAGCAGGTGCTCGGGCGCTCAAAAACCCTCGACCAACGATTTACCAGTTTGGAGAAGCAGGAAAAAAGCCTTGATCAGGCGAAACGTGACGTTAAAAGTGTCCGTGATAAGCTCGGCAAAGAGCTTGAGAAGATTGCAAGTCTCTCTCGTGATGAGGCTAAAGAACAGCTCATGAAGCAGACCGAAGATGAGCTCAAGGGTTTTGTCTCTAAAAAGATCAAAGAGGCTGAATTTAAAATCCAAACCGAAGCCGATGACCGCGCTCGCGAAATTATAGTTGACGCAATGCAGAAGAGCTCTACAGACTACGTTGCGGAATCTACAGCAACAACTATCGAAATCGAAAACGAAGAGCTTAAGGGGAAAATTATTGGAAAAGAGGGCCGTAACATCCGCACCTTTGAGCGACTCACAGGCGTTGACATCATTGTTGATGAAGCACCAAATCAGGTTACGCTCTCATGCTTTGACCCAATCCGTCGTGAGGTAGCTGCACTTGCTCTGCAGAAACTACTCAAAGATGGAAGGGTTCATCCAGGCAGCATTGAAGAAACTATCACAAACATCAAAAAAGAGCTTGCAAGAGAGATCAAAAAAACAGGTGAAAAGCTCGCCTACGATACGGGTTTCAACGATCTGCCCATGGAGATCATCAAACTCCTGGGGAGATTTAAATATCGTTTCAGCTACGGACAAAATCTCATCAAACACTCACTTGAAGTGGTAAACCTTGGTGCACAGCTTGCCTCAGAGGTCGGCGCCGATGTTGCCCTTACAAAGAAGGCCGCGCTGCTACATGACATTGGAAAGGTTCTCACCCATGAAATAGAGGGAAAACCACATCATCATATCTCTGGAGACGTTGTGCGAAAATATCTTAAAGACGAAAAACTCGCCAACGCAGTTGAGTCACACCACGGAGACATAAAGCCGAAATCGATAGAGGCTGTACTTGTATCAATTGCCGATGCAATCTCAGGTGCAAGACCTGGAGCAAGACGCGATAACTACGAAGACTACGTAAAGCGTGTCAAAGCACTTGAAGATATCGCTAAACAGTACAATGCCGTCAAAGAGGCGTACGCCATCCACGCAGGACGTGAGGTCAGGGTCATCTTTAAGCCTGACGCAGCCAGCGATGAGGACGTTACTGTACTCAGTCACAAAATTGCCAAAGAGATTGAAGAGACGCAATCGTACCCGGGATCTGTTAAAGTAACAGCAATTCGCGAGTTTAGGGTAACCGAGGAGGCAAAATAGTTTAAAACGCAATCCGAACGCCTGATGCCCAACAAGAAAAAACAAGGCATAAACGATCGAAAGCTTGATCATATCAACATCGTACTCGGTAAAGAAGTTGAGCCGTTCAGTTATTCATCTTTTGACGGTTACAGATTGCCATACAAAGCGCTCCCAGAGGTCTCGCTTGACAGCATTGACACAAGCACCGAGTTTTTGGGCAGCAATCTTAGGTTTCCGTTTGTCATCTCTTCCATGACAGGTGGCCCGGATAAGGGCAAAACTATCAACCGTAACCTTGCAGAGGCCGCAGAAGAAGCAGGTGTCGCTCTGGGACTTGGATCAATGCGTGTTGTTCTCCGTAAACCTGAGTCGATCCCAAGCTTTGATGTAAAGAGATACTGTCCATCTGTACCATTGTTGGCTAATCTCGGCCTTGTGCAGCTTAACTATGGTCTTGGTGCTGATGAGATTAATCGGATAGTCGACTCTATCAATGCAGATGGTATTTTCCTGCATATAAATCCGCTACAGGAAGCTGTTCAGCCTGAAGGGGACACAAACTTCGAAAAGCTTCTCCCGAAACTTGAAAAGGTACTCCCAAAGATGAAGAAACCTGTAGTCATTAAAGAGGTGGGCACAGGTATTGATAAAGATTCTGCGCAGATGTTAGCAGACGTTGGGATCAGGTGGATTGACGTCTCTGGTACAGGTGGGACTAGCTGGTCGTGGGTCGAGGGCTATCGACGAGATGATGATCTCGGAAAAGTGTTTAGGCACGAGGGAATACCAACATGCGAAGCTATAATGCAGGCAAAAGAAATTAAAGGGGTGAATCTTATTGCCGGCGGCGGCATCCGCAATGGAATCCATATAGCAAAAGCAATCGTTATGGGTGCAAAGCTCGCTACATCGGCCAAACCTCTTCTTGATCCTGCACTCTCAAGCTCAGAAGCTGTACTTAACGAACTTAATAAACTGAGGCACGAACTCATGATTGCAATGTTTATTACTGGGTCGAAAAATCTCAAAGACCTGAGCAAGTTGAAGCTCAAGTACCAGCATCACTGCCAGTAGCATTATTGCGACTTAGTCGCAGTAACTCTCTTCACTGGGAGTTATTTACTTAGGAGAATTTTTCATAAATAACCTTCCCTTCGTCAAGAGCGTTTTCAAGAAAGCCCTCACCCGCCTCTTCGGTCATGACTTTAAACTCAGAAGGCGTGTAAACGAGCGGTTCGATGACCGGCAGGCTTCCCTTTGTGACTTCGCGTGCTCTTACAATTCGATCTATAAACGGGAGGTCGGTTTTAGCTATCATTAAAATATCCATCGTGCTGGGTTTTTTAAGCTTCTCTTCCCTTGCGAACCTGCCGAAAAGTATGATCTTTTTGGGTTTGAACTCTTTCACCAGTACCTCTTTTACTTCGTCCAGTCTAGTGTGCACGTTTTCGGGACTGTATATCTCTTCGTCCGTCATCTCCTGCTCCGTTTCTGCTGGAGTGGTTACGGAATGCTTTAAAATCTCGGCAACCTTGTCAACAAATTTTGTTGCCTGCTCAATTGCCTTGTGAGCATCTTCATGGGCTATTAACTCATGGGGGCTTTTATCCTGTCCGGGGATTAAAAACGGGTATCTTGAAACGAAGGTAAACGATTCGATACGGCGGAAATCAAACTTGGTCTTTTTGAAGTTATCATTGACACGGTTTGCCATCCCCATCAACACCTGAAGTTTATGAAGACGTGGTGGTTTCCAGCCGCCATGTACGAGAATTGCTTTAATTGCTTTCTCCAACGCCTGTTCAGACTGGAAAGCTGCCCACTCATTAAAACCATGACTTAGGCTGGACTCTGCCGCTTTCAGATCATATCGTGCCTGCTTATACCAAACTTTGTAACGGTCGCGGTAACGCTTACCTTTTTTTGCACGTCTCAGCTGATCTTTCATGAAGCTCAGTTTACCAGATCAGCGGGGTTACCTACCAGAACGATTTTCTCGCTCATTAGCAGTTCTTGGACAAATGCATCACGTCGTTTCTTACGCAGGACAAATTCGCTTCCTTTAAGTACAGTGTAGTTAACTTCGCGACCAAGCTTTTTCTCAGCTTCAGCGACCATCTCGGCAAGTACGTTCATCTCAATCTGGCCGACGAGCACCAGATCTACATCGTGCCCGCCAAGCTTGGCACCGCGAACGTAGGAGCTTGTAAGTAGTGCAAACTGCAACTCACCAAGCTTGTCTTTGTTATCGACTATTAGGCCACCCAAACCAAACGTTTTATGGAACATTCCCATAAGCTCTGGTAGAAAATGGTAGTCGAAGTTGAGTGAGTAGTAGATTCTGTTACCGCGTGCTTCTTTATTAACAAAGCCGATCGTCTCAAGCCTTGAAAGCTCACGACGGACTGCGTTTATCTCTTCTTTTAGCTCACGAACAGCACCACGCAGGTGAATCGGAACATCGGGGTTGAAGATAAAGTATTTAATTGATTTGATGCGTACCTTTGAGATAAAAAGGTAGCTAAGACTTTTGGTAAGACTAGACATATTGTTTGCCAGTTAAAACTAAAAAATGAGTTAAATCTGGGCAGCTTTTTTGACCTCCGCGTAAACTTTCTTACGGAGTGTTTTATCTGTTCTGAGTAATTCTTTAACAGCATCACGTCCTTGACCAAGCTGGGTATCCCCCATCTTGAACCATGATCCAGCTTTGTCGATAATCTCGAACTGAATTGCAGCGTCAAGCAGCGAACTAACTTTATCTATTCCGTTTGGATAGATGATATCGAAGGTGGCCTCTTTGAAAGGTGGTGCCATTTTGTTTTTGACGACTTTTACCTTGACGACATTCCCTTCAATTTCGCCTGGTGCGCCTATCTTTTCTTTACGCCTGATCTCCATCCTGACTGTCGAATAGAACTTGAGGGCGTTACCACCTGTTGTTGTTTCGGGGTTTCCAAACATCACTCCGATTTTCATGCGGATCTGGTTTAGAAACACTATTGTGGTACCCATTTTTGCACTGATTGCCGTGATTTTTCTGAGTGCCTGGCTCATCAGTCTTGCCTGGAGGCCCATGTGCGAGTCACCCATATCACCCTCTATTTCAGCTCTTGGTGTAAGCGCTGCTACCGAGTCGATGACAATAATGTCAACGGCACCTGAGCGCACAAGCGTTTCAAGGATTTCAAGAGCCTGTTCACCATAATCGGGTTGTGAGATTAGCAGCTCGTCGAGGTTGATACCGATGTTTTTTGCGTAGTTGGGATCGAGCGCATGCTCAGCATCTATAAATGCAGCTACACCACCACTTGCCTGAGCTTCTGCAACAATGTGCAGTGCCAACGTGGTTTTACCGGAAGATTCGGGTCCGTAGATCTCGATGATTCTGCCTTTGGGAACTCCGCCAACGCCAAGGGCGATATCAAGAGAAAGAGCACCTGTAGAGATAGCTTCGACATTTTCGCGGGCATTTCCGCCAAGCGACATAATTGAGCCTTTACCAAACTGCTTCTCAATCTGTTGCAGAGCCATATCCAGGGCCTTCTTTTTGCCCGCATCAGCCTTTTTGCCCGCATCAGCCTTTTTACCGGCATCGGCATGTGAGTCAGTTTTTTTAGCTTCTTTAGCCATTGCTTAAATGCAATAATATAAGTTAGGTGTTTTGAGTAGAAAGCAGCAGGCAGCCGGGAATGCAATTGAAGTATTTATTTACTCAAAATAACAGAAGAAGTGTAGCAGTGTCAATTTAATTATTTCTTAACTGCGGTTCTTTTACTATCCTCTTTTACAAACAGACACCTAAAATACCACTAGTGTATAATTGGTTCGATGATGTACGCACGACATTTAGAGACACAACTAAAGACTCATTTTAGCAGGTACAAACAAGCTATTGTGCTCTTAGGTGCACACCAAACTGTGAAAACAACTGCTAAGAAGAATGTTCCCAGATGCCCAATATCTACTGCTGGATAATAAAGAAACAAAAAAGGCTCTGGAGACATATTACATAACAACATACAAACAGGTGTTAAGCAATAGCCACAGGTAATGATTGAAACAGAGCTGAACTTACAATATCTTGCATCACATCCTCACTGCAGACGAGCCTTCAACAAAACCACTTTCACCAAGTAAATTACTCGATAGGGTTCTTGTTTATGGATTATATCCGTTCTCCCAAAACAGTCGAGACGAAATCGGCAAAACACCAAAAATATACTTCCATAACCTGGGTCTAAGGAATGCCATTATAGGAAACTTCGATACAAGCGTCTCTCGTTCTGATCTAGGTGCTATGTTTGAAAATTTCATTATTTCAGAGGTACAGAAAAGTATTGCTTACCAGAATCTCGACTACAAAATCAACTATTGGAGGCTTAAACGGGGAACAGAGGTAGATTTGGTATTATATAGTCAACAGGAGTTGTATGGAGTAGAACTAAAACTACAAAAAGGGAAAGTCAGCTCGAGTTTTACGAATAGATGTAGTCACGCCCATACAAGAGTAGTGACCAAAGGGAACTTCTATTAGCGACGAAATCATATTTTATTTGGAAAGCAATATGCCCCACAACTTTACTCGCAATCGAAATACGAAAGGAGGATCTCCTAATATGACTTCCCTCCCCATCCATCACTCAGAACACGGTATTGACGCCATAATCACAAAAGTGACACCGACAGGCGAAAAGTTGTTTAACATGCGTGATGGCAAACCGTATGTTGTCGAGGGGAAATTGAAGGTCAACCTGAACGATAGCAATGTGCACCTTATCGACGAGGCGAAATTTACTGATGCCAAAGGCAGGCAACTTAAGCCAGAAGACATGAACCTCGATACAGTTGTACGCATTGCAGCAGTCATTCTGAAAGGCAGCCAGGTACTAGTATTTCACCGCATCAAGCAAGATCACGAATATTTCGTGTTCCCCGGTGGGCACCAGGGCACCAAAGAAACAGCGCTGGAAACCCTGGTACGTGAGGTATCGGAAGAGACAGGCTTGACTATGATGCCTGATCAAGCTGAGCTGTTTATAGAGCTTACCAAAGAAGGCTTCGGCATTGAAAAATTCTACCTTGTGAGAGGCATTGCTGATTTCAGCAAACTCAAGAAGGCAAATCCTGACGGAAACCCAGATGAAAAAAACTCTTCTCTGTGGATGGATATTGATGAAGCTGTGGAGAGGGAGAATGTGTTTCCGCGGGAGGTTGTGGAGAAGCTTAGATATGTAGCTAGCCAGCCTTCTTAACCCCATCCCACCACTTATATAGATCCTTCCCCTTTAACTCAAGCCTGTATTCACGTAAATTGTTTAACTGTTTGAGAATCTTGACCGTAGATTTGTTATCAAGAGTAATCAGACCTTCACGCTGCAGGAACTCTTCAATCTCATCCTCCTTTGCTTTCACCTCTGATTCAGATTCTGCCATTAGTTCAACCTCAATCATATACTTACCGATAGTCAACTGGTGATCAATGGAAACCTTGAAGCCTTTATACTCAAACACACTCCTGGAGACCTTTGTCATTACGTGCCTGTCGTAGCCGAGCATCACTAATAGCTCGAGGTATTTGGGGAACTCCTCCGGCTCAAACTTAAGCTCGTATTCATGCCTGGAGTGTCCCTCACCATCCACCTCTCTTTTTACAGATATGACCGACTTCACCTCATCGGTCTTGATTTTGAGATCAAAAGGGTTATCAGTGCTTTTTGGGGATGGTTGCCAGTCGTCGCGCCAGACGTAAATAAGACTGATGCGATTTATTCTACGGAGTAATTTGCCATCCCTCTCATACTTCTGCTGGAGTGAATGATATTGCTCTTCTGTCAGTAGTGCCCTCTTCTCGATCTCAATCATGATTGCACCTCGCTGTTTCGCAGGCCCCTCACCAGTGACCAAACTCCCCATCCTGCAATGAAGTACCCTACAAGTAAGTTGGTGACGAGACTACCAGAATACTCTGGACTCAGGGCAAAAGAGATTACAGATAGCGGATGCGGGAGAACGCCATTTTGCACGAAGGCTATTGCAATACCTACAAATTCTGCAATTGGTAAGGCAGTCAAAATTACAGCGATAATTACGGGTATTGCCGATTTGTGAAGTTTCTGGGAGCCAAAAATGAAACCATAAAGGGCACCAATTCCTATCAGGTAACCAAGAATTCCAACAAACCATCCGAAGTACGAGACAACAATCCAGGGAATAGTCATAAGGTATCCGCCAAGGAAGCCGAAGGCCGTTCCTTTCAATGTTTCGGTAAATGTAAGCTCGTCCACTTCGGGAACGTCATTTGGATTCATTTCGCGGCCTAAGATTGCTGGCATGGGTTGTACTGGTAAAAAGTTAAGTGTCGAATCTGAATATCATTATGGTAAAAATCTTTCATAGAACTCTCTTTGTTCCTTAGATGTAGAGTACTTAACTGCACCTTCAATGAGTATCTTCCTAAGGGGGTTATCGGGATCACAGTAATTAATACTTGGATGGGCAGAGGCGTAGATATAGGCCTTAATACTATCGTACTCAGGTAACATTCTGATTCGTGCTAATTCTTCTACATGCATTATGACGGATTCACAATCCCTGCTAAGCATTGCGAGACTAATCATTCCTAGTTGAACAGTGGGTGATTCGGGATATTCCCTATACGCCTCTGCACAGTACTCGTCAGCCTCTTCCTCGAAGAGATGAAGAGCACAGCGACCTTCTTGAGCGTAGACCGAGTCAGGGTCTGTCTGATATGCTTTGTCTATTTCTTCACGGGCCTTTTCCAATTCTTCTCCAGATGGATATTTAAATTCAAGCTCACCCTGTCTTAACAATTTTTTACTCTCAGCATCTAAAGGAGTCGAAATCGGACCATCAGTCCCTATCAAGGCAACAGGCTCCCCGTCGAACAAACCCCTGAAATTCAGTTTTTCGCGAAAATCGCCCCAGTAGAGCAAAACCACGAGCGAAGCTGCTACAACTGTTACTGCTGAAAATATACCCAGAATCATCCTTTTTGAGGTTGATGTCCTCGATTTTATTACTACCGTTTTGGGAAACAAGTCATGAATTGTCTGCCTCCGTTTATGAGTTACTATTAGCACCAGTTCTGCGATATATCCAAACAACCACAGGGCCCAGAGGATTAATATGAAAACAATGTATCTCACAGCTAACTGAAGAAACGATGGTCTTCCCCCCTTCTCCTTTACAATGCGGACATTAGTTAGGGCTTTACCGATTGTTTTCCCTCCAGTAAACGTTGTCAGTACAATTCCGTTTATGACATCCAAGACAATTGCCAACCCAAAGTAGGTGGTAACTACAAGTGCAACCCTCACAAAACTATTCTCAGGGAGAGGGATATAGACGACAAACAAAATTGTAACCGCGATAACGACTGCAGTTGCTAGTACATTGTCCAATAAATAGGCAACTATTCTTGCAAGTGGGGAAGCGAGATTGGTCTTTTCCATATCAAATAATAAGAGCTCATCCTGTCTCTATAACACAATTAAGGGTAGTTTACTTTGTGCTGCAATACAAATTTCTGGTTTTAATCACTTAATCCCACCTTCTTCCTTAAGAATACTGCGAATAGTGTCCTCACTCATGTGTTTTGTGACAATCAGGATAGGGGCCTCTTCCGGGTTGTGTTTCATACTTGAGACTGTCATTTGTAAGCCTTCAACGAAACTCATGTACGGTGTGGTATAAAAGTCATCCTTTGCGACTTTTCCGTACACTTGGTTTGCGATGATATTGTCCATAACTATGTCCTCAGTGCGACTGGACTCAGAACCTGTAACCGTGAAATTACGTACTCCCTGTCTATACATATGAATGATTTCAGCCTCAGAGAAATCATCAAAACCCTCCAAGATAACAGTGGGGTAAGTCCCTGACCACCTCGGTAAACTTCTTCCTACCTTCAAATAGTATAACTCTGCGTTGTAAATCTTACCTAGTTTTTTCATAACAACTCCAGGAGTTCTTCTGTATATTTTTGAAGTAGCCTTTCGTGCTTTGAAATATCTGCCAACAACTTAGTTACCCTACCCAAGTATATATTACTCGCGTACCACGCACCATCCACTAAAGCACTTGCAAGATGTCTTGCGTTATCATGTAACAAAGGCTCAAGGACATATTCCACGAGCTTCACCTGGTGAGCTCTTATCAACCTTATTTCAGAGTTTATTTTCTTGAATACCCTATTCAAGGCTGACTTTTTTGACTCTGGGTCAATAATGTTGTCCACTGCAGAAGACGATGCAGCACCCGCTGTCGCTCCAGCACGAAGGGTTGCACCGGTCACAGCAGAAAAAGCGACGAATGCAGAGAAAGCTTGGATATCTCTTGAAGCGTTCTTAATATTCCGGTCAATAACGTCCTCAGTAACAACTACCATTGCAACAAGTCCTACGAAAGCTAGAGCAAAGAGTCCCACAGTTGCCGTACCCGCCGCAGCAACTAGTAGACCTATATCGACAGCAATGTCTGTAGCTTGCCTTCCTGTAAAATCGTTGCTGTTTATTGGGTTAGTAGGATACACATAGTCGTTAGCATTACCACCCTCAACAGGATCAACCTGCAGGAACCTACCCAGTGTAGGTACGTAGATGCGTGCCCCCATCTGCATCACCTCTATACTGAAGTGCTTCTCGTATTCACGCTGAGCGGAAGCACCAAACCCCTCATCTGTGGACGTTTGGTTGATTTGACTCCCAAAAGGATCATACCTGCGGATACTGCTGCTCTCTGTGGCTAGTAGGTTACCTGTGGAGGAGTAGATAGAGAGGGTCTCTGTACTACTGTCCTTCTTCATCCGTATTCCAGGAAGAGTGACGT
>JBHHUN010000008.1:0-39508 GCA_046753765.1 Candidatus Dojkabacteria bacterium | reverse complement strand
CGTAATTTCTAATGTCATTGGGACAATTTCTCTCAGGCGACACTACTGCTAAAGGAGTGGGGTATTAAGACACGAAAAGGAAGGTACTTTACGAAAAGTATGGTGCATAGAATGCTTAGAAACCCTGTGTATGCTGGGGTGCTTCGTTATGGGGATTATCCCGAAGTCAAAGGAACATGGGAACCACTGGTATCTATGGAAAAGTGGAAGGTTCTTCAAGATGTATTGGATGATAAAACTAAACCAATATTCCGAAGAAGGGATCATGCATTCAAAGGAGTAATGAAGTGCGACCGATGTGGCTTGTCTATTACTGCTTACACAAAGATAAAACCCAATGGGAAAGAATATACATACTATTCTTGTACTAAAAGAAAGGGTAATTGTGGTAATCCTCCTGTTACAGAGAACTATCTTAATGAGTATTTCTATGAGAAATGCAGAATGATTCGAATCAGTCCTGAAAGATTGGCCCAACTGAAGAACTACACGTTCCAATATCTGGAAGATTCTTTCAAATCAGAAGTCGAACAAAGAGCTGACATTGAGAAGCAGATTAATTTAGCCTTAGATAAGCAGAATAAACTTCTTGAGTTAAGGCTTTCAGAGGAATTATCGAAAGAAGAATATCTGTCCAAAAAGGAGGAGATCAATCAAGAGGTTATGCGGTTAGAAGAGCTTCGAAAGGATAGTACATATTCAAGAAAAGAAATCAGAGATAGGTTGGAACTTCTCTTCGAAAAATTGGGATCAATAGACAAAGCCTTTGAGGAGGGATCGATTCAGCAAAAGAGGGAAATCATACTTGAAATCGGAGAGAACATAACTTTAAATAACAAAGAGGTGCGTTGGAACTTTCAAAAACCTTGGGATTCAATGGTTGAAGTCGTTTCTGCTCCTAAAACTATCAATTGGGGTGACTGGAGGGATTCGAACCCACGACCCTCGGTACCACAAACCGATGCTCTAACCAGCTGAGCTACAGTCACCACAAACCGCTGCCTCCGATTACTCCACCTTCATGGATAATCGGGATACAACAACCTCATTATACCAAACCTGTTGAGTATCAATCCAATTAAATACATGCCCGAAAGCACATCTCTACTATAATCTTCGCACTTAAGCCCGCAAAACATGACTACGGAAGTATTTGCCAATGCACTTCTGGATCAACCGGGAATAGGAGACGGTGTCTTTGATGCACTCGAAAAACTGGCCGGGGCGTCTGAAAACACCCGTGAGGCTGACGAACGTTTTGTTAGTGAGGTTGCCAGAATTAGTGCTGAATTACCAACGGATCCTGTCGAAAGAAGAGTGGCTATAAGATCGCTTGCAGGTCAGATGACAGAAACCACCAAGAGAGGCCAGCGCTATGGCTTCAAGGCTTACCCGAGGATTCAACAGTGTCACTGGAACAATACTGGGAGAAGCTCTGGGAGCATCCCGTTAGAGCTTGATGTTAGTGTAGATATGCCCCCCGACGGTCTGTCCAAGATACCCCTTTTTATTCCTCTTCCCAGCCCAGAGTATAATCTTGAGTTTGAGGTTTTTTATCCCCGGTGTGTACTTTATTCGCGGATTAAGCTGGAAAGTGTAGTCCTGTTGCCCTATCCCGCTACGTACCTTGATTACAGTGTACCCCCAGCCCTTGTTGCTATGAGAGTATGTTTTGTAGTTGTGACCGTGGCCACGTCTGTCGCCTGGCTGATATGCAAACATGGGAAAGCCATACTTCTTTTTGAAACGTCTGTTTGCGTTATCCAAGAGTCCTCCCAGAGCACTCACGGACCAGCACAGCCCTGAGCCATAATAGTATCCTCCTGGTGGGCGCACGTATCCACGGTAAGGGCTAAGAGTCAGGTATCCGTTTCCAATCAAACTGATCTTTTTACCCGGTGTAATCACCGGGAGCCTGTCTATCTCGTTCACACCTGCCCGTGCATTAAGCCACTTCCCGTAGTAGTAATCCTCTCTCCTGAGCCACAACTGAATTCCTCCCGCGAAATACTTAAATCCTCTCTTCTTCCAATTTTCAATCCTTCGCCCAAGAACTTCCCCCTCAATGGGCGGGAACTTCCTTTGATCTGGAGCAGCAGCGAGTGCACTATCATCAGTGCTATCCTGATATACAGGGAAGATGTCGTTTGTAGCATTACCTCCCGGAAGAGCGATACTCTTTCCAAGGAAAGCTAATCCAATACCCGAGTTTGCCGTAGCGTAGAGTGAATCACTTACATCCATTCCAAGAATTGATTGGGCTGTTACTACTGAAAGAAATGTCTGTGAGAGGAAGATAAAGGAAAGAAGAATTGTGAAAGTTTTCCTGGCGAACTTCAACAAGACAAAAATCAATTAAAATAGTTCTGCTACAAGCATAAGAGAAATTACTTCGAAAGTCAAAAGTAGATCAGTGTTCCAGTCAAAAAATATGCGCGAAGCAGGATTCGAACCTGCAACCTACTGCTTAGAAGGCAGTTGCTCTATCCATTGAGCTATTCGCGCAATAGCCTTGCAGCAGATTGATTGTAGCACATTCGTCTGGATCGCGGAATAATCCTGCAGGTGTGGAGTCACCTTTTGTATGTATCAATAAACGCTCCAATGTCGATCACCCTGATTGTCCTCTCCTCGATACTGGCATCACGATATCTGTCGTCAGGTGTACGTACAGGAACCCCCAGATGTGTATTAATGGTTTCCTGATGTGTGTACTGTATTGTGAAAAAATCAACTAATTCTTCGGCGTTCACACTATCGAAGTCAAAGTAGACATCTGCATTTCCGAAGATGACCTCAGTGGTCTTAAAAAAGCATGCTGGAGTGGAATAACTCGCCGACTGTCAGTAGATTTGGTGGGCGTTCGCCTCCAAGAGGGGCGAAGCTGTGAATATTCCCAGCCGCAGTTACGAACACAACACTGGGGTTTTCTCTGGCAAATTCTGCCATGCGCTCCCTATTAGAGAAATCATCGTAAGGTTCATAGATCTCAATTTCAAGATCATCATTTGAAATATCCTCCCATGGCATCTCTTCTCCCAGCTGTTGGAGTTCTTCTGTATTTAGCCTTTGAAGTGGGTCGCCCCCCGTATCAGTAGGGACAAGAGTCCCATCTATCACTTGAAATCCAGCTTCGTGCTTTCATCTTCCAGCGACTCTACCGGATTGGCATTCTCGCTCCAGGGTCTGGCCAGATCACCTATGGCTGCAACTAACTGTCGTGCTGAAAGATCTGTTGAAAGCTCCTGTGTCTCTTCCAGGATATCTATCATCCCAAGATGCGAAAATGCCCCTTCCTGGTACTTCCCATCGAATATATCTGTTTTATCCGGTGCCGCTGGTGGCAATTCGTATCCACCAGGTAGAGGCTGGTCACCACGAAGTAATTGCAGCGACCAGATCAGTAACAAAGTAGTGATTACCTTGCGAAATCTGCGTGTTACTTGTTCAGATTTGTGCATCTCAACTTAATATTACACAAAAACACCCAAATTTCCACGAAATTTGTATTGCAGCACAATGCAAAAGATGACTTTGAAATGTATATTTCTGATACTGCCCGATCCAGCGGAAAAGATCGATGCAGGCAGAAAAGAAAAACAAAAAACCATATACAGATAAAATGCAAAGACTGCTCCACGATATTGCAAACCCTCTGACGATTGTTCAGATCAGCCTTGATCTTGTTTATGAAGAGCTCAAGGACGACCAGAAGTCGCTACTTGTTGAAAAACTTGAAAAGGCAATGATCGGCATCAATCAGGTGAACAGAATCATTGTAGATTCAAGACAGGGGCGTTCTGACGGTGCTATCAAGAGCTCTTTTTCTGTAGTGAGTGAGCTGTCAAAGCTCCTGAGCTTCTTTGAATTGCGATGTAGCCTTGCTGGTATACTCATTGAGGCAGACTTTAATGATGACAAAATGCTCACAGCCAGCCTTTCGACGTTCCAAAGGGCTGTATCAAACCTGCTGCTGAACTCTATTGAGGCGCTCGAAAATAGTAAGAGAGAGCCAAAGATGATAAAAGTATCCACAACTCGAACCCCAAAAGAGTTTACTATGCGGATTAGCGATTCAGGCCCTGGTATCTCTAAAAAGGTCAGGAAGGAATTGTTCAGGAGTGTTGTCTCAAGCAAATCTAAAAACAGAGGGCGTGGCTTGTACACAGCTGCAGAGATCTTCTCTGAAATGAATGCAAGGATTTCAGTGAGCAACCTCGTGCCTGCAGGAGCCTCTTTCACGGTTACGTTCCCCGCAAAGTAGTCGCTTGATAATATCCCGGGGTACTGTATAGTGGTATTTATGGATAAGCTAGGCGAGTACATCGTTCAGTCACTTCAGAGACACCCTGAGCACCTGTTACTTAAGATTAAACGCGAGTATTTTTACTCAGGGTATACTTACGCCCAATCACTCGAGTTGATCCGCACGCTGATCACGTATTTTAAGTCCAAAAAGCTCGATAAGGGGAGCAAGGTGCTGTTTTGGGCACCCAACATGCCAGAATGGACACTTGCATATCTTGCCTGCATTTTGGAGGGGATTGTGGTAGTGCCCGCAAGTGTGCAGTCATCTACTGACCTCATAGGAAAATACTTAAGTTGGATCAAACCTGATCTGATACTGAAATCGACTTTCCTGCCATCACTGGTTGGCACCGATATAGAGGTTGTTAATATTGAACACATCTTCGATTATGCTCGCAACCTTGACGAAGCCGAATTTAGAACAGATCTAAAGGGCGATGACCTCCTTGAGATTATGTTCACTTCGGGCACAACGGGTGAACCCAAGGGGGTGATGCTAAATCGTAAAAACTTCATCACTGAGGTAGAGACTCTCCAGCAGGCGATCTCGATAAAGAAGCACTCAAGAATGCTTTCGATACTCCCATACAGCCATATCTACGAACAGATTGTCAGTCTAATATACCCACTGAAGTATGGTGTGACGATATTTTATGTCAGTAGATTAACCTCTTCGGTAATCTCAACATCGCTAAATGAGTATAAGGTTACACACCTTGTGCTTGTACCAGAAGCTCTCAAAACCTTTACCAACAGGATTATCTACAAATTCAAGCGGTTCAAAATGGGCTGGTTGTTTGGCCTCATGCTGCGGATAAGTGTATATCTGCCGAGGTTCGGCAGACGGATACTTTTTTCCCCGATACTCAAACAGTTTGGTGGAAAACTGGAGATGGTGACACTTGGTGGAGCTAAGATCGATAAAAGGGTTCAGAGGATCTGGAGCTTATTTGGGGTAGATATCATTGAAGGCTACGGCCTTACAGAAACAACTGCTGTAGTAACCATGAACACCCCGGAAAATAACGTTATCGGATCTTCAGGTAAACCAATCCCTGGCATTGATATCAAATTTACAGACGAAGGTGAAGTCTTAATAAAGGGGGATGTCGTTTTCTCCGGGTACTATGAGAGGGATGACCTAAATAAGCAGGTGTTTGACTCAGAAGGATACTTCAAAACAGGGGATATCGGTGCGTTTGATGAGAACGGAAATCTTGTCCTCAAGGGAAGGCAGAAGTTTAGAATCGTTCTGTCGACTGGCGAAAAGGTTTACCCCGAAGACATCGAATATCAGTTGCGCCAGATTAAAGGCATTAAAGATGCCGTTGTTTTTCCCTATCTTGAAAATAAGACAGTGTTTGTTGCAGCAACGATCATACCTGATCGGCCAAACTCAGATATCGACCGCTTGATTGAGAGGGCGAATCAAAAGCTTGAAGTAAGTCAAAAGATAAGTTATCAGGTGGAGTGGCCTGAAGAAGACTTTCCCCGGACACCAACTCTCAAGGTGATCCGTAAAAGAATAGAGGAGAAAGCACGGGAGATAATAGAGAAGGGTATTATTGAAACATTTACAAAAGATGATAAAGGGAGTCCTATTGAACTGACGAAAACGAGGGACATCGTTGCATTTGTATGCTCACTGCCACTCAATAGAGTTAAGAAAAACTCTGTTCTGGGGAGAGATTTAAAGATTGATTCGTTGAAGCGACTTTCTATAATCACTCTTCTGGAGGAAGAGTTTTCAACAGAAATTGACGAGAATCAGATCGATGCCAACACAACATTTGAAGATCTGTGTGAGCTTGTCAAAGCTAGTCCAAAAGTCAACAAACACAACATTGAGCTCGCTGGATGGCAGTTTGGATGGTTTATAAAGTTGATACGCGTTATCGCTCTTCGCTTGTTAATCTTTCCCGGGCTAAGACTTGTAACAAATGTTAAAGTCATCAACGCTGATAAATTACGACAGAAGCAGGCGATATACATTGCCAACCACCCAGGGCCCTATGACCTTCTGACTATTATGTCTGCACTTAATAATCGTGAGCTTAGAAACACTTTTCTGGTGGCATCATCTCAATTTTGGAAGGGGATCGACAGAATAAAATATGGCTTCCTAGAGGAGATCTTTGCCGGCGCAATACCGGTGGATAAAAGCGGGAGTCACATCAAAGAAACATTCGAAAAAATTGGGACACTCTTGGATAAGGGTATGTCAATGTTAATTGTACCCATGGGTGAGAATACTCTCAACGATGATGACATAAGACAGGTTAGGGACGGCGCAGCCTTTATAGCGAAAGCAACTGATATTCCAATTGTTCCATGTTACATCGAACAGACGTGGTCGAAGATTTTTACTCCCGATACACCGACAAAGTACATCCCTAACTTCTCAGCTGACAGAGATGTATCTGTTGCTGTCGGTGACAGCTTTAAGGTAGAGAGCTTTACTAACGATGATGCGGCTAAGAAAATGATCTGGGAATCGATCTTGGGGCTGAAAGAGAAGTACCAACTCCGTTAACTGTGGAGTATGGCGACAGCAACGGCAGTTTTCTCTGTGTGTGAGATTGAAATATCCAGTTTGGTTCCAGCCTGGAGCTTATTGCGAAGCTTCGGTTTACCGTCAGCGTCGTTTGCGAGTTTGATTTTCAGCCACTCACCTTTCGTGAAAAGTCCTGTTTTGATAATCGCTTCCTTGGCAGCGAATATTCCGGCGAGGCTCTGAGTGCTTCTATCTGATAGCTCGCTTGCACTGAAAAGTTTCTTGGCCAATCCACCGGAAGTCTTGCTAAGCTGATCTCGAAAGTCGTCAATATCAACAATGTCGATCCCGATACGCATTATATTGGAGAGTCTTTTAGCTTAAGCAGATAACCGGTGACTGTTGAGAGTGGGTGGAGGATGAAATATACAACGAAGAGCAAGAGGTAATCGACATATTCAAGGCGAAGGAATAGCATCGTAGCAAGCACCCCTCCAAAAATATAGTCGACCTGATCAAATGGAAACCAGGATTGTCCAGGCTTAACCCCTGAGCGCCTCTTAAAAAAGCTTTTTACAGAATCTCCCAGCAGGGCGCCAAAAGCGCTGATACCTCCGAATAATGCTACATTGAGTTCATTATAATCGATCGGAATTAGATCGCGCAGATCAGCGGATGCATTATAAAAGTGTAATTGTAACAGCGCGATCCCTATTCCAGTGAGTATACCTGCTACAAAACCACGTATCGTTTTGTGGTCACCAAAGATTCTTTTTCCTCTCCAGCTTTTTCCGAAATCGACTGGTTGAGTGAACTTCTTCAGGAATGGAACTTTCGAAACAACAACTGGGGCAGTATTAGCAAGTGCGGCCGGTAGAAAAAACCAGATTACAAAGAACAGTTTATGCAACATCATCCAAAAGATATGTTAAATAGTATTTTGCGAGCCTGATAATCTGTACCGGAATGATTCCGCCCCTTTTTATGAAGTTCCCCCTTGTGTCCCAGAACCACCTTGTGTCAATAAATGTCAGTCGTTTTTTTGAAACAATGATGTTGTCGGTTTTGGTGAGCCAATCATTAGCTTCAAGCAGCGGATATCTCGGCCTTGTGTCAGGCAGCAGATGGTCTTTCATATGCATCACAAGTATCAGATAGATTAGAATAATCAACTGGCTTAAAACCTGATCTGATAGCTCTTCATTTTCGGTATCGTGTAGAAGTTCTCCTTTGATAAATTCCTGAACGATGAAATAAGTTGGTTTACCCTTGTTTTCAGGTGAGATACTTTGCCCAAAAAGTAAGTACTCCTTTGGTAAAAAATTGTGGTACTTGTGGTTGGAAGTGAGGATTTTGTCGATCTTGTTATTAAATTTGAGTTTGTACTTCTTTTCGATCTTCGGCTTAAGATCTAAGAGTGAATCACGTATTCGCTTCTGCTCTCCGAGCAACAGTGATCTCTGCGGATGGAAATACCGTCCGTCTTTACGGAAGTAACCAAAGTACTTCACGAAAGTCAGGTACATCTTATATTGATATGCAATTTCTTTTTTGTCAGGTAGAAAGGTAAATGAGAAAAGATTCATTACCTTTGCAGTGATTGTCGCCGGAAACGGAATATTGCTACCGCCAAACAGTACCGAGAGGTCCAAATCCCACCTTCCTTCTTTGACGACCCAGTCTTTCCCTTTGATTTTATAGGTGCGAGCCTGCATACCTTTACCAAACATCTCAAGCTTAAGGCCATCGAAGATATAATCGATTGGGGACTCGTTTATCTCTTTTGGAGAATATATCGCATAACGCTGCAATTTTGTCTCAAATTTGGTATCCTCCATCGTACTCAAGTAATGCTACAATAACGTCAAATTCTAAAATCTAGAGACTAACATATGTTTAGCAAATTAAAACCTGCAATTGAGCCAAAGACTGCTGCTGTTGCCGGTCCACTACTTAAACTTGATCCTAATATTATTACTCTCTCGAGTATTATACCCGCGATTTTATTTTTTGTCTTTTTGTTCGAAGGTTTCTACATTGCAGCACTCATCAGCACGATTGGCTTTGGGCTTGATTTTTTTGACGGTATTGTTGCAAGAAAGAAAGGAAAGGTTAGTGCCTTTGGCGGCTTACTTGACTCTACTGTAGACCGTTTTACCGACGCTTTACTTATAACAGCATTTGGGTTTGCGGGTTTGGTAAGGTGGGAGATTGTGATAGCCGCTTTTGTAACAGCCTATTTAACTAGTTATATACGCTCCCGCGCTGAACTCGCCTCGAAAGTGAAGCTGAAATTTGATATAGGCATTATCGAAAGACCAGAGCGTATTCTTATTATTGCTTTATCTCTTCTAGTTTATACAGTGCTACCCGATACAGAGGTGATGGGTTTTAATGTTCCGGAGCTAGGTATGATTGTTTTGTCTGCGTTTGGTCTTGTCACCATTATCCAGAGACTATATGCAGCGTACTACGGTCTCAAGCAGGTGTGATCATATACCCTCTTCCATGAACGGTTTCGATAAGATCGTTCTTTCCTTGTTGTGAGAATTTTCTCCTTATGTTGCTGATGTGTACATCGATTGTTCCGTAGTATGGTTCACTTGCCGGATCCCAGATATTATTGAGTAACTGATCACGAGTGATAATTCTTCCTGCATTTTTTGCCAAAAAGCGAACGATTTCAAACTCCCTTTTGCGCAAAACTATCTGTTTTTGGTCCTGGAAAATAAGTTGTGTGTTTGTATCGATAGTGAGGTCTCCAATCTTTATCACTGCAGATCTTAGTGTTGGAGGACGTTTGAGCAATGCGTCAACACGTGCCTTCAGCTCCCTTATACTAAACGGCTTAGTAAGATACGCATCTGCTCCGTGTTCAAGCCCTTCACAGATTTCATCCAGCTCACTTTTACTACTTAGAATGAGTAATGGCGCATCAATATCTTCGAGTCTCATACTTTTTAAAACAGAAATCCCATCTCTGCCGGGAAGCATCAGATCAAGCACAACTAGATCAAATTCTCTCTCTCTGGCGACTTCTAGACCTGATTCGCCATCGGGACAAAGTGTTACACTGTAACTTTTGTTGCCCAGGTATTCTTTGATGCTTTCAGCTAAGGAAACATTGTCTTCAATAATCAGGATCGAACTCATGGGCTTTGTGGTAAAATTTGGGGCGATTGTAACTCAGAATTCTTAACGATTTCTAAAATTGCGAAATCTCACCGGGTTATGTTGCATTATATCAAAAAATAGGTTATTTAATGATTCGCGAAGGCTATTGCCTTCTTTTGTTTGAAGATTCAACTACAAATGGATGACACTCCAGCGAAGCGTGTAAGAAAAAAAGGTAGCACAAGTCCCAAGTTTTTTGTGCTGTTTCTAATTGTGGCAGCAGTATTTGTAGCTATCGGCTACTTTATTAACGTTCGTACAGAGACAACCCCGACTGACGAGACAACAGGTAAACCTGAGGAAGCCATTGAAGGGACGTCTACACCCACACCCTCACCTACATCTATTCCGGAGCATGTGGAGGGGTTATCAACCAGGAGGATTCAAATTTTTTTAGATAGTAATGAGGATGGTACGAAGGGTTCCGGTGAACAGATCTGCGATATCTGTGTCTCAAAAACGATTAACGTCGCCCAACTTTCATCCCAAGCTTATCCACCACTCTCACAAGTGTCTGAAGTCACGATTAAAGCCAATGGATCACTTCCCGAGAGCAAGATGATCTCTGTAAATACAACCTGGGGCTTTTTTGAGGACAGAGAGGTGATAATTAAACCTCAGGCTGTAGCGGTTAATGATGGTAGTGGAGACATCTTTATCCCCGCGGTTAAAACTAGTGTAAGTGTGCCTGGAGTGAATGCGAGTATTGTCGGCGTTGATATCAAACCCAAGGCAGATAACATTTTCAGGTTGATTTACAAATTCTCCCGCCTTATCCCAACTTTTCTTGAGGCCGCAGGCAACGGGGATGAAATCTGGGTCAAGTACACCCCAGATTCGGATCAACCCGGGAAGCATCTACTCGCTTCGGGGCTGCTGACCAAAGATCAGGATGGTACCGTCACTGGCTCACCCGAGGGATACTATCTATTGGTAGACTGGCAGTTTGAGCAACTACCTGAGAATGCTGACAACAGTGACAACCTCCGTTTCATCTTGCTATAAGGCTTCAAATTAGTATACTGGTACAAATAATGGAATTTAAATGGGACTGGTTGACTTCGTTGATCTTAAGCTTGAATCTTTCACTCTTTCTGAGTTAAAGCAGCTCGCTGCCGACTATCAAACCCATGCCAGCAATGCAATAGGTAAATCTGGCGATTCAACTCTATCTATGTTTCCCAGCCACTTGGCAAAGCGTGATCTGACGCCTACGGATGCAACGGTACTGGCAATGGACATTGGTGGTACAAATGTTCGGTTGGGTCTGTACAGACTAATGAGTGGAAAGGTGAAATTAGTTGAAGGAACAGAGATAGAACACAATCAATTTAGAGGCACAGAATTGGCTATGGACGAATACAGTAAATATGTTGGTGAGTATGTAAAAAAGTTTCTTGAGAGATATGGGCAGGTCAGACCGGAAGCTCTGGGGTTTACTTTTTCCTATCCTGCCAAAATTGTTAAAAATAATAGCCACATCGATGCCAGCAGGGAAGGGCACAGTGATGATTGGGGTAAAGGATTCATTGTGCGTGGCTCCTCAGTTAATATCTCCGAAAGGCTTCGCAATGGCTTTGTAGCATCAGGTATTGCCTTCGAAAAGTGGGTTACACTCAATGATGTTGTTGCGTTGCTGCTTGCAGACCAGGAAGCCTCTGCCTCGGTAGTGGTTGGAACAGGATACAATATTGGAATCACTGATACGCACGGAAATATCTACAACACTGAATCTGCATATTTTAGAGTTAAGCAGATAATGAAGTCTCTCTCAAAACCAGCCAGGCTGTATCTTGAGGATCTCAGACTCAAGTTAGAGAGACTGAATTTGTCTGAAGAGGAGAGTGTTGATCTTAAGAAGTTTTCAGAGATTCAGATTGCTGGTGGGTATCTTTACAAGCTTCTGCTTTATGCTATGGCAATTGTTGGCGAGGGAGATATGAATATGTTCAGGGCTTTCCGCAAGATTGAGGGTGAACTGATCTCTATGATCTTAAAAGGAGACTACGATACGATTGAAGAGAGAGGTGGTATCCAGCTATCGCAGATGCAGCGTGAATACTTAACAAAAATAGCAGAACAACTTATTGACAGAGCGACAGATCTAGTCGCGGCGGAGCTTGCAGGTGCTGTAAAGTTTGGTGGCTCCGAGCACGAGCTTATTGTTGCAGCTGACGGATCGGTCATAAACTTCGTCCCTGGATTTCAGGAGATGCTAGTGCAAAAGATGTCACGGATACTAAACGGAACTACGATCAGGATAAAAGCTGTAAAAGACTCTGGGCTGAGAGGGGCAGCAGTTGCGGGATTTGTTCAACTGCAAAGCTGACTTCCCGATGCATCAGGGGCGAAGAGCCATCAGAGTCAGCATCAAGTAAGACAGCAGTATTACTGTTTCAATTTGCTCCGTGATCTTTGCCTTGGATTTAACAACTGCAACCATATATATTGCCTGCCAAGCACCAAAGAAGATGATAACAAGGTCATTTAGAAGGACGGTGTTCACTACCTGTGTCGAGTCGGGTATTCTGCCAATTAGTAGAAGAAGAACGAAGAAGAGCTTATCCAGAATGAATCCGACTAGTGAAATAAAGAGCATCGATGCAAGGATGTATCGGAAAGGTAGTTTAATCTTGAAGATCTTAAGGCCAAGATAGTAAGCCGTTATTAGTACGAATGCGATAAAAGTTAGAATTACAAACGCTTGCAGCGAAAACAAAATTGTATCTGATAACTCAAAGGAATTTGTTTCGGAAAGCAGAATATAGTCACTGAATCCATACAGCAATACAACCAGGATCATAGAAATAAACAGCACAACAGCAAAACTTTTGCTACTGAAAGGTAGATAGTTACTTACAAAAGTCTTCGGTTTTAGAAGAAGCGTCCATACAAACTCTTTCGGCTTGCCTGGGTTAATAGATATTGTTTTTTTCATAGATCTGAGTTAATTTACTATTATAGTTAATATATTACCGCTTGGAAATGTTGTTACATAAAAAGTTACGCGGAGCATCACTCGTGATACTCTTGATAACACTGCCTTTAGCACTATTTGTGGTTCCGGCTGTGGCACACACCGACGATGAAGACCCTGATCATACGCATGATCAAGGAGAAACAGTCGAACAGAGACAAGAAGACAGGGAGGCGAGGCAACAGGATAGGGAAGATAGGCGCGAAGAGCGTAGAGAGATGAGATGTGAACGTGTGCGGTCGGTAGTGCAAAGAGTGATTGATATTTTAGAAGGCAATAAAGGAAGGCTGATAAGCAGATTGGATAAGGTTGAGGACAAACTAAACTCGACGATTAATAGATTGAAAGAGCAGAATATTGACACTGCAAATCTAGAGGCTGCAGTGGCAAGGTTTAGTGAACAGAAGGGGTTAGCAAAACAGGATATTGAAGAAGGGATCTCTCTATTAAGTCAGGCGATTGACCTGATCTGCCACAACGATGAGGCAAATCCAAAGGATCTCATCACTCAGGCTAACGCGAGCTTCAAAAGCGCTAAAGAGCACATAAGGGCTGCAGTTGATATCTTTAAGGATGAGATTGTCCCTGAGCTTCGTGACGCCTTTGGGCAGTTAGAATCAAATTAGTTATTAAATATCTTAGCGATGAGATCAAAAGTAACAGTAGTGGCCCTTTCAGTCGTGATCCTTTTAGGGTTGAGTGCCTGTAACCTTTTTCAGGAGAAAAGTGATACTGACACAGGCAGTACGCAAGTAAATGAAGTTCGGGTAAGTGACCTTGATTCAGACGACGGCAGTGCAATCGAATCAGACAGTGAAGCGGATGAGCTTATTAATGAGCTGGAGACGACACTTGAAGATCTTGAAAATTCACTGCCCGAAGTTTCAGAGGATGATTTCAACTAGTTAGGTCATGGGAGAAATACTGTTAATCGCAGCTATAAGTGGAACGATTTCATTTGTTGTAACTGTGATGGTCAAAGCCTATCAGGATAAGCTGAAGCGTGAAAAGAAAAGAAGGTCGGCTCCTAAATCTCAGAGAGGTGGAGAATCCCCAAAAGATGATGTAAATCCAGTCGAAGGGTTTGATATTACGGTCGATCTGTAGTTTGGCTTGTAGTTTTGTACGCCAGCTTTTACAATGTACAAGATGGACCGAAGCTTAATGACGACGGCGACAAAAAAACATCTTGCAGTTACAGTTGTTTTGGCAATAGTGGCGCTTTTTCTTGGAAACTCTGTCATTCATCTGGATTCTAATAATATCTTCAAACGCTCAACATTTGTGAATGTTGCCAGAAGCGCGGCGTTGTTCTCAGAGCAGCTTGTAATCAACTCTAATGCGATTGTTGCTGAGGAGCTGATGCAGCCAACGCCCTCACCAAAACCAAAACGCAAGAAACCTCAACCAGAAGTTAAGAAGAGTGCCCCCTCTGTCGCTGGTGCACAGACTCAGGGTGGTGGTCCGACCCCAACTCCAACCTATGATATCCAACCATTTCCAACAATAAGTCCAAATGCCTGTCCCGTCAGTACGATGGCGTGTATACCATGTAACGCTGGCGAGTCATACTGCAGGTTCGAGCAAGGCGAGACGACAGGGTACCTTGGATGGGCGTGTCAAAATAACAATCCGGGGAACATCCGATACTCCCAAAGCAGAATTGACCTTATAGTTGCTTACGGCGGAACAGCTCCGTGTGGTAGCAATGGTCCTTATCCGGCATCGCAGTATATGATGTTTAGCAACTATATCTACGGTAGAAACGGACTCAAGGCATATCTGAAAGCTATAGCTGATGGTGCCCATTCCTCTTACAACCCTGAATGTGCGAATGGTGGTTGTTCGCTGAGACTTATGTTCAGCAAGTATGCACCTGCGGCAGATCAGAACGACCCAAATAGTTATTCAAATTTCGTAGCCAACTACATTGGTGTTGACGTTGATAATACACCCTTGGGATGGATAGTTGAAAACAAGCTCGATGGGTTTGCCGATGCAATTCAGATCCGCGAAGGGTGGTTCGTTCAGTGAAATCAATTTCACTAGTTTCCCATATACATGCGTGTTATAACTGATACATATACCTACAGATGCATATTCTCAGGGAACTGTTATTCAATCCGGGTTCAAGATTCACTGATATGAATATCAGTGGACTCAGTTCAGATCATTTCACTTATCATGTCTCAACTTTGGTAAAAGCTGGGTATGTCAGTAAGAGCAATTCAAAGTAACAGCTCACTAAGAAAGGAAAAGAATATGCAGACAGAATGGATACAGAAAGCGCAAAACGGGGCTTACAGCCGATTTTAAGATCAGGTATATGCTGCATGAGCACGAAAGAGTGGCATAATGAATGGATGCGAGAAAATGAGTACGTAATCGAGAAGTTTTGATACTCCGGCGATATTGCATATTTCCCAAATCTTGGCTAGCATGGGGATATGGAGATTGATAAAGCAAGTAGACAACTATTTAGCCTGGCGCTGTACCTCAATAAGCTCTCGCCAGGGGCAGTTTCTGAGAATTGGATTGATAAGGAAATCATTAAGGAGATTCTGGGGCAGTTGCCGAAAACAATCGATCTTGAGGAAGAGACCTTCGAGATTAACTCTCAGATTTCACTTCTTACGGATTCTCGGAGAAAGATCTACTTGAATGAGCTTTTACAGTCGATCACTCATCAACTTAGGAGTGTTGATAAGGAGGAATCGGAAGTCCCACTTGAAGAATTTTTAAGTAGCTGTTTTGGAATACACATCGAGAGAGTCTCAGAGATTGAGCTTTCCCGGCTAGATAAAGAGATCTCGGAGCTGGAATCCAAAGCTCGAAGCACTCGACAGGACACATTTAAGAAACGAAGGGTGAATTCACGCTCTGTGCAGAAGCAAATCACAGAGCAGATTGGAAAGATAAAGGAAAAGCTTACCGACAGGTTTTACTATCCAACAGAGGAGGGTCTAGAGATTAAAACAGTCAGTCGCAGGCCATGGACGGCCTTTACTGAACATGTGGCTCCGTTTAGATCCAAGCTCAGTGTAAATACAGATACTGAATTTACTGATCTTGGTATCACTAGGCTAGCAATTCATGAAGGGTATGGTGGGCACCATACGGAGCTTACGCTTAAAGATCGAATGCTAATCGAGGAAGGCAGGGCAGAACATGGGTTTGTGCTGACTTACAGTCCGCAGACTTTTATGAGTGAGGCAATCGCAGAGGCGGCACCGTATATATTCGGCTTGCTCCCGGACACATATGATCTAAAGCTAGTGATGGCATACTATCACTTGGAGCTCGCGCTACAAAATGCCGTTGCATTTATGCATTTCGCAGACAATGCTGGAAAAACTGAGATTGAAACGCTCCTTTCGAAATTTGGACTCTCAGATGAATCCAAAAAGAACATTCACAAGTTTGCAACAAACACACAGTGGGGGAGGTACTCAGCAATCTATTACCCCGCATTCCATTTTCTGATGCGCATCTACAAGAACGTCACCGATGAAAAGGCCTTCATTAACGAGATCTATACCGATCCCGTTACACCAAATCTATTGCTTTCAAGCTATTCAGCGTAAATCTAAAGATACATCGCTCGTTGACGTTGTCATGTTTAATTGCTATCTTTTAATAACGCTGCCGCAGCAGTACATTGGTTAGAGGGACTCAGATGCTGGATTTTGGAAACATAATCACTAACGATGTCGTTACCATAATAGGTTACGTAGCCTCGATTTTGGTGGGTATCACCTTCCTGATGAAGACTATGATTCCCCTGCGTCGCATTGCTATCGCTAGTAATATCGCTTTCATAACCTACGGTTTCTTTGGTCAGCTTTATCCAGTACTGATTCTCCATTTATTCCTCTTTCCGCTCAACATATACCGTTTGATCCAGATGCAAAATCTGATTAAGAAGGTGAAGCAATCATCTCAGGGGGGCTTCTCGTTTGACTGGATGGTCAAATATATGACAAAAGAGTCGTTCAAGAATGGCGACATCATTTTCAAAAAAGGTGATCCTGCCGATAAAATGTACTACATTCAGAGCGGAAACGTCAGACTTGGAGAAGTTGGCGTTGTGATTGGGGCAGGACAGGTTATGGGAGAGATGGGGATTTTTTCCCCTTTTAATGAAAGGACTGCACAAGCAATTGCAGTCAGCGACATCGTAGCCTATTCAATCACTCAGGATAAGATAATGCAGCTCTACTATCAAAATCCATCCTTTGGGTTCTACCTCGTTCAGCTTTTGACAAAGAGGTTTATTGAGGATTTAGAGAAAAAATCCCACCCCGTCCCTGAGGATGGACACCTACAGCCAAAAGACAAACTACAACAACCAGCGTAAAAGACGCATGAATGGAACCTCAGAGCAACAAGAAGGAAGTAATGAACCTGAAAGCCGTGCTGGTTTGCTTATCCTGGTAGTTGTACTTCTCGCAGCAGCCGTTGGTTTAGCAGTGTGGATTATTAGTGCAAGCTCTCCCGCCAGTGATGAATCTACAACAGCAGATGGTGATGTTACGTTCACTGAAGGTGATCTAGCGACAGTAACTCCAACCCCTGAGGTAAAAGTAGCCATCTTAAATATTGCAAGTCCTGAAGTGACAGTGGTCAGGGATGGCGAAGAGATTGAGATTAATACCAACCAAGTTGAAATCAGAGAGGGTGACCGTGTACGAACAGACGATAGTGCAACGGGTTACATTGTATTTGAGGATAGCTCTGTCATCACGTTAGACAAAAACACTGATATTGAAATAAGCGCATATGATGAAAATGCTGATGGCAACTTGCTAATAAACATAGAGCAATTCCTAGGACGCACCTGGAGTAGTGTGCAGTCTTTGTTCGGTTCAGCTGACTATTCAATTGAAACATCAAATACAGTTGCATCTGTAAGGGGGACCGAATTTGGCTGTGAGGTGACGGTGTTGGGCGTGACCACCTGCTACGTTGGAGAAGATGATATCACTCTTACACTGAAAAATTTACCGGAATCATTTAACGAGATTATCCTAACAGCAGACGAAGAGTTTGAAAATGATAGTGATGTGCTGACTGATATCGCAAGTGCCACTGAATTGATAGCACTTATTGAGGAGCATATCGATGAAGATCAGGATTGGCAGGATTATGTTGAGTGTGTTGCCGGAACGCAGCAGCTTAACTGTGCTGAGGTTCTTGACTTCGTTGACAGTGTGTCACCGACTACAACTCCAACCCCAACACCAACAACGACCACTTCGCCCACACCGGTTGTTACACCAATGGCAACACCGTCAGCAACACCGACTCCGACACCTTCACCTACACCAACTCCTGACCCTCAAGACCTGGCTTATATACTGACAAGTACGATCGGCGGAACTGATAATGACCATGCATTTGAGGTCACGACCGATATTGCAGGCAACGTATTTATGACTGGCAGCTTCAGGGGTCAGAACGTTGATTTTGAGAGAACAATCTCGGGGACTGCAGGAATCGCCCAACCTGACCTGCATAGCTCAAATGGTGGCGATGATGTGTTTCTGACAAAATTTAATGCTGACGGTAGCTATGCTTGGACAAGAACATTTGGCAGCAGCACTGGGGATGACCAATCTTTTGCAGTGGCAACTGATGGATTTGGAGATGTATATATCACAGGACATTTCTTTGGTAGCGTTGATTTTGACCAGGGGGGTGTTGGTGGGGCCATCTTTAACTCAAATGGTGATGCCGACGTGTTCATTGCGAAGTTCCTGAATGATGGGAATTTTGCCTGGGTAAAAGCGTTTGGATCATATATTTATCCTGACTTTGCAAATGACATCACTATCACTTCTAGTGATAAGATTTTCGTTACCGGAGCAATTCTGGATGGCAGTACCGGCGTAGATTTCGACCCATTCGGCCAGGCGGACGTTCATATATCAAATGGTGGAAAGGATGCTTTTATCACTGGCGTTAATTTGAACGGATCTTATCTTTGGACAGCAACATTCGGCAATACTCTTGACGATGAGGGGTTCGGAATCAACGCTGATAATACTGGTGTTATAACGACAACAGGAGTTTTCCATGGTAGTGTAGACTTTAATCACGATCCAGAACTTACAGACATGCACTTTGCGGTTGGAGCAGGAGATGCTTTTGTAACTCAATCCTTTGATGACGGACTCTATATGGGAACAAAGACATTTGGGGGGAACGGTGAAGATGCAGGTAGGGCAGTAACTTCTGACTATATCGGAAATCTTTTTGTCACGGGGCATTATGAAGACACAGTAAACTTTGCCGCACCAGAAGGATCTGAGATTCATGTTTCAAATGGACTCGAAGATATATTTATTACAAGCTTGGACTCAGGACTCCTCCACCGCTGGACTAGAGTCTTTGGCTCTACAGGATCAGACATAGGGAATGATATCAGTTCAGACAGGATCAGTTCGGTATATACCACAGGCTATTTCAATGGTACGGTAGAATTTGGGAGTGCCGGAGGTGCAATCACTGATCCGCATTCGTCAGAAGGGATAGCGAACGTGTTCGTGACGAAATTAAATGACACCAATGGTAGTTATGTTGTCACACGTTCTTTCGGTGGAGACGATGCCCACGGTGAAGGAATCCATGTCGTCGATTCAGACCTGTTTGTTGTTGGGGATTTTAAAGGAACAAATGTAGATTTTGACGATACAGAAGGATTCGATCACCACACAACAAACGGTGGTTCTGATATCTTCTTAACCAGTTATTTCAATGAACTTAACTAAGATCTTTCGCCCCCTTCTTTCCAATCTTGTTGTTTTGGCACTGATCTGGATTGTGTTTAGTATTCCCTTTCTATGGAGCTTAAACAATCTATTTTGGGACAGACTACAGGGAGGGCTTCCACCTAGCTCCGAAATTGTAGTTATTGGGATTGACGACGCCACGTTGACCGATATCGGTGCATGGCCGTGGACAAGAGATGTTTTTGCAGATTTTATTGACAATCTCGAAGTGGCTAAACCCAAGGCGGTGGCAATGGACATTCTTTTTTTTGAAGAGCGTGAGGGCGATGAGCAGTTTGAGATAGCCTTAATAGAGTCTGAGTTCCCGGTTGTACTTGGTAGCAAGTTGGTTGATGGGGAACTT
The DNA here is from genome assembly GCA_046753765.1 of Candidatus Dojkabacteria bacterium. Taxonomy (GTDB): domain Bacteria; phylum Patescibacteriota; class Dojkabacteria; order B142; family OLB20; genus JBHHUN01. The sequence goes on along the minus strand of JBHHUN010000008.1, from coordinate 19,421 downwards.
CTTGAGAGTGGATTCTTTTCCGGGCAAGTAGAGCATGGCTACGTGAATTTTGTGCCTGATAGTGATGGTAAGATCAGAAGAACAACAATAGCAAGTGAAATTGACGGGAAGTGTAACCTTAGTTTCTCAGCAACAGTCTATCGCCAGTTCTTAAGTGCAGTCGATACGCCAGAATGCGGTGAACAGGTAACAGTGGCAAGCGGGATAACGCACGAGCGGAATTTAATTTTCAACTACTCCGGCGCAGATTTCACGTATGTTAGTTTCAAAGATATCTACAATAATGAGTTTGAACCCAGTCAGTTAGAGGACAAAATCCTACTTGTCGGTGCTACTCCGATTGACCTTAAAAGTAATCTACTGGACAACTTCACAGACGTACTAGGCAGGACAACGCCAGGAGTGATGATCCACGCAAGTATTCTTAATTCGTTCATTCAGGGGCAGTTTAGAAACACAATGAGCGGAGTAACTTTGCTTATGATCATGGCTGCAGTTACCTCAGTGATACTACTAATATATCAACGGATTAAGAAAAATATCTATGAGTTTGGGATCTTTATTGGCGCACTGATTGCTCTCAATATTCTTGGGATTATCATCTACCTTGGCGGGCTTAACTGGCCGTTTTTCACTGCAAATGTCCTGCTCAGTGTAAGTTATGTCTTTTATATCGGGTACAAATACTTCGTTGAGTCAAAAGAGAAACGTTTCATAAAAAAGGCATTTGAGAGGTATGTCAATCCTGAGCTTCTTGATCAGCTGGTCAAGAAGCCTGGTCAGTTAGAGCTCGGCGGACAGAAAAAGATAATCTCTGTTCTGTTTAGCGATATTAGAGGATTTACTACGGTTTCTGAGAAACTCTCTGTTGAGCAGTTGATAACGCTAACTAATGACTATTTCGACATGCAAACGAACGTGATCCTGCAAAATCAAGGCACTATTGATAAATTCATAGGTGACGCAATAATGGCGTTCTGGAACGCTCCACTCGATGACGCCAACCACCAGATACTGGCAATTAGAGCAGGACTTGCAATGCAGCAAAGTCTGATCGAGTTTAACAAGCAGCGTCCAAACCTTCCAGAGATCAAAGTAGGTGTAGGGATTAACACAGATGAAATGATCGTTGGCAACATAGGAAGTCGAAAGAGATTTGACTATACACTTATTGGTGATGGAGTCAATTTGGCATCCAGGGTTGAGGGGCTTACTAAACAGTATAAAGTTGGTGTTATCGTTACAGAAAATGTTATCGCAGAGTTGGAAATAAAAAATGAGAGCTTCGTTTTTAGAATGCTTGACAGTGTAAAGGTTAAAGGAAAGAACCAAGCGGTCAAACTATACGAAGCACGTCCTAAGACTGAACAAGCGATTGCGGAGACGGCCGTCTATCACGATGCGTTTAATCTTTATGCTGGGGGGCAGTTTAAAGAGGCTCAGGCCAAGTTTTTAGAACTTCCCAATGATGAGCCTGCAAAGATGATGGTAAAAAGAATCCAGGGGTTAACGCCAGAGCAGACAAAGGACTGGAAGGGTGTTTGGGAGTGGAAGCACAAGTAAGCTAGAATTCAAATGTATCTCCGGGCTTAGGGACAAACACATTGATATCTTCTTTTCTAATCTCTTCTTGTAACTTCTCAATTTCATTTTTGCGATAGTCTCTTTCGAGGTGAGTTAGAGCTAGCGCTTTTACATTAAGGCGGTTGGCCATTGGGATGAGATCTTTTATCAGTGGGTGTCCCCAACTTTTTTTGTCCCAGTAGTAAGCGTCGTGAACAAGTAAGTCACAGCTTCTGTAGAGCTCTTCGGACTCTCTAGTGGGTATCCCGTCTCCACTGTAGACAAGTGTATTTTCGCCATCACTCACTTTAACAGCAAGATTTGAGACAGTGTGGTCAGTCTCTGCAAATTCGAGATCTATGCCACCAACCTGAATCTGTTGGGACTTATTGACACTGATGAAGTTTATATCAAACTTGTAGTAATTGCGTGTGTCTCTGTATGCGAAATCTAAAAGCTGTTGCAAGAGGTCAATGTTTTCTTCTGTTGTTATGATGCTTACTGGCTTTTCGCGTTCTTCCTCAAGCCACCTGGTAAATAGTGCGGGAATGCCAAAGTAGTGATCTGCATGAGTATGGCTGACGAAAATTGCATCAATCAAATCTGTATCATTGTTGTATTTCCAAAGCTCGTCAGGGATCGAGAATCCGCAATCGAGCATCAATTTGTAACCATTTCTCTGCACGAGTAGGGAATTATTTGGAAGGGTCTCATCAAATGCTTCACCAACGCCAAGAAAGTAAACATTCATTGTTGAATAGATAACATAAACGATTGTATAATATGAGAAGGTATTATGCGAATACTCTCAAAAATTATAATCTATGCGATCGCCGTGATTCTTGTCACGCTGATTCTTCCTGGTGTTACAGTTGATACTCTCCTGACAGCTGTTGTTGTTGGAGCGGTACTTGTCGTTCTTAATGCAATCGTTAAACCGATACTGGTGATTCTCACCCTTCCTCTAACTATCTTCACTTTGGGGTTGTTTGTACTGGTTATAAACACCGTGATCGTGATTTTAGCAGATGCAGTTGTTCCAGGTTTTCAGCTGGCAGGCCCACTGTGGGCATTTATCTTCAGTCTGCTTCTTTCAATACTAGTGACGATTTTTGAGATGCTGGACAAAAAGGAAGAAAAAAAGCGTAAGCACTCAAAAGGATAACTTCAAAGGCTATTCCTTCGCGGGATTTCTAAACATCACTCCATGTCCAGGAATAATAAAATCCGCAATCTCTAGAACCTTTTTCCTTGATCTCTTAAGTGCCTCTTTATCCTTGACAAAAGGGTCCTCAAGTTCCATAAGATCTTTAACAGTGTTCGATTTTTGTTCACCGTCCCACCACCAGAAAACATCCTCAGCAACAACGTATACTTTTCCATTTACTTCTACAACCAAAGCCGTGTGTTCGTGAGCATGACCAGGTGTTGGTAACACCTTGATGTCTGTCCCTGGGATTTTATCTTCAAAAAACTCTCATGGTCGTCTTTGTATATCGTGTCACCATCGTAAATTGTGTGTTCGGGAAAAAGCCTGATATTAAGGATGTGATCGGGGTGATAGTGAGAAAGGAATACGCTATCGATGCCATCAACTCCGAGCCCTTTTGCTTTGAGTGTGTCCAGTAGAAGCTCTGCGTTCGAATACTTTTTGGGCTAGATCCATCGCTGGCTCCAGCTGTAACATGTCGTTAATTAGATATCTGAGTGACATCATTCAATCTCAATTTCAAAGTATCTAAGCAGATTCAGAACCTCAGGTTGATCGAATTTTGCACCCTTGATCTTGTTGTCTGAAGGATCGAATATGTAGTTGCGTGCCGTTTGAAAGTCAGCGTTCTGAAGATCTGATTTGTCAAACCTGCTGTGGTGCAAGTCAGAACCATAGAAGCTGACACCCTTGGCTTTTACACCGCTGAAGTCTGCTTCATGGATCTTGCACTTTAGGAATTTCACTCTTGTGAGATCAATGTTCTCAAAAACACCAAAGCTGAGATCGCATTTCTTAAACTCTACCTCAAAACCCATTTCGTCTCTGATTAGTTTCCAATCGATTCCAATAAGCTTACAATTCTCAAACTCGCAGTCGTTTAATTTTGACTGATTAAGTTCTGCGTTGCTGAAATCACAGTTTCGAAATCTGCAGTCTTCGAAGCTGCACTCGTAGAACTTCGCGCTCGAGAATTCGCAGTTTGAGAAATCACAGTTTTCAAAGCGTGCATCGTCTAGTTTATCAATTGATAGATTGTTAAATTTCTTATTGCTGTATTCCTGGTTGGAGGTGATATCCATTTTATTTAAATATTTCTGGGTACATCAAGAATACCTGCAAGGTCGCTGCTACAGTATTTGAAGACCAAATCTCACCCTCTTTGATCTTTCTAAGCAGGTCTTTTGGTTTGAAGGTTAGTATTTCTATCTCCTCCTCTGGGTCTAGTTTTTGGGAAGCATTAAAATCGAGATTCCTAGCTAGGTATAAATGTACTTTATAGATCATTTTTGATGGTTCAGGGGCAAAGACCGCTACTTTTTCCATTCGTGAAGGTGCGACCTCAATTCCGGTCTCCTCCAAAAGTTCTTCACAGGCAGTTGTCTTTCCATCCTTCCCAGCTTTTTCTCTTCCTTCGGGGAATTCGATAAGTGTATCTTGGACTGCTTGCCTATACTGTTTCACCAGTACCATTTCACCCGTCTTGAGTATCGGAACAATCAGTACACATTGCCCGAAATCTCCAACATAGAAGTCATCAATTATCTTCCCATTTGCAAGTTCGACCTTGTGTTTGTAAACAGGGAACCATTTGTCAGGGGATACATCTTCTTCTGAAAGTGTTTTCCATTTTTTTATTGCCATAACTGCAGTCTAACTTCTAAAGGTATTGTACTAAACGGTCAATTTTCGTAACGCCATCTTTGGTCGTGAAGTGCCCCGCACCTTCAACTAAAACAAAGGTGCCTTTCAATCTTTTACACATTTCCTCAGCGTGGAAAGCAGTGATATACGGATCGTTGTCAGAGCTGTAGCAGTATATCTCCCCAACGTTTTCAATGATTTTGCTGTGGTTAACCGGCTTTTCCCAAAATAGCTGATGTTCTTCGGTAAGGTCATTAAAGTCCCATCCGGCAACCAGGAAGATCTTGTCCAATTCCACCTTTTCTGCAACCCTCAGCGCCAGAAGGGATCCAAGGCTGTGTCCGATGAGGATAGTATCTCGATTGACTTCGAGATTGTCGAAGAGGTAATCCAGCTGGATTTGAAGATCTGGTCTGTCTGTATGAATAGTGGGGAGGTCTGGAAGATGAACTTCGTAGCCTTTAGATCTCAACTGATCCTTCAACCAGGGATACCAGTTAGCATTAGTTTTTTGGTACCAACCTTGAAGGATGATCGCATTTTTCATTGTGCCGTGGTGTCCACCCTATGAGGATAATTACTGGCGGGACCGACGAGATTCGAACTCGCAGCCTCTCGCGTGACAGGCGAGTGCTCTAACCAGTTGAGCTACGGTCCCAATAGCCAGATTGTCAAAACGTAAGCCGATTATAGCAAAATAAGCATGCAAGATGAAACAGGACTCTGTTCGATATGACTGCATGTTAACGCCCACGGAGAGTTTTTTTCGATGGTGGGATCTTCAGCTTATTATTCCCGTACAAAAGGATAAGTGTAGTAAATATTGTTGGTGGGATCACGTATCTTGAGCTTAACTCAAGTAGCATTAGTAAACAGAAGTAGCTCCCTAGTACAGCAATTGCAAGAAGCAGGTGTTTGTTTTTAAACCTTTCGAATTCTTTAATTCCAAGTATTGCTAATGCAGGAAAAATGAGGAGGATAAATTGTCCAAATCTAAGGCTTCTTATTAGAAAGTTTTCGATGTGTGCAGCCATATCGAGCAAGGTGGCCCGGGCATCTAGCGGGCTTCCGATCTTGGCCTCAACACGTACCTGTTCCATGTTTGTGAAAGAATATCCGCTGGTCTCAAAGAACTTGTTAAACTTGCATACGAACACTGAAGCTACTTTGTGTGGACCCATTTCGGAGAGATTTTTTTGAAAGATCTCAGTTATGGTGAGGTCAATCTCCGACCTGAGCTTAACTATGGCCGTTTTACTGAATTCGCCGCACTGTGTGGAGAACAGTCCTGTGTATATAGTTGCTCTACCATATACCTTGAACCAGTCATCTTTCCGCGAGTACTCTCTTAGTGATGTTTCGATGAGAAATGAAGAAGTCAATACGATTACCATCGCAATAAATAGTTTTGCTAATATGATCGCCTGTTTGTTTATGCCAGCTCTTTTTGTTCTCAGATACAAGACTCCAGTAAGAAGTGTAACAATAAAGAAAGCCGGCCAAGATTGTAGACGAGTACTTAGTCCTAATCCGAGTGAAAATACAGAGAATATCAGTGCAAATTTAGTTTTGAAGTAGAAATAGCTGAATAGTTGTGTGACTCCAAAAAGGATGAGTGCAATATGAAGAATCTCTGTCACAGTGACATGCGAGATACCCGTTGCCCAGAAACCAATAGGTATTAACAGGAGAGTGGCTAGTAGTTGAATTCGTTTGTCAATCCCATATTTAGAAGGGATCCAAAAAGTGAAACCTATCAGAATCCAGGACGGCAGATTAATGCTAAGTGCTGCCCAGTAGCTTTCAAAGCCTGTGTTTATGAAAGGGGCTAATAAAACTACAAATGCACCTCCTTTTTTGTAGTCGATAAGGTTCGTTGCAGTGTTTAAATATCCTTGAGCGTCATATTTGATAGAGGGAAGCCTGTAAATGTAGGTGAAAACAATAAAGGAGAGGCAGAAACCGGCAACAACTACGATATGCAATAGAAGTGCTCTATCAGCAAAGATCTTTTCAGCACTACTTTTAAACGATTTGATCGTTAACTTAGACATTTTGCATGTTTCATTTGCCCTAATGGTGCAGACGAGAGGATTTGAACCTCCACGGGATTGCTCCCACTACCCCCTCAAGGTAGCGCGTCTACCGATTCCGCCACGTCTGCTCAATACGAGGAGAATCAATTATAACAAAGTTTTCCCGGAGTTTAAATTTGCCGTCAGCGGAGATAAGCCTTATCATGTCTGTTCTATGGACTCACTAATACTAAGGTCACTTATAATAGCCCTAGTTGAATATGCGTTTGCCCTATATGTCTGGCGTAATGGGAGATTGCTTAAAAAGTCGGTTACTTTCTTTCTGATCTTCTTGGCTTCCTACCAGTTTGGTGAATTCCTGTTTTTCATAACAGGGGAGAAGTTTTTTGTGCATCTGGCTGCTATTTCTGCAACGTTCCTTCCACCTCTTGGGGTGTATTTTCTAGAGAGGATTTCAGGGAGGAAGTACCTCAGCAGGAATGGATATCGGTCTTACAAGCTCTGTAATGTGTTCACTAGCGTTTATCGCTGCTGTTCTAGCGCTAAATATGTCTGGTGTGAAATATAAACTCCCAAAAATGAGATAAGCTGGGCCAAACGAGGCTACTTTTTCTTAGTCAGATAGTATTCGAGGTATTTTCCAAACAGGAGTCTTGTGTGAGCTTCTATGCCTGGTATCGCAACCAGAATTATCCCTACGAATGGCTGAATAATCCATTCGAACAACTCGAAAAATTTCTTGATAACGTTTGTCTTTCCGGGTTTTTTAGGCTTCAGGTACTGGTCCATCAAAATGGTAACCAGAAGAAACCAAAGGGTCATTTGGATCATGAAGGATGATATGCGCGGGAGGTTAATGCCCGTCGTTGTGGCAGCAAAGCTTGGGTTAACCAGAAGCGGGATGTTACCTCCAACAAGTATGATAATCGCAGAAACCGGCCCGATGATATGGTCAAACATAACGTGAAGAGAACGATATAGCATCGCAATTTTAATATCGCCACTCAACACTTTTTTTAGAACATTTCTAAGTAGCCACCCATCATCGGAAATCCCCCACGACCATCGTCGTTCTTGAAAATAGTTGTTCTTGATCGTTTCTAGATGAGTCTCGCCCTCAGCTGCATCGGCCATTACTTTCTGATAAATCGGAATCGTCGAAACCTTTGTAGGAAACCTAAACAGACCCTTAAAGAAAATATGGAAGTCTTCCGGGGTGATCGTTGGCGTCCAATAACCGATCTTATCTATTAACCAGAAAGAAGTCGTGTATGTCGAGAAAGGAACAAGCTTGTCGGTTCTCACAAGTCTACCAACGTTGTAAATGCTGGACATTGAGTTTTTAACTCGAGCATAAAAGGGTAGTCTCCAGATATTTGCATACAAAACTACGGCTGCGTTGAAGTATTTGTAGATGCTGTCTTTCATCGTTACGTAATTGTATGCAACATTTGCAAAATAGTTCCTCGGAAGCTGTGAGTCTGCATCGCAGCTAGTAACAGTAACTTTCTTAAGATCCCAGCCCAATTTGTCGATTTTTTTCTTCGCGATCTTTCCTGCATACGCCATGTTTGACGACTTCCCGACAATTTCATCCTCAGTAAGTTCGTGGTTAGTAACCCAGATCTGTTCGAAGTGCTTTTTGTATTTGTTTTTTAATTCGTTTGAAATCTTAAGTCCGGTTGAATCGCGCTTTTCGGCACCAAGTACAATAGATATCCTCTTTGTGGGGTAGTTTGAGTTTTTAATGGTATTCAATGTGTGATCAAGAACGTGTTTTGGTTCTTTCCAATGGGGGATGATTACAATATGATGTAGCTCTTTCCAGTCAAAGTTGAGTTTCTGCTCCTTTAGTCTCTGAATCCTCGAGATCTCACCCTTGATAAAGCTGGTAACCTTACGTTTCGCGCGTCTGAACAGGTATCGTCGTATAAAAAGGGGGAGTCGTTTATCTTTCTTAAGATCAGCAAAGCTCAAAATTTCCAATTGTTCTAGTTTAAGCTCCAGCTTTTCGAGGGCTTCCTTTGGGGTATCCAGATATTCCAACCTAGAAAGCCAGTTGATGTTTTCAGTTTGCCTGATCTTGATAAGGCTTACTGCAAAAAATACAGAGAATGATATCGATTTGTACAGAAAAAATACGTTGAAAATGATTACGAAATAAGCAGTTGCGAAGGGCAGAACAAAACCGCCCCAAAATGGAAAAAGAATGAGGATGTAAGTGATTATTGGTGGAATCTTCTCGTAAATAATCTCGACGGTTTGTTTTCTTCCTCCTGCTCCCATTAGCGTGTCAGATGTCTGATTAAGTTATTGTAATTGACAATTACCCTCTCCCAAGTAAATTCCTCTGCTTTGTTGCGATTCCCCAGTTGCATCTTTTTTCTAAGAGATCTGTCATTAATGAGTCGTGTTAAGTGGTTTTGTAGCTCCTTCTCGTCACCATAATCGTAGAGTAACCCGTTCTTCTCTTCGTCTATCAAGAACTCTCCACCCTCGGTCCGGGTTGAGATTATAGCATTCCCCTTGGCCATTGCCTCAAGAATGCTTATTCCAAATGCTTCCCACTGACTCGGGAGCACAAAAATCTCGGACAGCTCTAATATCTGCTCCTTTATTTTATCGCTTGCATCGGTGAGTACAAGTACCTGATTTCGGAGCTTTAGATCATCAATCATAGACTCGATTTTGTTGAGATACTGCCCCTCACGGCCAATAGCCACGACCCTGAGGCTTTTTCTGCTGTCTTTTATCTCTGAGAATGCACGGATCAGATCCTGAAAACCTTTGTACTTTTCAAATCTACCGATGAAAGAGATAACAAACCTGTTCTTTAGTCCGAAATCCTTCTCGACCTTGTTTGTAGGTATGACTTTTGTAAGTACCTCGGGTATTCCGTTCGCGATATAGAAGATCTTTTTGGGATTGATTCTATATCCTTTAATCCAATCTCTTTGTGTTGGATTGACTTCGATTACAGCATGGTATGTCCATGGGAGGAGGATCTTAAGAAATTGAGTGTAAACTGCGCGCATCAGTCTTTGGCCAAATGAATACGAAGAATGAGCCATAAATGGGCCATGAGGCGTGTTAATGAGTCTACATCGCCAGGAGAATATCCTTTTTAGAAACATAACTATGTCCTGCCAAACAAATCCAAACCCGTGCACATGAATTGCGTCAAAACGTGACATTAGGAGCGCTGGTAACAAGCCCGGATAGATCCCGAGATAGTATGCCTTGTTTAATCTTTTGAAACGTCGAATCTGAATCCCGGCGTACGTCTCGTCTTTTTCATGCTCCTCCCCTAGGATCTGTGATGTAAATACTGTCACTTTGTGTCCAAGTTTAACCATTCTGGATGCAAGCTCAAGAGCATTATTTTCTGCACCACCTTTGAAAGGATGAAAGTAGGGGATAACATAGGCAATCTTTATGGGAGTGATCTCCTCCCCAATCCTTTCTATCTCCGAGAGTGTCGCCCGAAGTGTCTCGCTCCAGCGAAATCTCTCGGCATTAGAGATACCTTCTTTGTGGAGCCGCTTTCGCAAGTTTTCGTCCTGAAGAATGTCCTGGATTACAGAGGCGATGTTGTCAGGATCATCTGCTCTTACAAATCTAGCGCTTTCGCCCAACACTTCCGGATAACTTGAACGCCTAGGGGCAATGACCGGGACTCCTGCGGCTCCCGCTTCAAGGACAGAAAATCCAAAACCTTCATACGTTGATAGGTGAATAAATGCCTTGGCGTTACTGAGAATCAATGGAAGGTGCTTCTCTTCGACCTCACCGGTTATTACAACTTTATGGCGCAATTTCAGCTCACCGATCATCCCCAGTATAGATTTTGCGGCCTCCGACTGGGGTACAGGTTTGTTATCCCACCCGACCTTGAAGTCTTTGCCCGCAAGAACAAGTTTAAGATCAGGGTGACGTTGTGAAGCGATAGCAAAGGCGTTTATAAGTGATGAAACGTTTTTGTTGTTTTCAAATCCGCCGTAGTAAAGAAGGTAGGGCTTTGTAATCTTATACATGATTAAAACCCTTCGAATCTCTCTGGCCTCTGCTGAAATATTTTTGATACGGAAGCGCTCACTTATTCCAAGATGAATCCGGCTTACTACGTCCGAGCTAAAACCGGCCTTCTGTATTAGCTCCCTTTTTGAAAAGTCGGAGTTAGTCAAAACAACATCCGCTTTCCTGGCCCTTCTGAGATTGTACCTATAAAACAAACCTTTTAAAAAATTTGTAAGTCCCCCTTTGTCGGAATAGTGTCCAGTAACATAGGGTATGACGTCATGCATCATTACAACTATTTTCGTCGCTCCAAGCGGGATTCCTCTTTCGAAATGCGGTGTGAAGTAAACGTCTAATTTGGCGTTTTTGATCTTTCGATTGTAAAAAAGTTTGGAGAAAAGAACATTGAATGGATTAGAGCTTCTGGATCTCCCAAGGGATACAAATTTGATGTTCTTCTTCTTTCGTAACCCAAGCTCAGACAGGTTGTGCTGCAAGTCTTTGAAGCCGAATAAGATCCAAGTGTGATCTGTGTCAGCGACAAGCCTTGAGACAATCTCTCGGCCGTAGTAGCCAATCCCCCTATGAGAGTACTGGTCAAATAAAAACGTAACATCGATTCCAATTCGCATACTGCCTAAACAACGAGACAAATAAAGCAATTGTACTATTTATAAGGGGGTTGAAACAATTTAGTCACACGTAACCGAGTGTAGATTGTACAGGTACTCGGTTGGGGATATCTTAAGTTTTTTGATTTCGGCTGCATGTTTAGGTCCAATGTATCGCCAGTGCCAGCCTTCGTGGCTGTAGCCAGTGATATTTTTCTTTCCCTTCGGGTATGACATTGTGAATCCGTACTTGAAGGCATTTTTGCGAAGCCAGGTGCCCAGTTTGGTGTTGTCAAATGACGGTCCGACTGCCAAACCATTCTCATTTGTAAGTAGGTCAACTGTTGTTCCAAGGTGGTGCTCGCTATGACCGGGGTAGGCGGCATAGTCATTTGCCTTCTCCGCACCTACAATGCTCTTCCAATAGTCGTAGGCTCGTTGTTGTGAATTGAAATTACGGAAACCGGAGCTTATTGTGACGTGTATTCCAGCTTTTTGTATGTCACCAATCATTTTCTTTAGTGGATCCAGTGCCACCTGGCGTAGGTATGCGCTCCCGTAAACGGGTAATCCATGTAACCCAGCATTCACGAGCCGGAATGGATAGTAATTCCCCGACACCTTGTGATACTTGTCAATTATTGCGTCCAGCGCGTTTGGATGTGGAAATGTTGATACCTCTCTGTCTGGTTTGAGTAGGCACTTATTGATGGAGAATCGCTCTATTGTGAACTGGTGTTGATTAGTATTTCCCTCTTCATCGGTTAAGTTTAGAGTAACTTGATTATCTCCATGATCCAGATCATCTACTTCAACCTTATATGTAAACTGGCCACTGTCTGTATCGAGGAGTCCGTAATTGTATGGAGCGAGAGAAGTAACGTCCAGCTCTTCGTTAGTGGTTATTTGAACATTGGCAGAATCATAAAAGGTTGGATCGACATCATTGAGAGCGAGAACTTCAGGAGGTGTGACGTCTAAAGCTGAGACATATTCTGGAGCAAATGGGGCGAAGATATCGGTGGGTGAGGAGCTCGCTATCCGCATCTTCTGATACAAACCACCGACAATCAGTGACAGTACCCAAAAGATAAGTACGAAAACTGCTGTAAGTGCGTCATACTTTTTCAGCATTGGCAGTAGCGTGTGCAAGTTTAGTGGTTTTATTCTACATGAAAAAGAGATAAATCTACAGTCAATTGCTTGGCATTTGACTGGGTGTATAATAAACTGGTTCTACTTTAATTTCGAAAATACGATGTCAAAAAAAGTTGTACTTGCAATTGTGGTGGTTGTGACCTTATTGGCCATACTAGCTTTCTGTTGTTTCTTGGCCTTTAGTATGTATGCCGTTCTTGAAGAGGGGTACGTTTCAGGTGTTGAAACAACAACTCTGTTTACTGGCGACGCAAGTCAAAAAATTGCGGTTATTGATATCGATGAGGTAATTACAAGCACGGAGGTCAGTGATATCTGGGGCAATACAGGACCTGATATGGCAACCAGTGTTATCTCCCTTATAGAGAGGGCGCGAAGGGATGACTCTGTAAAAGCAATCCTGCTCAGGGTGAACACGCCTGGTGGAGAAGTATACGCGACCCGCAGAATCTACAATAAAATCCAGGATTTCAGGGATGAGGGGAAGACACTTGTTGTGCTGATGGAAGATGTCGCCGCATCAGGTGGCTATTACGTCTCAGCACCTGCAGACCATATAGTTGCTTCAGAGATGACACTGACTGGAAGCATAGGAGTCATCTTTTCACAGCTGGACATTACGGGGCTGTATGAAAAACTTGGTGTTCAGGAGATTAAAATCTCAAATACAGATGGCAACCTCAAAGTACTCGAAGACCTTGATGATCGCGAAAGCAAAGGTTACAAGCTTCTCCAGACAGTGGCCGATGATTACTACGACAATTTTATAAGCGTTGTCACTGATGGCCGGGGGTTAACTGCCGAAGAGGTTATACCTTTGGCTGATGGTCGTGTGTACAGCGGAAAGCAGGCAATGGATAATGGGCTGGTAGATTCCCTTGGCGAACAGGAGCAAGCCATCGAAAAGATAATGGAGATCGCTGGTCTTGATGATCCAGCCATAATAAGGTACGATGCGCAGGAAAACAGCTTCAATACACTATCACTTAAGTTGGCAAATCTTCTAAATCCTGTTGCTGCGCTTACAGGTCACGATGGTTCAGGTGCATTGTTGAAAGCGATGTATATACTTAACTATTGATAGAGCCCGAAGAGATTGTAAGTAAATGAAAGTATCTAAGTTACTGAGGAATAAGCGTGGTAACAAAATAGCAATATTTCTTGACGACAGGTACACTTTTAGTGTAGAAGAGAGTATTCTGATTGAAGAGGGGTTGTTTGTTGGTAAACAGCTTGCGGAAGAAGATCTGACCAGAATTCAAAAAGATGACCTTGTAGCAACTCTGATTACAAGGTCTTTAAATTTAATATCAAGCAGACCAAGATCAGAAAAAGAGATACGAGACTATCTTTCTCAGAAACTAATGAAACGTAAAGTCGAGAAAGGATTAGCAGCGGTTGTTCGAGATGATGTACTGAAGTTGTTAAAAAAGAAAAGCTATCTGAATGATGATGAATTTGCACTTTGGTGGGTCAAAAACCGTAAGGAATTTAAGACGAGAAGTAGAAGAGAGCTAACAGCTGAGCTCGCAAGAAAAGGAATAGACAATCAGATCATCAGAGATGTTCTTGCCAAAGAATATCCAGGATCTGAAGAGGTTGAAACAATTGAGCGTTTAGCAAAAAAGAAGTTGAAAGGTCTCGAACAAAAATGGCTCAATGAGAGAGATCTAAAGCAAAAATTGACTGAGTACCTGATGCGCAAAGGATACTCTTATGACAATATCAAACAAGCATTAAATAAACTCTAAATTATAAGCTCATGAAGACACTGGGAGGTAGAATAAAATTAGCTCGCGAAGAGGCCAAGATATCACAGTTGCAAGTAGGTGTATCATTGGGTGTCTCCGACAAAACAATCTCTGGCTATGAATCAGGGAGAATCAGCCCACCTATAGATAAGCTTCAGAAGCTTGCTGACCTGTTCAAGAAACCGATAACTTTCTTCTTAGGGACTGACCCAAAAGATTATAAAATCTCGTCACGTTTACGTGCAGTGGAGATCATGCTTAGAGATATCCGCAGAGAGCTCCGTGAGATTAAGGCTCTATCTCAGTCAATGGATCTTGACAGGTAGGTCTGCTCTGCCAAATGCGTTGTTAAAAAGAGCTATTGATGGTAAAATTAGTAGGTTTAGTTGAGAAATTCCCTTGCTGCCATTACAAGCAAATTACCAATGAGTACAGATATCTTACTGACAATTGAAAAACCTTTTTTAAGGAAGACGCCTAAATTTGGGGTTGGCGATACTGTTGCAGTCAACGTTATTGTTAGAGAGGGCGATAAACAAAGAACTCAGGTATTTGAGGGAATTGTCTTGTCTATCAGGGGTTCGGGGACGCGGAGAACATTTACGGTACGCAAGATCAGTTCAGGGATAGGTGTTGAAAAGATTTTTCCTCTTTACAGTCCAAACATAGCAAAGATCAAAGTTGTAAAAAAAGGTAAGGTGCGCAGATCAAAACTGTATTACATGCGTGATCGTGTTGGCAAGAAAGCTTTGAAGGTCTCGGAGGGTGGTGAGATTGGTGATGGAATATTTGCGGAGAGCGACTTCGAAGATGAAGAGGAGAAGAAAAAAACTGAGGGAGACCCTAAACCAGATGCCAAAGCCGAAAAAAAAGAGAAGGCTGACAAGTAGCTTCGAACTTCAACTACTCAGAAAAGGATACTCCAGAATTGTGGGGATTGATGAGGTTGGCAGAGGAGCCTGGGCCGGTCCAGTAGTTGTGAGTGGCTTTGTTTTTGGTACATCCTCTAAGATCAGACGTGGGGTAGACGACTCGAAAAGACTTACACGAGTGAAGCGTGAAAAGCTCCAATGCCTTCTAAGTGATGACGAGCATCTTACTCTCGCAGGGGGGCTTGAATGCATCAATACCTCAGGAGTTGGCAAAACAGTCGAGCGGAAGATCTTTGAAATTATCGAGAATTTTCAATCACCTGAAACGTTCTTCCTAATTGATGGTAGGTTTGCCACCAATTTTGGTGAGAATACCATGCAGATCATTGGTGGCGATATGCTGCACTATTCGATCGCTAGTGCATCAATACTGGCGAAGGTATTCAGGGATAAATTAATGCGTGATCTACACAAAGACTATCGTCACTACGGATTTAACAGTAACGTTGGATATCCAACGCCACATCATCTAAAAGCTCTCGATACTCACGGTGCATCTGAGCTGCACAGAAAGAGCTTTAAGCCGATAAGTGAGATGTTGTCTCAGCTAAAGATAGGTATTAATGAATAAAAGGAAGAGGGGAAAACAGATTGAAGGAAAGGTTGCAAGCTATCTGCGCTCGGCAGGATATCAAATAATTGAGCGCAACTTTACCATCAGGGGTGGAGAAATTGATATAATTGCAAGAGAACAAAGTGAATTGGTGTTTGTTGAGGTAAAAAGTCTTAAGAATGAGAACTATATCAGGCTTGAGCAGACGATCACGAGCAAGAAACGACAGACACTAATAAAGACGTGCAGGGTTTGGATGATGAGGAATGAGATGCAGGATGCTGACTGGCGAATTGATTTTGTTGGAGTGGTAGCCAGTTCAGGTTCGATTGATAAACTAAAGCACATTAAGAATGCGATTTACTAGTGGGTCGGTTCCGACAAGTCGGAATAGATAGCCTCAATGGTAGAGCAGTCCCGACCTTAGTCGGGATTGGAAGCGAGTTAGAGATCTTTAAAGAATAATGGAGTAAAAGATAAATGAGTCATTGGGTCGGTAGGGTTAGTGGATAGGCAGTCCCGACCTTAGTCGGGATTGGAAGCGAGTTAGAGATCTTTAAAGAATAATGGAGTAAAAAATCATGAGTCATTGGGTCGGTAGCTCAATGGTAGAGCAGTGGCCTTTTAAGCCATTGGTTGCGAGTTCGAGTCTCGCCCGACTCACTTATTTTTTACCTCATTAAGATCTTCCACGTATATATCCTCTACAATGCTGTCATAGACAAGTACTATATCGGAAGCACTACTGACCTTCAGAAGCGGTTGTCAGAGCATCAGAAAGGACTTCATAAGAGTAAGTACACACGGAAACAACCAGGAGATTGGGAGTTAGTGTATTCAGAGGAAATTGTTTCGCAAACCGAAGCCAAAAAGCGAGAGCTTCAGATCAAAAGATGGAAGAGCAGGAAGAAGGTGAGTGAATTAGTAGAGCAGTCCCGACCCTAGTCGGGATTGGTTGCGAGTTCGAGTCTCGCCCGACTCATTTACAAACTATGTGTACAACTTGTTTTGCCCTTTCTTTCTGTATTCACGCTTCACCTTATTATAGCCAATAGTATCGATACCAACAGGGAATTTCTTTTCCAGTTTTGGAACTTTTTCGTCAAAGTACTTCTCAATGTCAATTCCAGATCGTTCTGCAAGTTTGAATAGATAGAATATGACGTCGACAAACTCATAACCAATTTCTCTTTTCTTAGAAGCGGATAGCTTCGTAAATTCGGACTGCCATTGATAATGCTCGGCAAGCTCTCCCAGCTCGATAAAAATTGATGAGAGAATCTGGTTAGGATCATTATTAGTCCATCCCCTCTCTTCAGTGAAATTACAAATGATGCGGGTAAGCTCAGCAATAGATTTTGCCATAGTGGAGTGTGGTGAATTTATGTGTTTAGTTTACAGAACTTGCTATTTGATACCAAGTACTTCGTGTCGTTACCTCGAACTTATATCATCCCCCCGCGCTGTAACTCCCATAACCCCTTATAGACCCCGACTTTCTTTTTGATTAGTTCTTCATGTTTACCCTGTTCAACTATCTTCCCATCCTTGAGGACAATAATCCTGTCGACCTTCATAATAGTTGAAAGTCTGTGAGCGATAATAATCGTTGTCTTATCTTTTGCAACTCTCCAGAATGCGTCCTGGATGAGTTTCTCTGACTCAGAGTCCAGCTGGCTGGTAGCTTCATCAAAGACAATAATTGGTGGATCTTCGATGAACATCCGCGCGATTGCGAGCCGTTGTTTCTGTCCGCCGGAAAGCTTTATACCTCGTTCCCCAACAAAAGTGTCATATTTCTCTGGCAAGGAGTCGATAAAATCGTGCAGGTTTGCCAGTTTTGCAGCGTTCACTATTCCACTCTTGTTTGCCTTAGTAGTTGCATAGCTTATGTTGTAAGCAATGGTGTTGTTAAACAACACTGGCTCTTGCGGGACTATTCCAATGCTATTACGAAGGCTTTGCTTGGTCGCCTTGCTGATGTCTTTTCCGTCAATCAGGATTGTGCCCTTGTCAATGTCGTAGAACCTGAGAATAAGTTTAACGAGTGTTGTTTTTCCGGCACCCGATGCTCCGACAAATGCAACCGACTCGCCAGGCTTAATGACCAGATTAAAGTTATTGAGAATATTCTCTCTTTTGTGATATTTGAAG
The DNA here is from genome assembly GCA_046753765.1 of Candidatus Dojkabacteria bacterium. Lineage (GTDB taxonomy): Bacteria > Patescibacteriota > Dojkabacteria > B142 > OLB20 > JBHHUN01. The sequence goes on along the minus strand of JBHHUN010000008.1, from coordinate 1,792 downwards.
TGAACATCTTTAAATTGGATCTTACCCTTGATAGTTTTGAGGGTTAGGGCATTGTTAGCTTCGACGACAGTAACAGGTTCATTAAGAAGTCCAATGTACTTCTCGAGATCAGTGTAGTGCTTCGCGATCTCGCGAAACTGATAGATCATTTCGGTAAGTCTAGGAAAGAATGTGGCTAGGAATGTAACCACTAAAATAAATTCGCCAAGTGACATGTTTCCAGCCGTTGTTTTGAACAGAGCCAAAAGGATCACGATTGCTGATCCAACTATCGAGAGAAATCCTGTTGAAACATTTATGAGTCGGAAGGTGTTTGCATATTCCCAAATCACCGTGTACCATCTGCTATACTGATCTTCCATTCTTTTCTCCTCGAATCCCTCTTTGGCGAAGTACTTCACGGTTTCGTAGTTGATCATATTGTCGACGATGATTGCAGTGATGTCGTCCTCCTCTTTGTTTAACAGCTTTCTTTTAACAATGTTCAGCCTTACCAGGAATCGTGCGATAATTAGATTGACGGCGACTATCGCAAGTACCACGAACATGAACCTGACATCAATCAATGAAAATGTGATTACAATGAAGCCGAAATCGATAATTACTCTGAGAAGATTGCGATTGATTTGCATATTGAAGCTAAAGAAGGCCCCATCGCCTCTCTTCATTGCAGAAATCAGCGAACCACTGTGTTTGTTAGCATGGAAGCTGAAATCGAGTTTGTGTAGATGTGAGAATACTTTAAGTCTTACATCGCGTGCTGCCCGGATAATGAAGATATCGCTAACTATGTCAGCAGTATTCTGAAGGATCAGGACCACTATTCTCACCAGAACAAGTCCACCTAGGATTATCAGCGTATCTTCAAGCTTAAATCCCTGCAGAGAATCAACGAAAAACTTATAAAAGAAATTTGAGAAGTTAGAGGCGATTGCGCCCAGCACAGTCAAACTTAACCCGCTGATGAAGGCCTTTTTATAACGAAGGTTAAACTGGTAGAACAGCCTTAGTAGCTGCCTCATGATAGTTTTGTAAAAATGGAAGGAGATCCGGCTTGCCACAGGAGACAACAATATACCAGGGGTGTATATCATAAGTCAATAAGATGTATGGTAAAAATGTAGGAAAATTTGATCTCATTTTGCAGTTTGTGTGAGAGTTCTACTCACAGAAAGTTGGTAGAGGATGGGGTTAGTTGACAAACGACCTGTCAGATGGTTAAATCAGAGCAGCATGAAGACAATAAAAGTAACTAACAATAATCAGAATAATACCTCCTAGCGGGATTATTTTGGTTGTTGAAGTCAGAATGATCCCCGAAAGGGGATTTTTTATTTTATAGGGTTGGAGCTAGTTCTGATTGTCGGTCGGTTCCGACTACGTTGGAATAAATAGCCATAACGGCATTGAACCCGGCTACATCATGAGAGAACAAATTGTCTATTCTGTTGGTCGGTAGCATAATGGTATTGCACCCGGCTGTTAACCGGGAGATTACAGGTTCGAGTCCTGTCCGACCAGCAGAGTAGGATAGCTTCTTCTCTCCACTATATCTTGCCTAGACACAAGCAATTTGACTGAAATATCTTCATATCTGTACATACGAGATGGTACAATAGTGATATACCAAGTATATTATGGAGCAACACAATACTCCTCCTGAAACAAGTCGCAGACCTCGCCAGAGGATTTGTCGATTACTGGCAGTACTAATGATGATCCCAAGCTGTGCCCTGGGTGATACTGCATTTAATCACCTTGGTAGTCATTACCTGGCGACGTTTTTTTCGCG
>JBHHUN010000007.1:0-57134 GCA_046753765.1 Candidatus Dojkabacteria bacterium | reverse complement strand
CTTGTTGCAGTTGCCAATGCAAAAAGAATCCAACCCAGGAGATAGAAACCGTATCGCTTACTACGATAAAATATGAGAAAGGCAAGCAAAGTAAGTCCTGCGTACATTGAACCGACCGGCTCGACCGCTGCAGTATTGTGCCAATTTGCTATTACAGGAGTTAGTGCAAAAATGACTGATGAGATAGCTGCTACTTTGATTTGGTTTGTAACGATGAGAACCGCAAGGAAGACCAAGAGGATATTGATCAGCAATATGACGTTATTAAACAGATTGGCGTTCTCCCAACTGGGCTGAAATATCTGGAAAAAAAGCGATAGCGTTGAGGGGTATCCGGGGGGCTGCTTATTGATAATACTGTCGGAACAGCTGTACCTCCCCTCCTCAAATGACCCCGAGACACAGTACTGATTTTTTCCGAGTTTGCTTATATTCTGGGCGTTATTGACATAGATACTTTCATCGTAGAGTATTCGCCGTGTCCTAGGGGCTGTGTTGGTAACAAAAAACGTGAGAATAACCGCAGCACCAAGCAGTACCAGCAGTTTTTTAAGCGTCATGTACTTCCGCAGACTGTGCTTAATAAACTCTGCGTTCTTTGCGAGAATCAGAACAATTAATATAACGGCAACGTAAAAAAAATACGGCTGGACGTTTCGTGTAAATTCTAATGCAGAGCTCATGGCAGCAATAGATATTTAATCATAGAATAAATATAACGAAAGCTTTGACGGGTGAGGGATATCCTTGATTCTCCGAATTTCCTCCTGTATTCGTGTGCCGGAACCTCAGTGAGGACGTAACCTTTTTTTAGAGCCTTCATGATCATCTCCTGTTCGATTGTGGTACTGTTTTCTCTAAGATCCAGGTCTTTGAGCATCTTACCTCTCCCTGCTCTAAATCCGTTTTGGCTATCGCTGATACTTACTCCGAATCTCCGGTTTATACAGAATGTAATGAAAGCTGATCCGGAAAGTCTGAGAAACTCATCGAATGTTCCGTGAAGTTCGTCAGAACCCCCAAGTAATCTGGAACCCGTGACGAGGTCAGCTTGACCCTTTAGGATAGGTGAGACTAACAAGGGAATGTCTGTGGGGTCGTGAGAAAGGTCTGCGTCCATAAATACAAATATATCATAATCTTTTTGCCTTACTGCAGTCCTTATAGCTCCTCCCTTACCCTTATCGTCTTCAAACAGGACAACTGCCCCAGCCTTGCGTGCTCTTGAAACAGTCTTGTCTGTTGAGTGTCCATCAACAATACACACCTCGTCAGCGTACTTAAGGCTTGCTTTTACAAGTTCTGTAATCGACCTCTCCTCGTTTAAAGTACAAATGACCACCCCCACTTTTAAGTTTTGACTGTCTTTTTGTTTTGTCATCTTTTAGTTATCAGCTGATTTCCGATATATAAGTAGTTGACATCGCTTTTTGCAAACATTTCGATTGCATCTTTTGGATTGGCAACGATAGGGTCTCCGTGTAAATTGAGACTTGTGTTTAAGACGACCCCAAGCCCGGTGAGCTGTTTGAGTTCCACTAGGAAGTCATAATAGATTTTATTGTGTTTATAAACTATCTGAGGGCGACAGGACCCATCGATATTTGCAACACCATACATTTCTTCGAGATACTTTTTGCGAACCCAGTAACCCATGGTCATGTATTCGTTTGGTGTCCCTTTGACACTCTGTAGTATCTTTTGTGCATCTTCACTGAGCATGGATGGGCAGAAAGGCTGGTACCATACACGTTTCTTTATCTTTAGATTCAACTGGTCTTTGATTTCTTTTCTTCCGGGGAGGGCCAATATTGACCTATGTCCAAGAGCACGGGGACCATATTCCATTCTACCCTGATACCATAACACAATGCTCCCTCGAGCCACATGTTGTGCAGCTGACCTGGCTGGATTTACACGATGTGACTTTAATTTGTGTTTTTCTAGTAGAGTTTTAATTTTGAAGTTAGAGTAATCTGGTCCTAAAAATGCGTTATGCAGGTCCAGGTTCATTTCTTTGTGTAATTTTTGGTTTGCCGCCGCCGCCGCCCCAAGTGCCAGCCCCCCGTCACCCATATGAGGGAAAACGTACATATCCTCAACCTGGTCAAGCTTTAGAATCTTACTGTTCAACTTGATATTTGCAGCGATTCCACCTGTAAAAACGACCTTATTTTGAGCAGATCTTCCAAGCCAGAACTTGATGTAACCTATCACGTGGTACTCGAGTGCTCTCTGGGCCAAATAGGCAAATTGCTCCAGTGGATACCTCCAAAGCTCACGCTTGAGCTGTGAATACATCTTTCTGGAGTTGAATTTTGCTTTCAACTCTCCATCTGTCATCGAAAACAATGAAATCAGTGGGTTTTTACTATCCTCTATTGCATATGAGAAATCTGCTAGAGCCATAACTTTTCCTTCGTCTTCTAGCTCACGCATATTAAGTAGGTTGGTCACATGCTCAAAAAAAATCCCTAACGAGTGTTTTCCGCTTTGTTTGTGAAGCGTTTTGAAGTCGCCATCTTTAACAGAGACCACGAGACCTGATAGTCCGTCACCTATCCCATCCAGGGAGACGATGAGCGCGTCATCAAAGCCCGATGTTGCATAAGCTCCAGTCATGTGACACCAGTGATGGTCGAATGCGAGTAGTTTTTCGGGGTTAATGGCACTTTTTCTCAGATTCCCGAGTACGTTGGATCTGGAAATCTTCCGACTAAGCATATTAGGTTTTAGCTCAGTCAAAAAGTACTTCAACCATCTACTTATGCCCGTCAGTTTCCCGGGAGCTGTCTTTTTTCGTCGAATAGCATAGTATCGTTTTTTTGTTGCTGGAAACACACGGGTTAACGTCTTTGCCGGATCTGTAGTTGAGAAAGCCACAGTTTTAATTTCTTGAGGTTCAATTTTTAGATAGTCCAGACCAGCTCGAATAGCAAGGTGGGGGAAACTGACGTCCAACTTCAGTCTACTGAAACGTTCCTCATTTGCTGCAAAAAGAACCTTATTGCCGGAAATAAATGCAACTCCTGCATCGTGCCCATCCCATATTCCCATTATTAGTTTCTCAGATATCATGCTATTTGCTTCGAGTTCAAACTAGAAGATATTCATAAAAAAGTGAGGATTCATGAGGTTCCCAAGCATCGTTTGAGTTGCCTCACACGATGTCCAGCAGTTGGGGCACTTTTTTTGTTTGATAAGCTCACGCAGTCCTTTATATTCATCTGTTTCGTAGATTTTATTCAGATCGTAGTCAAAATTCCTGAGATTCCCTAGTTTATTTGTCCAGATTATACAGGGATAAATAAACCCGTTAGGATCAAGAAATACAGAGGCAGAAAGCGCTTTGCAGGGGAGTGGTGTGACGCCTGTTTTCTGGAACTTGGCATTGAGCTTTTGGTAGGCTCTTTCGGCAACACCTGCATAACTCATGTCTTTTTTGAAACGTGACATAAAATACCGGATATCCGTGCGCGCCTTTTCGTTATAGTCTTCTGCGATTTTTAGACCCTTGTTAGAGTAGTAGTGCCCACTCAGATTCATTGTATTAACGTGCATCTTGTTCACATCAAACCACTCATAGTTTTTCTCCATATGCCTTACAAAACCTTTAAGCTTGCCAACGTTTTCCTGGTAGATTGTATATCCGATCTGGAATTGGATTCCGGGGATGTCTTTGATTCCTTCGATCGCAAGCATGGTATGTTTAAATGCATTCGGGAGCCCCCTGACCTTATTGTGCATCTCAGAGACGCCGTCAAGACTGATGGTTGCCATAGTATAAGGGACATTCATCCTGCTGATCTTCTCCGTTATTTTTATGAGTCTTGTGTACGAAAGAGCGTTGCTTGTGAGACTTAATACATATAGATCTTTGTTGTACTTATTTACAATATCCAGTATATCCTCGATATCCGGGCGCAGCACGATCTCTCCGCCAGTAAGGTTGATCCAACTGAACTGATACTTCTGAAAGAATTTTTTAATCTCATCAGTTGTGAGCTCATCAACTATCTTTTTCTGCCAGATGTTGCAATTTAGACAGCGGTGATTGCATCTGTAAGTGACAGCGAAATTGAGTTTATAAGGTTTGGTGTCTTTTAGACCAGAAAGCAGGGCCTTCTGGTGGAACTTTAATCGTTTAATCATGCCAGCGTAAAGATTAAGTATGGAAGTAGCTTAACATGATATGGTCTTTACTCAAATCCATATCAGTTTTTTAATTAGGTGGGCATACAGATTCAAATTCGGTAGGCAGGTGATAAAGACAATACTGTTCCCCCTTTTTAAGTTGGGCTATGTCCAACTGGGTAACCGCTTGTATTTCAAGAGTAAAGAGAAGGTGCCCAGGGAAGTTGCATGGAATATCTTTAGTGATCAAATACTCACACCTATTGCGCACTTCTTCACTCGTCAAGAGATTGTTGATTTTGCAGAAAAAAGTGGACTCACCATGAAAAAAGAAAGGCTTTCGATCAATAAACAGGGATTGATGTTCGTTTTTGAAAAATAGAGCTCAATATTTTGTATAATACTCGTAAGCGAGTGTCACTTATCAGTGACTGAAAATGGATAAAAAGCTACTAATTTTAATGGGGGTCCTGCTTGTATGCTCCATACTTTTTGCTTCAGCTATAGCCGGACTGGGTACCTATGTTTACGTTGAGAGGGATAAAGCGGGTCAAATAAATTCGTTTACGGAGTGTGAAGTCGCTGGATATCTGGTCGTGGAGTCATATTCGAGGCAATGCGCAGTCCCGGGAGGAAAACATTTACGGAGGGCTTAAACGGCAACGATCTACCGGATGATGTGTGCGAAGATTTATGTGGTGAGACAAAAGCAACGTGTCCACAGGATTGCAGTAATGGAGATGCTTCTGATATGGCAAACCCTGCCTCTGTTTATTGCGAAAAAAACAATGGAAAACTAGAAATCCGAACTGATGATCTTGGAGAAGATGGGGTTTGTATCTTTCAAGATGGAGCAGCATATCTCAATGTCCTGCAAGTAAATTGGTGTAATTTGTGTTAAAATTACCTAAATACGGGAAGTAGTTCAGTTGGCTAGAACGCGCGCTTTGGGAGCGCGAGGTCGCAGGTTCGAGTCCTGTCTTCCCGACCAGTCAAGACGAAACCCTCCAAATGTGTTGTTATATAGGTATTATCATCGTGATATACCTCGTGTATTATAATGATCCAAATTGTATTAATTCAGCAATAATTGGAGAAATTCAAAGTCTTCCTTATCTCAAGCTTTACAAATGCTGCAACCAGCGCGGTTATCAGCACCATATCATCATTAGGATCCCTAGGTTGGCTTTACGACGATGGAGATATGCTCGTCGTTAATTCTGACACTGGGGTAAGCATCGCCTGAGACAGCTTTGACACCAAGCAGTTTCTCAAGTGCATTGAGAGTGAATTTTTTCTTTCCATTTGTATAATCAATAATCATCACATCCTGCTTTGGGTTTACCGCGCCAGCTAGGTATCTGCTCTCAGCCACACCAATAGGTAAATTTGCTGCTTTTATTTGTTCATAGTTTACATTCTCAAAATTAGGTCCACTAGCTCCATACTCTTTCGCATAAGCAAATATCTTAGCCTCCTCTTCGAAAATACTTGGATATTGCATTATCTGTCTTATGAACTCCTGAACCTTACAGTACACATTATTCGGACATTTGGCCCAACTTGTGGGAACCATATAGTAGGGGCCGCCCGGTCTGTCATGGGGTTGTTTGTTTAAGAATACCTCATAACCACCGAAGTCAGGACTTAACACAATATTTGTGATCTCTGTTTGGTCAAGATTTTGTGCCAGTTTAATACCTTCGACTACCTCTGAGAAACTTGGTGGAGTAAACAATAACTTGTCTTTGAATGTCCCCATCAGCCCGAGAATTTTTCCTGGGTTTAACAACGTTTCTGCTGAAAGTACCCTGTCCTTCACTGCCTCGATAAATATCTGCTGGCGTCTAGCACGTCCCCAATCTGATGTGAACTGTCGACTTCTCACAAATCTAAGGGCCCTCTCGGCGGTCATGAATTGTCGTCCTTGTGCGAAATACACATTTTCCCAGCCGTGATCGTTGTATGGGTAGATTTCATAGAAAGCTGCTGGGTTGTTGACCCATATACCTTTTTCACCATTTTCGTTCTCCTCTCCGACAATATCAATGACCTCTTTAAACGCATCGAGGGTAACAAATCCATAGTACTGGATCTTGATTCCTGTAATCCGTTCAACAGTTTTAGCAAGCACTCTCTGTCCACCGCCCTTACAACCGGCGCTTTGCGCCTTGTCATAAACCCAATGTATACTCCCATGAAACTCAAGGCAGGACATGGAGACATCGACACCAATGTCTCTTGGAATCGAAATCAAGAAGGCTCTACCTGTGTCATGATCATAAACAGCCTGGAGTATTGTGTCTGTGTTTCTTGTGCCAGCCTGACCTTCGGGCTTTGTGTTTATAAATTCTATCCCATTAAAGATTACATTTCGTGAGTCTATTCCTACTATCAGGGCGGACGTAATCTTGTTGTCGTGTTTAAACTCGGTCTGCCATATCTCGCCGATCACCTCGGGCGCTTTTTGAAGGAGGTTTGAAACCTGTCCGAGTAGGGAGGGGTTCTGCGGTTCATCAGAGATTGTTGAGGTTGCGGATGTCTGTAACTCAAGGTTTGCAAATATGAAGCCGAGTGCAAGTGGTAGTAATAACGTCAGTAGAACAAAGAAAAACCTCCTCTTTCGGAGCTTAAATCGCTCTTTGTTTTTATCAAGTTGTACCTCGGCAGTATATATCATGTGCAATACCTACTAAAGTCTAGCACAAATCACAGTATCAAGGAATATGGGCTATTTTGCAAGTTTCATGATACTTGTGTAGAAGTTGCGTTTAAATATGTAACCGCTGATGAATAAAAAACAGAAGCAGGCTTTAAAAAAAAGAAGACGTAGGAGGGGCAAGGCGATCGGTTTACGGTACAGGTAAAGTTTGGGTAGATACTCTACCAGCCTACCAGCCTACCAGCCTACCAGCCTACCAGCCACCTCCGCCGCCACCACCACCGCCACCACCGGCGCTGCCACCGCCACCGCCACCGGATGATGACCCAGGGGCATGGGTTGAGGATGAGATTGTACTGGTAAGTGCGCCCGTAAAACCCGATATCCCCCCAGTCGATGCATAGAAGTGTGTTCCGTAATACCAGTTTGGTGAATAGTCGGCTTTTTCTTGGGTTACGGCTTCGATCTGCTTCTCAAATTGTGTAGTCCACTGCGACTCAATGTTCATTGCGACTGCGTACGGTAAAAATCGTTCATAGGTCTCAAGCGTCTGTGGCAATTTCTTATGCATTATCGCGAGTCGCTCCTTTTCAGTTGCAAGAAGATACATCTTAAAGCCATCTATCTGGTCTTTTACCTTTTTGCCCGCCCTTGTAACTGCTTTAAGAGCATCGTGGTAGATGAAATGTAATACTACAGGGATGGAGACAAGTATGAAACCAAGCAGTCCGATGCTCTGTGACATCAATATTATGCCGGCAAGTCCCGGAAGCAGGAACAGTGCAGCGAAAGAGAAAGAGAACACCTTCATCAGGATAGAGCAGGACGGTTTCACGAATAGTAGCTTCAGGTTTGGGAGAAAATCAGTTTTAAACATAATCGCTGCGGGAGCGAGAAAAAAGACCGTCATAAAGATCCCACTGATGAAATCTTCATTTGGAAAGCGCATCACTTGGTACGAGATTGCAATAAGAATATAAACAACAGAAAAAACTATCCCACCCCAAAGAAAGCTTGAATTTGTAACGATTAGGTTAGAATACTGCTTCTCGAGGAAGTCTTTCAAGGCATCTTTGCCTCGATTTACCCTTGCGTGATTCCTGTTTTTAAACGTTAATGAGTCAGAGGAGCTGAAGTACTGGTCGTATATCGCCTGCTCTTCTCCGAAAAGCTCTCCTTGCTTACTAGTTTTATTCTTTTCTATAGTGTAGTAGCTTGAGCCCTCCTTAATGTTCAAGAAACCTTGGACTCCCATGCTGAGTACAGATACAGCAATTGCTTTGTCATCAAATCCCATCTCAAGAATGTATCGCACGGCTGCAGGAGAGAGGTCCTTCGGGGGCTTAAACAGCGGAATAATGGTTCCCCCGACCGGATCCCTGCCGTAGAGTAGCCACATGATGAAGTAGTAAACGAAAAGGCCAGTGAGTCCGAGGCCTGTAATAACAATAAAAAGGTTATCAAACATAAGTGCGGAAAGTGACGATATCGGGTCGGGCCCGCTGACTACTCCTTTAGGAAACTCCACCAGGATGGTGAAACCTTCGCCTGTATAAAGAGTGTTGTTGGTTTCAAAGAAAGCGATCACAGTTCCGTGCTCCTTACCTGTTCCAGAAATGAAAGCTTTTCCCTTCTCGCCCTGAAACCCGGTGAACGCATCAAGTACGAGCTCGGAATCCTTAATAGAGCCCGGTAAAGCTACTATCGCTGATGCGGATTCAACCGGAAATGACCACCCGTTACCAACAACATTGAAGAAAAGCTCATCATGGTCAGCGAAATACCCTAGTTGGCGATCTGTTTCGTAGACTATCCTGTAGGTGTAGATACCGGGTGTAAGAAAGGTGTTTTCCTCACCGATGTACAATCGTGGGCCATTTGTTTGGTTTTCAATATGGTATGGCTCACTGACGCCATCCTTTTCGACTGATTTCAGATCAAACGATGTTGATTGCTTCAATCCGAACTCATTTGTGTAGATTGTGGGGAAGTCACGATAAATTCCACGTCGGATCTGGCTCCCCGTTGATTCGACCTTGATCTGTTCACTAACCAGTAGACCTCCGTCGGTGTTGATTTTGATTATGGTGTCATAGGAGATGATGCGTTCGTATCCTTGAGGTGTCTCAAACTGTGCTGACACATAGGAGGGGCCAATGCTGAGTAATACTCCGATAGTGATAGCCACTAGAAACAACTTCTTAAACAGCATAGGGATCATTTAACTACATACAATGTAATTAAAATGCCTAGTTTTAACCAGACTTTCTTGGATTTTTCTTTGGTTGCCTTGAGGATCTGTGTGTGTATTCTAGTTTTTTGCGATGACTGCTGATTGAGTCAATCTTAAGCTCGAACTTCTTGAGTAGACTGGAGTACTTCTCCTTATTTGGGACGATCAATGCCTTTAATTTGCCTGTTGATTCAAGGTGATCGACCAGGGCGTGGAAATCACCATCGCCCGTAACAATAACTGCAGAGTCGTAGTTGCGGTATTCGAGCATTGCACGCAATACCAGCTCGGCATCGACATTACCTTTAACACCGTGATCGCCTGCTTCAACGAGCGGTTTAAAGATAAGTATATAGCCCTGCTGCTGCAATGTTGAGTACAGAGTCTCATTCCCGGGCATGTAGCCAATAAAAAGGAAGGCCTTCAGGACGTTGAATTTTTCTGCCAGGTACTTACGAAATGCGGTCCAATCGAGCTTCCACCCCTTGTCCTGCACAGATAGGTTGACGTTTTGACTGTCAATGAATGCGTATACCTTTTGATCCTTTCGTTTCTTGGAGATAGTTTTGACCGAAGTTCTATTATATTTTGGTTTATTGGTATCTACTGTTTTTAGCATTAGTGCTCGTATTATCGCACATATCCTTCTCTGATCAAAATATTGTACGCTTGCAAAACACTCCAACATTAGGCATTATTAATTTCGCGAAAGAATATCATTATGATTAAGAATCTGATTATTGATTTTGATAGTACAATCGTATCTGTTGAAACGATGGAAGAATTATTTCGGCTAGCATTGGGTAGTAATTCTAAACGATTAAAAGTGTTGGACGAGGTAGCTAGAATAACCGATATGGGGATGAACGGCGACATAACATTTAGTCAGTCATTGGCAAGAAGGGTTGACATATTGCCGCTTACGCAGCAAATTGTTGACGATACAGCAAAATTACTCAGTAGTAAACTGTCGGAAGGGTTTGTCGAAGAGTTCGACAAGCTCAACGCATACAATCTTCATGTATTTTCTGGAGGATTCAAAGAGATTATCACCCCTGTTCTTGAGCCGTTCGGTGTAGATGTAGCGAACATCTATGCGAACAGTTTCATCTTCAGTAGTGGCATATTTCAGGGGATCGATACTGACAACCCTATGGCGCATGACGGTGGAAAGGCCAGAGTAGCAAAGAAGTTGCAACTCCAAGGCAAAACTGTTGTCATTGGTGATGGCTATACTGATTTTCAGATAGTTGAGAATGGGGTGGCGGAGTACTTCATCTACTACAATGAATTTGCAAACCGCCCAAAAGTGGCTAATAGAACCCAATTACATGCCTCAACTTTTTCGGAAGTGATTAGCCTTCTTCTTAGAATCGGACGGTCCGAATAAACGATATTTCAATCCTCAATAATCGGACAAGTGTTTTGTGAATAGACTCCCGGTGAGTTACAATTGTTCTTTTATATATAGTACGTATGGATCGCACTCCAGTCCCTGATTTGTTAAAACAAGGAGACGGAACTGCTACCTCAACATTTCAGAAATATCCTGAAGGTGCTATGGAGTTGGATATCTGGGGTATGCACGTGCGTACAGGCGTAAATACGAGACTTAGAAATATTTGGATCAATAGAGATGAATACGAAAGAGATGATTTTGTTTCTGGTATAAGGGAGGTTTTTCAGCAACGCCTTGAAATCCGTAAGGATAGCTTTAATGAGCATGGTATAAACGATAGAAGTCACCGCTTGAATATTATGGAGCTCGATGTGGACCTGTTGGAGATCCTTTTGAATGTAGTCGATGAAGAAGAGCACCGCGACGAAGAAAATGCTCACGATTTCTTAACTGAGGTAGTTGGATTCGTAAGCCAAGGGTCCCAAGATACTATGAGGACTGTATTGATTCTGAATCAATTTGCAGGTTTAAACGGCGAGCAGGGGACTGACATCGATAGTAGGTATCAGAAGATCAGAGATAGGTTGGAACGCTTTCTCCAACACGAGACTCCCATGGAGCTTGAAGGTGGTGATCTTGAAATAATGCCTATGCCGGACAGAGCTGGAGTAGACATCAACTATTGGTACGAAGAGATCGACAGAATAAAGGCTCAAGGGGGTAGTGCATTTCGCCTAAGTGCAGAGTGGAGCCGGTTAATGTTGCCTCCAGGTGAAGGGGGAGGGCTGAATCAAGAGAACTTTGAATTCTTTCAAGAAATCCTCAGGTATGCAAAATCAAATGGGGTTGATACCGTTGTGTGCTTCCAGCACTTTACATTTCCAAGCTGGATAGAGGGGGACTGGAGTAATCCTGATGCACCAGCTTTGTTTAGAGACTACGTAAGCGAGGTATACGGAGCGTTGGGTGAAGATGCACGCCCCGGTTACGTACTAACAATCAATGAACCTTCCTCAACCTTCCCCGCCGGATACCTTGCTGGAGACTGGCCACCTCACAGGGGCTTCATAACAGAAGAGCGCAGGGCTGTCTTAGAAGCTGAATACAGAAGAGTACTTGCTATCGGGGGTATAGATATTGACCCCGGTGAACTCAGGCGCAATCTGCTTGAGCCTAAAAAATGGATAGTTCCAAGGCTCTACGATTTAGCAAGGAGGGTTTGGACAGATGTAATCAATGGGTATCTACCGGCTATGAGGCACTCCGTGAAAGGCCATATCCTTGCCAGAGACGCCCTTAAAAAGATAGATCTGGATGTGCAGGTGGGATATTCACACAATACTCCAATTTTCGCTCCAAAGAAGACGCCGAGTAAGCGCGAATACTATCGCTCTTACGTTGATTCGTTGTTTATGAACTGGGGGAACAACATGTGGGAGAGAATGTTTATGAAGGAGAGCGTCAAGGACGGTCGATTTCATGCAGATTTCATTGGGATGCAATACTACAACATGTACGTTGGGGCAGAATCGTTAGGTGCCAACTTGGCAATGGGGAAGATTGACGTAGGTGAAGGTCTGGATACATATATCAACAACTGGGTGAGGTTTCCAGAGGGGATAATTGTTCAGACGGTAAGACTTGCAGATCTGATCGCAGAAACGGCAACAAAGATTAAGAAAAGGCATCCAAATGCAGAAATCGTTGAACCGGATATCTATATTACCGAGACAGGCCTCCCCTCACTTGCAGATCCAACGCCTGAGTGGAAGATCTTACTGGAAGCTGCCCAAGTGGCGAGGAATCTGGTGCATTTGCGTATGCTGGGTACATTACTGTGGACCGGAATGCAGGATGATTTTGAGTGGGTAATGCGATGGGCGATTGGTTTTGGGCGGTATGATGTTCTTGGTCAAGAGAAAAAACAATCCAAGAAACAACCAAAACCCTTGGATTTGGCTAATCCAATGATTAAAGCGATGCTGCTCAAGTATAGGAGCACATTGATCGCAAATGGGGAGGATGTTACTGCGGTTGATACCTATCTTGAACAGCACTTCAAATTAACCGAGACTGAGATGAATAGAAAAAGAGGCTGGATGGGGGTTGTTGGGAATATCCTACGGGGGGCGTTCAGGATAGAGTAGAATCGAGTTAAAAGTTAGTACAAAATAGGGGTTGAGGGTGGATAATATTCAGGTAATGTCGATTAGAGGGTGGATATAAGTAGGAGGGTAGAAAATATAATCGTATAGCGGGTAGATTGAGCCGAATATCTCAAAGGTGGTCTTAGAAAACAGGATTAGTATTTCTCAAGTAGTATTTCAACCTCTTCCTTAAGCGTCATATCTTTCATAGCTTTCCACTCCGCCGACTTCACCGCCAGGTAAGACGTGGCCAGATTGCCACCAATCGTATTCCTTATCACCTTGCTCTTCTTAAACTCTTTGATAGCGACGCAAAGATTTGTCGGGAGACGCACAATCGACTCTGCTGCACGCTCTTTTTCTGATAGGTTCCCCGGATCAAGCTGCAGAGGATTGTGCAGCTTGCTTTTCTGCATAGAATCAGAAGTGATGTTCTTACCATTTTTCCAGAGACTTAGATGCAGGTGAGTGCCATTCCCTGCTGACCGTGACCTGATTCGGAGTGATACATCTCTACAGTAATGCCTTGTGCCAAAAGTGTTGTACTGATCTCATTGATGATGTCTGTACTAATATCCAGTGCCAGGACAGAGGAAAATGTTGTTTTGTCGACAGGGCTGAAATTGCTCCTGTCCTCTCTCCAAAGAAGGAAGAATTCATTCTCGAATGATGTTAAGAGTGCTCCAATCTGGTACTAAGCGTACTTCACCAACTGGGCCAAGCCCAAGATCATTTTGTACCGGAACGTCGTACATAACAGGCACAACCTGTTCGGCTGGTGTAGCACCTATTCCTCTTTTTGCGTATTGGGATACTCGATCAATATGGACAGCTTTCTCTCTGATCATGTTTGCATTATTTGTCCATTGGAATCTTACAAATCTGACGCCTTTCTTCTTTACGGAGTTAACTGTCTTTGAGTTCATAAGGATATCTATGTATTAGTGTGATTTTAAAAGATTTCCAGCCTTGGTATGTCGGGGCGACTGGACTTGAACCAGCGACCTCGCGATCCCGAACCGCGCGCTCTAGCCAACTGAGCTACGCCCCGACAGCATCTGTAAACGATTCTACTAAATTAGCTTCTTTCGTTCTACTGCTGTTCCGTAATAAACGCAAATTATGCTACTCTTGTGGTATGCAATTTCTTATCTCCTCAAAACCTGAAATCGAGGCAGCTAAACACCTGTCAGATCTCCTGGCTAAAAAGCTTTTAGAAGGCAGGAAAGTACTGTTACTTCTTGCTGGTGGGAGTGCAGAGAAAGTTTATAACCGAATTCCAGAATTCCTGAGTATTGACGATTTCTCCAATCTTACTGTAATGATGGGAGATGAGCGTTGGGACAAAGACCCCAAGCATATGCACGCTGACTGGGAGATGTTCAGAGAGACAAGATTTCATGACCAGTTACTTAAAGGAGGAGCTTCGCTCATAAATCTCCTGAGTGGTGGTGGGCATCAGCAAGAGGCTCAGGACTTTAACGATGAGCTCAACGAATATCTCGCAAGAAGCTACTTCACGATTATAATGCTTGGAATAGGGGCAGACGGTCACATCGCTGGAATTCTCCCTGCCTCAAAATCTATGTTTAGTAAAACCTTCTACGGTAATGAGCTCGCTGTTGCTCACGAGCTCGACACAGTCCACCCGAAAAGGATCACAATCACCCCTGGGATGATAAAAAAAGCAGATGAAGTGTTTGTTTTCGCTGTTGGAGATAAGAAGCGCAACATTCTACTCAAGCTCCACAACGTAAATCGGCAGCACCCAAATAAGGAATGGAGTGCCAGTATTAACAAGTGTCCTGCACTCATCTTGTGCAGTCAGGACGTAAATGTCTATACTGATCAAAATATAGTTTAGCTCTTAATAGTTTGTGATGGATAAAAAGCAGGTGGGATTTATAGGGCTTGGCAACATGGGGAAGAATATGGTTTTTAGGTTACTTGAGCAAGGCTGGGAGGTGCATGCCTGGAATAGAAGTGCTCCGCCACGAGTCGAAGTGGAGAAAGAGGGTGCGAAAGTGTACGAATCTATCCCGGACCTTATAGAAAACCTCAAGGGTAGAAAGGTGCTCTTCTCTATGATAGCCGCTGGGGAACCCGTAGATGAGGTGATAGAACAGACAGTATCCGATGAAAGCGAGAACAGAAGATTAAACTCAGGAGATATCTTTATCGATGGTGTTAACTCGCATTACAAAGACAGCATTAGGAGGGGAGACAAGTTATTAGAAAAAGGAATTCATCTTATTGATTGTGGGGTTAGTGGTGGTATCGTCGGTGCACGAAACGGTGCCTGTATTATGGCTGGTGGTGACAAAGGTGCATTTGAATATATAGAAGACCTTATTTCGGACATGTCTACCGAGTCCGGATACGGCTATTTTGGGAAAAGAGGCTCTGGACACTACGTAAAAATGGTGCATAACGCCATAGAGTACGCTACCATGCAGGCGATGGGAGAAGGATTTAACCTGCTTCATAAGTCTGGATTTGATGTTGATCTATCCAAACTCACTGATGTTTGGAACCATGGCAGCATCATTGCTGGAAACTTAATGGGAATTATGCACACTGCGTTTAGTAAAGATAACAAACTTGACAATGCCCCAACAATGGTTGGCTCACTTGGGACAGGTAAATGGGCAGTAGAGGAAGCACTTGAAAGAGAGGTTCCTTTTACGAATATTGCGAATGCCGTCTATACGAGGTACGCGTCAAGAGAGAGAGACGAGATAATTCATAAGGTCATTTCGGCCCTGCGGGCAGAGTTTGGAGGGCATACAGAACATGAAAGACCACAGAGATAATCAATATGGATATTTCTAACAATCAACCCACTATTCTAGTTATCTTTGGTGGCTCTGGTGATCTCACCAGAAGGAAGCTGATTCCCGCTTTGTACAATCTCGATAAACAAGGGCTTCTTCCAGGACAGTTTGAGATAATCGCCTTTGCACGAAGAGAATATACTGCTGAGAGTTTTCGTAAGTATCTAAAAGATGAAGTCGAAAAAATGAAACCGAGGCTCCTTGATCAGGTAACTTGGAATAGGTTTTCAAAGAGGGTCAGTTATCTACGCGGTGACTTTTCAGACATGGAGGCTTATAAGACTCTTGCCGATAGACTCAACGAAATAGACGATAGTTTAGGCGTTTGCACGCATAAGATATTCCATCTCGCAATTAGTCCTGATTTTTTCGGTCAAGTATTCGAAGGACTTCAACAGACACAGTTAAGTCAGATCTGCGAGAACGTCAAAGATACGAGGGTTGTAATTGAAAAGCCCTTCGGCAGAGATCTTGCCAGCTTTAAATCTCTTAATGAGAAGGTTCTCTCTGTGTTTGAGGAATCTCAAATCTATAGAATCGACCACTATCTGGGTAAAGAAACTGTACAAAACTTACTGTACTTCAGGGCGGCTAATCCGTTCTTCCTGGATGATTGGGATGTTAAGCATATTCGTGCTATTAAAATACACGTTTATGAATCACTTGGTGTAGGCACAAGAGGTAGCTACTATGATTCCTATGGACATCTGCGGGATATGGTTCAGAGTCACATCTTACAGCTTGTAGCCCTGGTGTTAATGCAGCTTCCAAATGAGTTTGATCACGATAAGATCAGAGCTGCAAAGACTGAAGTGCTCAAAAATCTTAGGGCTGTCGAGATCATTCGTGGCCAGTACAAAGAGGGTGTTGTTGGGGGAAAGATTGTTGTGGGCTACAAAGAAGAAAATGATGTTTCTGAAGATTCGGACACAGAGACATTTGTAAAGATTAGGGCAAAAGTTGGTGGTGGAGACTGGGATGGCCTTGAATTGGATATTGTATCGGGGAAGCGCATGAAAGAGAAAAATTCGAGCATAATTGTTGATTACAAACCAAACGAATCAATCAAGGGTATTAAAGGCAGTAACACACTCATTTTTAGACTCCAACCACACGAAGGGATGACACTTAAGCTTCAGGTTAAAAAGCCAACGAGTGAAAGACTCGATGAGGTTGATATGTCTTTTAATTATAAAGAGAGCTTTCAAACTATCTTGCCCGACGCATACGAAAAAATAATGCTGGACGTAATCAGGTTAAGGCGAAGCTTATTTCTGGGAACTGAAGAGCTTAAGGCCTCTTGGACATTCGTGGATTCTATTCTGAAAAGATGGGAGAATAACGCTGATGACCTCATACTTTATCCAGCAGGCAGCAACGAACTTGCAGATGAATAACCTAAAAAAATCAAAGCCACTTCTACTACTTACAACAATTGTATCTGGAGCGTTACTTGTGCTGTGCTCTGTAATTGCGGGCGGAATCATATTCAGACCAACTATCCAGGAAAAGCCTGAGGAGGCTCGCCAGATCACCTCTCAAGTTATTGTCGAAAAGATATCAAGCGAAGCATTTGTTGTTACTAAAACGGTGTTTCTCGACCAGAAAGCCACTATAAAAATCGATAAAGGCTCAGATTGGTCTAACTTTTGGTGGGGTCAGGAGATAAAAGCAGAGGGGCTGGTCAGGATCGATGCCGGTGTTGACTACAGTAAGCTGACGAAAGATCAGATCATAGTAGACAACGAAAACAGGACAATCCAGATAGACCTTCCGGCTGCTGAGATACTGGGTGCATCCGTTAATGGTGACATAGAAGTCGAAACCACAAACGGATTGCTCCGCTTCTTGTTTGCAAACGATCCCAATCAGGATTTCAACCTCGCAAGACAGGAGTTGATTAAACAGGGTCGAGGTGCGGTAAATGGCGACTTTGGTATTCTTAATGAAGCACGAGACGATGCTGTAAAAGTTATCGATTTAGTACTTGGAGACCTCGGATACGCGGTTAGTGTTTTGAGTGTAGATACTTCGCCCAGTACTCCTTGAGCCATTTGTTCGCAGTTCTATAAAGTCCTCCCAGACCTCTTCTCTCCATCTCTCTCCGAATAACACCGCCCTTATGTGGATGGTCATAAAGCTGTTGTAGCGGAGAGTTAAAGCCATGGGTATAGTGACACATCTCATGGGCAATTGTTGCTGTAACAACCTCATAGGGAATGGATGTATCTTTGAAGTGATTTGTGATGATGATCAGGGATGTTCTTTCGTCGTCGAATTCCTGCCTGCCTGCCTGCAGGTCATTCTCGCCGTTCAAAAGATCTTTCATTCCCCTTGTCTTTTCGGTCACCCAGCGAATACTACCGAGCTGACGCTTGGATGCTCTCCCAAACTTGATGAGTACGCGGTTTTTCCTCGGAGTGTCGACAAAGTAATTCTCCCACAGTTCGTACATTTTGTCTTGTAGCCATTTGTTATCTCTCATGGGCATCTTGGCTTTTATATATAATAATATGTATGTCAAATGTTTCGCAAGCTAAGCATATCGATTAAAATACGATAAGATATCTTAGAAATGGACAGACAGCTTTCAAACTACAACATCAAAGGCAAAACTGGAGTGCATCTGCGCAAGAGGAAACGGTTTTCATTTCGCCCCAAACCCAACTACAAGTATCTGTTGGCTATTGTAGTATTTGCAATAGTAGTCTTCATTGCAATCCCTTTTACTATTAGACAAGTGGTTGTTAGCAACTTCAGAGTTGATATGTACCTTCCGGGTGACAACGTACCTGAAAATAGAGTTGCAATAGTCTTTGGTGCAGCACTGACCGATTACGCACAAGAACCAAGTGCAATACTTGAAGACCGAATACTCACTGCAGTCGATCTTTACAATCAGGGCAAGGTGCAAAAGATCATAATGTCAGGTGACAACAGATTCGAAGACTACAACGAACCACAAGTAATGATTGATTTTGCGATTGATCATGGGGTGAGAGAACTTGATCTGCAGCCGGATTATGCCGGACGCAGAACGTACGATACCTGTTATCGAGCCAGACAGGTGTTTGGCCTTGAGCGGGCAACACTCATAACACAGGAGTTCCATCTTCCAAGAGCGTTGTATCTGTGTAATGCTCTTGGTGTTGATTCGGTTGGTGTTATTGCTGACAGGAGGCTTTACAAGGGTCTTGATTACTTTCGGCTTCGTGACAGCCTCGCTCTGACACTCGCTTTTTGGGAGCTGTATGTTATAGAACCTGAAGTTGTTCTCGGTGACAGGATAAATATCTGATCTATCTCGATTTGTCCCCTAAATAGCTCGAAAGTTCATTGCCCTCGAATTTCAATATTGCTATATTTATGTCAACTCGTTGTTTAGTTATATGAGCAAGGACTCGAAGCGAATTAATCTCAATTCGCTAATCAACAGGCTTCCAAGATTGACAAGCCGCCTCAGGCGTGTGGAACTCTTCATTTATTCTACTGTGTTCGCTTTTGTTGCAGTGGCGGTTCTGTTTACAGGGGTAAATTATCTTCAGATATTCAGAAGAATTATCGCTGAGAGTGTATGCCCACTTCCCGCTGCACCTACTGTAATTAGTACCCAGGTGACAGTAACACCCGATAACGTTGATGGTGTCGTAAACTGCGCAAGCCTTGATCTGATTATCGGAGCCACAGGAGAAGTGATAATTGAGAGAAATGTTACTGATAACGACGATCTGGCAGGAGACTGGGGAGTTACGTTGTTAGTAAAAGACCTGACAGTCCAAAGTGGAGGAAAAATTAATGCCACGGGTAAGGGGTACTTACCAGGAGAGGCAGAATCACCAAGTGGAGACGGAGGAGACAGTGCGGGGACAACAGGTGGCGCAGGGGGTGGACATGGAGGTGCTGGAGGAGAGGGAGCGGAGGACGGAAGTAACCCTTCCGGTACTCCAGGAAATGCGTATGGATCAAC
This sequence comes from Candidatus Dojkabacteria bacterium, assembly GCA_046753765.1. Taxonomy (GTDB): domain Bacteria; phylum Patescibacteriota; class Dojkabacteria; order B142; family OLB20; genus JBHHUN01. The sequence goes on along the minus strand of JBHHUN010000007.1, from coordinate 37,758 downwards.
TGAAGCTCCAGTTACACTGGGAAGTGCTGGTGGTAGCGGTGGAGATGGTGGAGTTGGAGGTACAGGTGGTGGTGCACTAAAAATCGATTCTACAGGCGTAGTCACAATTAATGGCGAAATTACTGCTGACGGTGAAACCGGGCAGGTTGGGACAGACTCATCGGGTGGTGGTGGTGCCGGAGGAAGCATTTGGATCGAAGCTGATGAATTTGCAGGTGCTGGGTTGGTCTCGGCAAATGGTGGAGATGCAACATCGGCAACGTACACCGGTGGCGGCGGCGGCGGTGGACGACTTGTGATGCTTTGTGACACCCTAAATAATTTCTCCGGGACTGTGCAGGTTGATCAAGGGATTGGATCCCAGAACGGTGGGATTGGAACCCAGATTGGTCCTACTTGTAGACCGAATACTCCAAGCATCTTGAAACAGTTCCGATCCAACGAAACAACAGAGATACCTGTCGGAGACGTGACTACACAAACAACAGTAGTATTTGTGACCGACATGATTGACCCTGACCTGCCCGACACGTTGGCGATGCAGATAGAGCTACAACAGTTGGGTACTCCTTTTACAGGAGTGCCAACTCATACTCAGGTTGTAAACCAGAGCAATCCTCAATTGTGCAGTTCGCCAACATCAGATTGTGGGAAGATCGTTGTGAGTGGGTTAACGCGGCTACAGGACTACCACTGGCAGGCCAGAGTACGTGACAATAATGGTGGATATAGTGCCTGGGCTAGTTTTGGTGGTAACACAGAAAATGATACTGATTTTCGAATTACAGGTCAGCCAGACACTATCTCACTGATCTCAGGCGATAGTCAGTCGGGAACGGTATTTACGAATCTTGGTAACCCTTTGAAGGTTAAGGTCACAGATAGCTCAGGAGGGGCGATTCCTGGGTATGTTGTTAGTTGGAGCGTAATTAACGGTGCAAGCGGGGGAACACTTCTGAACGGTGCAACTTCCGTAACGGATGCCAGTGGAATAGCAGAGAATAACTATAAACTGGGGAGAACTGCTGGAAGCCTCAACAACAGAGTTAGAGCAAGTGGCTCAGGACTAAATGGAAGCCCAGTAGACTTTTATTCAAGTGGTAACCCCGACGTGCTTTCAAGAATTAATATTGACGCCCCTGATGTCGCTCTAATAAATCAAAACTTCGACACAGTAACAATCGAGGTATTTGACCAATACAACAACCTTAAGACTAATTACACAGGAACAATAAATTTCTCACCAGTTGATGCACTTGATGGAGTAACCGTACTGGGCGGTAGCCTCACGCCTTCTTCAGTAATCTTCACAGGCGGGGATGCGGGAATAAAAACCATCTCTAACATGCAGTACGATACTGAAGACAGCATTAAGGTGAAGGGTGAAGATGGACTGGTTAGTGCTCTTTCGAATGCGATTGCAGTTGTTACCTCACTTGGTGCGTGTCCCGATGCAGATGGAATAATCGATGCAAACCAAACGTGGGTCGCTGATGCAACAAATCAGGGCATTTTCGATTGTCGTGGTTTAACAATAACAATCACCAACAATGCAATCTTAAGCCTTGATTCATATGAAGTCGGACCCGAATACGGAGTCACGATACTAATGGATAACCTCGATCTCGATCCCGGTAGTACGATTTCCGGTAACTATCTCGGATACGGAAGCGAAAGTGGCCCTGGGAGAGGAATTATTGGAAGTAAAAGAGGAGGAGGCGCATCACACGGTGGTTATGGGGGAACGGGAAATGGTGCCTCTGGAGTTCCTTATGATGATATAAAACAGCCTACGCAACCGGGAAGCGGTGGAGGTAGAGGGAACGGTTCATTCAACCAACGCAGAAATGGTGGACCTGGAGGGAGTGCGATTCATCTTGAAATTACGGGTTCTGCTACGCTGGATGGTGTGATTACAACGATAGGAGGGAATGGTTCTACTAATGCACACGGAGCCAATTCCGGTGGAGGGTCTGGTGGTGCGATCTGGATCGACACTGATATTCTTACAAAAACACCCGGAGCTACAACGATTATCAGGGCTAATGGGGGTAGTGGGGGTGGTTCTGGTGGTGCTGGTGCAGGGGGTAGAATAGCGATCTACGCAAGAACTACAGATGACGTTACACAAGACGCAAACACTACAATTGAGGCTTACACTGGGGGAGGGTCATATGGTGGTGCCGGAACAATCTATATTGAAGGACCATCCCAGCAGTCTGGAAGTGGATTGGTCAGGGTAGATAATGTTGGTAGAGTGGGTAAAAGGGCTGGTATCTCAGGTACAAATCAGACCTATACATTTGAAAATATCCACTTGACAGGGGAGGGAGACTTAGAACTTACTGATCCTGGTTCAACTGTAAACATTACATCTACCGCTGGATTGACTGGTGATGGTACATCCCAGCTCGTTACATTTGGGACAGTTAACGGACCAAGTTTAACTAACATAACCGATTCTGGTGTATTCATCGAAACTGGCGGAACATTGATTGCGGCGAATGCCGTGACTGTGTCTAACGCACTAATTACCTGGCGGGGGACCTGGTCAGGGATCGACGATATAACGTTAGCTGCAGACGGAGATCTGACGTTTTATCCAACTGCAACACAGGCGGTCGCTGGCGAATTCACTTTTGGAGATCTCAACGTTGGCTCCAGTTCGGTGGTAACCCTTCTTGGGGACACTACCAACAATAGAGGGGTAACCTTGAGCCTCGACAATTTCACTTTGACCAGTGGGGGCTTGGTCACAGCTGACACGAGAGGTTACGGTAGCGAGGCCGGACCGTCACCTGGTATTATCGGATCTAAAAGAGGAGGAGGTGGTGGACACGGAGGTTATGGTGCTACAACCAACGGAGCAGGTGGTGTGCCTTATGATTCAATAACCCAGCCGACCCAGCTTGGGAGTGGGGGCGGTAGGGGCAATGGTTCATTCAATCAACGTAGAAATGGAGGAACTGCCGGTGGTGCAATTAAACTCGATGTCTCAGGGACAGCCACAATTGATGGAACGATAACTGCGAATGGGGGTAATGGGTCGACGAATGCGCACGGTGCCAATTCAGGCGGTGGTTCTGGTGGATCAATATGGATTGAAGCCACAAATCTTACGAAAACTGGTGGTTCAACTCCGATAGTGAGGGTAAATGGCGGTAGCGGTGGCGGTGCAGGTGGGGGGGGGGCAGGTGGGCGTATTGCCATCTACGCGTCCGGTACCGATGCTTTCACAACAGATCCAAATACAACAATTCAAGCATATACAGGAGCTGGTACGTATGGGGGGGCAGGCACATATTATTACGAAGGACCTTCACAGGTACCGGGGCAGGGATTGGTTAGGGTTGATAATGTGGGAAGAAACGGTGGCAGAGCTGCAATCAGCGGACTAAACCAGACATATACATTTGAGAACATTCACCTGATTAACTACGGACACCTGGAGTTGACAGATCCAGGATCTACAATCAACCTGACATCTGCAGCAGGCTTAACCGGTGATGCAAACGGAACCTCCCAACTGGTTACATACGGAACTGTGAACGGGCCTGTTTTGAATGCAATCACAAATGCAGGTGTATTTATTGAAACCGGTGGAATACTAATAACCTCGAGTGCAGTAACAGTAACTAATTCACTTGTAACCTGGAGGGGCACGTGGCAGGGAATTGATGATATCACTTTGGCTGCGGATGGCGACATGATTTTTTACCCAACTGCGACCCAGGCAGTCGCTGGTGAATTTACGTTCGGTGATTTATCTGTAAGCTCTACTTCGGTCGTAACACTTCTGGGGGATACGACTAATAACAGAGGGGTCGGACTTAATCTCGACAATCTCACTATTGATTCAGGGGGGATAATTTCGGCCGACGGTAGGGGGTTTGGAAGCGAATCAGGACCAGGTCCTGGCGCTTTTGGCGATCGTGAAGGAGGAGGTGGAGGTCACGGTGGTTATGGAGGTCAAAGGGTTGGAGCAGGAGGTGCTCCATATGATGATATCAAACAGCCAACTCAGCTCGGTAGTGGTGGAGGACGAGGCGGTGGATTGGTGGGTCAAAAAACAAGTGGTGCGACTGGAGCTGGGGCGATTAAGCTTATTGTGGCCGGAACTGCAACAATAGATGGCACAATCACTGCTATCGGCAACAATGGCACCACTAATGCGCACGGTGCGCAGTCGGGTGGTGGTGCAGGAGGAAGCATATGGCTAGAAACAGATATTCTAACTACAACTGCAGGTACTCCATTGATAACTGTCAATGGCGGGAATGGGTATTCTGATGCAGGAGCAGGTGCAGGTGGGAGAGTCGCAGTTTATGTCCATACTACTGATGATTTGAATATTGATACTTCTACGGTTGTGGAGGCGCGTAGTGGAAACGGTACGTACGGGGGTGCTGGAACTCTTTACTACGAGGGACCATCTCAAATACCAGGTCAGGGTAAGGTTATCGTTGATAACAAAGGAAGAAATGGGAGAAGAGCAGCAATTAGCGGAGTAGCTCAAACATACGACTTCGAGAACATCAACCTGATTGGTTATGGCGACTTGGAACTGACAGATCCCAACTCAACAATAAATCTTAATTCTACAGCTGGACTAACTGGAGATGGAACAGCCCAACTCGTCACGTATGGAATAATAAATGGACCACCAGTTAATGCCCTTTCAAATGCAGGCGTCTTTATAGAAACCGGGGGAACATTAATTACCTCCCCTTCCGTTACAGTTACTAATTCAGAAGTAACAATCAAAGGTACTTGGCAGGACATAGTTGATTTAACTCTTGCAGCGGATGGGGATCTTATCCTATACCCCACAGCAACAGGCGCAGTGAACGGCGACTTCACATTTGGAGATGTAACCGTGAGCTCAACATCAACTATCTCGTTTATAGGCGACACTGCAAATAACCAGGGACCCGGCCTTTTATTAGATAACTTTAGTTTGGCCGAAGGCGGAGTAGTTACAGCGGATGTTAGAGGGTATGGAAGTGAATCGGGACCAGGTCGGGGATACATGGGTGATAAAGAGGGAGGAGGAGGAGGATATGGAGGCTATGGCGGTCAACGGATTGGCGCTGGCGGTGTTCCATATGGGGATTTTGGACAACCGACACAGCTCGGAAGTGGTGGGGGAAGAGGTAAAGGATCAGTTAATCAACAAACGGCTGGAGCAACCGGAGGGGGAGCAATTAAAATAATTGCTACAGATACTGTAACTATAGACGGGCTGATCACAGCGGTGGGGGGAAATGGAACAACTAATGCGCACGGGGCACAATCTGGTGGAGGATCAGGAGGAAGTATCTGGATAAGCGCAGATGTGCTTACAAAAACCGGAGGAACAGGTCCGGTTATTAATGCAAATGGTGGAAATGGATACTCTGACGCAGGAGCGGGAGGTGGCGGAAGAATTGCACTTTATGCTCACACTACTGATGATTTTACCTTTGACAGTCTGTCAACAGTGCAGGCAAGAACCGGGAATGGTACCTACGGCGGTGCAGGCACACTATACTATGAAGGACCAAGTCAAACTCCAGGAGAGGGACTGGTTATTGTGAATAATGCGGGTAGAAATGGAAGAAGTGCAGGAATATCAGGTATCGGAGAAACCTACAACTTTGAGCAAATTCAACTGACGGAATATGGGGATTTAGAGCTTACAGATCCGGGATCAACCGTTAACCTCGCGGGGAGTACAAGCTTGGTTGGAGACGGAACTTCACAGCTTGCCACCTTTGGTACTGTCAATGCACCTGCAATCTCAGCGATCACCGACGCTGGTGTTTCCATAGAGCCAGGGGGTGTTCTAATAACCGCATCCTCAACCACTGTTACAAATGGACTAATCACGATTAAGGGCACCTGGCAGAATGTTAACGATCTAACACTTGCTGCAGATGGAGATCTGACACTCTATCCAACTGCAACAATGGCAACAGATGGACACTTCACTTTTGGCGATTTAAGTGTGAGTGGAACATCAGTCGTAACAATGGTGGGGGATACAACAAATAACCGGGGGCCCACTTTAAATCTTGACAATTTTGCTCTGGAAAGTGGAGGAGTAGTTACTGCGGATGCAGGAGGATATGGTCAACTAAGTGGCCCAGGTGGTGGGGGGCAAGGAGACAGAGAAGGTGGTGGCGGAGGTCATGGTGGATATGGTGGACAAAGAGTTGGTGCTGCAGGAAGTCCGTATGGAAGTTATTTAGAACCAATACAACTGGGTAGTGGAGGGGGTCGTGGGAGTGGATTAGTAGGTGTCAAAGCAGCGGGAGGTACCGGAGGTGGGGCAATAGGGTTACATATGATAGGGACTGCAACAATAGATGGAACAATAACCACAAACGGGACTGCCGGGGTTTCAAATGCCTGGGGTGGACAGGGTGGTGGTGGTGCAGGTGGAAGTATTTGGATTAGTGCAGACACGTTGACTAAAACTCCAACCTCAACACCAGTAATTCGAGCAAATGGTGGCGGTGGGTACTCAGATGCAGGTGGCGGTGCAGGTGGGAGAATTGCACTGGAAGCAAGATTAACTGATGACTTTTCTGGTGATCCAAGTACAACACTTCAGGCTTACGGGGGATCAGGCACCAGAGGCGGTCCGGGAACAATTTATGTTGCAGAAGGACTCGAGGTTGGTCAACAGCGAGGGTCATTGATAATAGATAATAGTGGCAATGCTGGGGCGTATGGCATGAGCTTTGATCCGACGGATTACTCATTTCGTGACCTTACCTTGGGTACTAACGTAAGAACCAGAGCACTGGCTGATCCGCTCGGGTTACCTTCAGGCATTAACTATCCTCCCCTGCCAGCTGAACATCAGTTGGGTGCAGGTCCAAATGCAGTCTTATTCCTTCACATGGATGAACTGAGTGCAGGGACATGTTTACCTTCCGGCGATGTTTGTGATTCCGTGAACTCAAATAATGGGGGTAACTCCGGAGCAGTTATTGTTGATGGAAAATATCAAAAAGCACTCGATTTTAATGGTGTAGACAGTTTTGTAGATCTGGGGAATCCTGCTGCCCTTCAGATGACACACAACCAGACAATAGAGATGTGGTTGTATCCTAGAAGCTTTGCCTCAAGGCAGAATCCCTACAATAAAGCGTATGGTGGAGAAGGCACTATCACTCAGGAATTAGATGGAACACTTAGCTACTTCTACGGTACTTCTGGAGCAGATACAACACCTTATCAAGGGTTTGTTTCCCAGGCAGCTTTAACATTAAACCAATGGAATCATGTCGCTGTTGTGCGCGATTTAGATAATATGCTGTTGAAATGGTACATCAATGGCGTAAAAACCAACGAGGAGGCAGCTATCTATCCAAATGCAGTCGTGAGTGGGGCAAATGCTTTGATTGGGCAGGGATATACTACTAACTACAATGGACTAATTGACGAATTCGGAATCTATGACCATGTGTTTGGTGATACCGAAATCATTGCGAGGGCATTCGGATTGGGGACACAAGAATACCAGGACTATCTGGATGCTTATGACGCAGCTTATAGCGTAAGGGTTGGAAGAGGTGTAGTTTTTCATCTTACAGGTGATTTCACGTTAGGGGCGGGAGCCTTGATAGATGGTATTGGGAGAGGGTTTGTTCCAGGAGATGGACCTGGAGCAGGTAGAAGAGGGAATACAAACTCTGGTGGTGGTGGCGGGGGACATGGTGGAACAGGTGGAAATGGGGAAGATGACGGAAATGGAGAAGGCCAGGCTGGTGATTTCTATGGGAGTCAAAGAGAGCCTTTGAGTATTGGTTCCGGAGGAGGAGCATCCGGGCCTGGAACTTCCGGTGGAAAAGGAGGTGGTGCGGTTGCAATTCGAGCAAGAAGAGGAAACGTAGACCTGTTTGGAACAATTGATGTAAGTGGAACAGATGGCCTTACTGCTTCACCCGGAGGAGGAGGAGGAGCTGGGGGTAGTGTATTGATTGAAGGAGAAACTTGTGACATATCAGGAGATATTACAGCTGAGGGGGGAGATGGTGGAGATGAGGTGTTTGATGGAGGAGGAGGAGGAGGAGGTAGAGTTTCCATTCTTACAACTCTTGGGCCATGTGATGTTACAGGGGTAGTCTCTGTAGCACAAGGGGCTTCGCCAGGCGGGCAAACTGGTCAGGTTGGAACATATCCTTCGGTGGGAACGATACCAAGTACACCAACTTTTAGAGACCAGTATAAATCAGACGCATCAACAATTATCCCTGTAGGTGGTAGGACACAGGAGCAGGAGGTTGTTTTGAAGGCGAGTATGTCTGACCCGGGAGGGACTGCACTTACGCCGATAGATCTTCAGGCAGTGTTCGAGGTTGTCTTGGTTAATGAGAGTTTCACTGGTGCACAGGTACACATAGGGGAGATAGTTGCTAAAGATCCGTCTCCAGATGAGGGCGTTCTTGGGATTACAACAGGTCCAATTCAAAGTTATACAGGGGGTGCAGCAATCATTGCTCAGGCAACAATCCCTGCGCTTACCCCAGGAGAGTCATACAAATGGAGAGCGCGGGTTGTAAATTCAACTGAGGGGATTACCAGTGACTGGGTAGAGTTTGGTAATAACGGGAGTAACGCTGCAGATTTCATTGTCAGTACAGTAGACAGCCTTACAATTGGAGTGAGCAGCACCTCTGTAAACGCAGGGGATCCATTAACACTTACTGTTACTGCACTTGATTCCTTTGCAGTCCAGGATCCAACTTATACCGGCACGGTGACATTTGCCTCCACTTCGGGCACAGCAGTACTGCCAGTGAACTACATCTTCAACGGAGGAGATGCCGGACAGCACGTCTTCACAGATGAGCTAACGTTTACCGAAGGTGGCACCTACACAGTAACCGTGACCGATACTATTAATGCGGCACTAACAGCGACAACACCAGATATCACAGTAACCGGACCACCACCTGCTACTCCCACACCAACACCAACAGATCCGGGAGTAACACCTACGGTTCCACCGGGTGAAGACTGTTCAGCCAATCCAAACACAGCTTACTGCCAGCAAGGTGTGGACATCACCGATGTGGTTGTGAATGAGACTGATGAGACTACAGTCGAGATCTGCTGGAATACAAATATCCCTACCGTTGGAAGCATTGATTATGGTTTAGGCAGTGTAGGCGTTTATACTGATACAACAGATATCGAGACTACGTACTCGTTGTCGCACTGTGACACAATCACTGATCTGGAAGAGGCAGAAGGTTATCTATTCAGAATTATTGCTGAATCAAACGCTGGCAGACAGGGGGAGCACACCGATGCATTCACAACGCCGGGAGGAGAGTTGCCGACAACAGAGGCTCTTGAGTGTATCTCCGTTGAGGAGGATGACATCGCATTTAACAATCAGGCACAGGTAATTGTTAATTACTCTACAGCGGGAATCGCAAACTGCAAGCTCCATTATGGACACAACGAAGATGATCTGCCATTCAGTTCAGCTTCTGATCCGGGGGTGACAAACCACACAGGAATTGTTGAGTTGGATAACCTTGACGGTACAAATGATGCAATCTACAACATAGTGTGTAACGTTTTGATAAATGACGAGCCGACTGATTGTGAAGCGAATGGTGTAATTCCTGTCAGCGCTTACCGTCGTTACTTCCCAAGAAGAACGACACCAGAGGCCGACATACTAAGACAGCTTGCACTCGCTGCGATTCCGGCTGCGCTTCTGTTTGCAACAACTGCTACAATAGCTCTCGACATCTTTGCATATCCAAGATTCGTACTGTTTGCACTTGGCTGGATCAAAGACCGAAAGAAATACAAAACATGGGGCATTGTTTTCGATGGTACAACGCGAGAGGCAATACCTTTTGCAACAGTTAGACTGTACAGCGGTGGCGTGTTCATTAAAGAAAGAGTTACTGATCTTAACGGAAAGTACGGTATGCCAATTGATCAGGGAACATATCGATTAGAAGTTGAGCATCCTGACTACGGTAGGTTCAAAAAAGAGATTAAGATTACCGAGAAGGATTCGTCAGTTGCAGAGGATGTTGAAATGACAATTCGCGGCGGAAATGCAAAAGTTCGAACTGATCTTCGACACAGGATCAGGACAACACTGCTGTCCTTCAATACATACCTAGTCTATATCGGGTTTGTGACAGCAGTAATCATCACCGTCATTGCACCCGTCATTTTCAACTTCGTAATTGTCGGGTTATACATAGTACAATTTGTAGTACTTAAACTTATCGAGGGTTGGAACAAACGTAATTGGGGATACATCTACGATACCAAGTCGGGCAGCAGGGTGAAGGGCGGATTTATTAGACTATTTGATATTAAGGAGAGTCGTCAGGTTGATGTTCAGATGAGTGATGATAGAGGACGGTATGGCTTTTCTCCAAAACCGGGGCAATACCATCTAAGCTCAGATGCCCCTGGGTTTAAATTCCCCTCTTCTCAGATGAAAAAGGGTACACTGTTTAGAAGCCCTGCTGGTCAAGTATTTGCAAAAGTTGATGCCAGGTCTGGAAAAGCAATTGATCTTGCTCTGCCATTGGATCCAACAGGAAAAGGCAAGTCAAGAGTAGCTTCTCCATTTGGTTAGGGCTTTCCTGAGTAAGTCTCCCATGTTAAAATCACTGAGACGATGTATGCGTTGTCATGCGCGCCCTTAGCTCAACTGGATAGAGCACTGGTCTTCGGAACCAGGTGTTGGGGGTTCGAATCCCTCAGGGCGCAGTGTATAATGGATAACACGATTTAGTGGGCGCGTAGCTCAATGGTAGAGCAGCTGGCTCTTAACCAGTTGGTTGTAGGTTCGAATCCTATCGCGCTCATGATTCCTTAGGCAATCTTTAGACAAAGTTCTGTTTATCATATTTTAGCCAAATCTCCTAGTAACCTTGACACCCCCCTGGGGTATCGGTTATACTCTTACAGTTTACTACTATAATTATGAAATCAAACGAACAGCTAATAAATAATATCGTCGGTCAGCTTAACGGCGTAAAGAAGATGGTAGACGAGGAAAAAGATCCCTTTGCAGTTATAACCCAAATGAAAGCTGCACGGTCTGCACTTAATTCTGTAATGACAAAATACATAGAGCAGAACTTCTGGACTTTTATTAAGGACTGTGAGAACGAGGAAGAGGCGTGTAGAAGTTTCTTTACAGAACTGATTAGAAACAGCTAAAAACAGCACATATTTTACTTCTATAATTAGTTCTTATGTCAAAACAAGCATCAGATCTCGATGGAAAAGACTTCGAAGTCGAAGTGCTTAAGTCAGACAAGCCTGTTCTTGTCGATTTTTGGGCCGACTGGTGTATGCCCTGCCGTATGATGGCACCTATTCTCGATGAGATCGCTGACGAGTTGCAAGAGGAGCTTAAAATAACTAAACTGGACACACAGGTCTCTGCCAATCAGCAGATCGCCTTCCAATACCAAGTCCGCAGTATTCCAAACATGAAATTGTTTAAGGACGGAAAAGTGATAGGTGACTTTATTGGTTACAGGCCAAAACACGTCTTTATTGAAGAGCTTCAGGAAGCAATCAATAACACTTAACTTATTAGTTTTTCAATATGTCAGACAAAAGAGACGTCATAATCATTGGCTCAGGTCCTGCCGGTCTAACAGCTGCGATCTACACAGCACGAGCAAATCTTAAGCCGATACTGTTTGCCGGACTGGAGTTTGGCGGCCAGCTTATGACTACAACAGATGTAGAGAATTTCCCGGGGTTTCCTGAGGGAGTTCAGGGTCCTGAACTTATGGAGATGATGATGAAACAGGCTGAACGGTTTGGAACCGAAATCATCCATAAAAACGTAGACAGAGTTGATTTCTCGGGAGATGTGAAAAAGGTATGGGTTGGTGATGAGGAGTATTCGGCTACAGCAATAATTATAGCTACCGGTGCTACTTCACGAAGACTGGGCCTCGAGAGCGAAAGTGCGTTCTGGGGAAAAGGGGTGTCATCTTGTGCAACCTGCGACGGTGCATTTTATAAAGAAAGAGTAGTTGCAGTTATCGGCGGCGGTGACAGCGCTATGGAGGAGGCATCTTACCTGACCAGATTTGCAAGCAAGGTCTATATCATTCACAGACGAGGTGAATTCAGGGCAAGTAAGATAATGCAGCAACGTGTTAAGGAGAACGAGAAGATCGAAATTATCTGGAATACCGAAATCCTGGAGGTGCTTGGTAACGAAACAAACGTCACAGCACTCAAGCTCAAGAATACTGAAAAAAATGAAGAGACCGAACTTAAGGTCGACGGTATGTTCCTTGCAATAGGTCACATCCCAAGCACAAAGTTCCTTGGAGATGCAGTTGACCTTAACGACATTGGATATATAGTTGTCAAAGACAACACACATACGTCAGTTGATGGTGTCTTTGTAGGAGGAGATGTGAACGATCACCGCTATAGACAGGCTGTTACAGCTGCAGGAATGGGATGTATGGCAGCCATAGACCTTGAAAAGTGGCTTGAGAAAAAGGGGGTAGAGGTTGACACAAGTGCTAATATATACACAAACACACCAGGGGAGTAATTTACCTTCTAACTAATTAATGGTACGCGCTGTACGAAATGATCAGGCGTACCATTTTCTATGTTAAAAACCCCTGATCTTCATTGCCTCAGCAACCCTCTCAACTGCACCGGCATACGCACCCATTCTTAGATCTGTGCTCAGTTTGTGGCTTTTGTTTGTAACCTGTTGATACGCGTCTGCCATAATTGGCTGCAGTTTTGAGAGGACCTCACCGTGTGTCCAGTGAAAACCCATCCTGTTTTGAACCCACTCAAAGTAGCTGACAGTCACTCCTCCTGCATTTGCAAGAATATCGGGAACCACTGTTATCCCTTTATCCAGAAGAATAGATTCAGCTTCGTGTGTGATTGGCCCGTTTGCCATTTCTATAATATATTTTGCCTTTATGTCGGCAGCATTTTCCTCTGTTATTACGTTCTCCAGGGCTGATGGAACGAGTATGTCCACATCCAGTTCAAGCAGGTCTTTGTTTTCAATGCTCTTGGCAGAGTAATCTGCTAAATTGCCGTACTTCTTTTTGTGATCGGCAACCTTGTCAATATCCATGCCCTCTGCGTTATATACGCCACCACGTGAGTCTGATATGGCGATGATTTTGTATCCGTTGTCAGACGCGAGTTTTGCAAACCAGTACCCGACATTTCCTATTCCCTGGACCGCAATGGTTGTTTCATTGGGATCTATTTCGAAATCTGCAGAGAGCTCATTGAGTACGTATACACCTCCCTGTCCGGTGGCTTCTTCCCTGCCAAGTGAACCACCAAGGTTAACAGGCTTACCAGTGAATGTATGCTTACTCCCGTGGCTTCCTGCAATCCGGCTGTATTCATCGCTCATCCAAGCCATTATCTGTGCGTTTGTATTTACATCTGGAGCTGGAATATCCGTCTCATGTCCAAAGAAATCTGCCAGAGCACGTACATACCCTCTGGCAAGTCTCTCAAGCTCGTGTTCACTAAGGGCTTTCGCGTCAACTATAACGCCACCTTTCCCGCCACCGTATGGCAGGTTTACAGTTGCTGTTTTCCAGGTCATCCACATTGAGAGTGCTACAACTTCATCTTCTGTAACATCAGGGTGAAACCTGACCCCACCTTTGTATGGACCAAGAGTGCTGTTATGCTGGGAGCGAAATCCAACTAAAACCCTGTCTTCTCCCTCGTCCATCCTAAGTGGAATCGATACTTTTATAAGCCTCTCTGGATTCTGGAGCCGCTCCAGAATTGAGCTCTCCAGCTTTATTAAGGAAGCGACACTTTCAAGCTGCTTGTGTGCGTTTACAAGTGGGTTATTCATTGTGTAAACCTTAAAAGCGAAATACAACACCCCCAGGGGGTGTTGTCAACTAACTTGGGGATTTTCTCTAGCCTCTCATACAGATTGTAAGCCTGGCTTCAGTTTAGGTGCGAGATCATCATCTGTTGGTAAGCCCTGCCCAATAGTTGTCGATCTTCGTCTCTCCCCTTTAGTTTTTGGCATTAGCTTCGCCGCGAGGAAAACGATTGACCCGATTATAGACACTGCTCCACCGGTATAAAGACTCATCTCAAATAGTTTTGATATGGCACTTGTATGAAAGTTCTTTGCCGCCGCAGCCATCTGGGGTGTAAGCTGACTGTTCTTGAGTATGTATTCAGGGATATATTCGAGCATTGTCTCCGGATACGAGTTCCCGAAATATGCAACTATCAAGGTTAGCAGCCCCGCAAGGATAAATACCGTAGAAATTGTGAGAAGCATATTGCGCCAGTTGAACTTTTTGAGGAAGATGACGAGAAGTAGCATAACAATTCCGATAATAATTGCGGTCCAGCCAATTACTGTCAAAGTTTCGGCTAAATTCCTGACTGTTTCAAGGTTAGCCTGCATCCGAAGTCTGGTTTTAGCAGGAAGTTGAGATTGTATTTGCATTATATTTGTTTCATCTGAAGAAACAGTGAACTCAGCCAGCCCCGTGACCTTATCAACAAAATTCTCATTCGAGAGTTTTGTGAAAAATTTCTCTAATTCAAGATTGACTTCAGTAGCAGTAACCTCACCACCAGAGGGAATGCAGGCAGGAAATACGGCTAGGTCACTCATTTCTAAATCAGGACTATTACTAGTTTGAGCAAGGATATCTTGTGTGTCTTCAGGGCAAGGAGGCAGTTGGTCTAACAATGCATCCAGTTGGCTTGAAATGTTCGATCTTATTTCAGGATTTGATAGTTTTTCAGTAACCGCTTGCCGGGGAATGTATATCCCAAGGTGTGTCTGCTCCTGGTTAAGCCATGAAAAAATGTTGTCAATATTTCTTTCCCCAGCCGGGACGGTAAAAGATTTGAAGTCGATTTCTTCCAGTATCGCCAGTTCTATAGCTGATTCCTTTGACTGGGTTGCAGCATAATTTGCTAGCAGAAACTCTTCAAGTTGGAAACGAAATTCTTTGTAAACTCCTGAAGGGGCAAGAGCGAGCTTATAAGTGTCGGGGTCAAATGCCCTCAGTCGCACTGTCAGGATAAGAAGTCCAGCGCAGATGAAAACCACTGATAAAACCCCAAGTAGAAACCTAATCAGACCTTTGAACATTCCTAGTAGGATATATTAAATATATTTTATATTCATTTGATAAGATAAATCAAGATTGTTTTTGTCCAACTGTCTCTGTCACAGGTTCATCTTTCATCAGTAAGCTGGCTATCCTCATCAACAGGCTGACGAAAAAGATGGACAACCCGACAAACAGCGGGAGTCTAAATACCACTGGTATAAGTTCTTCCACTACCGATTGTGCAATGTTGGCAAATGCCTCTGTCTCAACAGGAACACTCATAAGCTGTTGTTCAAGTAAGGGGAGTATCATGTCGGGGAGACGCATCCCAAGGAATGCTACAACAGTCAACAGGACACCAACGACAAGGAAGATATTGGAGATCGTAGTCAGTGTACCTTTGTTTGAGAGTTTCCCAGTGATGATAACTATGACAAGCAGAAGCGCGGCAACAAAGATCAGTGCCCAACCGAGAATCAATGTATAAAACACGTAATTGCGTATCTGCTCAAGGCTGTTGAGCGCCTCACCTGCGTTTGTGCCAGGTTGGTTCTCGATCAGTGTCCTGAGGTCAGTCGATTCATTTAGGTGGCCAAGGTTCGCTTCATCAAGAGCAACTTCCACCGGGTTTTCTTCGCCAAAAAGAGTTTTGATCTCATCAAGGAGATCTTCCTGGCTAGCAGCTATTACATCGTCAAATTCTCCGGGTGGTCTGCACTCAGGAATGAATAATTCCTCTCCGGTCTCATTTTTCTTTAGCTCCAGAAGCTCTGCCTCTGTACACTCAGGAAGCTCAGCTATCTGATCACGAAACTCCGAGATAAGATTTGCTTCTAGCTCTTCAAATTTAAAGCTTTGCACTAAAGTTGTTCGGGGAAAGTATATAGTCAGTTTTTCAGAGGTGCCATTCACCCATGAGAAAAAGTTGTCTAGGTTATTGTTGACAGTCGTTCTCAGCACCTCTTCAATATCTAGGTTGTCAAGGATAGGATCAAGAAACACGTAAGCTCCAGCTGTCTTTTCATCTTCTCTATCGGGAAGTAGAAACGCCTCTGCCTGCTCTCTTGCTGTGCTATAGATCCCGGAGTTCTCGAGTGCGGTTTTGTAGGTGTTTGCATTAAGCAGTGGAATTCGGAGCGCAAGCAGCAGGATGCCCAGGAATACAAGAAAGATTGCAATGGCTGAGAGTAGAAATCTGATTATCCTGCCACACATATCCGCGTTTTGTTATGTGCATAGTTTACCGCGAAGACTTCTGCAGTACAACTAGACTGCCATTTTGGCCTTTATACTGGGGTGGTGCTTGTAATCTCCAAGTTCAATATCCTCAACCGTAAATGCATCTATATCCTTAATCTTCTCGTTAAGCTTTAGTTTTGGCAAGGCATATGGTTTGCGTCCTAGTTGCTCCTTTACCTGATCTATGTGGTTTTCATATATATGCGCATCACCAAGTGTGTGGACGAACTCTCCAGGTTTAAGATCTGTGACCTGAGCGACCATATGTAAAAGAAGTGCATAGGAGGCAATATTAAATGGTATTCCGAGGAACATATCACAGCTACGTTGGTACATTTGCAAAGAAAGCCTGCCGTCGTCGATATAAAACTGGAATAAGAGGTGGCAGGGTGGAAGGGCCATCTGGTCCAGCTCTCCGGGGTTCCAGGCGGTTACGATAATTCTTCTATCAAAGGGGTCTTTTGTGATCTTCTCAATAGCCAAAGCAAGCTGATCGATTTCTTTACCTTCTGGCGTTCTCCAATGCCTCCACTGTACACCGTAGACTCTTCCAAGATCACCTGGGAACTTCGCCTTGTCCTTCCAGTAATCTGCGTTGGCATTTCCGTCCCAGATCTTAATGCCCATCTTGTTTAGATCATTGTTGTCACTACTCCCGCTTATAAACCACAGCAGTTCGCCGATAATACCCTTCATGAAGAGCTTCTTTGTAGTCACTGCGGGAAATCCGTCTGCCATATCGAAACGCATCTGCATACCAAAAACGCCAATTTGGTCAACCCCCGTGCGGTTTGGACGGTGTTTTCCGTGATCGAGAATGTGTTGTAGGCTGTCGAGGTACTGTTTCATTACTGATCAGGGTAGGTTTCATTATCATCATGCAGAACAACTAGCTCCACTCCTGCACCCTTCAAAACCTCCCTTGAGCGTTGAGCTTGGTGATAACGTTTGTTGCAGACAACTTTTGCAATACCCGCGTTAATCAGGATCTTTGCACAGGTGTAACATGGTTCCATGTTGACGTAAATCGATGACCCATCAATTGGAATTCCAAACCTTGCAGCCTGGGCGATAGCATTTTGCTCTGCATGAGAGGTACGAATGCAGTGTTTTGACTTCGTCCCATCGCTATGTATTACTTCATTCATTTCGTGACCAATCTCATCGCAGTGCTTAAGGCCCTCAGGGGAACCTGCATAACCGGTTGTTAGAATTCTTTTATCCTTAACAATAACACAAGCCGAATAACCCCTGTCGCAGGTTCCTCTCTTAGAAACTGCACTCATAATGTCCAGAAAGTACTCATCCCAGCTGGGGCGCAAACGTTTTTTAGCTTTGAGTTTACCCATTCGAATTGTTCTAGGGTTAGGAGTTATAAACTGGTGACAATATAGCAGTAATAAAAATATTTATTCAAGGATTAATTGAATTTACTGAAGAAAAAAGATTACAATGACGGATATTCATTAGGTTTTGATATTGAAACTAACCCTCATAATGGTGACCTCTATTGATGGTGTGATTGCCCGAAGTGCAGACGAGAACAGTTTTACCTGGAATTCAAAAGAAGACAGAATTCATTTTCGGGAGATGACGAAGAGGATAGGCACTGTAGTGTTAGGAAGTAATACCTTTAGGGCGGCTGGAGCTAAGGCATTAGCTGAAAGACACAATGTTGTTCTCACGAGTGACTCAGGAAAATTCTCTGAGATTGATGCTGAAACTACTGAGTTTGTCAGCGGAAGTGCAAAAGAGATTTATGAGATCCTGAAAAAAAAGGATATTGAACACGCTGCTCTAATTGGTGGTGGTAACGTGAACAATCAGTTTCTTGCAGCTGGACTTGTTGACGATATCTACCTGACCATCGAACCTAGAGTGTTTGGTGCTGGAATACACCTGGCAGGCGCAGAAAAACTTGAAGTAGCTCTCAAACTAGAATCGGTTGAGAAGCTCAATGAGCGGGGAACATTACTTCTACATTATGAAGTTCTGAAATAATGGTCCTTACCCGCAGCGAAATTCTTGCTCGAATAGATTCAAATGAGCTTGTCTTTGAGCCCCCACTGGATGGTTTTCAGGTACAGCCACACGCAATCGATCTGCGTCTTGGATTTGACTTTTTAATCCCAAAAACATGGACTTTAACAAAAGAAGGCAGGAAAGCTATCTCTATAGATCCACTTGATAAGAACGTAAATGGTCAAAACTTTGACAAACTTTCATTAAAACAGGGGCAGTATTTTGAGCTTCTCCCTGGCGAGTCAGTAATTGGTGCAACACTTGAGCGAATTGACCTCAAGGCAAGGGATATCATGTGTGTTCTGTACCCACGTTCTTCTATTAATCGACGTGGGCTTGCTGTAGATCTGACAGGCATTATTGATGTCGGCTACAAAGGCTCGTTAGTTATACCTATAGTTAACAAAACAGGTGAGCAGATTATTAGGATCTATCCCGGGGAGAGAATTTGTCAGATTGTTTTCCAGGCGCTTTCCTTACCGATGAGTAGAGCTGAGGCGAGAAAGCACGGTTTAACCAGAGCGAAATATCACCTGAGCAAGTCGAACATCCAAAGCCGGACAGATAGAAGAGACGAAACTGATCTTATCAAAAAGGGAAAGATCAGTGAGCTCAAAAGAAAGTACAAGATTGGTAGTAAGATCTGAATGGTCATAGGACAAGTCACCTACTAAATTGATAAGAGATCGAGATCTGATCGAGGACCTGCCAAAAAGAAGGCTTAAGAATCCCAAAAGCTGCGTCATTGATATCCGGATCCGGAGCCTAAAACTTTGGCAGAGTTCAACACCAAAGAAAAGAGCGAATACCTAATTGGGATCGGCGAATATCCTCTGACAGAGAGTATCTAGACTTTTTACATTCCTTAGAACGACTTTGGGCTCGTTAAACCCCCTTCAACACTGTTTCGCTCAGTAATTATTATGCGAGCAAGTGTAATCGACCTCGGATATAACGGAAAAATACACCCCGGGTTATTGAATGCGTCGGAAGTTGAATTCATAATTGAGCTTGGAGCAAGGTATCTGCAGGTCTAGTGCGTTTTGTATATTTCTTCCGTACAAAAGTGTAACTCTATCGAAGCTTTAGCGTTAGTATAAGCAGAGTGTATTTCAATTTCAAGACTGCGAAATTACTTTTAAGTAATTGAGCAGGTTGGAAAGCGGCTGAAAGCACAGTGCGAAACAAAGATATCTGTGCTGGAAGCAAAGATATTTTTATTTTTTACTTCCAATTATGCGCAGATACCAGCAAAGCTGGCGAGATTTGCAGATCAAATTGGAGAGAAGGCTTGAGGAAAGTCGTGAGAAAGACAAAACAACGACCTGCCCGGATTGCAGCAATAAGCTGTACTTTCTGGAGGGGGGCTTCCTCTGCCCGGTATGCGGATTCTCGACAGAGACCGTGTACACTGATCTGTAGCGTCTCGCTTTAAAATGCTGCCTTTGCTGAGATGTGACTGGGGTTTTGCACTTGAATTCCAGACTTAGTGAAAAGAATTAAAAATCTTTACAGGGTTAGAGTATTGTGCTCACTATTTTCCAGATGTCCCTGTGTACTCTGGGAATGCTTTGATCAGCATTAATAACAGGCCAATTGTATTTTCCTGCAACGTACTTATAAGCTTCCGCTGCATTAGACAAGTGTTTTATATCGGCCTCGTGTATGTCTCTTTTCTTTCCATTTAAGTATTTTCTATCGTCTTTTTTATCAACCCACTGTTGGCCGGTCTTTGGATCAAGGTAGAGAAGCAGGGTCAGATCTGGTTTTGGGATAGCAAAAACATTAAACTCGAGATCGTGAAGCCAGTCTAAATAATTATCACGTTCTTTTGCGTCACTAATTTTACCTGCCTGGTGCCCCATATTCGCAGAGGTGTATCTATTGGAAATAACGATCTCTCCTGCCCGGAGCCATTTCTTTAGTTCAAAGCTTGCGGCGTACCTATCACAGGCGAAAAAAATCGACGCTCTGTATGCTCCAACTTCATCAGCACTTCCGTATTCACCATTGAGATAATCTTCGACCATAGTAGCACTTCTTTTTCCGTATCTTGGAAAGTCGGCGATTCTCACTTTGTAACCTTTTTCCTTGAGATGTTTAACAAGGCGGTTTGTCTGGGTTGCCTTTCCACTTCCATCAGTACCATCAATAACAATAAACTTGCCACGTACGTTTTGCATCGTTGAATTTAGCGATATAATAAAGCCTGGATTTCACTGATCAATTTATCTTAATAATGAACTTTTGGCAAAACCTCCCAAAACCTGTTGTTGGTCTTGCACCTATGGATGGTGTCACAGATGCACCGTTTAGGTTTATTACTGCAAAACATGGAAAGCCCGATGTGATAATTACTGAATTTGTCAGTGTTGATGGGATTTATCACGGTTCAAGCAGGCTGTTTGAAGATTTTTTATACCATGAGGTCGAGAAACCCGTGGTTGCTCAGATCTACGGCAAAGATCCAAAACTTTTTTATCTTGCCGCAAAAGTTGCTTGCACACTTGGGTTTGACGGGATTGATATTAATATGGGGTGTCCATCAAGGAGCGTGGCAGCAAGGGGTTCGGGGGCAGCACTCATTAATACACCTGATCTGGCGCGTCAGATCATCACTGCTACGAAAAAAGGGGTAAATGATTGGGTAAGTGATGGATTTGTTGGACTTCCCCAAAAAACTGTTGCTGCCACTAACAATACTAAAATGAAGCTGCGTGATCTCGGTATCGTATTTGATGATGATCGAAAACAGATCCCCGTGTCGGTGAAGACAAGGATTGGGCTCAGAGAAGTTGTGATTACTGAGTGGGTGAATAATCTATTGGAAGCTGGTGCTGCAAATATTACTATGCATGGTCGTACACTGAAACAGACGTATACGGGTAATGCAGATTGGAATTCGATTGCAGAAGGAGCACAGATTGTTCGCGGGTTCAATAAGGGCAAAGAAGCTGAGGATAGAGTTACATATATTGGCAATGGTGACATAACTAATCCCAATGTTGCCGTCGAGAGGATAGCACAGTCAGGTGTGGATGGTGTGTTGATAGGAAGGGCGGCCATGGGAAATCCTTGGATCTTCAGGTACAAGAATCAGATACGAGATTTGAAAAAGAATATTGTTCTCGAAGATATCAGTGTTACTGAACGGGTTGAGATGGCGATAGAGCACTCGCGTGTCTTTGAGAGAGTTAAACAGCTCAGCCCATTCGTCCAGATGCGTAAACACCTGGGTTGGTATATGAAATCTTTTCCCGGTGCATCTGAGGTCAGAATGAAACTGATGCAAACGAATTCGTCCAAAGATGTTGTGAAGCTCCTTCGAGCCTTATAAAGGCCACTTGACAATTTCTGGATCAGGGAATAATCTTGATCTATCATCTATTCTCCCTGTCATGCAGGATGGTTACGACGAGGAAAATGAGATAAACTATGAGCACAAGCTTTTTGGCCAGGACAGTGATGATGAAGATGCGCTTGATGACCTTGTGTATGACTTCGAAGATCTTGAGGACGATAACGACAGTGAAATTTAGCTAACAGAGAATTAATGGACAGGTTGCGAAAGAACTTGAATCTCGACTCACTGGTAACAATTCTCGTTGTTATTTTCCTCTTAGGCGGATCACTACTCGGGGTACTCTCAAGCGCTCCCAACAGATCAAACATTGCAGAAGTTGTGAATCTTATTGACCTTGTAGAGGATGGTGGGTTTTTCTATCAAAATGTTGAGGCTAGGCTGGATGGAACTGAGCAGTTCATTAATCTTCGTGTCCAGGTGAAAGACCTGAATCTTGAAGAGATTAAGATTGGTGATAGAGTCTACGTGAACGAGGTAGATTCAAGTATAGGTACGCTGTATTCTTTTAGTGGACATAATCGAGAAACACTGCTCTTCTGGGTGGTGATGATCTTTTTGGCCTTTATGTTGGTAATACTAGGCAGGCAGGGGTTTAAGTACGTGATCCCTACGCTGATAATCTTTACCTTAACGTTTTCTGGCTCTCTAGTGTATCTGCTGAGCAACTTCAACATATTTGTTGCATCTTTCGTTCTGCTTGGATTCGTGGCATTTATTAGTATGTTGATACACCTTCGTAACGTGAAGCTTGCAGCGATAGTGGGGATTTCACAGCTCTTGACGCTATTTATCATCCTTATGATAAACCTGCTGCTCTTTAAATCTACCTTTCTGACAGAACTGTTCTACACAAACATCTCTTTTTTAGAGTCGAGGATAGCGCTTGTAGAGTTTTGGAGTATCATAAATGCGGCTGTGCTTTTTGTGGCATTTGGTGCAACCCTTAACACGACCCTTGATGTCGTTCAGGGAATCCTTAAGAAAAAGCAGACTTACCCAAGCACTAATACAATCAACCTGATCAGAGAGGGCACAGCACACAATCAGATAGCAATTGCAAGGGTCATTAACAGTCTATTTTTTGTGTTTCTTGGTATTTCCCTTGTTCACATCATGATCGCCGGTGGTGAAGGAAGTATTCCTTTCTGGGAAGACCCATTTGTTGTGCAGTCACTGTTGCTTTTCATTAATGCTTCGATCGCCGCACTTCTCATTGGTCCTATTACTGCAGTAATAGCCTCTATCGCCTTAACTTCAGAGGAAAACGGAAATTTACAGTTTAATCTCAGTAACGGCAAAGATACCAGGAAAAAGAAGAAGCGAAAGAAGTAGGGGACTTTGATATTGACCAGTTTTAAGCTATAATTGCCGGGTTAAGTGTCTAAACATGGCAAAAGACTACAAATACAAAAAGGAGAAAACGAAAGAACAAGAGGTCGAACTGACGATCACGGTTACAAAAGATCGATTTGCTACAGAGAAAGCAAATGTCTTCAAAACTCTTTCTGCAGACGTCTCTATGCCCGGATTTAGGCCGGGTAAAGGCCCACAGGATCTGATGGAGGCAAAGCTTGGTACCAGGCTGTACGAAGAGACTTTGCAGAGGCTACTCCCAAAAATAACCCTTGAGGTTCTTAAAGAAGAAGATCTAAGTCCGATTACTCAGATTAGTTATCAGGTAGTTAAGGTTGCAGAGGGCGATGAGCTTGTTTTTAAGGCGATATTTGTTGAGTTTCCTAAAATTAAACTTGGTGACTTTACAAAGATCAAGGTCAAGGACACACAGAGCAAAGTGACAGACGAAGATGTGGAGAAATCAATACAGCAGCTGGTTGATATTCAACAGAAGACGAAGGGTGCCGCTAAGAAGAGTGTTAAGGGGAAGGATGGTAAGGAGAAGAAAGCCAAAGGAAAATCATCAAAAGAGAAATCTGCAAAAAAGACGGCCTCCAAGTTGACCGACAAAGATGTAAAAGAGATGAAACTCGGCTTTGAAACTGTAGGTGATCTTAAGAAAGAGTTGAGAAAACGGCTTGAGCAAGAAAAAAAGGTCCAGGCAGATAACGAGAAGATCCAGACTATGGTTGATGAGGCGATTAAGATCTCCAAAATTGAACCGCCAAAAGCACTTATCAATGCTGAGCTGGACAGACAGGTTGCAGACTATACCAAGCGTGTCGAAGAGCTCAATATTGAGCTTGACGACTTTCTAAAGACACAGAACACAACTCTTGAAGAGCTGAAAGATCAGTGGGAAAAAGAAGTTGTGAAGCGAATCAGCTCTGAACTACTATACGTAGAAATTGCAAGGGCTAATAAGCTTACTGTGGTCGATAGCGAGGTGCAGCGTCAGATCGATACAATAATGGACCCAAAGCTTAAGAAAGAATATGACTCTGACCGTGGAAAGCAGTACATTACTACAGTTCTTCTGCAGCAAAAGGCGCTTAAATGGCTGAAAGATCAGGTTGAGGGTATAATACCCAAAACATAGATCTTCGGTGCATATCTCAAATATCGCTTATAAAAATTTTCGTAACTTGAACCTTAAAGCCAGGATTGCTCCTGGTCTAAACATTATTGTTGCACCCAACGGTGCCGGCAAAAGTAACTTTCTGGATGGAATTCATTACTTAAGCTATGTTAAGTCGTTTCGAAAGTATTTGGACGGAAGTAACATCTCACTGGACAAGAAAAGTGATTTTGCGAGGATAGATGCTGAGTTAGTGTCAATCGATCCGGTGAAGCTGACTATCATTTTCAGCAGTCAAGAAGGACGCAACTTTAAACGGTACGAAGTGAATGGAATCTCGAAGCGTAAAACCACATTTTCCGGCAATCTTTATGCAGTTCTTTTTGCTCCCCACGATCTCGATCTTATCTCAGGATCACCAGAGGTTAGAAGAGGTGAACTGGATGATTTTATCAACAGCTTTGACATTGAATTTGCTGCAACATTAAAAGAGTACAAAGCTGTGGTTAAACAGCGAAACAAGCTTTTAGCCAGAATCGCTGAAGGGGTGGCAAAAAAAGGTGAGCTTGGATACTGGAATGACAAACTGATTGATCTGGGAAGCAAGGTTATTACTACTCGTATCGAAACTCTTGAACGATTTTTGCCTGTTCTGGCAGAAACCGCCAGAGAACTATTTAACGGCGAGCTAAACGACCTCAGTCTTGGGTATATTTCGAAGTTCGGTGAGATCGGTGGCAAAGGGGAGAAAGATGATGATTACAGGAGCAAGGTTGCTCGGCGCTTGCGCCAAAAGATAGAGGAAAACTCATTCAAAGAGATTGCAGCCACTAAGACTCTTTACGGACCTCACAGAGACGACATTGATATTACTCTTGCCGGCAGGCCGGTTAAGATATTTGGCTCACGTGGTCAGCAGCGTTTGGCTGCACTGATCTTTAAACTTGCAATGCTCGTTTATCTGGAGGAGCTGTTTAATGAGAAGTTGATTCTACTTCTTGATGATGTTATGTCTGAACTCGATCAAAAACACAGAGAAAACCTGGAACGTATTTTGAGTAAGATGGAAAACCAGATAATCATTACAGGAACGTCTACTGCTGATTATACAGATGGCTTTCTGAAAAGAGGGAAGAGGATTAAGCTAGGAGATTCTTAAGCTCGCCAGCTGTTGCGCCTGGTTTGAGGTCGTTGTAGGTGTCTATAGCTTCGTTTTTAGAAACGGACTCTGTTCCGGCGAACTTCTGAATTTCATCGCCATTGCGAAGGTCAATATTGATAGGGGTTCTTTGAGAACCGACCATGCCGTTAACAGGGTTCATGACGTTAAGCATGTAAGCATTGTTACATGTGTGACACTTCAGGTGCAGCACAGTATTAACGTTTGAGCTCTTGACGATCTTGAAATCTGTTTCGGAGTATCTTGACCCACAATTATCGCAGTGCTTGGGGGCAACTGCCAGCAGATTGCGGATAAAATTTTGCTTCTCGTTTTGATCCTTTTTATTCTGCATTGCTATACAGTATAACTATATATCTTTGTTTTGGTCAACTAAAAAGGGCCTTTTTCTAAGGCTCCCCGCACACTTTCGAGACTCAGGCTTGCACATTTTGCTCTTGATGTTGTCAGCCTGACGTCCATAATGTCCATCCAGTCGTATATATCGATGTCTTTCACGTCCGCGACAGTTTTACCTCTAATATACTCCGTAAGCATTGACGCGCTTGCAATTGCGATTGCACACCCTTCACCGTCAAAACTGGCATCTACAATCTTTCCGTCTTCTACATTTACAAAAACCTTAATACGGTCCCCGCAATGTGTGTTTTCCATTTCCATTATAGCATCAGCATCAATTATCTCCCTGAAATTGCGTGGATTTTGATAGTTGTCGAGAAGTTGCTCTCTGTATATATCCATTATCTTATAGATGTGCTTTTTTGGTATAATTTTAACATGAGCGAAAAACCAAGGAAAAAAGAAACACTTCTCAAGAAAACAACAAAAATTGCTCTTTTTGGGGCGCTGATACTTGTTGCTGCCCACGCGCTTATTGCAGGTGGTACTGCTATTAGTGGTGAGCTACATAAAATTCCCAAGCCAGTTTAACTCCCAGAAGTATTATCAGAGATTCTGTGGGGGCTAACGGTTGTAAAACTTCCGAACAGCAACTTCTATTGCCTCTGCCAGTTTGTCAATGTCACTGTAGTCGTTATAAAGCCCAACAGACGATCTTGTTGTTGAAGATGTTCCCAATACCTCACGCATCAACACCTGATTGCAGTGGTGCCCGGCCCGAACAGCCACATTTTCACCGTCAAGAAGCTGTGCCATGTCATGTGCATGAATACTTTCGACCGCAAAGCTGAAAACTCCTCCCCGGTCGTCAGCTTCACCGGGACCGTAAATACTAATGTTTTCGATTGGAGAGAGTTTTGCGAGCGTGTACGCAGCAAGTTCCTGCGTGTGGGCTGCGATCTTATCCATTCCGATAGTCTTCAGGTAACGAACTGCCTCTCCCAGACCTATTGCACCAGCGATATTTGGTGTACCTGGTTCAAACTTGCCAGGAATGTCTGCCCACTGTGTTTGGTTCCTTTCAACTTTGCGGATCATCCCTCCCCCAGTGAATACTGGATCCATAGCTTTTAGGAGTGATGATTTTCCGTAAAGTACACCAATTCCCGTTGGACCATATAGCTTATGTCCTGCTATTGAGTAGAAGTCAACGTCCAGCTCTGTTAGGTTTAGAGGAAAATGAGGAGCGTACTGCGCGCCATCAACAACGATCTTTGTCATTGGCGAGGCTTCACGGACCATAGACACGATCTCTTCGATAGGATTGATAGTCCCCAGAGTGTTACTCATATGGGTAAGTGCCAGTATTTTTACGTTATTACCCTGAAGCTTTTGTTCGAGATCGTCAAGATCCAGCCTGTACTCATCATCTACCTTTACGAAGTCGAGTTTGACCTTCAGCTCGTTTGCGAGCTGCTGCCACGGCACAAGGTTTGAGTGGTGTTCCATCTCTGTTGTAAGCAGCACGTCGTCGCTTCCGCCACTGATGATTCCCGATGCGTATCCAAGAGCGACGTAGTTAAGGCCTGCTGTAGCTCCTGGTGTGAATATGATCTGTTCAGGCTTTGCACCAAGGAAGAGTGCGACAAGCTCACGCGATTCTTCATACAGGCTTGTGGCTTCTTCGCTCAACTTGTAAATACCTCTGTGGACGTTCGCATTTGAATTCTCGTAGTAGTGGACTATTGCGTTAATTACTTGCTGTGGTTTTTGGGTTGTGGCTGCGTTGTCAAGATAAACTAATTCGGGCCGATTTTGCAACAGAGGGAAGTCTTTTTTGTTCATAGCATTTTCTTGAATTTTGCAAGCTCCTGTTTAGATTTTACGTTACGTAGAAAATCTTGTACGAATCCTTCGACCAGTAGTCTTTCAGCCTGATCGTGTGTCAGCCCGCGCGATTGTAGATAAAACAACTGATCACCGTCTACCTGCCCAACAGTCGCTCCATGACCACCTTTAACGTCATCTTCTGTAATCTCAAGGCTTGGAACCGCTCTGGCAGTGGCATCGGGGCCCATGAGCAGAACGTCGATGCTCAGGTATGAGTCTGTGTTTCTAGCACCGGTCTCGATGATCAGCTTGCCCTCCATGTCAAAGTTTGCACGGTCATACACAACGGCTTTAATTTTTGTTAGTGATTTCAGTTCAGGATTCTTGTGAATCACGTTCAGCACTGTCTCTACTTGTTCGCTGTTACGTCCAACGAACAACCCGAGAAACTCTGTGTCTTCTGTTATCTCAAAAGTTTGATTTGGTTTTGTGAGATCAAGAATTATCTGTTTCATATTACATAGCTATCCAACTGACCCTGCCATTGTCATCTGAATCAGCGCGTTCATCTCCATGGCGTATTCCATTGGCAGCTCTTTGACTATCGGCTCAATGAAACCCGAAACGACGAGTGATGCTGCCTCTTCCTCGGATAAACCACGAGACATCAGATAGAACAACTGCTCTTCGTTAACCTTACTGACACTGGCCTCGTGCCCAACGCTAACCTCTTTTTCATTGATAATATTGTATGGATAAGTATCTGTTTGTGATTTATTATCAAGGATCAGTGCGTCGCAGATTACTTTTGATTTTGATCCCTTGGATCCTTTTGTCATCTTGAGAAGTCCGCGGTAAGTTGTTCTCCCGCCATCTTTGCAGATTGACTTTGACTGGATGACGCTTGACGTGTTTGGTGCGCTGTGAACAGCTTTCGCACCGGCATCCTGATGCTGACCTTTACCAGCTAGAGCAATTGAAAGCACCTCTCCGTGTGCGCCAGGTTCGGTCAGATGAACAGCAGGGTATTTCATGGTTACCTTTGAGCCGAGGTTGCAGTCAACCCACTCCATGACACCGTTGCCCCTAACAATCGCACGTTTGGTCACGAGGTTGTAAACGTTATTAGACCAGTTTTGTAGTGTTGTATACCGGACACGAGCATTTCTTTTGACGATGATCTCAACCACAGCGCTGTGCAGTGAATCACTTGAATAAACAGGTGCTGTACAACCCTCAATGTAGTGAATCTCGCTCCCTTCATCGGCGATTATGAGCGTTCTTTCGAACTGTCCCATGTTCTGGGCATTAATTCTGAAGTATGCCTGCAGCGGGATATCAACCTTAACTCCTTTCGGAACGTAAATAAATGTTCCACCACTCCAGACAGATGTATTAAGAGCAGCGAATTTGTTATCTGTTGAAGGGACGACTTTTCCAAAATGCTCGTGGAATATATCCGGGTGTTTTTTATACGCAGTGTCAGTATCTAAGAAAATAATCCCTTTATCTGTGAATCTCTTCTGAAGATTTTGATAAACCACTTCAGATTCGTATTGTGTGGCAACCCCCGCCAAAAACTTCCTTTCTGCCTGGGGGATTCCAAGCTTATCAAATGTATCTTTTATCTCTGCAGGAACCTCATCCCAGCTGCGCCCCTGTTTATCTGTTGCGCGGACAAAATAGTGAATGTCGTCAAACTTGATGCCTCCAAGCTCAGCCCCCCACTTTGGCAGTGGTTTCTCTTTGAAGATTTTGAAAGCTCTAAGCCTCTGATTGAGCATCCATTTATCTTCACCCTTAAGTTTAGAGATCTGTCTGATAATCTTTTCACTGATGCCTTTACCAATGTTAACACTGCTGGCAACGTCATCATGGAAACCATATTTTGACTCGTAGTCACTATTAATGCCGCTCGCAACCCTGACCTCTTCTGTGGCTACCTCACCGGCATTTGTTTTTGACTTTTGAAGGTTATCCGCCATCTTTCTCGAGTAAGATCACTTATAGCCAGTCTTTAAGATGTCTCTTACCAGCTGCATATCTCCACTTTCAGTTATACTTCCCTCTTTCATGATCATAGCTTTGTCGGGTTTTATGTAGTCAAATATTCTCTGGTAGTGAGTAATTACAAGTATCCCCATTTTTTTGTCAGTGGTCATCAGTTTCTTTACACCTGTAAAAACTGTTCGCAGGGCATCAATATCGAGCCCCGAATCGGTTTCGTCAAGAATTGCATACTTTGGCTCAAGAACAGCCAGCTGCAAGATCTCGGCCTTCTTTTTTTCTCCTCCAGATAAACCCTCATTGAGATTTCTGTCCAGCAGTTCAGGATCAATATCTAGAAGCTCCGCCTTCTCCTTAATTATCTTTCTAAACTTGAATACGGGAAGCTTGTTCTTTTCTTTGAGTCTTGCGTTGTACGCCATCCGCAGGAAGTTACTAAAGTTTACACCCGGGACTTCTGTTGGGTATTGAAAAGCCATAAACAATCCGGCGAGTGATCGCTCGTTTGGATCCAGATCTGTAACGTCCC
Organism: Candidatus Dojkabacteria bacterium; assembly: GCA_046753765.1. GTDB lineage: Bacteria > Patescibacteriota > Dojkabacteria > B142 > OLB20 > JBHHUN01. The sequence continues at coordinate 7,674 of JBHHUN010000007.1, read as the reverse complement.
GGCCATCAAGTTCGATAGAGCCCCGAGTCACGGTAACACTTGGGTGACCGAGCAGCGCTTTAGCGAGTGTTGATTTGCCAGAACCATTTGGTCCCATGAGGATTTGAAGCTGTCCAGGTTCAAGGCTGAGATTGACTCCCTTCAAGATCTCTTGTCCATCAATTGTAGCGTGGAGATTTTTAATATCGATCATCTGTGTATCTCATGTGACAGGTCTCTGGGTAAGACAGGATTATTGTAACAAAAATGTGTTGAATTACTGTAAAGAGTTATTTTTCTTTGAGTTTTTTGTTTGCAAACCAGATGAAGTCTTTTGGGTTCTGCAATAAACGGGCAATACCTGCAATGAATCCTCTGTCTTGTACCTGTTTTCCTGGAGTCGAGAAATCTCCGGTCTGGTACGGTTGGTCAGGATCCACTCCGGGGATTATTGAATCAGGATTGTTGTGATCTGGGTTTGCTCCAACCATGTTATTGATATTTCCAGTTTATAATATTTCCACCGGTAAATCCTCCGGCAACTATCTTCTCTGCAATCGGTGTTTCAATCTTGTCTTTAATCATCCTTTCAATTGGACGTGCCCCAAACCTTGGGTCATATGCTGCTCGTACAAGTTTTTCAAGCTCTGTGTCTGGTGTCTCGAGTGTGATCTGCTTCTCTTTTAAATTGTGTTTGACCCGTCTGATTTTCAGCTTGGCGATTTCAATCAACTCATGGACACCGAGGGGGTTAAATGGAATAATCTCATCGAATCTGTTGATAAACTCCGGTCTGAAGACCTTCAGAAGTTCGGGGAGGATCACCTGCTCATAGTACGCTTTTGGACTCTTCTTGAAATTTGATTCGGCACTGGAAAGGTCCTCAAGTATTAATTGTGATGCTATGTTGCTCGTAAAGATTAGAATGGAGTTTCTAAAATCAGCCAGCTTACCACGCGAATCAGTTAAACGACCTTCATCGAGCACTTGCAGAAAGATGTCAAAGATCTGTGGATGCGCTTTCTCAGCCTCATCAAGAAGTATAAGAGAGTAGGGCTTTTGTATAACCGGGTTGGTAAATTGACCGCCCTCTTCGTAGCCAGTGTATCCTGGCGGAGATCCGATCAGCCTCTGGCTGGTGTGTTTTTCAGAGTACTCACTCATATCGAGCCTCACGAACGCCTTTGCGTCCTCATAGTATTTTGAGGCGATCTGTTTAGCCAGCTCGGTCTTTCCAACACCAGTCGGTCCCAAGAACAGAAACGATCCAATTGGCTTCTTTGCATCTTTTAAGCCGGCACGTGATCGTTTTATGGCCTCAACCACCTCGCTAACAGCGTGTTGTTGCCCGATAACAACACTGTTAAGCTCTCCCTCTAACTTCAGTAGTTTCTCGCGATCAGATACAGATATAGATTGGATCGGGATTCCAGTTTTTTCAGCAAGGATCTTTTTTATGTTGTCGATATTAATTGATGACTGCTTGCTTAACCGGGCTGCTGCTGCAGATTCGCCCAGAAGTGAAATAGCCTTCTGAGGGAACGAACTCGAAGCCATATATCGTTTCGCAAGATCAATGAGCGGCTCGAATATCCCAGAGTCGATCTGAATGTTGTGCTTCTTGCTTATTATGGATGTTTCCTCTGCAAGAATCTGCAGTAAAACTTCTTTTGTGGGCTCCTCAACTTTGATAACCTCAAAGTTTTCTTTAATGGTCTGCTCTTTTTCCAGCTGCGAGAGATAAAACGCAGGGTCAGTTGAGATAATTACAATAATTGAGTTGTTTCTAAACAATAGCGACAAAAAGTTATTGAGCACGTATTGCTCTTGTGACACCTGAGAAAACCGTATTCCATCAACGAAGAGGATAAGCTTCCCGATTCTATTGATCTCATCCATAAACTGAGGGAGGTTACTGCCGGGGTACTCAGAGCTGGCGATGAGTGTTGAGAAGTTCAACTGCAAAACCCTGTAGTCTTTTAGGTAGGCGGGAATCTGTTGGTTGTATATGAGCTCGTACGCCAACCCGTGGACGAGGGTTTCTTTGCCAACCCCGCTTTCTCCAACCAGAAGGGGATTGTGATTATCTTCCCGGGTCATGATCCTAAGCAGTTGGTTCAGCTCTTTTTGTCGATTAATCATTGGCTTGACGGTGTTGCTCTTATACACAAGTGTCAGGTCTTGTGTCAGTTTGGCGATATTGGGTGCAAGCTGTGAAAGTGTAGATATTTGAGTTTGTGCAGGAGTCTCGTTTTTTTGAGCTGTAATAGTTTGTTGCTTGGCCGCCTTCCCAAAGATGAGTGTTGAGATCTCCTCGGACTCAAACAGGCTCTGCCAAATGTCTTTTAATGTGATCTTACTGTCAACCGTCCTTTTGGAGAGCAAAAACGCGTGAAGGAGCAGGCTTTTTAACCGCGGAGTAAAGAAGACTTTTCCTTCAACTCTTACAGGAACAACAACTCTTTTGATTGCCAGAAGCATCTTTTCTTCTACTTCAAGTTTGTCATACTTGAGACGAACGTTTTCGTTTGCAAACTGTGGGAGTCTTTCAAGTGAAAGAAACATGTCATAGATAGTAATGATTTTCTTCCCACGGTTGTGGGCTCTGTCCCCAAGATCGAGCAGGAAGCGGAAAACGCCTTTGGCCATATACTCTGACAAGTTGAGAATCACTTTTCCTGCAGTATCCTCTTGGGCATGAGGTTGAGGTTTTATCCGTCTTACTTGTGGTTGTGCCTGTGGTGCACTCATATTAAATTCAATGTCTGCGACGCTAAAAATACCAGTAGCAGAACGGTTCCTGTGATGACTACAAGTATTACAACTATCAAGCCGTAACGACCAATGCGGCTTCTTTGTCTGCCTGAATAGTCGAAGTACCCGGGCATATCCCAATACAAAATAAATTTGGGGTTAGAGAGCTGCAATGCATCACCGTGACAGTTAGGGCAGCTCTTGAAGTGAGCATCCAAAGGTAGAGGGGTAGACCCCCATCCGTTACACACGGGACATGTTAAAATCTCTTCGCTGTCCATAATTTTATTCATATTAGCACTTTAGCCATCAGACTTTAACTTGTGATCTATTGTTATTATGTCAGTAGGTTCGACATAAATGTGTTATTATTCAGATTATGGATCTAGAAAGAGTATTCAAGCAACTTGGCACGACTGAAAATCATGCCATAATCTATCAATACCTCTTAGATAAAGGCAGGTCGACTATACTGACACTGGCAAGGGATACATCCATTCCCAGGAGTTCAATTTATGAATACCTGCCTCAACTAATAAGTTTTGGGTTTGTTAAAGAGTCAAAAGAGGGTAAGTCCAAGGTGTATGAGCCGCAGTCTCCAAAGCTAATTGAAGATCAGCTTGAAACCAGATTAAAGCAGGTCAGGCAGGATTACGAAGAGATAAGTCTCAATATGGAAGAGCTCATGCGGAGATATGAAAATACATTCAGAATTCCGAAGGTCACATACCTGAATGGGAAGGCTGATCTACGTGAGCTGATAGTGCAGATAGTTCAAAGTGGCAGATCATTGGCGGTGTATGCGAATACTACGGAGAAACTCCCAGGGATAGCGATCTTGAGCAAATATGAAAAAAATATCAATTCTGAACTCAGAGAGCAGGAACGTCAGATCCGCGAGCTGCTTAACTATTCCGCGAAAACGTTTTCATACAAGCAAGATTGGGAGACAGACAACCATAGGATTGCGCTAATACGACATGAAGAAAGCCTTACACAAAACACTGTGAAGATTATCTGGGAGCAGTACGCTGCCCTTATTGATACGAACAGAGATACAGCTACGCTAATTAGCGATAAAGAGCTCACCAGGCATGAGCTGCAGCAGTTTGATTATCTCTGGAGTCTTGTTGTCAGGGATAAAGAGCTTAGTGATTATTCCTCTTGAGGGAATATCTGCTTGCCAGTTTTAGCATCTTTGATGATGATTGCAAACACCGGGCACGATTGTGCTGCCGCCAAAACCAGGTCATCTGAATCCCAATCCGTTTCAAGAATGTATGCCTTATTGGCCTCATTGAGTTCAAAAGTTTCAGCTGCTATTGCAACGCAGCTTGCAGCGCCAATACAAGGTTCCTGAAGGACTTCGACAATATACTTACTTTTGGGATGAGTCCCTTTCTGATGCCCTTTACTTATGTTGGTAACTGTTGCACCCATTGTTATTTTTGTAGATAGATAAAATTGATACCGATATCATACCCTAAAAGCAACCCATTAGTAAGCGTATTTTTCTTCAGGGGTAGGACCGGTGTCAATAACTGGCGGTTCAGGTTCACTAGGGGGAGGCTTTGGGGTGCTTGGCTTGTTGCGGGTTCGCAGTGATATGATAGTGAAAAAGATTATGAGCAGTGCGATCACTAGAACTAGTGTAATCAAAGAAGTATTGAAGTCACCAAAGTACAACGCAATCAATGAGACGACAGCCATAGCTGACGTTTCGATATATAGAGTCTGTTTGCCCGAGAAACCCAATGACATCAAACGGTGGTGCAGGTGAACCCTTCCACTTATTGAGAACAGCTTGAAGATATTAACTGTTTTATGGTCGCGCATCCTGTTGAGGAGCACCCAGCCCATGTCTACTAGTGGAATACTGAGCAGGATAATACCGGACGTGATCTTGGCACCGCTGAGGATAGCTAAAACAGCCAGCAAAAATCCATATCCGGTGTGTCCGGCTGTCCCTCCGATAATCTTTGATGGAGGAAAGTTGTAAGGAATAAATCCTAATAGTCCTGCCACCAGTAATGCCGGGAAGATAGCAAACTCCGGTGACCCGACCCGGACAGCTAAGATCATGGTAGTAAGTGCAGCAATAAACGTAATACCTTCACCTAAAGCGTCAATTCCACAAACCCAGTTTAATGCGTTTACGATGATCATGATCCATCCAACAGTTATTAGATCTGCTGGAAAAACAAAGTTATAAATGAAACTGCCGAGATTTAATTCTCTCGAGAAACTGTTGAAGTCGATACTAAGCCCCGCAACGTCAACATGAGTAATGCTCACACCACTCACGACAACAATAATTGCCGCCAAAAGTTGAAATGCAAATTGGACACCCCCTGAAAGCTCATACTTGTCATCAAGCACTCCAACTATAACGATGATTCCAAGACCCAGAAGCATCCCCCATACCTGAGAGGTGAGTGTTGAGCCTGCAAAAGCAATCAGGAAAAAGGGGATCAAAACTGCAAGCCCGCCAAGCCTTGGTTTGGCCTCATCGTGTATCCTCTGGTCTATTGTTTTGTCGGTTCTTTTACGTAATTTCGCTGGCAGGTCAATGAATCTGTATTTTGTAGCTAGATAACCAATAACTGGCGTCAACAACAAGCTGACAAAGAATGCCGCAGCCATATATGGCAGCAGATCAAGATATGGTTCGAAGATATTGGCCTCCATAGATCAATAATCAGAACACTAAAATAAGTGACGTTATTTGAAAGTACGCTAGCATCCCCAGAATATTGAACAGGACGATGCCGGTGTTCATCATAAATGAAAGTCGTCGATCAAATCTGTATACATCGCCACTGAATTTGTTAAGCAAGATTAAGGTTACGGCTAAAAATATCGGGATTGGAATCAAGATCTCTTTGTCAACAAGCTCCCAGCTTTTACTGGACTGCAGGAAAAACAGGGGAACCTTGTCTGGTAGCTTGGCAAAATTCGTGCTAATTGAGTAAAACAGCGCGACAACTATGGTCACCGATGTCAAAAAGGCGAGAATAGTGTTCATGTTACGCCAGTAGGGAAGTGCTTCAACAAGAATGCTGATTTTTGCGAGCCTACGTTTCAACCTGTACAAAAACTCCCACCGTGATCCCTGAAGCTCCATGCTCATCTGGTTTTCACTCGGAACAGCGGGAACACTTTCCGGTGGAGTCTCCATTTGCCCTCTGGCAGTTTGTAATGGATGGATATCTGGTTGTTCAGGTTTTGATCTGACAATCATTTAGGCTGATTATACAACTAAAACACAAAGCATCACATTAAAGTATATTTTTAAGCCTTGGGGTTTGTTTGTCAATTACGGGCTGTGTCTGGTATTATTGTAGGGAATACGACTTGTAGAAGGTGGGCTTGATGCTCACCGTTTATTTAAAGACATCTATTCACCTACAGGATTTCTTTATTTTTTAACTCATGCCAATGTCATCACAAACAGACTTTCTATCTGCGATTAATCAGATAGCTGCTGAGCGAAATATCGACCCAGAAGAAGTACTTGAAGCCATAAAGACTGCAGTCAAGGCTGGTTTTCGCAGGGATTATCCTGAAGAGGAGGGTGTCAATATTGAGGTAGAGATTGATCCGGTTGGCGGAAGCATCAGTGTTTATGCCGATAAAAAGGTTGTTGATGAGGTCACAAATCCGCCTACACAGATTTCTCTGGAAGATGCACAAAAGCTTGAATCCAAACTGAAGGTAGGAGACCATGTTCAGGTAGATATCACACCTAGTGGTGATTTTGGAAGGGTGGCTGCTCAAGCTGCCAAGCAAGTGATACTGCAAAAGATTCGTGAGTCTGAAAAAGAGGCAATAATGGTTGAGTTCAAAGATAAGATCGGAGAGATAGACTACGCTGTCGTTCAGAGGATGGACGGTGATAGCGTGATCTTTGAGATTCGAAGGGCCGTCGCCGTAATGCCACAAGAAGAACGCATTCCGGTCGAATTCTATAAAAGTGGAACGAGAATGAAGGTGCTAATTAAAGATATTCGTGAAGGTGCCAGGGGCAAACAGTTAATTATCTCAAGAACCGACCCCGAGTTTTTGAAGGGGCTATTTTCGCTCGAGGTTCCCGAGATAGTGTCTGGTTCAGTGGAGATTAAGGCTGTCGCAAGAGAGGCTGGGTCAAGGTCCAAGGTTGCTGTAAGTTCAAATACCGAAGGAGTTGATCCTATTGGATCGTGTGTTGGGCAAAAAGGTGTCCGAATAAATGCGATCATGAACGAGCTTCGTTTTGGAAATATCGAAGAAAAGATCGATATCATACTTTGGGATGAGAACATCTCAGCTTTTATTGCCAACGCTCTCAGTCCTGCTCAGGTCATAAGCGTGACACTGACTGATGAGGATGAAAAGGAGGCTAAGGTGATAGTCCCCGATGATCAACTTTCGCTTGCGATTGGAAAAGAAGGACAGAATGTTAGATTGGCTGCGAAGCTCACAGGGTGGAACATCGATATTGAGGGTGAAACAATTAAAATCGATAGCCCCGATGATGATAAAAAGGAAGTAAAAGGTAAAGGGAAGGAAGCAAAGGTTGAAACTGTTCTTCCGGCTGGTATTACCGAACTTGGTCTACCAAAAAGAGTTGAGACAGCACTTGGTAAAGCAGGGATAGCCACACTCGATGAGCTTAAAGAGAAAATAGAAGCTGGAGAAGCTATCAAGGGGATCGGTCCAAAATCAGTTGAAGAGATTAAAGCCAAACTCAAATAAGATGAAAGGTAAACCTGCAGCAAAAAGCAGGGACGCAATTCGGACCTGTATTGGGACTGGAGAAAAGCTGCCTAAAAACGAGATGGTCCGATTTGTCCGAAATTCCGATGGTGTGGTGGTTATTGATCCTGGTGGGAAGCTTTCCGGAAGAGGTGCTAATTTATGCATGGAAGAGGAGGCCTTCGACCTCGCTGTCAAAAGACATGC
>JBHHUN010000006.1:0-65535 GCA_046753765.1 Candidatus Dojkabacteria bacterium | reverse complement strand
CTGTTTCCAGATATGAATCCGGGAGATATGAGAGTGTCGTAAAAGATAAGGGTACACTGTTTGGAGTTGATTTCAACCTGATTAAGAAAAGCAGTTACTTCGTTAGGGTCAAGAACGAAGGTGGTCAATTGACACCTTAAATCAAGGAGTAACAGAGGAATAATTTGAGGTACCCTTGAGGCGGTCAATCTCATGTCTATAGCTTGTGCCAATAATATGTAGGGGTCTTGATTATACTAAAGCTTTCTCGACATGAGGAAACATCTTCTCTATTTGTCATATTCAACAGCTTAATTCAATTGTATAAGCGTGTCTATCTAAATCAGAGATCTACTCTGATATGGTGAAGGTAGTTATAATATCTCTACCACAATCCACGCAAATGCCAGAGATAGTCTGTCATTATGAGTATTTATACTACTTGGGGAGGGGCTCAGGTGCTAGCCTAAGGAGGTTCATTAATGTTGGATCAATATGTTATTGGATCGATATCATGTAAAGAACCGTTTGTATATATTTTCCAAGATTTCAGATCTCCATTTTCATCAATACGGTTCACTGCCAATACATCACTCTTCTTTAGTTTTAGATGTTTCAGGACGTCGTCAATTTCGGCAAACACTTCTCCATCCTCTGTTTTATATGTTTCGCTTTTCGGATTAAATATACAAAGATTCATCAGATATCACTTCAGAGATAAAATGGTGGAGACGGCGGGAATCACTCCCTCCAACTCGCACTAAAACTGCGAGTAAGAGGCAGCATCAATTCAGGTAAGTTCGTCTTCGCTTTGCTTAACTCACTAACCCTTCATTGTCAAACCCGTGCCGGATCCGAAATAACCCATCAATCTCCACATCGCCCCCAACCTCTGGGTGGAGCCGCTGTGGAGACGGCGGGAATCGAACCCGCGTCCAGAAAATTCTGCAATTAATGGTGTACAAGCGTAGCATCTTTGTTTCAGACGATACCGGATAGAAAGACACAAAAACCCGACACCGACTGTATACTAAGTCTTCTGATGTTTACGGCATACAAGCGTAAGATCATGCATCCTGACTCATGTTTCTCCCTAAGCTCCCCGCCAGGAGAGGTTACAAAGGAAGGTCGCCAGGTATGTTAGGCAACAGCTACGTTGAGTGCAGGAGCACTAAAAAATGCAACTACATTGTCAACGAAACCTTGTACTTTGTTTTTGACGATTGTTCATCTGCCCGCAAAGTAGCGGGATGCCTGTTTAGATAACGCGAGATACAGGCTGAAACTCCGGCTTGCCACTAATCACTGATATTCTCTGTCGAGACCGATCATCCCCGAGCTGGTTTCAACGCTGCAGTTATTAATAAAAACATGAAATTGATGGGTTTAAACCGGCTCGGGAATCTCGACAATTTGTTAAAGAACTTGAATACTATATTATAGCACGGATTCCCAATAAGTAGTAGGCATAATAGGTTGCGAGACAAGGTATCCATTGTAATTAACTAAATATTTCCGAAAATTCAATCCGATATACTGTAATTATATGTGGAGACGATGCAGCCATTATTTATCCTATCCTCCACAGAAACCTCCGTGCATTGGAACTGTTTCAGGGGAAAACCATCATCGTTGACGAGCATCTGTGCGAGGGAGGAAGGTATGCATTTGGAAGCGAGATTACATTTTTACCACCGAAAGAACGTTATCGCAAGATCAAGCAGCTATTCTCCATTTAGTATTCCCGGAACAGGAAATCATCCCGGTGCCCTCCCCCAAAGCAATTAGTCTAACCAGCTGTACAAGACATACGGGTCATTACGATCAGATAGGTGGCGGAGCAATCCTAGCTAATGATGGCTCGCTGCTCTGCCCGATACATAGTACGTATTACTTACGACGACAATATTCCTTGCCAGGGGAAAGCACTCTATGCCCAAAGCGGCACTTGAGAAGGCTGGTTTGAAATGCAGGATTAACTTTGTTTAGGAACGATGATAGTTATGATACTGGAGCAAAGATATTCAAGATGGGTAGCATCACATCTACCCTATCGGGGTTAGCAAGATAAGTCTGAAAAGAATTATCTACAACGTCAGCAACCTCAACTAACGCTTCTGCAGCTTTATCTGCCAAATTTCCCCTTTCTCGTTTGACGAGAATGTAGTCTTGAACTTCATAACCGTCCTGCATATAGTTCCGCACGTAGATAAGCTGTAGCCTACTTCGTGAATATTCCAAACTGAGACACAAACAGGATGACGTCGATATCCTTATCAGTAAATGTCTTCACCTTGTCAAAATAGATGAGGTTAGAGTGAGGACTTGTTCTTTTTTGATTCAACCCAACTCTTTCCAGTATCTTCATTACCCAGTCAAAGTGAGGAACAGGTGAGGTTAGCATCAGTTTCCCCCCCGGTTTCAAGAGCTTGAAACAATCTTCCATGCAATCGACATGCTCGATCACTTCAAACAGGAGGATATAGTCGAACGAGTTCTCTTTTAGTCCTAACTTCTTCCATTTAAGAATGTCGCCAACTATGTCAGCTGCAGGATTTGCGAGGTCTAAACCAGTATAGTTTTCTACGCCTGAAGAACGCAGGTGCTCGCCAGCCCATCTATCTCCACAGCCAATGTCCAGCACTGTTGCATCTTTGTGAATCTGATCCAGGAAGTGCATTATTCTTTTCTTTCTAGTTAAACTCTTCAGTAATGCCATATCAAATCAATCGGTAATCGGGAGCATCTAAGCAATATACAATAACCGTGACCAAAAGAGAATTATACACGAAAGCTGTCTCAACCAAACGCTCTTTTCCGCTTATCTTCCCTTCTTCTCTTGTAGATCGTATAAAGTGATCCGGTAACAAACAATCCCACTAGTACTAATGCTAGTAGAGCAACCACAGTCTCCTCTGGAACCTCGCCCTCACTTGGAGCAATTGACTCATACTCAAGAGTCGGCAGCGGAGATAGAGTTGGGGTCGGAGTTGGAGTTACATATGTCGGCTCAACTACATCCTCACCAGGAGTCTCAGAATCTGTTTTCGTACAGGTACACTCCGGGCATTGATCATAAGCAATTTTACATAGCAGATCGTATCCGGGATCACAAAGCGCCACTGGACAGATTGTTGGGCTCGGGGTTGGTGTACCGGTGACTGCTGCCTCCTCACTGGTTGGGGTCGGCTCGGGCGGTTTCTGAGTCGTATGTTGAGTTGTTCGTTTTGTCGGTGATGGTGTTGGCGTCTTTGTTGGTTTTGGAGAGCTCGTTGGTATCGGAGTGGACGTAGGTGTTGGGGTTAGTGATGGAGAGGGAGTTGGTGTTGATGTGTGAGCTTCACCGACACATTCAAACTCTGTACAGATAAAAAGGTAATCCTTCTCAAGTACAGTCTGTCCCGGCCTGCAAGAGGGTGGAGTTGGACACAGGGACGGTTTACAGTTACAGCCACTGCACTGGCCTGGTGTAGTGATCTCACAAACTGCTGTCTGCCCTTCATTGCAACCTGGAACATCACACGTTGTCACCTCGCCCCGAGGCAAACATTCTGCCCGCAGGCAGCTGCCGTCTCTTCCGGTCACCACAAACACTTCATCTTCATTACAACTCTCATAATTCGGACAAACAACGGCGCTCCCCTCTATAGGAGTGGTATCCTGCCTGGCGAAGAGAGTTCCTCCAACCAAAACAGAAAGTGTAAACAGTGCTGCCACAAAGAACAGGTTAGTCGTCGGTTCTGTTTTAAGATACTTTTTAAGAATCATATGCAGTGATATCTATCGTATTTTATAGAACTTTCAAGAAGTTTAGAACAGCTCAGCTCTTGAGTTTCGACCTTTTCTCATTTACTAAATCCCTTATATATTCTGAAATATTCATGTCCTCTTTTTTTGCAAGTATCTCCAGATCTTCAAACTGTGCATCAGACAGGTACATATTGAATCGTTTGGATAACAGCTCCCTCTTCCCTCGCTCAAAAAACGCTTCCAGATGCTCGCGCAAAGTGTACTTTGTATACCGGGCCCCAAATAGGTAGGGGGATTTAATATAATCAGCGTAGTTTTTCGTTTTCGAAAGGATTAGTGTAGGAGTTTTATGCGCGATAGCAAACCAAATCTCCATACCAAGCTTAGTGCTCTGCTCGCTCACCTCCACTACAATAAAATCACTACGTAAAATAGTCCGCTTGACAGCCTCATCATGGATCTGCCCGATCTGGGGAGATTCGTATGGTGAAGTATTTTCTATATCGAGGGTTTCCAGTCCTTTCCTGATTTTGCGTTCTTCCGCCCTCGTGAGGTACAACTTGCTCTTCGTAGTAATTAAGGTTACCCCTTGAATCTGTTTTAGCGACTCTTCGAGCAGCTTGTAGTTACTGTCACTCCTCTTTTGACCACTATATGAATACGTTAAAAAGACTTTCATGCACTGATTGTAACACATGTGTATGTACATCGTACTCTTTGGACAGAACCTCTCCGGCACTATAATACACACATTATGTACCCACCGTATGTATAAGCCTTTAAGCGGCAAAAAAGCTATCATTTTCGACTTTGATGACACTCTGGTCAGAACCAGGGAGATAAAGTGGGCCGCGCTAGTGGCGACTGCAAAAGACCATTACGACCTCGACATCACCACAGAAAACATTGAAGAGCACTGGGGGCAACCATTTAAAGAGATGCTGTGTGGTGTCATGGGTGATATTGACAGCTTCGAGAACCTCCAAAGAAACTACGCCAAGACGAGCGAGAGTTACCCTATGCTTGCGTTTGAAGATACTCTGCCAACACTCAACCAGTTGTTTCCTTTTTTTAGAGTCTCGATTCTAACGGCAAGTGGGCGAAAACCTGTCATTGACGATTTGCTGAGACTTAAGTTTGCGGTCGGCTCTTTTACATATATTCAAACCAGTGAGGACACTCTTTTTCACAAACCCGACAAGAGGGTTTTTGACCCGGTATTAAAAATCCTCGGTCAGGGAAATATCACAAAAAATGAGACCGTCTATATTGGAGACAGCGATTCAGATGAACTAGCTTCACGAAACGCGGGGATTGATTTTATAAGAATCGATAGAAGCGGGATAGAGGGCGATGGTCAGAACCACATTAATTCACTACACAAATTAACCAGCTGACCTGCTATACCCTGAACAACTTCATTGCATCCTTCACCCTGTCCATCACCTCTTCCGCCTTTTTGTAACCGCGTTTTGTCCCTTCGGATAAGATCTCTGTGAGCACTTTCTCATCGTCGTACTTTGCCCTTCTCTCCCGAAGTGGTTTTAAAAATTCATCCAGCGCTTTAAAGAGCTTTTCCTTCACCTCAACATCCCCCACCTTACCCTTCTTGTATCTCTCCTTGAGATCCTTCACTTCTTCTGTATCAAGATTAAACGCATCGTGATAAACAAATACGGGGTTACCTTCAACCTTTCCGGGGTCTGTAGCGTGGATTCTGTTTGGGTCCGTATACATTCCCATAATTTTCTTTCTTAAATCTTCGGATGACTCATTAAGATAGATTGCATTATCCAGCGACTTGCTCATCTTTGCATTGTTATCGAGTCCCACGAGCCTTCCAAAACTTGAAAGCTTCACCTTCGGCTCCACAAGGGCCTTGCCATAAATTCCATTAAACTTGCGAACCAACTGCTGCGTCAATTCAACATGGGGGATCTGGTCTTCTCCGACAGGCACAAGATCAGCGTCATAAATTGTAATGTCTGCTGCCTGACTGACAGGATACATAAAAAAGCCAAGGGGAACACTGCTCTCCATACCCTTCTGCTTCAGCTCAGTTTTCACAGTAGGATTGTGACCAAGCTTTTGAATCGAGATAAGGTTAGCGAAAAACACAGTTAACTCGGCCGTTTGGGGAATAGCTGACTGAAGAATAAACGTCACCTTTTCGGGATCGACTCCAGCGGCAATATTGCCAAGAACATCTTTCAGCACGTGGTCGCGGACCTTCTCGGGGTTATCAAAGTTATCTGTCAGAGCCTGAACATCTGCTACAAGCAAAAATGTGTCGAACTCATCCTGAAGCTCTGCCCGTTGCTTAAGCGATCCAACGTAGTGACCCAGGTGAAGCTCACCTGTTGGTCTGTCTCCTGTCAATATGCGTTTTTTATCCGCCATAGCATTACCTTCAACAGTGCCATTTTACAACAAATCGCCCCGGATTTGTGTAGAATAAGGACATGCATGACTATCAGTGGCAGAGTCTCGCCGGACAAAAGCCTAAAAAAGACATAAAGAAGTTTAGGCAGCTTTTGGGTGTACAAGTGACCAAGAGGTATCAAAACGGCAAGGCGAAAACAGTTGAATTTAAATTGTACGTTAAACAGAAATTCACCCACATAACCCTTGTAGGACCATTCAACGATTGGGGAAAGACAAGCGGCAGAAACTACACACTGAAACCCGACAAGACTTCAACCTTTTTCACCCTTAAGGTGAGCGAAGGAAAGATAAAGCATAAGACGCCTTATCTATTCCTGGTTAATGGTGTACATCTCCGCGATCCAGCGAGTGTCTTTTTTGATAATAAAGGTAATTCTGTCTTTTGGGATTACGACGATCCGGGGACGTACCAGCTTAGGCATAATCCCCCGGATAAGCTAAAGAGGTCTACCAGGATACTTCAGACTGATCTGCCAGGACTAATTACTCACTTTAGATCTAAGTCCGGAAAACTTGGTTGGGAGATTGATACTTCAGACTCTTACCGCTTCATAACTGAGAGCGGTGTGATTAAAAAGATTAAGGACCTTGGATTTAACACTATTCAGTTTCTGCCTGTTGCAAGATCTATCGACGGAGGAAAGTGGAGCATGCGCTACCTTGTCCCCTTTCTCTATTCTATTAATGACTATTGGGGGGACCCCGATGAGTTTACCAGAATGATTGATACATTCCATAAACATGGCATCGCAGTCATACTCGATCTGGTGATCTCGCACGCGCCATACAAAGACTTCACCATCTTTAATATCCCGGCCGAAGACATAGGAATTCACCACTGGAAAGATAATGATGACCAGCAAGTATTTTTGGGAGAGAGGACATCTTGGGGAACAAAACGCTACCGCATATCTGATGAGAATATCCGAAGATTCGTCACAGACTCTGCAATCCACTTCATTAAGCATTATCGCGTTGATGGCTTTCGTATAGATAACGTAGATGGAATACTGCGTAAGGGAGCTGCAGGACAAGGGGAAGGGAGGCCTCACGCCAGAGAATTTATGCGAACTTTCGCCGAGACCGTGTATTCGTACGCTCCACAAACTCTACTCAATTACGAGTCTCACTATTTTTATAAGAACAATGCACACTTGCTGGTCGCTCCACTTAAAAGCCACAAACAGGCTCTGGGAGCAACCGCCTATACATCGTCCCGCCTGACTTACTACTTTCATTCTAAATTAATGCCTATGTCATCAGACGAGGTAAGTATTTGGAAGTTTAAGGATATTGCCGAAGAGAAAGAATGGGGGAAATCAAATTCTACTGTTGCCGATTTTCATAACCATGATGCAGCTGCTGGATTGATGACGGGTAGAGCTACCGGTTCTTACGCATATGATGCATTACTTCTCGATAATCCCGAACTGCACTTCCATGCAATCGGAAAGATAAAAGTTATGGAGGCATTGATTAGCTATGGAGCAGAAGGACGAACACTAGACTTATTACAAACCTTTCTTCTGCAGACTGGAACTTTTGAACATGACTCTACAATTCATTGGTTTCTTGAGCAAACTGAAGCGATCAGAGGGATGTTGAATTTCAAAAGATGCATCAACGAGACTATGGAAGATGAGGCGTTCTGGCCAGTCAATACAGATAAACGTCAGTATATCAATCTAGATGAAGCATCAAAGACGTTGGTTATTAAAAGGAGTGCCGACCCCAAAGATAAACATGGGTTTCTGATTGTCATAAACATCTCATCTATCTTGACTACAGATTTCACGGTACCAACTGTGGTGCAAACTGAGCATAAGTTGATTCTCAACAGTGACAGCTTTGAATACTCTGGGAGCGGCAGGACTCACTACCAGGAAACGTTTACTCCAGAGAAAACTTGCCTCTTCAAGTATTTCAAATACGGGATTCCAATCGAGGTCATTGCTCCCTACGCAGTACTCGTCTTCAAATACTAAGTCTGGACTAGGAGCCACCCCTCTTGAGAATGTCCCTCAGTGAGAAACCTGCCCAGACGAAATTGAGCAATACAAACGGCCAGCTAGAAAGAAGCAGTGCGTAGATGACCAGAATTGAGCCGCCAAGAAAGTTGGCTAGGTCGTAGCTAATACTGTCTTTATGCCACCGTCCCCACTGATTCCAACTATTGTTGTTGTATCCATAATCTAACTATAAAAGATTAAAGTGTTCGAAGATATCAAGGATTCCATTGTCATCAACCGAAGGGCCAAGAAATCCATTCGCCTCACCAACGAGCTTTTTTAGCTCATCCGATCCGTTAGCAACAGTCGCAGTGTACCCACAAAACTCCATAAACTGCCAATCGGATAAGTTATCCCCTACACCAAGAAAATCATTTAGCTCTATACTCAAATGCTCCGATATACGCTCAGCCCCTGAGCGCTTTGATACAGCTTTAGGGGTAATTATCGCCAACTTCCGTTGTCCAAATGCCGGGTGGCTGCTCCAACTGACCTTAAGCTCAGGGTCCAATATTTCAATCATCTCTTTTTGCAGGGCCTCATGCTCAGGGCTTGGCGAGGCAATGATTTTTGTTACCGGCAGCTCTTCAACAAAACTCTTTAAATCACGGACAACCTCGGGCTGCTTCTGAAGTATCTCCGCGTGAACCTTGTGCATCTCACCATCAAGATTACTCTGAACGTGCCAGGCCTGAGTTGTGTACACCTCGGTGTAGATCGTCTCACCTAATAGCTTCTGCAGGGCCTTCCCCACAACTGCCTTATCAATTGTCCTGTGGGCATCTATTGTTCCGTTTGACCAGTCGATAATAACCGAACCACCATCTGTAATATGAATGCTGGACCCAAGCTCAGCGTCTTCAATGATCTTCATCGTTCCGAAATGAGATTTTGATGTCATGAGCGCCACCGGCACTCCACTGGCATTCAGCTTTTTTAATGCTGTGATAACTTTGTCTGAGGGATATGGAAAGTTCACTCCTGGCTTACCACCGACAATCACACCATCAACATCAAGAATAACTGCTTTAATCATTTCGCTTCAGGTAATCCGAAATTATCTCTGCATGATCAAACGCCAACTTTGGAAGATCACTTAAAGGGAGATATCTAAGATCAACAGCGTCATCACCTGCAGAGGCATCTCCCTTTGCCTCAACCAGAAACGCAACATTAATTACCTGGTTTGGGTGCCGGGATGGCTTACTGAATACTCCGATCAAAACCATGCTCACAGCGTCAAGTGTTGTCTCTTCTTTAAGTTCCCTCGCAACAGCCTCTTCAACGGTTTCATCCCAGTCAACGTAACCACCCGGCAGCGCCCAGCTTCCCTTAAAGGGCTCCACTCCTCTCCTGATTAGCAGCAGCTCACCGTGCTCATTAACGACAATCGCATCCACGGAAACACCTCTGTTATCCCATCCACCGTTTCGGAACTGCTTAATATTTGTGTCTGTATTGTCTCCTGACATGTATGAATTATCTATCAAATGGATGTGTAGTTCAATGCTCTTAAGATAGTCAACGCTACGTTCAAATTGTATAATATCGCCATGCATCAGGATCTAAAGTTAAAAGTGGCGGGGCAGGAGCTGTTTGGGGTGATTGAAAATCCAGGGCAAAAAGCGGTTGTCATTTTGGCACATGGTTATACTGGCAACATGAACGGTCCACAGGATATCTATGTCAAGCTTTCTAGAAGACTACAAGAAGAGGGTTATTCTGTGATCCGATTCAATTTCCGAGGCACTTCTCCAAGTGAAGGTAACCAGGAAGACATGACACTTGCAGGAGAAGTCAAGGATTTAAAAACAATCATTGGACACGCAAAGAAAGAAAGATATAAGAGGATTATCCTTGTTGGCGAAAGCTTCGCCGGGGCTGTCTTAGCAAAAGCCTACACTGAAAAGGTCGATATGATGGTGTTCTGGTATCCCCTATTTGAACTTCGGGATTGCTTGTTCAGAGACTTCATAAACGTACGTTCAGAAGAAAAACTGAAAAAGGAAGGGTTCGTAGAAATAGAAGAGTTCAGGGTCGGACCAAAACTCTACAAAGAGATTGTTGACGTAGATGTATACGATCTACTTAAAAAAGTATATGTTCCCACGCTGCTTCTTCATGGTGACTCAGATAAAGACGTCCCCTATCAACAATCTGAAAAAGCATTTGAACTTCTTCCGGGTATCAAGGAGCTAGGACTGCTACAGGGAGCAGATCATTCCTTTAGGCACGAGCAAGACGAAGTTATTGCAAAAACTGTGAAATTTATTCAAGACGAACTGCCTACAGAGGGATGAAGGCACTCAGAAAGTGGCTGAAAGAAAACCGCACTCTCGCCCTGCCCGTCACATTGGTAGTCCTCCTCACAGGACTGTTCGCAAGTACACTCCCCTATCTTGATGGCAATATTGATTTCGTCCAGTCAATGGATTTCTTCGAGGGTGGATTTGATCAGTTGATAGCAAACTGGGCCAGTATTCATCCTCCCTTTAAGGTACTTCTCGGATCAACAGCTATCAAACTATTTGGTGTCAGCCACATCATATACAACCTGATTGGAATAACGATTTCTATTATTGGGGTTGTGTTTGCGTACCTGCTCGGCTCACGGCTGTTCAGTAAAAAAGTTGGGCTTATCTTCGCGCTGCTCATATCAACATCACCTCTCTACCTGTCTTTAAGTCTCTTCTGGCTGAAAGACTTCGTACTGGCGGTTGTTCTACTGGCAACTCTGTTTCTATATCTCGAGAAAAGATATCTGTTACTTGGATTTACGCTAATGTTAGCCGTTATGATCAAAGAGCAGGGCCTTGCACTTGCCGGTGCTGTGATTGCCACTGAGCTCCTATTTGGGATATATCAGCTGCTGACTCAAATAATAAAGAGAAAGAAATTGAAGCTAAAAGCAAACTACAAAAAACTACTTATATTGCTACCCTTTTTAGTATTTATAGCCTGGCAATCCTTTTTAAGTTCGAACGGTAGCAAGGTCTGGGGGGATTGGATATTCACAAATAATCCGGAGATTGGTGCTATTGCGACAGTTATAAATAACCTGGTTTCACTCGACTTCCTCAATCAGTGGGCTTTTCAAAACTGGAACCAGTTGCTCATCCTTAACTTCAACTGGGTTTTATGGGGCATCTTTTTGACAGGACCAATTCTTTATCTATGGACGGCAAAAAGAGGGCAAAAGAGAAACATTGTTGCTGCAGTAAAAGCCGGGGATCAGAAGATTCGTGTGTTCGCCGCAATGCTTTTATTCTTCCTTGGATATTTCTTGACAGTCCTTACATTTCAGACCTATACAATTACACGCTATGGACTTCCGCTCATCCCTATTCTACTCCTGGGGGTTGCTTATACTACATATATGATCATTGAAAAATCCACCTTCTTTGGCTGGATGGTTAAGATCATCTTACCCCTTATTGTTCTAACGAGCTTGTTTTCTTCATCCGACCCGGTGAGCAAAAAGCTCTGGGGCACAACCAGCATATTCGAGCAAGAGTTGTACGCTGTTAACGAGCACCTCGCAGGAAATGACGGCCTAACATATAATCTGCAGTTTCTTCAGATTGCAAAACAACGATCCGAAAGTATCTTTGACGCACACCGCGAGCAGACCCCCGTGTACTCACAGGAATGCTACTGGGTGTTCGCTGATCCTAATAACGACGTCAGGACACTCGCCTGGCTTGGCCTCGATGGGATACAAAACGGGATGGATTGCCAGGTCCCTGCTACTCAAAGCACACAATAGCTGAGTAACTCCGGCCGGATCACTATGCCACAAAACTATTTCATCAGACCGTCCTCTATCAGCTTTGGGATTATGAAGTCCTGTAGGATACTACCCAGTTTGTACTTCCCTTCTTCGTACTCTTTCATTGTGAGCCAGTGGAAATCACTTAACTTTTCGTGTTTTTCTATGCGCGGGGAGAGCTCTTCTACCTCAACTAAGTAAGAATGGATATTCTAACAGTCTTTTCGGGATTGTTTGCAGCAGGGACAACTGCACTAACATGATATGGAGTTACTTCACCCTTGAGTTCAAGACACAACTCCTCTTCTATTTCGCGGGCGAGACATTCCAGATGTGTTTCACCATCTTCAATCTTCCCACCAACATTAATCCATAGTTCCTTACCTGTCGGTTCAACAATGAGCAGTCTGCCCTCTTTGTCAAGAATCAACCCGGCACATTTTTCGTTTGTTGGTTCTATGTTTATCGTCAAGGTCAGCTTTTATTCGATTCCATCAAGGATTGCGGTTAGAAGGTCTTTGCTTGCTGCCGGCATCTCATCCTCTGTTCCGGTATAGGTGATAAAGATAAACGGGAAACCGCCTGACTCATCCTTGACCTTCATGGGTCCATAGATCTCTCCCATCACACCATCAGTCCTTTGAACGGTTAGGTCGACTGCATCTCCCTTGTAATACTCTTCTTCAGTACAATCATCAGAGTCAGCACCTGGTGCACAACCAACCCCTCGCCCCAGGTTACTGATCGTAATATCAAAATCGTTGCCACTGATTTCAAGGGCGAAGTTTGCACTGCCTACCTCGTCACCTTTACAGGTCCAGCCTGCAGGCAGGTTTACCGTCACATTTAACGAATCGGTTGTACATTTTTGTGTGAGATCGACTGCAGGGACTGCCTCGGTCGGTTCTACCGTGGCGGTTGGCTCAGTCTTGTTATCGGTTGTTGTATTTAGCGTGCCGCCAAGAAGTGAAAAGCCGAGCGCTCCCAATATTAACCCAAGAATGAAGGCGATCAGCACATAAAGAATGATGTTGCTCTTCTGTGGTGGAGCTGCTGGCATAGGAGCCTGCGATTCAGTTTGTTGTTCCATGGTCTGGATAAATAAGATGTTATGTGGATACTATAGTTTATTTTGCCGCCCTCTGCCACTCCTCGTATGCTTCGTGTGTGCTGCTAGGATAGTAGTATCCCTAAATTGTGTCCTGCGCCAGAAAGTCGGTGAATTTGATGATCATGTCCTGCGAATCATCGTAATCAATGAATACATCGCTGATTACCTCCAGCGCCCCGGAGATCTTTGCGCCCGTTTTATAAATACACACAATTGGGATCGTCTCGCTATCCGCCCAGCCAAGCTCAATACCTTGTCCCGTTGAGGGGAACGATACCTCAGCCAGCACCATTCCAAATTCCGGCATCTCTGTGCGGGAATCGTACTGCTCATCGGAGTCCTCATGAGGGAGCGTGAATCTATGAACTTTATTAAGCTCTGACTCACGAATGGGAGCGTACAGCTCTACCTTGTAGTCAAAATTGCTTGAGTGTGATACGTATATTTTCATAATTTTAGTAGTTTTTTTGTTTCTAATTTATAATCTTCAACACTGGGCTGGTCAAACGCGTTCAGGTTCATTAGTTTCGCAAGATACATCATCTCCACCATCTTCATCTGCATATAGCTCCCAATGGACCTTTCGTTGATACCCGGAAGCTCAACCTCGACATATGGTAACCCGTTGTTTTCGTAGGCTTTCTTAACACCACCAATAATCGCATCCATCAATTCTCCCGCACTTTTCCCCTTAAGACTCTCTACCAAACCTGAATAGGTGTCACTATCCGGAATAGGAAATTCACCCTCCGGATGCCGCGCAAAGACGATATTGGTTAACTTATCATGTGGCCCCCCATAGTACAGCTGCGCCATAGAATGGAGGTCTGTCGAGCCGATTGAGACAATTGGTGTAATGCCGGAGTTTACCTCGGTACCGTCAACATCATACTGTTTACCAATGCTCTCGCCCATTAGTTGTCTGTACCACTTTCCTACTGATTCAAGCTCTGGGTTAAAAAAGAAGCTATTGTTAATTCTAATCCCCCTCTTCGCATGGATGTAAATTATGCCCGCAGACAGTCTGGAAAGGCTGTTACTGAAATCTTCATCAATACTATTTTCGACCATCGAACTAGCACCTTCTAAGAGGGCTTTTGTGTCAACTCCTGCCAAATACAATGGAAAGAGTCCAACGACCGAGAGAACTGAATATCTACCTCCAACATGTTGAGGATGCTCAAGAATGTGGGCGCCCTCCTTTTGTGCTGTATTCCACAGGTCTGTCCCTTTATCTGTTGTGAACACAAATCGATCTTGAATATTCGGAAACAGCTCTTGTAGTTGCTGCAAAACAATCTTGAAGTTTGCAATCGTTTCGTTTGTGCTCCCTGACTTGCTTACAACATTTACAAGAAGCTCCCTGGGGTCTTTAATCTCATCTCTCAGGAGATCCAGGATGTTCTTAAGGCGAGTCGGTGAAACGGTATCTAAAAACAAAAGCTCGGTTTGTTGATGTTCGAGAAAGTTGTATTCTTTACCGTAGATTGCGTTGTAAATCGCCTGAGCACCAAGATTGGATCCACCAATGCCTATCACGAGAACGTAACGCAGTGATTTTGTCCCTACTTTTGCTGCCATCTCTTCAATTTCCTCCAGAGTCTCGATGCGTCCAGGAAGATTAATGGAAGCCTCTGGTACAGTGAGATCGTTGTTCTCAACCACTTCCGCCAGATGATCCCTGTACGGCCTCAGTCGCTCAAGTTCGGCTGACAGTTCATTCTCATCGATAAGTGCTGAGTCTTTGTAGTGAAGATCCATTTATGGTCTGCTGTTATATCGCTCATTATTCCACACATCCCCAGTGTATCTCAACTTTTTGCAGGAGTGTGACATGATTCCCATCGTCCGTTATATAATGAAAGTATATCTTTTTGTTATCAAATATAACATGGCTACGGGTCCAGATTCAGGTCCAGTCGAGTTGAGATCTATTGAAGATGATCTCCCAAAAAGGCCTTTTAGGCAGATTAGAAGTATCTTACTAACCATTACTGGACTATCTACAATTCACTACGGATTAGGCTTAGTTTTTCATGAGCGAACACGCAATGGAGCAAGAAATATGGCTAGAATTGCACGGGATGGTGTCACTCATACTGCCAAAACCGTGAGGCAAGGCGCTGCTAGTGCATACAATACGGTCAGGGAATGGCTTCCCGCAGATCAGCGAGAGGCATAGTCTTCTACTTGCCAAACCCAGCATCAACTGCCCGTAAAAGCTTTCTATCAAAACTGAGTACGTTAGCCTTTATCGTTGTAGCCAGGAACCAGATTGTAGAATCAATCGGTTTTAAGTTGGCCTTTTTACCCTTGAAAAATTTCGCGTACTTTCGCATAAACCCCTCATCAATGTCCACCCATCGAACCTTCAGTTTCTTCAGAAAAGATACCATAGAGTCGTGACTGTCTAATCTCTCTGCAACATGAAGGGCTTCAAGCTGAACCGTCCTGGGCGCTATGAGTGCTGTCCCTGGTTTAAGATCAAGGTACAGCTTTATCGCTTTTTGATGATTGACATCGTCTGCAACAACCAAAGACGAGACAAAACTTGTATCTATGACCCGTTTACTCCGCATCTCTCCATTCCCTGATCATCTTCGCAGTGTCAATTTTCTTCCCAGTTTTGATCATATATTTTTCAAGGTCCCCCAGTGCAGGTAATTTCTGTCCAAGCCTCTTTCTTTTTTTCCAGGTGGAGTAGCTAATGATTACGACCTCCGGATCCTTGTGATTGTATATCACAACAGGCTCGTCCGGATTCTTAAGTACAGTTTTGACAATTGTTCTACTCTCTCTGTTTAGTTGCGTAGATGTAAACTTCCGCATAATACATATATTTACTATTATATGCATAATAGTTGATTCCAGGATTTTCGTCAATCACCACTGCCTATTCATTCAGTAGATCCCTTGCCCACACTAACCCATAAACTCTCTTTGCCCCGCCTCTTTTTAAGGCCGCAGCACAGGATTCAAGTGTGGCACCAGTAGTCATTACATCATCAACCAAAACAAGTGTCTTCCCCCTGATATTCTCTTTCAACCTGAAAGCGTTCTTAACGTTTTTGAGCCTGGCATCTCTACTTAACCCTACCTGAGGCCTCTTGAAGCTCTTTCTTGAAAGTGCGTTCAGAGTGTTAGGTGAGATCTTCTTTGCAATCAGCTCTGACTGATTAAATCCCCTCCAATTCTGCCGCTTCCTGGAGAGCGGGACAGGAACCAAGTAATCATAAGTGATGCCTGCCTTTGCAAGACGGTCCTGCATCATGCGCGCAATCTCACCTGTGATTGCATGATAAAAGTTGTATTTTATTTCCCCCAGAACCTTGGCTGCAGCCTTTTCATATTCGACACAAGCAATAACCTCCTCCAAAAATGAATCCTCGCCAGGGTTAAAGGAATGCACTCCTGCAATCTTTTGCAGCTTGCCATTTTTACACTCATCACATATGTACCGTCCCATCGTATCGCAGATAACACAAAATTCGGGGAAGATAACATCAAGAATGACATCAAAGACACCCTTCCGATTTTGCCTGTCCCGTCTCACACTTTAACCCCTATGTATAAACCATCTATACAACACATACCTTAACTAGTCCTTAATTTATCCACAAATACCAGAATCTCTCATAACTTCCGAGCTGGATATTTTTAACCAGCTCAGTTAAAATAATTTCATGGAGAAGATCGATAAAACCTCCCTCCCCACGATTTCTGTTGACCAGATGAAAGAGATTGACCGGCTTATGGTAGAAGAGATCGGTGTCCCCATAATAATGATGATGGAGAACGCAGGCCGGGCAATCGCTCACGTAATACGCAGCAGCTTGGATGGATCTGTTCAGGGGAAAACGATCACAGTAATGGCCGGAAAAGGTAACAATGGAGGCGGAACTCTTGCTGCAGCCAGACATCTGCTTAACGCGGGGGCACACGTAACCGCCCTTCTCTCGAACAAAGACAGCGAAATGACCAAACCAGCGAGCGCCCAGGTACAGATTCTAAAAAACTCGGGAGCCAGCCTGTTTTATTTCGATGAAGTTGAGGAAAACAAAGCAGAATCAATCTTGAAAGACAGCGATATAATTCTGGACGGGCTGGTAGGTTACCGTCTGCAAGGCGACCCCCGCAAACCAATATCCCAAATGATAAACCTTGCCAACATGGTTGACACTATTGTCATCTCAAACGATCTCCCCTCCGGGCTTGATGGTGAAACAGGTGAACCGATGAACCCTACAGTTAACGCATATGCAACAATTACCCTGGCACTTCCCAAGAGGGGTCTTCTGTCAGAGCGGGCACTTGACTACACCGGAGAGCTTTATCTGGCAGACGTTTCGGTAACAAGTTCGGTTTATCGCAGCCTTAAACTTAACATCCCAAATATTTTTGAAAAAGCATCAGTTGTCAGGCTCGTCTGAGGGCCAAAAAGTGAGCGTTGTACCTAGATATTGCCCCCTGAAACTGCTAATTTGTATGAACATCCTGGATTGCTTATGCGAAGACGAAGAAGCGTTTTATTTGCAGTTTTACTGATAGTCACCGTCGCACTCGGAGCGGGCGCAATTTACGTTGGAATCCAGCTTCAAGAACAGCCCGACCTGTCACCCGAGGAGACGGCAGCGGCTTCGCAACAAGTGTGGGACGCAGAGATACCACGCAACCAGACCGAGAGGCTTCAGTTTGCTTCAAGGTGGGAGCCTATTAAGGTCAAGTCATTTGAAGAGCAGAAAGCATTCCTTGATGGTGAGGGTGCGAGGTTCAGGTCAGAGGCTCCAATCCTAAACGTGGGCAATGAAACGCTCTATGGCCGCGATCTGAACTACTACATGTTCCTGCTCCAGTTTGAAACTTACGTTTCTTCTGAAGCGCTGACCGATGCAGATGTCGATCAGGGGCTGGACGTTCTGATCAATCACTCACTCATACTCCAGAAGGCAGAAGAATTAGGCTTAACTACCCTCAGTAACAACGTATACAACGATCCAAAGAAAAACTTCACCGATAGAAACAGGCTCGTTACGAAAATGCTACCCAAGGTCGAGCCTTACGTGATTGAGACCATAGAGGCAGAGGTCATCTCTATCTGGTTTAGAAACAACATTGTTCCCGTGTCAGTAGAAGAAGGTAAAAAGATTGCAAAAGCGAAAATTGATGATCTTTGGGAGAGGATTGACTCTGAAAAGATCACCATGAAAGAGGCAGGCGACATTATCATTGCTGATAATGAAATAGAGACAAAGGTTGATCCAGCCGCAGACGGCAATGCATATGCCAGTTTTACAGCCCAAAGAGATGGATTTCCTGCTTTTAACTCAGACGAGCTGAACCGACAGTTGTGGTCACTGGGAGAGGGTCAGATGACAAACGTGATCACTGTAACAAACGCTATTGCTGATCCTGAGTTTGAAGGGGAAGAGATCTTTTTCGCCATCATAAAAGTAAATAAAAGAACACTCGGTGAGGGCTTTGGGTCAACAGACGATTATTTTGAAAAGGCGGCTGACGAAGCTGTTAAAGAAGGAGAGGCAAGCATTAATATCCATAAAGGAGGAACAACACAGTGAGAAGACTAGTTTACATTACAATCGGTTCACTCATAGCACTTATTAGTTTCGCCCTATTCTCCTCTACTGCTTCGGCATTTCAACCAGGCAACGCTCAGATGAGAGTCAGGGCAGAGATAGATGGTCTTGCAACTCCAGATACCGCCCTTGAGGGAATGGTCATCTCGGTTTTTACACCGCTCGGAAAAGACATGCTCGCTAAAGAGCAAAACTACAACGGTCGTGGAGCTGCCCCCGCACTTTACTTCGTGACCAATACAAATGGCAGAGCGCATATGGACGACGGTGGTGGCGGTGATCGCTGTGGCACACTCACCGCAGAGCATCTTGAGGCTACCTGGGGTATGCAGATCTACGGTGTCACGTTTCGTGCAATGCAGTTTGGCGGTACACCTTCGTTGGACAGGACCAGTTGCACAGAAACTACTAACACAACATACAACATTGTTGCTCTTGGATACCTTGGCCAGGTGCAGTGCATCACAGCTGCTTACAATCAGGCGCGTCCTCACGCCACAGTCTCCCGTACTGCAGATGACACACTTGAATACTATCGGTTTGTTCCCTACTTCCCACAGGGATGGTTTAACGATTTTGGCTCCGGGGCAAGATTTACATTCGATGCCGATGACCCAAAAGGTGGTGGCTATTTTAAGATCGACTCAACAAACATCACCAGTGACAATCAAAATACCGTTGTTGTCTTCGACCAGAATGACGTTACGTTTGAAACAATGGCATCGCGGTTTCCAAATTCGCCACAAACCACGTACGTAGGAAGAAACAACCACCAGGAGGGCAACCAGTTCAGCGAGTCGTTATACTTGAATCGTGTGGGTAATCTGGCAAACGTTTCCATGAACTGGACCTGGGTACCCGAGGCAGTGATCAGTCCAACGCCAACACCCACTCCTTCACCAACACCTGCAGTGTGTGGCATGCCTTGCGACCCCGCCGGTGGACCTAACGCCTGCGAGCAGGATCATCAGTGTATTGACGATGATAGTGATGGTATGGGTGTGTGCCAATTCGATATGTGTATCGGTGATCCATCACTGTGCGAGTCTGATATGTGTACGCCACTTGTGAGCCCAACACCAACGCCATCCCCAACGCCAACATTTGTAATAACAGCATGCGGAGAGCCATGTGACCCCGCACAAGGAGCAGATGCCTGTGAGCAGGACCACACCTGCACAGACGACGACAGTGACGGAACAGGAGTATGTCAGTTAAACATGTGCATAGACACACCTTCTGAATGTCTGGCTGACATGTGCACCCCAATAGATGCAGTCACCGTGGTTAAAACTGCCTCACAATCTTGTGGCAGTGGTAACAGTACATCTGTTGCGACCTACTCGATTACAGTTACTAATCCCGACTCACAGACACGAACATTTAATGTTACCGACACACTCGATAGTGGTGTTAGTGACAACCAGGTAATTCTTACCAGTATCACATTCGGGGGGATGCTCTCAAACGGTGTTATTACCTGGAGCGATATTGATATCGATGGAAATTCATCAGTTACGTTAAATTATGATGTTGAATTTACCCAGTCGCAATACAACCAGACCTTTGAGAATACTGTAATTGTGACAGAAGGCGGCACAGAACGTGGACGGGACACAGCCACAATTACCCCATTCTGCACACCCGATACAGCCCTCATTAGTGACGTGGACGATCGCATTATCTTTGCCATTATTCTCCTGGCTATTGGGGCAACGATCTTTAGATTCGGACTTCATGTAGACCTTGGTGAAAAGCTTTGGGACGTAGGAGGGAAATATGTGCTAATTAGAGAACGAAAAAGGGTCAAAAAACAGCAATTTGAAGAGAGAAGCATGGGAAACCTTGACCCTGAAGCATAGCGCATATCCCCGTTATAGCCCCCAATTTCACTGAAATTATAAGAGATAAATATCCAATATCTGGTATAATATATTTAGTATATAGCTCTTTAACACGGATTAGTTAGTAGATGAATATAGGTGGCTGCACTTTTTTGCAGAATCGTGTATTTATCCTCTCTTTAGCTCTCACCCCTACCCCGAGAGTAACTATTCCAACTATTTCTAATATGGGGAAACCCTTTTAAAGAAAGCAAGAGACATAACTGGTAACAACTTTACTTCTCATGAACGAAGCCATATCAGAACAACTCAGTGGTGAGGACGCTTCAGAGGCTAAAACATTAGCAAGGCTCAGGCACGAGGCAGGAGAGTTTGTTACCCAAGCGTTGAAAGGGTCTCAAATCGGAGTAGCAACACGACTTCGCACCAGTGGTACAATCCAGCAATTCGTTCAAGTTGTTGTGTTAAGCCCGAATGTTCCGTTTACATGCGCAACAGTTCTTCTGTTTGAACCCGGCATTCCTGATCCAGAAAACAGGCCGTTCCTTTTTGCAGCTTCACTGCATACGGTAGAAGTAACCCAAATGAAGAGACTGGGTATACCACTCGGGTCGAAACGCACGATACGTGAAACTCAGGCATACCAATCAACTTTCCCACCCGCGGATCAGCCTAATGACCTCGGGTTTCTTCCACCCCTAACAGGAGGACCCGACACAGCCTACCATTACGCGAAAGATGATCTTCGCTATACAAACACCGAGGATAGAACTGCACTGCGTACCCTGCTAGACCTTACAAGGGCTCAGAATGAATCCGATCACTTCTTTGTTCAGTTCCCCAGTAACTCCATATTTCAACACCCTGCTGAACTGCTGGATACAATCTGGTCGGTAAATGTTGCAACTGTCCAAAGTGGCGGTGAGGACCAACATGTTTATTTCGTCAATCAATTCACCGGAGGGTTACTAACCTCGAATTTTCTGACAATAGGGCCAGAACTTGACGTACCACTGGGTATGTCTCTTTCTAGATTGAGGAGAGCAGACATTGATGCAGGGCGAACTGATCTATTCGCACTTTCAGAAAATTTCCCAATAGGTGCTTTTAATTTTGCACTCAGGAGATTCGGGCGGTAAAAATCAAATCAAAATAATAAAGAAAGCAAAAAACATAATAAACTACGACTTTACTTTTTATATTTGCAGACATGTCAGAACTAGACACGGAACCGACAGGGCAAAAGCGAATCGTATACTAGCCAGTCAACTTTGTGAGGAGGCAGAGAATTTATTCAGACCGGAATCACGATTGATGAATAAAGTGATGCGTACAGACGATTACACTCTGGCTGTCCTCGCAATGCGGGTATCACCCGATGCTCCTGTCGCAGTTGCTAGAAAGATACTCCAGATACATACCACAACAGAAGGATCGCCGATGTGCGAATTCTAAAACAATCTACAAACTAATACCATGATTGCCTATCTCCTCTCTTTCTGCTAAAATCGAGCGAACTAAATAACCAAAGGTCAGAGTTCGACTCGTCACCGAACCAGCCAGGCAGGAGACAAGCTCGCAGCCCGGCAGGCCGGAGGAAAAACCGTAGATCCTAAGTTAATTAGGGTGACGGCAAGAACCTCCCGGGTA
This sequence comes from Candidatus Dojkabacteria bacterium, assembly GCA_046753765.1. Taxonomy (GTDB): domain Bacteria; phylum Patescibacteriota; class Dojkabacteria; order B142; family OLB20; genus JBHHUN01. The sequence goes on along the minus strand of JBHHUN010000006.1, from coordinate 43,384 downwards.
AGCCCGTTACAGCTGATCAAGTGAAACTCAGAGTGGTACCGTCTAATAGAAGACCTCTGACCTGTTATCATGAATGGTAATCGGTCAGGGGTTTTTTCGTTTACCGAGCTAGTTATTAATAACTAGCTCGGTAAATTTGGTAATTTTATATATACTTACGACAGGGGTTAGGGGAATCCCCACTCGGTGAACTGAGAAAAGCATGCTACCAAAAGGCCCGTACAACGCAACCAAAACCGAAGAAGAGATACTGAAGTTCTGGCTTGACAATCCCTTCTACAAGCCTGAGTACGATCGCGATAAAGGACTACTCTCGAAAGAAGAGATGGAGAAAGACGCCCGTTCACCTTTTTGCATCATCAATCCGCCACCAAACGCATACTCCCGCCCTCACATAGGTAATGTCTCAGGATTTGCTTACCAAGATGCAATGCTTCGCTACCAAAGAATACTCGGCAAGAAAGTCCTTGGCCAACCTGGACGTGATCACGCTGGAATCCAAGGGGAAGTGCTGGTTGAAAAGATCTTCTTAGAAAACAAAAAGAAATCAAAGGCAGACATGGGCCGCGAGAAGTTTTACAAGGCAGCGTACGCTCACTTTGAAAAACTGAGGCCACTCATCGTTGATGATGAGAAGCGTATCGGTCTCTCAAGTGACTATGACCGCGACCTGTTTACCCTTGATCCAAAGATAGTCGACACCGTGCTGGGCACTTTTCTAAAGATGTTTGACGACAACATGGTCTATAAGGGTGTGCGAATCGTTAACTGGGACCCTGTGGCTCAAACTACACTCGCCGACATTGACACAGAAAGAGTTGAGCGGGAATCTCAACTTATCTACATTAACTACCCCTTAAAGGAGGCGGACGGAGATACTAAACACATAACTGTAGCCACAACCCGCCCCGAAACAATGCTGGGAGACACTGCTGTTGTTGTTGATCCCAAAGACAAACGTTACAAGCACTTAATCGGTCAAACTGTCATCCTTCCTTTAGTTGAACGCGAAATCCCAATCATAAGCTCGGGAAGAATCGAAATGGAATTTGGTACAGGAGCCCTCAAGCTCACACCATCCCACGCGTACGAAGACTATGTCATCATGAACGAGTGGAACTCCGAACAAAAGACCGTAAAAGGAAAAATCGGATACGTGAACGTGATAGATAAAGACGCAAAGATGACCGGTCCGATTCCGGGGAAGTATATAGGCATGACTACCGAAGACTGTCGGAAAGAGGTAGTAAAAGACCTTGGGGATCTGGTTATCAAAACAGAGAGAATAACCCAAAGAGTAATGATCGGCGAACGCTCTAAAGCTGTGATAGAACAGATAATGTCATCACAGTGGTTCATTGACGTTGAGAAACTAAAAAAACCGGCCATTGATGTCGTCAAAAGTGGAAGGGTCCACATCCACCCCGACTACATGAAAAAAAAGTATCTTAACTGGATGGAAAACCTGCATGACTGGCCTGTTTCCCGCTCGCTATGGTGGGGGTATCGTATACCGGTCTGGTATAAAGGAGAGCTTAGTGAACACATAGACGAAAACGGACAGGTAGTCGAAACAATAGACGGGAAGCCTATTGCTGGCATCTATGATGCCGCACAGAAAGGTCTGGCAAGGGTACAGACTGACCCACCAGGTATCACCCTGACAGTGATAAGGCATGGCGAAACTGACGACAATAAAGAGGGCAAACTATCAGGAAGGACCGACCTGCCTTTGAACGAAAGCGGAAAAACTCAAGCAGAGCAGTATTCTGAATCTGGCGAAAATAAATATGACATCGTTCTCACCTCACCCCTCAAAAGAAGTATCCAGACGGCAGAGATAATCGCAGAGAAACTTGGGGCTGAGGTTGAGGTTGAAGACCTCCTTATTGAGCGGGATTTTGGCGAGGCCGAGGGTCTTACCTGGGATGAGTTTGCAAACAAGCATCCTGATCTCGCCGCAAAAAATCACCCAAACTACCAACCATATTTACCATCCGGTGAATCTATTGAAGAGGTTGAAACAAGAGTCGAGGACTTTATTGAGAAACTAATTGAAGAGTACGAAGGGAAAAACATACTTGTTGTTGCGCATGTCGGCATTATCAGGATATTGAAGAGAAAATTATGGCATGTAACACCTGAAGAATCCCGTAAAGAAGATGCAAATAATCTGGAAGAGCTTAAATTTAACATTGCCGAACCAGGCTGGATCCAGGACAATGATGTTTTCGACACATGGTTCTCCTCCGGTCAGTGGCCGTATGCAACACTTACGGCACATGATCTGATGGACACCTTTTACCCTTCTCACGTAATGGAGACAGCTTACGATATTCTTGAACTCTGGGTCTCACGAATGATCATGCTCGGTATCTATACTCAAGGCGAAATCCCTTTTGAAGACGTCTATTTACATGGTTTGGTAAAAGCACCTGATGGACAGAAGATGAGTAAGTCAAGGGGGAACGTTGTGATGCCCGATGACATAATTAATAAATACGGCGCAGACGCATTGCGGTTGATGTACATAGTCGGTAACAAAGCGGGCGCTGGCTATCCTATCTCGTACGAGAAGCTGGAAGGCTTTAAGCGATTCCTAAACAAGATCTGGAATGCAGGTAAGTTCGCGCTTACTAACCTTGAGGGCGCAGATGATGTCACGAGTCTCACTAAAGAGGACCTCAAACTTGAAGTCGAAGATAAAGAGGTGCTGGACCATATTAGCAAACTCTGTAAGGATACAAAAAAACGTATGGATAAATTTTTACTGGGAGTTGCTGCTCAAGAGCTTTACGAATCGTTCTGGCACACATTCGCTGATATCTATCTCGAGAAGATTAAAACACGGCTGTATACCAAAGACCGCGATGGGAATGAGATTAATGCATCAGATGAAGCAAAGACAAGCAGAATGGCTGCCCAATGGACGCTCTACCATGTTTACAGAAACTACATGATCCTGCTGCATCCATTCATCCCTTTCATAACAGAGAGGGTGTGGAAAGAGTTTCCAAAGATCGAAGGTGATACAGAGACGATAATGTATGCGCGTTGGCCGTACCAAGCTGGCTAGGCAGCAATCCCGATGACCAGCTGTTGATCGGGAATGTATAAGGCAAAGCGAGTATTGTAAGGTTCGTCAGTCCTTTGAATTGAGCGCGTATTCTCTGGGTCAAGTGCATCAGTATAAGTCCCCAGGCAGTTTCCTTTCGCAAATGACGTTGCTGACAGTTTCCCCTTACGGGACTTTACCCAGTCTGCCAAATACGCCTTTCCCTTTCCCCCTCCTGTAGTGGAGACACCCATCTGAAAAACGTTCCCTGCGACAGAGGGGTCTATACCGCCCCCAGTATCATCAACCGTAATACTCGTCCCAAGACCGGTTTGCTGCACATCAATCTTGACTTCATGTTGCTCCGCACTTGAAGTGACTCCTGCCAATCCAAGTTCTATCAAATGGATAGCTGCGAATGAGTCTATTTCAACCTCCGCGCCCAACTCTACTGCAGGACTACCATTAAAAAGTGTTTCTACCGAGGCACTATTCCTCCTGCCCATCAGGTTAAGCGTTCGTGCTACTACAGATAAACTGAACGAACTTTGCCTTGATGAAGACCTATCAGTTTCATAGTGGTTCCTGGCTAAGTCGGATATGTTTTTTAGAGCGATCATATTCGTAAGATAGGTCGCTTGTACATGTAGAAGATCCTCTGTAACCTCCCCATCGGGCGAACTCAAGACATGAATTGACCCGGCCACTTTCGCCCAAATGTTATGCATCAGATGATCTGCCGCTTTCTCAAAAGGAGAGGGCTCAAAAGGGTCCTGAAAGTTGCCGAGGCAGAGTATTGACCACATTTCATCCAGCTCATCCACACTGTCACGCTCCCATGGAGGAGCCTCACCACTAGCGGTCTTTCCTTCTCTTATGTTCGTAAACCCTGTAAGAACACTTCCTTCAAACTCTGTAAACCCGTCTGCAGTAATGGGAACCTCACTGTCCACCAAATAACTACCAACAAGAGAGCTTTTCATCTGTCTCGTATTAGTTCTGTGTTGCCCAGTTTCGATATAGATACTCATGGGTAGAAGTTATTCAGATAACTATATATCGATTACATACACCCATTATACCAAAACAATACTCTATCCCCTAATCATAATATTTTTTAGGAGCTCGATACAGGATGTATTACGCTCACCTCTGACCCACTCATTCGATCAGGCCAGATTCCTTGGACGTCCTCTAGAGTGCTCTTCAAAGAAACGTGTACCTGTATGCTTCCCTCTGACCCTGCCGGATTAAGTTGCACTTCATACCAAAAAGGCGATTCCGTAGTATTACCATAAGATTTCAAGGTGACCTGAATTCCTTGTCTACCAAAGTACTCGATAATCGCGGGTAATCCCTGTCCTGTACTACCTGTTCCTGAAACACCTGGCTTGATGTATTTAACCATATCCGCATACTGCATCCCCATTCCGTTATCGAGCACAGAAAACTCAATTTCATCGGCCGAATGCTTCTTCGCGCAAATTACCACCGCCGTCGCTTTGCCACCAACAGCAGCATTGTTAACGGTTTCTAAGAGATGTAGAAACGTGCGAGCTGGGACAAGTCTATCCTGCAATCCTTGCTCGATATATGTAATATGTGCAAAGTCGTGTGTACCAATAGAACTTCCGACTAGTCCGAGCCCCCTGCGCACAGTAAGCTCAGTTTGTCTATCCACCTCATCCATAATCCATAGAGTTGAATCTAACCTCTCCAATTCTTTCACAACTCTAAGAGCCTCAAACGGAAGGTGCTCTAACGCACTTTTTCTACTCTTGATAATACCTGCTCGAAGATTAAGACTCGTGAATCTTGACTTCAAAGCATGACGTACCTCTTTATCTTGCACAAGCTGACCAAAGCTGAGCAAAAACTCTTCTTTATCGCTTTCCTCAGAGCTACCTTTTAATAGAAGTATAGGATTTATCGCAGCTGCAAGAAACTCTATCCTTTCGGTATCCAACGGAGAATTGTAGTCTATAAAACCATACCCTCCTGATGACCTAGCAACCGCTAGCATATTCCCATTCCTTCTAGACAGTAATGCTGTTTGACGAACACCAGGATCTGAAGTTATAAGTCCCGACAAATGCTCTGCATCCTCACCAAAATGAATCCTACGTGCCTCCCCACCACGTTCGACTATTCCCCAACCCTCAACCATGGAGTGCTGTCCGAGAAGTTCATTTATTCGGGAGACAACGCGAGAATCCTGTGAGAAAACTGTGTCCCCAGGCTGTATCTGTCTACTTAAATCCCCCGTTGAAGGAAGAACTCCTCTAGAGATTATATCAAAGCCAATCTCGTCAACACCTAAGAGATGCAGTGACTCCATATTACTGAATAGCTATCCTAACTGCTACGAGAGAAAAGGAATAGTGAGTGCCATAGTAACAGTATATATCTTGGACGTCTAGCCTTTCTTTTCCCATTTACGCACTCCAGAAGTGAACGCATTACGGTACAAGGGAACGAAATATTGCCGATATATTCTCCGGTTCATTCCTCTTACCCCTCTTTGCTTGTGGAGCAAGATATGGCGAATCGGTTTCCAGGTAGACTCCTTTTTCATACAGATCCTGTGGTGACTCAATCGAAACTCCGTCCAGGATACCCTTAACCACTTGTTGCAACTCAGTCGCATTAGGAAACGTGATAATTCCATTGATTCCAACGTTGTGCCCTGCACTAAGGATAGCGTTTGCCTGTCTAAGGTCACCAGTGAAACTATGAAAGATGGCCCTGGTTTCAGGGTATTTTGCGAGCAACTCAAGGCAATCGTCTGTGCTTTCACGGTGGTGAACGGTCAATGGAAGCTTGTGCTTTACTGCCAATTTAATCTGCTCTTCAAACAAGAGTTTTTGAAGAGAGACACTCCTGTCAAACTCTTCTTTACCTCTGACATTCTTCACCAACCAATAATAATCCAAACCACACTCTCCTACCATCAGAAACCTGCCTTTGTGTTTGGATAGTAAACTATCAATATCTTCAATCCTGGCAAGAACTTCATCCTCTCCCACCTCCCCTTTAAACATACTCGCACCGGGTATCAAGAACTCAGGATAGATGCCAACAGTAGAGTGTACAACCCCTTTATACTTCCCACTCAGCTCCAAGGATCTCCCGGCTGAATTAACATCGACGGCAACATCGACGATATGTTTCACACCTGTCTCAATTGCACGATCTACAACCTCGTCTCTATCCTCATCAAATCTGGAATCATTTAAGTGACAGTGTGAGTCAAAGAGATCTGTGAAGGGCAAGATCTTACTCATCAGAAGTTCCTTCTTTTTCGGCTAACACCGTGTCCCGTTCCAGCTTTGCAAAAACTGGTTTAACCTCATGATTAAGCTCAAAACTGTTGCGGAAAGTAGGTTGCCAAAGATCTGTGCCGACCTTCGGGTTTAACGGTTTAAAACGGAGGTACATGCAAAGCTTCCCTGTTCCCTCGGGCAGATACGGGGCTAAAATGAAAGGAATCGCACTAATCAGATTAATCATGTTCATGAGAATCCTCTCAGCTTCATCGGGATGATCTTTTGCAACCTTCCACACCTTTGAGCTGTCGAAGTACTTATTACCGAATCGCGTAAGTTCCATTATTCTGTCCAGCCCGGCAACAAACTCACCTTTCTGAATATGTTCACCGATCTCAGTAAATGCACTATCAACCTCGTTTTTTACTTTCTCATCAAGCTCATAATCGTCTGGGGAAAGCTTGCCCTCAAAGCTACTCTCAATAAACTTCAAAATTCTGTTAACCAGATTACCCAGATTTGCGACAAGCTCGTTGTTGATCGAGTCAACAAACCCCTCCCAGGTGAAGTCGCCCTCTTTGTTTTCGGGGAAGTTTGATGCGATGTAAAAACGCACAGCGTCAACACCATATTTATCAGCCATGGCTTTTGAATCAATAGTCCAGTTTCTGCTCTTTGAAAACTTCTTACCCTCATAATTCATAAATTTGTTAACAAGAACGTTGTGCGGCAGTGTATAGTCGACTCCACTTCCCATCAGCTCTGCCTGCCACATAAGTGTATGAAAAACCAGGTTATCCTGGCCCATGAAGTAGAACTGCTCGGAGTCTCCATTCATCCACCAGTCCTTCCAGTCATTTGACTGACCTTTGGTCTTAAGAAAAATCTTATCTTCTCCACCCTCATTGAGATCAACCCATTCTTGAGGAGCCGAAAGATAGCCAATAACAGCTTCAAACCAGACGTAAATCCGTTTTCCCTCAAAGAATTTGAGCTGTTTCGATTTCGGACGCTTCTTGATTTCATCGATGGGGAGCTCAATTGCCCAATCCATATCACGAGTAATCGCTCTTTTCTCAAGCCCCTCTTTTAACCAACCACTTGCTTCTTTCCAGATCCAGTTTCGCCATACATCTTTCTTCGACTCAACATACTTTTCAAGCTCTTTCTGTGCCTTTGGGAAATCGAGAAAGTAGTGCTCTGTCTCTTTCAGCTCAACCGGTGCCCGAGTGAGCACACTGTAAGGGGCAACCAACTCACCATCGCCTATCCAACGGCCACAGCTTTCACATTGGTCACTTCGCTGGTGTTCTGCCCCGCAATAAGGGCACGTCCCCTTTACGTAGCGGTCCGGCAAAAACTGCTCGTCCTTACTCGAGTAGTACTGCTCCTGAGTATCAACAACAATATAGTCGTTGTCGAGCAGCTGTAGGAATAGCTCCTGTACGACGCGTTTGTGATTTTCTGTTCTCGTCGTAGTGTAGAGGTTGTAACTGAGCTTGTACTGTTTAAACAGTGCAACATCACTTTTGTGGTACTTTTCAACGATTTCCTCGGGTGAAACCCCTTCTTTATCCGCCTGTACAGTTATAGGTGTTCCGTGGGTGTCACTGCCAGAAACCATTAGCACGTCATTTCCTTTCAATCTCTGATACCTGGCAAAAATGTCAGCCGGCAAAAGGTAGCCAGCAAGATGTCCAAGGTGGATATCGCCGTTAACATAGGGCCAAGCGATTGCAACGAGTATCTTTTTATTCATTCCCTCTATCTTTAAAATAGTTTACGAAGGCATATTCAATCGACACTGCCAAGATCAACACCGCGAGTGCATTATACCAAAACAATCCGGCGATCAGTCTCAGCAAAATCAGACTAACGATCACAAGGTAGACCAGGACACCCCTTCTGAACGCAACAGAAACATTTGGCTTCTCATAGAATTTCTTAACAAATAGCTTATCAATAATGAGGTGTAGCACCGCAAATCCCGAAACGACTGCACCACCAAGTAGTGCTAACAGTAGCAGCAGGTTCTTGATATCAATCAGGCTCCAGATGAGCCCGAATTCCATTGCCTGATCTACAAACTCAGTGAAGTTATCTTGAGTTTCAAGACCGTAACGTTCGATTGCCAGTTGGACTGCATCAGTATTCCATGGGCTCACATTATTGAAAACATGCAGAAACAAAGCAGTGAAAAAGAATGTTGTTACTACGATCAGGATAGTGTTTCTCATACATCCATCTTAATGAATCAAAATGGATATGCCCAGCTTATCCAGGTTCAATTCCAAATAGCAGATCATGGTACTCGAAGTACTTCTCTTGATCACCAGCGCATCGCGCAGCTTCAGCAGCCAGCCTGGCATTGGGGTGAATATCCTCAAGAGGGAAATCTCTGAAGACAAATCTTAGCTTATCCTTGTTAACATATTCTTCGATGATTTGATTCCCTATGCCCGCTGAAAACTCAGCGCAAAACGGACATTCGTAGTCACTAAATTCCATAAGCACTACCTCCCCTTCGCCCTTCGAAATCCCCTCCCCTAGCGGGAAGTCTTTTAGTTCACTGTGTGCTTCGACACTTCGTTTCTGGTCTGTCATGAACGCAGAAACCTCTTTGTCCAATTTTGCACCTTTTAATCCTCCTCCATCCTTTGACTTAAAAAAATCTCTTACCTCTGACCTGAAGCTTTTGAGTTGATCAAGCTGAACATCTACCCAATAACTTTGTGCGTCTTCAATTGACCCGTTAGTTACGCGATCATAAAGCTCGTTGAAATTCTCGATTGTATCTACAGCTCCCAGGTTAAATCCTCTCACCTCATTACCTCTCCCAGTTGCAAGAATCAATGTCGGTGTTCCGGTAAGGCTCAGGCTGGTGGCGCTCTCAATCTCCGAAGAGACCTGATCACCCTTTTCGCCTTCAGTCAGACAGGTCTCGAACCTAGGTATATCCAGACTTAGTTCTTGAGCATATTCGACCAGGCAGTCTTCTGAAAGTGGCGCGGTTTCCGAACAGTTGGTTTTCACACGTGATGCCTCGGGTCGCAGCTCTGCTGACCCATAAAAGATTGCTGCTGCAATAAGAATGCCTCCTATCAATATTGCAATGGGGTTAACAAGCTCAGCAAGGCCAATATTCTCGAGTGAAATATTAATACCACCATCTGATGTTTTGTTCTTTGATTTACTCATGGTGAATTATACTATGGATTTGCACCTTCTTGTGTACCTTCAGGGAGCGTTAGCTGTTCTGTTGTCTCGCCTTCAAGCTCAGCGTCTTTTACAAGAACGCTTTCTTCCAGAAACCCTACAAAGCCCAGTTGCTTCGTCCCAAGATCTGCCGGCAATTCGGTCGTTTGGATCCCCCTTCTAAACTCTACGTTAGCCCCGCTGAGTGATTGAAAAAACTCATACCCAATAATGCCAAGCATAGTGACGACTGCTATAACTATTAATGCTATCCACGATCTGTTCATACTCCGAATCTCCAGAAATAATATACCGCATCAATGTCGAGTGTAAATGCCTTCACTCCCGTCCCTTCAACAAAGATCTCCTGCTCTTTGTCTGAGTATGCCATACCTTCAACTCTTACAGGTGCCGGAAAATTCTCAAGATGACCAAGGAACAACTGTAAATCAGCCAGATTGCCCTTCACAGAGATTCTGAACGGGACGGAGAGCATCTGAGTGTACTGGATCAACTCCGCATCAGTAATCACCTCATTTTTATTGAAGTTAATCACGAGGACATCTACACCGTACAGGTCAGCGATGGCAGCAATATTCGCAGCGAAGTACTCGTCATTACGTTTGTCAGGTAAATACTCATTCATGAGATCTATCTGACTCTGCAGCTCTATCTCTTGCTTAGCAAGAGCTTTTAACGTGTTCTCTTTGTCGGTAAGCTCCTCAAGATACTCCCGCTTCTCATCATTTTGCGTATTCTGGTTCGTGATAGACAGAAATGCCGGCCTAATCGCGAGAAAGAACATAAGTACAATTAAAAAGATTGTAACCCCAACAACTGCGTACGCCCTCCCCTGTGTTGTCGCTAGTATCTTTTTTATTTCGATTCGTCTTTGTGCCATATCATTTATTACTGGATCGTGTCAGTGAGAGTTGGTAATACAGTAGAATTATCTTCGAAGAGTGTAGGAGTTGGAATTACTTCTGGTTGGTCCAGAACAGTCTGGTCAATCAGCTCACGCATAGGTAGTTCATTAAGCTGCGCCCTGAGAGTGAAGTTTCCAAGTGTATCGTCAGAGACACCCTCTGTCTCAAGTTGGTCCAATTCCTGTTTATAAAATGTGTCCGAGTTTTTGAAGGCATTCTCCATTTCACCTATCTCCGATGTGATTGCGATCCCTGTAATGAAGATCTTGTCATTGTCTATCTGTATTGTCATCTCTCTTGCGCTGTTTGGGATATACCCATTTATCTCGGAGTATAGCTGGATATATATTGGGGAATTTGTCCAGATAGCGTTGAACGCTCCAGTCTTGTTTTGAATACGCACGTAACGCGCTTCGGCCTGGGCAAAGCTCTTCACAATAGCCTCTTTTACCACAATCTCCTCATCCAGGTTTTTGCTTTGAACATCCACAACCAACCTAACTACAAAGGCCAACACAACAACTAATTCAACCAGTATCACAATCACTCTGGCTGAACCAACGATGTAGTCGTACACCTTAGTCCAGACTGTGGGTGGTTCTATTTGTGGTCTAAGTAAATTGAACCCTTTTTTAGCCACTGGGCAGATACGTAAATATACTTACCAATTTAGCATAACTGGTATTTTAACAAAACCTCAATTGGATTGAGAACGATACAAGTCTTGCTGACACTGGTGAGGGTCCCCCCGCGATTGGGTAATTAAAAAGGAGCTCGAAGAAGAATTGGGGTGGGAAGGGGTAGTTCTCGATTACAGTGCAGGAACCACCTCGGATTTTCGTGAACGTCCAGACGACACGATCGCATGGATTGACCCCTTACGATAAAACCTTCTATTATTAAACAAAGATCTTTATTAAAAAAGGCAAGTGACACATAAGGAGAACTACAAAGCTGCGATAAGAGCTCTGCATATTTTCGTGATAGTGTATTCTATTCTTTATGCTGTTGTTGTTGGGGTTGTGTTTCTGTTCTCAAATCCCAGGATAGAGAGATACTACTCCAGATTGGGAACTCATCCACCTACATTTCCAGTTTACGTATTCGCGATACTTGCTGTCGCATATGGTGGGATAGGCCTCGCAGCACTCTACCGACTACTGACCGGATCAACGAAATTCGTTAGAGATAATCTATATCAGTGGATAGGGAGAATCCTGCTACTTGTAGTAATTTCGATTATCGGGTTTGCAGTCTTTTCGCTTTCGATCATCCTGCCGATACTCAGGGTTGTTGATCTGAACATTCTTTGAGTACTACTTCATACTCCTCTAAATTAGTTGTCCAAGGGATGTAGTCCGGAAGCTTAGCCAAAGACACAAACTTTCCACTACGTCTTGATGTCATTTTATAAATCGTCAGGGCACGGGTCAAACTCGCAGTCGGGACCACTTCTTCCTACAGAGCTGCCATCGGGGCACAGTTTTGCTTCGAGAGTGCAAGCTACAGGTTCCGGATCAGGGTTCGTACCAGAATCAGCTCCGGGGGCTGCAACAAACGCCAACGCAGCAAGAGCTGCAGCAAACAGCACGATGATTCCAATAATTATTGCAACAAGATATTTCATAGAAGCTTTGGACTAACTTAAAGATAGTTCAAGTCTAGCAATTTCTTGTAGATAGCGCTAAACATTAACTCGTAGCCCCGTTAGTTTGGGTGCGAGCCGTCGGCATGATGTGGTTCTTAACTTTTTTTGTCTCGGCTCATTCCCCAATTTTATTGGGAACTGAGCGGAGAGGACAGGATTCGAACCTGCGGTACGGTGTGACCCGTACAATGATTTAGCAAACCATCGCTTTCGACCACTCAGCCACCTCTCCTTAAAAGTGGTAATCCGCCCAGCCTCAACCAAGACAGACACGATGTATTGACGTGTGTCAATTATATCAAACCTGTGTAATCGGTGTCTGCTCGCTTCATGGCATTTTTTCCTTCGCCAAACCCTTGCCTGACAACTTGTCATACAGACCGTTAATATTACTTGGTTATTACTTCAATATGCAGCCAGAACTAGAAGTTACGACAAGAATGAGCTCGTCATCAGCTTAGCCGAGCAATCTAACACTGGCCGTAAACTTTTTGAGCTTCAGTAGCAGCTCACCTCTCGACATAGAGAGACCCAGGGGTTTGTTTGACGATCTGTTCCAGACAGATGGTTGACCTTTTACTAGACACAAATATCCTGATCTATATTCTATCCAGAAATCAGAAGTATCTTGCTTTCCTTAAAGAAGACATTGAGATGTTCGAAATAATCCCGTTGAACCAATCTATGGGAGAACTATGTGCAAAAACTCTGAGATCACGAAAGAAAAACAGCCTCCGTAATCCAAAAACTGCCGACATCATGATCGCCAGTACTGCACTAGACATCGGAGTACCACTGGTAACGATCAACCCAAGGGACTTCAAGCGGGTCAAGGGCCTTAAGATAGCTCAACCTAAGTACTACGCTTAGTTTCCTATCCTCACAGTAACAAACCCCGAATCATCAGCAATAGACACTGAATATTGTAGCTCTAAGTTTCCTTTAGAGGCTGTGAGATAGTCAACTCTTGAGTCGACATCTGAGTCGACATCTGAGTCGATTGTCCAGCCCGCAGCTTCAAGGTCACTTTTGTAGTCTTCGAACGCGTCAAGAGAAAATTCATATAAGAGCACGCTCACAATATTTGATTCGTTATCTGTACTAGCAAGCCTGATACTACCATGCTTGTATACTGGCACATCTGAAGGCATATCTGCCGGCCACTCTCCCCCTGTCATACCGGGAAAAAGTTCAAGATCACCATCCGTTCCATTAAGGTCTCGGAAATCGTCCTCGTAAGTTTTAAGATTATCTTCAAACGGCTTTAATCCCTCCTCTAGCTCATTTACTAACTGATTGGCACCCTGCTGAACCAACAGCCCACTCCCCAAAGTAAGTACACCACAAACTACCGCACAAACAATAAGGGCTACAACTACAATGATTATCACCTTCTTCGTATTGTCATTGGAACTTGTGGTCTTTGTTACGTCTGAAGGACCGGTAGCTTCACCGTCAGATTCTTTTTCTGCCATGATTCATCTTTATACTGAAATAATACTCTAAATTATCATGAACAAAAAATAAGGACAACAACTATTCAGGGTTAACCTCTTTAAGTCTCAACTCCTGATCACCAAGATCCAACTTATCTCCGACCTTCAGCTTTGCAAGTTTCTCTCCAACAGCAGACTCTCTACTAATCCTGCTAAGAAGGCTGTTGGGGTTATCGTTTACGAGGTAAAACCTTCTCTCCTTATTTTCTCTATCAGAAAGGATGTATTCGTCACCCCTTGTCTCACTTAGAGACTGCTCAATTTCATAGATCTGTCTCTCTAGAAGCTGCATCATTTGTTGAGTTTGGTGCGGCTCGTGGTGGGAAGTCGCGACATCATTTGCGTAAACCTGCTTTAGGTCGTCTAACTTCTTTTCCAGAGTAGCTATCCTCTCAAGTTTTTCCTCCCTTGTATCTTTATCCACAAAGCTAGTATAGCCCAAATTGCTATGATAGAAAGAAAACTGTAACATTAGCTAAGAATCTCAGTGTAAAGGAGGTGATATAAGTGAAAAGCGAAGGAATGTTATACATGCTTGCTTTACTGCTTGTAGTAGTTGGCGGGCTCAGCTGGGGACTTGTAGGTCTTTTTGACTACGACCTCGTTGCTACTCTGTTTGGCGATATGTCTACACTCGCCCGGGTAGTATATGCTCTTGTCGGACTTGGAGCAGTTTGGGTTGCTCTTGTCTGGGTAAGCGAGACGATGAATAAGAAATAGTAGCTCCACCACAGCTACTACAAGTCGGAGAAATCTTTCACCAATTGTGAAGAGATTGAGACCAAAATCCAGATTACCCCAAAACAGTTGGGGGAGTTGAAAAAGTGGAGCAAGTGTTTGCCTAAAACACTTCCACTTCATTCCGAATTCCGATAAAGCTACCCATTGTGATGAATATGAGTACGATGTTTCTGATGGTGATGTAGCCCTCGGTAAACTTCAGGCACTTGGATACACCTCAAAGACAACATCAAAAAACCAACCGAAGGAAAGAAAGTGATCAGGGATTTTCTCAAGTCAATAGGTCTTACAAAATTCAAAGAGCAGAAACGTGGTTACGTCCCCATGCTCTGGAATCCGGACTATAACTTTGTTGAGGAAGTTGACTTGACATAGTCATTTCCAGGTATATACGCCGCATGCACTTTCTAGCCTACGGCTTTCTCCGTTTGGCCTACGTTAATCCTAACTTGAACAACAATCGCCACCAGTGCAACGAATCCCAGGATAACGAGCAACATGCTGTACTCAGGGACTGTCACTACTAGCGGGAAGAATCCCATGAACAGGATAAGCGCTGGTAGGGCGAATTTTAAAGAGTATTTGAATCCAGATATTCTGCTGGTCAGGTAAAGCATTATCCCTCCAATTAGTGTCCACGCAATCACGAATGCACCATAGATTGGCATTGAAAATTGGCCCACATCAGACATGCCGGCAAACAGCTCCATTGTCGGATCAATGGTGAAACTGGATAAGTAGTGAACCAGCGGGAAAAATACTGTGAAAAGAACCGTAAGAAGGAACATATCAAGAATACCCAGTATTTTCCCAAAACGAAACGAAGTATAAAGAAGGATTGCAAAAAACACGACGTAAATTGGGGCCATAGTCAGGTAAACCCGGGACACCTGTGTTGACGGGTTCAACTTCTCGCCTACTGAAACGCTTATCAGTGGTTTTGAGAAAAGGTCTGTTTTATCCCAGGTGAGCTTCACATAGTCTTCGCCAAACTCACGTTCGTCAACAGAAAGGCCCTGGGTCACATTGTAAGATCGGGTACCGTTGATTGTAAGCGCAAATCTAATATCCTGAGATGACTTGGAATTTTCTATGCCTTCATACGTGAAAAACGACAGACCTACCGTGTTATAGCTTGCCTGAATGTCTACAGCTCCCCCCGCTGTAATTTCACCCTGCCACTTAAGTCCGCTGATCGTCTGAACAAATCCATACTCGTCAGTTATCTTCACAGTAGTTTTTGCATTTTCAACCTCTTTACCACCCACAACCAATCTTGCATTACTCAACTCATCACTTTCATTGCTCACGGGTAAGGGAAAGACAAACTTCACAACGCTCTTCTCATTCAGCTTATTTTTCAGCGTAAAGACCCCATCAAAACTGGTGCGGAAGGTTGGCTGATATGATAGTCCTTTTTTGACAAAATCAGCATCTATTACAACCGTCGCATCTGTAGAGGATAGCAGCGTATTATCAATGAAGCTCTTCGCCTTGATTTCGTCTAATCTGTTGACTATATACAACTCGCTTTCGGGCTCAAGTGGCTGCAGACTTGGTGCCGATTGTTCAAGCGGGCCGTGATATATATCCTGCGTGCTGAGATAGTTATCAAAAGTTACTTCATTACGGAAAGATGCTATCCCCGCCATAATTACACTAAAAACGGCAATTAGAGCCGTAAACAACACTCCAAAAAGGATGTACTTCCAGAAGATTCCCGAGACATTGGTCGAACCTATTTTGATGGACATGAGCGAGATTTATTAATAAGCATAATGATAACGTAACACTGCTTTGCATCTGACACAAAAAAAATTACAATTGCAGATATGCTGTGTTAATAATTATCTGTAGAGGGATGTTACAAATTGATATTATTACAATCTTTCCCGGTATGTTTGCCTCTCCCTTCGGTGAGAGTATCGTGAAGCGTGCAGTTGATGATGAGCTGGTCAAGATCAATCTCCATGATCTCAGAGACTGGACGAGTGATAATCACAAAACAGTTGATGACAACCCATTTGGTGGTGGGCCGGGGATGGTAATGATGGTTGAGCCGATCTACAAAGCACTGGGTGAAATCAGAATGACCGAAGTAAATTCGCGAACGGTCTTAACAAGCGCGCGCGGTGAGCACTTTAGTCAACCCAGTGCACAGTCTTACTCGAAGCTGGACCAACTCATTATTATTACCGGTCGGTACGAGGGTGTTGACAACCGAGTGGCTTTACATCTCGTTGATGACGTCGTTTCTATTGGCGACTACGTACTCACAGGGGGAGAGCTACCTGCGATGGTGATTGCAGATGCTACTATCCGACTACTACCCGGAGCCTTGGGGAACGACGAGTCTCTTGCCAGTGAATCCCACAACCAGCCGGGAATGATCGAAGCACCACAGTACACCAGGCCCGCAGAATTTCTAACCAGTGAGGGCGAGATGTGGACAGTTCCCAATGTACTACTTTCTGGAGATCATGAGCAGATAAAGAAGTGGCGAATAAAACAACAACAGTCATAGCAGAGGCAATCTCCAGAGTCCTTGGTCCGCCAGTATGGATCTCTCTTGCAGGCTTTGCTCTATGGCAACACTACAGTCTTGATCTAGTGTCACTTGTAATTGTGTCTCTACCTGTAGTTGTCCCAGTGGGCTTGTACATCCTCCTTTATGTTTTCGTTTGGAGAAAGATAGACTACGAGTTTACGAATGTCAAAACCAGACGTCCGATCCTCCTAATTGCCATGCTTGGACTGAGTATCTCGATATTATTATCGATCAACACCCTGCCTGTTATTACACCAATTCTTATCCGCCTCTTGATTGTGTTGGTCGTAACAACAGCAATCACTTTTTACTGGAAGATAAGTTTTCATACAACTTTTTACACAATATCTGTCTTATTGATCAGCTCTATGATTGGTACTGCATTCCTGGCCTTTCTGGTCTTACTACCACCCCTTTTTTGGTCAAGAATATATTTAAAAAAACATGAGTTTGCACAACTTGTACTCGGGAGCATTGTCAGCTTGTTAGTTATTATTTAGTATATCTTTAGATTACAGCTCGCTAATGATTCTTATCTACCTCATACTAATACCTGTCGGTATATTCCTGCTGGTGCGGGGTGCGAAGCTTGTAGTTGATGCAGGCATTTATATTGCGCAGAAGACAGGGTTGCCAAGATTTGTCGTTGGCGCCACGGTTATCGCATTCGGCACATCAATTCCTGAGGTTATTGTCAATATCATCGGCTCGGCGAACGGTGCTAATGATCTTGTCATTGGAAACATCGTGGGCACCAATATCGCTAACATCCTCTTCGTAATTGGAATCGCTGCCCTTATTAAACCCATCAGCGTCAGACACCTTGTGGCAACCAGAGACATTCCATTCGCATTTGCTAGCATCGTCATCTTCATCCTCCTGATATTTGACACATTTTTTTCAGGTGGTGTTGATCCAAATCTGCTATCACGCAGCGATGGACTAATCTTACTCGTGATCTTTTTAATTTTTATATACTACGTAGCGTTCTCTCACAAAGAACACTATGATGAGCTTGAGCACGAACTCACGCACAAACGCTTCACTAACCAGGTTGCACTGGGAACAGCAGGATTGATACTACTGATTCTCGGGGGGACAGCGATTGTACAAAGTGCTACCAGCATCGCGGAGATGCTGGGAATATCAAACAGGATAATCGGACTCACAGTAGTTGCTATCAGTACTTCATTACCCGAACTGGCTACGATACTTGTTTCTCTTAAACAAAATCAGGGTGAGATCGGCATCGGAAACATCGTTGGATCGAACGTGTTCAACATCCTGTTTATACTTGGAATGTCTGCCTCAATCAGGCCAATTCAATCCATCGAAAGTCTCGTGCTGGATTCCTTCGTTCTCGCACTTTCGACTCTTCTCTTAATTGCCTCGCTATTTCTTGGCCAACGCAACAAGGTCGATAGGTCTGAGGGATTGTTCTTTCTGGTAATCTATGTTGTTTATCTGGTGGCAGTGCTTAGTACTACGGGTATCGAAGCTCTTACTCTTTAGTTAAACCTAGCTCTTTAACTAGCACTTTATTTATCTTCTCTATTGATGGAGCTGCATCGACCGTCAGGAGGATTCCCCTGTCCTCATATGTGTCCAGGATTGGTTTGTTGGTCTCGTGGAACTGCTTCAACCTTTCTTTGATTGCATCAGGTTTGTCATCCTCTCTTTGAAACAGTGGACTGCCATCAGCATCGTGTATACCTTCCTCCTTTGGAGGATTATAGATTGAGTGATAGATTGTACCGTCTTTTGCGTACCATCTGTTCGACAGTCTTTTGACGGCCTCTTCATCCTCAAGCTTAAAGTAGACCACTCTATCGAGTTTCTTGCCTCTTCTTTTCAACATTGTATCAAGCATCGGAATCTGCTCCACTGTTCTGACGACTCCCGTTAGGATGATGTTTCCGTTGTGAACGTTTTCCATGTGCTGTTCAAGCAGGGCGTACGTGATTGCATCAGGCACCCATTTGCCCTCATTCATAGTCTTGTCAATCTCATCACCAATCTCAGACCCTCTGGCTACCTCTGCCCTCAAAACATCTCCAGAAGAGATTGTGCGATATTCATAATTCTTATCTAACAGATTTCCTTGAGTATCTTTACCGCTTCCTGACGGGCCAATAAAAAGCAATACCATCTTTAGGTGATAATAAATATTATATGAGCGATGAAACTTGCTGCGAGTAACGCAACACTTGCGAAAAATAGAGCGCTTTCCACGAATTGTTTCCGCTTAGATACAAAATAAGCGTTTATTGGATTTAAGTAAAGCCCCAGTAAAAAACCTCCTATTAGTCCACCAATGTGCGCCGCATTGTTCACACCAACGGTTCCGCCGAGGCTGTTTATCCCCAGTCCAAACATCAAGTTTACTATCACGAAGATCCAAAGCCCGCTGGTATTAATAGGAACCGGAGGCGTAAATGTGTCTCTTTTATAATTGTTTCCAAGTAGAATCCCCACGAGACCAAAGATCGCACCGGAGGATCCTATCGACACTGCAAAGCCCTGTCCTGTACTACCGGATGTAAATAAACCGAAGAAAGTTACGGCAACACTAAGCAGTGACGCTGTCAGTCCAGTTAGAATATAGATAAGAAATAACTTCCTTCGCCCGTAGAAGTTCTCGATATGAATACCTACGTTCCAAAGTGCCCACATATTGATCAGTAGGTGGATGAGTCCCCCATGTAAAAACGCCGGGAGTATCAACCTCCAGACCTGGCCAGCGATTATGTCTGGGAAAAACTCAGCCCCAAGAAATCTTAGAACATCATTTGGAAAAGCATTCAGGGTGGTCGTAAGCAAGATCGTCAGTAAAAACAACACGATATTGACCGCCATTAAAGCGTACGTCAATTTAAATCTCATCTTTAAATTAACGAAAAACTCCTGCATATTAGTGTGCTATGATGGGTTTGTAATTAAACATGAAACCATAATACCATGAAAGTAAGAGACGATATTCGCAAAATTACCATGTATAAGACCAGTTTTTGCGCTGACTGCAAACGTGCAGAGATCTTCTTTGAAAAATACAGGATCGAGTACGTACCGGTCAATATCGATGATGACGAAACAGCCGCAACCCTTGTTATGGAGCTTAACAATGGAAACCGGACAGTACCAACTATAGTGATAGATTTTAAGGATGATGTTGATAAGATATTGGTGGAACCGGGGTTTGATGAGCTGGAAGAGGTGTTCTTAGTTTAGATCTTCTCTTCCTTGAATAGCACTATGAAATCTCCCTCCTCTAATTCCTTGTAGTTTGGCTCCAGGAGGATTCCGCAATCCTGTCCTTTTTTAACCTCCTTTACTTCGTTCTTGTTTTGCTTCAGGCTTGTGATTTTTCCAACTGCCATCTCAACTTCGTCCCTCTCAACGAAGGCCTTGTACCCTTTAATGACAGTTCCTTTTGCCACCTCACATCCTGCAACTGCATTGCCATCGGTCAAGACAAACACTTTCTTAACCTTTGCCCTTGCAACCTCTACCTTCTCTATTACCGGATCAGACATACTATCGAGTGCATCTGACATCTCGTCTATCAACTCGTAAATTACCTCGTAGTTTCGCACAAGCACCTTCTCTTTCAGTGAAAGTTTTTGGAGTTTCTTGGGGATCTCAACCTGAAAACCTATTACAATCCCGTGTGCCGCTTTTGCAGCTGTGACATCTTTTTCAGTGATAGGGCCGATACCTTCACTGATCAGCTTAATCTTAACCTCATTATCATCAAGCTCACCAAGCTCCTTTTTTATTACTTCCAGTGTTCCCTGAGACCCTGTCTTTAAAACAAGATTCAGGTACTTTATCTCTTTCTCGCTTTGTGCAGCACTAAGGAGCTGGGAAAGCATTTCAAGGTCCTGCTCTTCAGTAGGTTGTTCTAAATCTTCAGATTCTTCTTGCTTTTCGGGCTGCTCTTCAAGAAGCTCTGCCTCTCCTTGAAGCACTTCTTTAAGAAGTGCCTTTGCCTGTTTTTCATTCTCGACAATATTTACAATCTCACCGGTTGCCAGTACCTCTTTCAGTCCGATAACATAAACTGGGTCACTCTGCTGTGCTTCATCAAGTTTCTCTTGATTCTCGTCTAATAGGGCTCTCACCTTTGCATAGCCCGTTGCGTGCACGACGTAGTTACCCTCGGTAAATCTACCAGACTTAACAAGCATAAGTGCTACTGGGCCAAGATTTTTATCGAGCGATGCCTCTAGTACAAACGCTGTGGAAAGCCTTCCGGCTGGCGCGGTCTCGGGTTTGATCTCTTCAAGCTCAGCGACTAATAAGATTGACTCGAGTAGCTCACTAAGACCCTTCTTTTCTATAGCAGATACTTCATTTACCAATGTATCACCACCAAACTCCTCGAGTTCGAGACCAGCGGATGCCAGCTCTTGTTTCAGCTTTGCAAGCTTCTTGCCGGGTTTGTCGATCTTATTAATAGCAACCACCACAGGGACATTACTTGCCTGAGCAAATTTAATAGACTCTTTGGTTTGAGGTTGAACACCGTCATCGGCGGCAACAACAAGAAGCACCATATCTGTGACCTTCGCCCCACGTGAACGCATATCGCTAAAGGCCTCGTGACCCGGGGTATCAATAAAGCTGATCTTCTGGCCATTGTACTCAATCTGGTGTGCTCTCGTGTTTTGGGTAATTCCGCCTGCTTCACTCTCTTGCACAGAAGTGCCTCGAATAGCATCTAACAGAGAAGTCTTTCCGTGATCCACGTGTCCCATAACAGCCACTATTGGTGTCCTGCCAATAGAAAATTCCTTCTTCTTTTGTACTTTCTTCTTAGTCGATTTCTTCTTGGCCAAAGCGTGGAATGTAAAAGAATACAAGCGATTCTAACATATCACCTGTTAAATTTGAAACCCGGCATCCCCTGCAGACCTTATATGATAATTGACCGTTCTGCTATAATATCATCTAGCAAACGACACGTTTGTCTGCTAAACTTGCATCGCAATTTTGTTCTAATAACAAGAGCATCTGATGGAAAAGAAAGACTACTATGAGGTTTTGGGTGTCTCCAAAACTGCAACAAAAAAACAGATAAAATCCGCATTTCGCAAACTCGCTAAGAAGTTTCACCCTGACCGAAATAAAGAAACTGATGCAGAAGAGAAGTTTAAGGAAGTGCAGGAAGCCTATGAAGTACTTTCTGACGATCAAAAAAGAAAGGCCTACGATCAGTTTGGACACGCAGGAACGCAGGGTTTTGGAGGTGGCGCACAAGGCGGGTTTGGTGGTTTCAACGGGTTTGATTTTGGCAACATGGGCGGTATTGAAGACATCTTTGCACAGTTTTTCGGTGGAAACTTCGGTGGATTTGCCGGACAACGGAGAGGCCCCAGGAAGGGTCAGGATATTGAGTCAACGATTAAGCTCAGCTTTAACGAGGCAGTTTTTGGTGTTGAAAAAACACTTGAGTATAAACGCAGACTGGTCTGTGAAGATTGCAAAGGTACCGGCGCGAAGCACCCCGACAAAGTGAAAACCTGTGCTACCTGTGGTGGCAATGGAAGGGTAGCCAAGGTTCAACAGACTATTCTCGGAGGAATTCAAACCGTGACATCCTGTCCCACATGCAAGGGAGAGGGACACGTCTACGAAGAAACTTGCGAGACGTGTAATGGCAAAGGACACGAAGCAAAAACAGATACTTTTAAAATTAGAATCCCGCAGGGTATTCCAGATGGAGTCACCCTCAGGTTCACGGGTCAGGGCCACGCCGGTGACAAAGGTGGAGGTTACGGTGATCTGTTTGTCAATATCGAAATTACACCTCATGAGAAGTTGGAGCGCAGAGGAAACGATATCTATACTGATATAGAGATCGATTCTGTCACAGCAGTTCTTGGGGCTGAGGTTTCTGTGCCAACAGTTCATGGAAATAAAACACTCAAGATCCCCCAGGGAACTCAACCGGAGACCGTTTTACGTATGTCAAAATTAGGGGGCCCCAAGTTTAGAGGAACGGGTAATGGTGACCAGTACGTGAGAATTATGGTCAAAATCCCAAAGAGGCTTTCAAAAGAACAAAGGGAGCTCTGGGAGAAACTAAATGAACTCCCCGAACACAAAAGCTTCACTGACAAGCTATTTGGCAATTAACCAGCTGATCGCCTCATCTCCCGCAATCGAGATCACTGTGATTATCCATATTGCTCTTTTATATGTCATCTGA
Organism: Candidatus Dojkabacteria bacterium; assembly: GCA_046753765.1. Taxonomy (GTDB): domain Bacteria; phylum Patescibacteriota; class Dojkabacteria; order B142; family OLB20; genus JBHHUN01. The sequence goes on along the minus strand of JBHHUN010000006.1, from coordinate 20,298 downwards.
GCAATATAATAGATAAGATGATCAACAGTATACTCCTCTGGCAAACGCTGTCTACGAACCATATACAGTTTTAAGTTGACAAAAAAATTTTTAGATGCGTATAATAATCTAATCTTTACTCTCCTCTTAACAAACCGTTTAAGTGATGGTGGACTTATCTGATACGTGCTGTCTAGACATAGGCTTTGATCCAAACAACAATAGCCTCGTATTCAGTAATGACGTTACCCAAAAAAAATCAAAACGGATACTACTCAAAAACCTCTCCCCTGCCCTGCTTAACAAATCGCTTCACTATCCCGAAATGGTGTATGAGGAACATGTACAGGTTTTCCATATCGAAGACAATGGAATCCCCGAAAAAGGTCTGTATTTCGATATCATATGTATCCCCGCAGGACTACTCGGAGTTGAGTACATCAAATCACATATATATTTCTCCCCTAATGACAAAGAGGGAGGAAAGTGCTCCACAGTAATTGAGGTACACCACGGAAACCTCACAGTAATCATGCAAAGAAACCTCCCCAGGGAGGAGTTTGATATTCACACGGCAGTTGAGGAAGGGCTCATTGTAAAGCTCTCAAAGGGTGAAAAACTGGCTGTTCCGCAGGGATATTTTTATACCTTCATTAATACAGAGGTTGACCCAGTTGTTTTCGTAAGAATCCACCGAGGGAACGGCGTCGTGGACTATTCGATCCTCAAAAAAGAGAAAGGCTTGGCATACTATTGTATTCGAAAAAATGCGCGTCAGGAGATTGTAAAAAACCCTGTTTACAGGGAGGTGCCACAGATCAGACGTATAAAACCAAATGCTTTCCTGGATGAATTCGGCCTAGAAACAGGAACCTCTCTATACCTGCAGCTTCGAGACAACACCTCAATATTCCTCGATGTTCTATGGTCAGACTGATCCTAATCTCACCAAGTTAACCGCATTTGCCATTGACTATTTTGGGGTCATTAATGTAATATTCACCTAAGCTCTTCTCTACAGAAAAGGCTTACTAAAAGTCCAAAATGTACGCGAACCAAACTAATGAGAAAGCCTGTGGAGAGTTTATTCCAGACAACTGAATAATGTATTGTAAAGCGCCGAGCCGGTTACACTTAATCAGCTCGGAACAAAGGTGGCACCACTCGAAAGAGTCCTTGTATCTGTTTCTGAACGGAGATAGATATAGGGACTTTTTTTGTTTAAGAAGTCTAGAGTTTTAATCTTTGAACTTATCAGTCATGTTGGATTCAGATTTTATAAGAAACAATGCAGATGAGGTTAAGCGCGTAATAGCGAGCGGAAGATCCGATCCTGAAAAGGCAGATATTGATCGCTGGCTGGAACTTGACGCTAAAAGGCGTGAGCTTCTTTCGGCGCAGGATGAGCTTAACCGCGAGAAAAATGAGCTGGCTAAGATTGGCAAAGAAGGTGGAGATATTGAGAAGGTCAGGGCTATGGGGCGGGAGGTTAAGGAGCGTTCGCAGAAGCTTGCTGCTGAGCTTGACGACATAGTGAAGGAGTGGCAGGAGATTTTGGATTGGGTTCCAAACATGCCGCTTGGTGATATGCCTGAGGGTGCTGGGGAGGAAGACAATTTAATTCTAAGAGCCTGGACACCTGACAATGGGTATCTTGAGAGGCTGGAAGGACTCAAGGCGAGAGGCAACAGCGAAGACGACATGCCACGCTTTCCACTGCACGCAGACAAGCAGGATTATAAGCCCCGTCATCACCTTGATCTTGGAGAGGCCCTAGGAGTGATTGATAACAAGCAGGCAGCAAAGGTCTCAGGGACGCGATTCACTTACCTGTTGGGGGATCTTGCTCTCATGCAGTTTGCAATTCAGAGGATGTTTTTTGATAAGCTGCTTGCATCAGGATTTAGGCAGATAATCCCTCCTCTTTTAGTAAGAGAGCCTGCACTTTACGGGTCCACTCACATTCCAGAGGGTCGAGATCAGATATACAGAATTGATACTGAGTTTGTTGAAGAGGGACAGCAGTTGTATTTACTTGGATCCAGTGAGCCAGCGAATTTCTCTTACTATATGGACAAAGTGCTCGATGAGAGCGAGCTTCCCATAAAACTGTTTGCTTATACATCATGCTTCAGGTCAGAGGCAGGATCGTGGGGAAAAGATACAAAGGGAATAAAACGGTTGCATCAGTTTGACAAGATTGAGATGAATGTTGTCTCCACACCGGAAAAATCCGGCGAGGTATTTGATGAGCTGCTTGGGATTAACGAATGGTTGTTACAGGAGCTTAAGCTCCCCTACCAACTCGCACTTAAATGTACAGGAGACGCCGGTTACCACGCCAGTGCCAAACAGGTTGACCCCGAGGTATGGCTTGCCGGGCAAGGTGAGTTTATAGAGGTCATGACAGATACAAATGCCACCGATTTTCAGGCCCGACGGATGAATATTAAGTATAAGACGCAGGATGGGAAGAAACGATATGTGCACACAGTAAACGACACGGGTGTCGCTATGGGTAGAATGCTAATCTCAATAATGGACAACTATCAGCAGTCAGATGGAACGATAAAGGTACCTGAGGTTTTGAGGTCGTTTATGGGGAGGGAGTTTGTGGGGAGGTAGCTCTACTTAAACAAGACTTTGGTTACACCTCAAGTTGACAAAACATATACACCGCCTATATAATCCGGTCATATATCTTTAGATTTAAGAACTGTTTCATTATGGATCTTTTACGAGGAAGAAGACATGAATTGGCTGTCCTTACAGACGCTCGTGAATCAACGGCGTTTCCGGAGGCACTGGATGCTGCTACGGATTTGCAACGTGAGAAACAAGTTGGGCTTCTTACAGGAACTGAAGGTATCGGTACATGGGATCTTGAAGTTGCAACACAGCTTGTCTTCTCACAGCATATTCCTCTGGAGGCGGTGCATGAACTGCAGAAAAAGGAGGATATTGGCTTTCAAGCTCGATTAGCAGCTCAACGACATCTGGAAAGGCACGGTGATTTTGATGAAGCAGGTGCTATAGAGAACCTGTCCAAACTTCAGGCATATCAACAGGGTGCAGGAATGTGGCAGGCGTGGATTACTGCCGCCGAACTTACGATATACAGGAACTTAGCCTTTAGGATTCCTACAGTCACTAACTATATTCTAAGGCAGACGCAGACAGAGTTAACAGCAATAGAGACAGGGCAAGCTCCAACGTATGAAAACACTATCAAGCTCGCAATAGCTCTAGGCTACTATAAAAGTTTCAGGGGAGAACTCACGGAATCCAATGCAGCGGTAAACCAATTGGTAAACACAGCCCCTATCTTCAATAAATGTGCTCCTGTCGACACAGGCCGTATGCCTGGGCTTTATGCCCATGCATTGCTTGGCAATGTATTAGATTCAAACGATACCGACAACCCTTGCTCTGAAGCTTTCACTCTTGGCATGTTTGGATCTGACGTACATAGATATAATGGACCCTTCAGAAATGTGTTGAGTGCTTTTGGATTTTCAGCTGCTGTGGCCTTCTTAAACCAAGTAGATCGAGATATACAAACAGGTGGTGCTTTTGAGCAATTGATACCCGCTGCTGACGCAACTTCGCCCGCCAGGACACCAAAGGGTATATTTGGTTTTAGGTTACGATCCGCAAAGAATTCTCTACAAAACGCGTTTGGACAAATGGACGACAACTTCAGTGCAGGCCAAACTGGTAGTACTGGAGCTATGTTGCTGACTCCAGAAGTAGTCGCTCATGTACTTTCAACACCTGATGCTCAAAGGAAAGCAACTCAGTTCATTGCTGCACAAAACAGATCTATTGCTCCTGCGCTCTCGGCAAACGGACTTCGTCAACAAGGTCTTGGAGGCAGGATAAGTCGGAGGAGAGGTAAGTTGGTCGCAGAGTATAAAGACCTTGGAGAGCTTCAAAAGGCTATAATTCTGGCCTCACTAACACCAAAAATCTATGAAGCGGCAGCTGTAGATTACGCTGATGTTCTAAGTGGTAGACTACCACAGCCGGACGGTATGCTGAATGTTGTTGTAAATGCATTCAGACACGCCACCAATACACTCACTCCTTAATAGTAATTATCAGGAAAAAACAAAGGGGAATAGCATTCTAACTGAGGGGATTGGCGTGAGCCAATTGGGCGTAAACCCGAAGTCCTCAGTATGAAACATGAAGACTTTTCCCTTTGCTTTGATGACAGCGGGCTACTCCGGTTCTGAAGTAGCCGTCGGTAGGTCGTTGGGAGGCTGAAGGGTCGGATAAACCGAACACCTATCAGTTGCTTGAAACTCAAGAAGCATCATGCACGCAGTATACTCTGCGGACATGTTCTCAAAATCCAAGTTCTCCGAGACAAAGAATAATGCCTCAAGGACTTCCTGTTCCCCAGTCGGTTCGAGTATCCATTCACCATGGAGTTGACCAACAGTGAGGACTTGATCCATAGCGAGGATACTACCAGTACTCAAGTTTCGAGCCTGCACCTGTTCGTCTCCGAGCGGGATAAGGCCTACGACGTGGTAGCCCTCCTGTTCCGGCACGATAATGGGCGAAAAACAGCCCAGCTTGTGCGTGATTATGACCATGCCTTCATCCAGTTCAATCGCTGGCGGGCATCCTTCTGGCAGCTCTATTGGCCCTAGAACACTCAAAGCGCCATCGAAGGAGCGAACGAACTCGATCCAGAAGTGAACCGACTCTTTATTTAACGGCACTACCACCTGAACAGGGCCGACCTCATTGGTTTCGACTGAGTGTATGGTATTTGATACCCTCTCCTGCAACTCTCGAAGTTGGAGACCTAATGCTCCAGCAACCTCAGAGAGGTTGGGGTGCGAACTGCATTCCCCTCGAGCCTCTACTATGTACCCGTAAAACCTGGTGTTGAGAAGCTCTTCACACTCTCGAACCTGTTGAAGGCCACGCTCATGTTGAACCATAGCAACAATGCCAACAACGACGACGATGGCGAGCACGCCAAGATATACCCAGCGATGGACTACCCTGTCCATTCTCCTAATTGCGTCGTTACCCATGATTCCTGCTCCTTTATGTAACTGTCAAGACGAGATTCCCCGTCTACTGATAACACCAAAAGGTGAATATCATGATACGGGGAACCTATTTGAATACTATTCCCTTGTTAAAGATCTCCACCCAATTAAACAGGTGGATAAAGATAACGCATACGCGCATATCTCAGTGACGCCATTAAGGCAAAGCCTTAAGAGCACCACTAAGCGCTGCGGATCATACTTGTGTGGGGATAAATACACGATGCTGCAAAACTGTGCAGAGACCTATATTCATCTATTATTCCCATTTAAAGAGCATATATTTATGTATTTAGTCACTATATAAATATACCATAAAATGCTGTTTTCTCGAAATCACAAACACTCATATGGCGCCAATAACCGCCAACATAAACACCTACCTACCAGGTGTAGCCGGCTTTGTCCGAATAATAGGATACTATAATAAGAAGCCATATTCAGATAAACCCAAACAACTAGCTGCTCTAAGCCGCTTTTGAGATCGAAGCCCGCGGATCACGATCGATACTGGAGCGCGCAAGCTCTCCTCTTACTAATTTGAAGTAGCCAGCAACACCTATCATCGCAGCATTATCTACATACAATTTGTTGTTTGAAGGGAAGAATATCGGCAGCTCGAGGTTTTTGGCGACCTTTCTAAGACCAGCCCTCACCTTAGCACTTGAAGCAACGCCCCCTCCAACCAGGATCATCTTTGGCTGAAACTTCTCAATCGCCATTGAAAGCTTTTGCTGTAGATGACTGATTGCTGCCTTTTCAAATGACGCTGCAAAGTTGTGGATCTGTTTTTTTGTAAGCCCTCCCGCACTCTCCTTAAGCTGCTTCACTTTGTAATACACTGCCGTTTTAAGCCCCGAGTAGCTGAACGCAAGCCTGTCGTCATTGTTGAGAGGAATAGGAAGAGCATACATCTCGTCTGGCCGAGCTAGTTTCTCTGAAACTAGCTTGGCCATCTCACTAAGCACTTTACCACCGGGGTACCCCAACCCCAGCATCCTCGCAACCTTATCGTAAGCCTCACCAACAGCGTCATCTAGAGTCTGAGCAACAATTTCATAGTCGCCAAAACTCTTCATCAAAACGATCTCCGTATGCCCCCCTGAAATCAGCAGTCCAAGGAGCGGAAATCTAAGGTCCTCTACCCTAATTTGGCCACTACCCCTGGAGTTTTGTGCAAGCGCAGACAGGAGATGCCCTTCCATGTGGTTAACTGCTACAAAGGGCAATCCATGCTCGCTAGCAAGTGCCTGTGCTTTCTTTAACCCCACCTCAAGAGCTATCGCCAGACCGGGACCGTATGTAGCAGCAATAGCATCAATGGTTTCGAAATTTATCTTCTCTCCCGAATTACGTGAGGCTCTCGTCAGCGCCTGCTCGATCACTGCATCAATCCTCTCGTTGTGAGCTCTTCTGGCTAAATCTGGTACTACCCCACCCCACTCTCCATGGATCTCATCCTGCGAAGAGATGACATTAGAAAGCACACGCGCACCCTGTACAACTGCGACAGAAGTATCATCACAGGATGTATCAATCGCCAAAACTATCAGTTTTCCGAGTTCACTGTTCATCGAATTTATTGCCACCTCACAAGGTAAAACCCTCAGTCAAAACGACATAATCAATCAAAAATTAAAAGCTCTCTCTCACTTTCCGAGATATAACTAATCTCAACCTCAACCAGATCGACCTTTTCATCTTCCCTATATTTCTTGAAAAACTCTTCAGTCGAACCAGACCATTCCACTGCAATCACATTCCCCGGTTTAATATAGCTTGCAATATCCAACTGCAAAAACTCTTCAAAGCTCTCAAGTCTCCACGCATCCATATGCACAAGTATCCCACCTGAGTACTCATATTCATTAATTATGGAATACGTAGGAGAATTCACTATCTCACTAATTCCAAGTCCCTTGGCGACACCTTTTGTAAATTGAGTTTTCCCTGTCCCGAGCTCGCCGTTAAAAAGCACTATCAAACTTTTCCTTTTTATCTCCAAAATCTTGCTTTTCACCAACTTCTCCCCCTCAAGCTGCATCTCTCCCCCCGAATCGATCTTCTTTTGGTAAACCAGATTTCCGATATCTACCCCACCTGATCGGATGACCTGCATGCCATGCCTTGTGGTATCAATTACTGTTGATGTCGGGGTCTTTTCAAGCTCTCCGGCATCGATAATGAGGTCAATCAGTTTCTGCTGCTTTTTAGAAGTATTATTAAGAATATCTTCAATACTATACGGCGTTTTTCTTCCGTGAGTGTTCGCAGAGGTTGCAGTGATCCCCTCCCCCAGTTTACGAATTAGCCTCAATACAAAATCATGGTCAGGGATGCGGATCCCCAGTGTCTTTCGCTCAGAAATGAGCCTGACATCAACAACCCCTCTGTTTTTGGAGATAACTGTCACCGGGCCGGGCAAAAACTTCTTGTATATCTCCTTTGCCTCGCTGTTTAACTTAACATACTCACCAGCCATCTTTTCGGTTGAAACAGCAACAGAGATAGCCTTTCCAGGGGGACGCCTTTTGAAATCCAGAAGCTTTGATACCCCTCCCCTGGATGTTGCAAGCACACCAGCACCATAAGCCGTCTCGGTGGGAAACACAATCAATCCTCCTCTATGGAGAACTTTCAGTGCCTCTGTTAGCACATCATCTTCGGATTTTGGCGTGAGTTTGAGAATCTTCATGGGCCAACAATTATATCACCCACAAGGCTACCCGGCTTCATTCTCGAGACAATCAATCTCCTTGCGTGGAAGACGGATGTCGCGTTGGGTAAAGATCATCAAGACAATACCAATTAATACAATGAGGATACCGATTACAACGTATCCCTCCTTCAGCCCTAACTGGCTTGCGATCAGTCCTGCAAGTATGGGGCCAATGATGTATCCAATGTCAGCTGTCATCCCCCGAAGGCTGATCATATGGTTCCCATCCTCCCTGAGCCTGTTTATCAGGTGAGCGAGAGTCCCTTCAATAAGCGTGTACGTGGATGAAATAAAGGTGCTGCTAAGCGCTGTCAAGATAAGAATTACAAACACATTATCAGTGAAGTTAAATCCGATCAGAAATCCCCCCATCAACATAAACGAGAGTATGAGCGCCCTCTTCTCTCCAAACAGCTTTGAAAGCTTTGGAGTGTAAAAAGGAGCGAACAATCCAGGAAGAATAAATACAGGGATGAGGAACTTCGCAGCTTCATTTTGCGAGATCAGCTCTATGGCTAACAGTGCACCTGTGGTCCAGAAAACAGCATCAATTACTGATACCATTATCATCATTACTAAGATATATGCCGTTTTTTCTGAAAGCTTCTCCCAGATTTTAAGTTCAGTAACAATAGATATCGGATGGAGAAACTTCACTTTCTTCTGTTCTTCGGGTTTGGGCTTGAGAAAGACGAAGGTAACAAGTGCGAGAAGCATTAACACGGCAAACATAATAAAAGGCACGTGAAAGCTGGCCTTCTCAATTGCGTCTGTAACGAATAGCGGAACACCAAGCGCAGCAACGGATCCAACCATCACCAGTAGTCCTGCCATCTTTGTGTGCTCCTCTTTCTTAAATTCCTTTGATAAGAATCCCTCTCTACCAAAATTTAGAAGCTCTGAGTAAACTCCTCCAGTGAAAATCATAAGGACAGAGAAGACGGGGTGCTCAAACCTATACAAAACCGCAACAAGCAAGCTTGTTACAAGTCCCGAGATAATAAAAAAGGAGTAGTTACTCCCTACAAGCTTCGAGCCTGCCAGAAGATCCACTACAATCCCTACTACTGCACCAAGACTTATCAAGAGTCCGACCAACGCAAGGTCATCAAAGCGATCTTCAACAATGACTGGAAGTGTATAGGCAAATATTGTGTCAGCTGCAATCCAGAGGAAAACTACCAATAGAAAGAAGTAAATCTTCCTGCTCCCCGGTTTCGTAAAGAACTTTCTCATGCACACAATATAGCGTAAAACGAAAAACCCTGCGAACGTGCAGGGTTTTCTTAAACTTCATGTTTTACCACAAGATTAGCCTCTTACCATATCCTTAAACTCTTTACCTGGTCTGAATACTGGAACTGTCCTTGCTGGAATTTTGATTGTCTCACCGGTCTGTGGGTTACGTCCGGTCCTGGCTGCTCTAGCGCTAGATCTGAAGGTACCGAAGCCTGTTAGGGTAACTGAATCACCCTTTGCAACATTGCTCATAACTGCTTCCATGAATGCTTCCAGCGCGTCGGCTGCAGCTTTCTTGGTAAGTCCAGTCTTGCTAGCAATAAAGTCTACAAGTGTACTTTTGTTCATGTTTAACACCCCCTTTCTTTATTGGATTTTTCAAGAATATTGGAAACGCTTCAGTATAGGGTCTGGACACTCAAAATGTCAAGTATTCGCCTAATATATAGGGTGATCGGACGGTTACATTCTTAATAGAGTCCTCCTATCTCAAAACCGTAAATATAACTTACTTTAGTTTGGAAGGTCTCCTTTGTATGCATTAATCTATAGGCGTTTTCGACGGTACGCAGCCGGATGCTATCACCCACAAGGGGGAACTGCTAGATCACTTGCCTAGTAAGTGAAGACGGGGTTGGAACAAAGAAAACTAAGAAAGTTACACTTCATCGATCTTATCGATCCGTTCTATGCTGACTGCCTCACCCTTTTTGGTTTCAATTAACACTGAGTTAAAAACGATTCTTCCGTTCTTTTTCATCTTCATTCTACGCTTGAAAGGGAATTTGAAGTTATGGACAATATTCTCAAAGTCGGCCCACAGCGACGCATCCAGCGGCCCAACCATTCCTACATCAGTGACGTAGGCCATACCATTAACAAGCCTCTCGTCAGAGGTTGGTACATGTGTGTGTGTACCAAGCACGGCCGTCACCTTATCACTCAAGTAGTATCCAAACGAAATCTTCTCTGCGGTAGCCTCTGCATGAAAATCTATCAGTATTACATCTTTCTCACTATTTATCCCCTGCTCTTCAAGCTCCTGCATTAGCTCATCTGCTCTCCAAAAAGGATTTCTAACAGGCTGGTTCATAAATGTCTGGCCAAGAAAATTGGTTACTACTACCCTACCCTTGCTGCCCATATCAATTATGTCGTATCCCTTACCGGGCAATTGCTCCTGCGCCTCGTAATTCAGCGGTCTAACAAGTGGCAGGTTTGCATCGTTCAGCTCTTCAATGAACTCTCTATCTTTCCAAACGTGGTCTCCTGAGGTGAAGAAGTCGACACCGTAACCTTGAAGCTCGGTAAGCATTGGGATTGTGATACCGATTCCACCAGCAGAATTTTCTGCGTTTGCAATAACCAGATCAATCTTCTTCTGTTTTTTGAGTTTAGGGAGTACCCTACCGACCATTTCTCGTCCTGGTCTGCCGGATACATCCCCAATAAACAGTATTCTCATCGATTTATGTTAAAATCATTGCATGGTAAAGGATATAGTACAAATCGGAAACCCGATTCTAACCCAAAAGACTAAAAAAGTCACGGACATAAATGCTGCCGAGGTCAAGTCTTTAATTTCTGACCTGCTCGATACCTGCAAGGCGAACGAAAGAGATACAGCTGGGCTTGCCGCGCCGCAAATTGACTCGAACCTGAGAATCTGTGTTGTCAGAAGGGTTGACCTGGAAGACGATACCGGTCGTGGGAAGATCGCCGATGATGAGCTTTGGACTGTGATGATCAATCCGGTGATAGTTGAAAGATCAGCTCAACAGTCTCTTATTTGGGAGGCCTGCCTGAGCATCGGTAAAGGTGACGATCAGCTTTGGGGTCCAGTTGATAGACCTGAGATTGCTACTGCAGAGTTTACAGCTCCCAACGGGAAGACAAAAACACTTACCGGAGACGGATTCTTCTCCCATCTTATACAACACGAAATAGACCATCTGGACGGCATTCTTTTTCTTAAGTACATAAAAAACCCCAAGAATATCAGGAAGAGTGCAGATCTCGACAAATATGTCGAGAAACATAAGGAGCGCACTCAGATTCTGTAGCTCAAAGCCTCTGTTACATGAACTTTCTTAATCTCATCGCTCTTATCAAGATCAGCGATTGTTCTAGCCACACCCAGGGTTTTATTATAGCTGCGAACACTAAGCTTCAATACCTCAAATGACTGCTTCAGAATCCGTTCACCACTTTTGCTGATTGCCGTCTTGCTTTTACCAGGCGCTCTTGCGAGCTGGACCTTTCTGCACTCCCCTACTCTCTGACTAACCATAGCGGATCTCTCCCCACCTCCAGATCCAAAAAGGTCGGTCGAGTTCACTCTATTGACAGCGATCTTCATGTCAATCCGGTCAGTTATTGGTCCACTGATTCTCTTTTGGTAACGATTAATATCCGCTGGGGAGCACGTACACTCTCTGTCCTGGTCTGTCAGGTTACCACACCTGCATGGGTTCATCGCCGCAAGCAACGTGAAGTCTGCTGGATATTGAACAGACACACCTGCGCGGGATATATTCACAGCTTTATCCTCAAGGGGCTGCCTTAACGATTCGAGTGCGTAATTTGAGAATTCTGGAAATTCGTCAAGAAATAGTACTCCCTTGTGCGCAAGCGAAACTTCTCCAGGCCTTGGGCTACTCCCTCCACCTATTAGTGCCACATGCGAGCTTGTATGGTGTGGGTTTCTAAATGGTCTTTGTGATACGACGCTTCCCTCCATATCAATTTTTCCCGACACGCTGTATATCTTAGTCACTTCAATTTGCTCGCTAAAACTCATCTCTGGGAGAATTCCCGCCATAGAGCGCGCCAGCATGGTTTTTCCAGATCCAGGGCTTCCTGACATTAACAGATTGTGCCCTCCTGCTGCGGCAATCTCAAGTGCTCTCTTTGCCTGTGCTTGCCCCTTTATCTCAGAGATATCCGGAACCTCTCCTGGGCCGCTCTTGGCATTTGCATGTGCTGAGAATTTTGGATTTCGTTGAGCTACAGTTTCTAACGCAACCGGATCTCGCATAGCAGTAAGGCTTTTGATAGGGACCAAATCTATTCCCGCAATAATCCCCGCTTCAGAGGCGTTTATCTCTGCAAGAAATAGCCTTTTAAACCCAAGTTCCCGAACCGCATCGGCAATTACAACAGCTCCATTTGCTGCAAGCGTCTGGCCCTCAAGGGATAATGCCCCCCAAAAGATCCCTTTCTTTAGTTGCGGTAGCTGGCCAGAGGTTAAGAGTATACCTACGGCAATTGGCAGGTCGTATCCTGAGCCTTTTTTATTTAGATCGGCCGGAGTTAGGTTGATCGTGATTCGTTGGTGAGGAAATTTGAATCCCGAGTTGTTTATTGCCGCCATTACCCTCTGTTTGGATTCTTGAATGGCCTTCCCGGGTAGTCCTACAATCTCGAATCGTGATAATCCTGAGCTGATGTCAACCTCTACATCAACTACCCTCCCCTCTAAGCCCCGAAGAGCGATTGTTTGTACTACATTAAACATAGATCGCATTATAGACACCAAGTCTTAATTATTTCTTAACTTTCACTTGTAATTGCCGAAAGTTGTCCACACTAAAACCCACCGCTGCGTTAAACTGCTAAAGAAGGGGATCGACGTTCACGTGCAAGCCCTTGTCCACAAGGGTTATCCAGCCGCCTTTATCCAGGAGCTAATTACCTCGAAACTTCCTTGCCAGAAAGACTTTTGACTGATATCAATACCAATCTCTTTGAGTAACTTGCTTGGCTTGACTGTTTTGCCCGCAGCCAGTATGTGGATAAACTTGGAGATGAACTGTTTGCCTTCGGACTTGTAGCGGGAGTAGAGTGCTAGAGAGAGCAATTCACCGAAAGCGTATGCGTAAACATAAAACGGGGTTCTTACGATGTGTGGAATATATGCCCACTCGTATCTGAAATCTTTGGGGATGACTACAGAGCTTCCAAACTGTTCTTTGAGAGTAGAGTAGAACAATTCTGAGAGGCTCTCTGGAGTTGTCCCTTTGGATATCACGTTGTGAGCTTTAATCTCAAAGGTTAAAAAGTACATCTGCCTGAGAATTGTAGCGTACGAATCGGCGACTTTTTCCATCAGCATTTCTCGTTTCTGTGAAACAGAACTCTCTTCTGAGAGAAGCCTTTCGAAGGTTATCATCTCACCGAAAGTTGAAGCAGTTTCGGCCAGTGGAAGAGGAGCATTTTGACCTGTAACTGTCTGCTTACTGGCGAAGAGAGAATGGATTCCGTGTCCGAGTTCGTGTGCTAATGTAGAGATATCACGTTTCCTACCAGTATAATTCAGTAGAATGTAAGGTGTAATCTTTGGTCCAATGGTTGCACAAAATGCGCCGGATTGCTTTGATTCGGATGGATGAGAATCGATATGCTCTTCATTAACAATACTCCTGGCGTGATCGGCGAAACTGTTTGAAAACTCTGCGAAAGTATCCAAAACAATGTTTACAGCGTAAGAGTAGGGGATATGCTCACGTCTCTCATCACCGATAGGAGCGTATATGTCGTACCTGGAAAGCTTTTTCGTCCCCAAGCGCTTGGATTTTAAATGGAAATACTCATGAAAAATACCTCTGTTTTCCCTGACAACTTCAAGGAGAAGATCAACCGTTTCGTCCTCTATATCGTTTGCCTCGTTTCGCATGGAGAGGGGAGTGGGGAAACTCCTAAGGGCGACCTCGTGTCCCCAATCCTTTACCCGTGACTGATATACGAGAAAGTACTTCATCAAATTCTGCTCATAGACCTTAAACAGTGACTTATACGCCGATCTCCTCGTCTTTGGATCTCCTGAATACACATGCTTCATGAGCTCGCTAGTGGTAGATATTTTTTTAGACTTACCTTTGATCTTGACTTGATATATCTGCTCTGTCTCGATCAAAGATCTCAGATCTAACAGGGTTGAAATTCCTGTAGCCTGGCTCAAAGTTAAGATTCTCTCTTCCGATTCACTTAGGGTATACTTAGCAGCTCCCTTAGTTCTCTCCAAAATATATCTCATCTTAGGGAAAGAAGAGAACAGTCGTCGCGCATTCCTATTGTCTAACTTGCGAATACCTTTAACCCGCTTACCCTTAATCCAGTGCCAAAACGGCCTTGTGGAATTTTCAATCTCAATTTCAACGTCCTTGGCCTGTTCTTTCATTTTTTTTGGTTTTGGTGCCTGCTGGTCGACCGACTCCATGAGGGCCGGAAGATCGTAGAGTCGCGAGAAATCTTCACTGATCTTCTCTGAAAGCAAAACTATCTGCTTAAACTTTTTTGGAGACATTCCTGGAGAGAGCCGTTTGCACATAGCTGCAAAACGCTTAATATCCTTCTGAATCTTGAGCTTCAGATCTTCAAACTCATTTTGTTTTAGGATATCGGAAAGCTTCCAACTGACTGGTTTATCTTTCATGAATGGAGAAGCGAATTATGGTCCATTCTATCACAGCATAAGAGAGAGGGGAGCAAAATAGAATCTCCCCGCTAAAGCAGGGAGATTGGATTCTCGGAACTAACTAACTTCGAAGCAACCACTACTTCCTGCGTCGTAGAAGCTTGTAAAGAACAAGTACCACTACAACGACCGGAAGTGCGAATCCAACTGGTATCAGTATCCAGGCAAATACCTGTGCCCAGAAGATAACTGCATTGTTTACTCCATCCTCAAGGTTCCCGAATATGCTGCCAAGCTTCGCCTGCTGGATTGTAACGGTCAGAGTAGAGTACTGAGTATCTGTTTTTACTCCCTCCATCTGACTGTTGTAGTACTCCAGATCGTCTTTCGCAACCTCCAGTTGAAACTTGAGCGTCTGCCGTTCTGAATCCTTCGGGTTTCCAGCAAGTTTCTTCTCTATCTCCTTTATCTGATCCTGGAGTGCCTTCCTACTGTCTGTTATCTCGGTGAGCTCGTTTTGCCTGTCAACAGTACTTATCGACTCACTCACAATCTCTACGTCCATATCTCTCAGCTTCCCAAGAGCAAGCTCAAACTTCTCAGCGGGAAGCCTCAACGTTATGTAGGCCGTCTTCTTTTTTCCACCTTCAAGATTTACACTCTTAATATATCCCTCAAGGGTTGAGGCCAGCGACCGAACGCTCTCGTAACTGGAATTTACATCCGAGCTTTCAAGTACAAAATACGCCGTTTGTTCTTTGGCTCTCGATGTTTCAGGAGTGTCTGTATCCTCTTTTTCTTGTTGCGGTGGTATTGGATATAGATCATTGTCACTCCCATCGAAAAGCATCCCCTCTGATGTAACTGGCTTTTCGCCTGCACGCTCACTACCGATACCAAATTTCTCTGTGTCTGGAGTTCCTAAATCAGTCGCACTATTGCGAGCCAGATCCGGAACATATCCCAACTGCGCCCCCATATACAGCGTGGGAAGGAGGAGCATCACTGCGCCAAGGGCAAAGATGATCGGTGCCAAGATCACTCCGGTCTTTAATGAAAACAATTTGTATCTCATCATTTTAAATTTAAAAAATAGACTGCTTTGCCTGTCTCTCAAGCGCTGTGAGATATTGGCATATACTCTCTCTTCTGCTGCAGCAGAAGGTTTTATTTCACCACTGTATTGTTCAAAAAGGTTTGCGATGTCGTTTTTCATTGTTTGAAGTTCATAATTTTCCGTGCCTTTGCAAGCGCGCGGTTTTGTAAAACTTTTGCGTTATTTTCACTTATCTCCATCGCAAGCGCTGTTTCCTTGACGCTGAGCCTGCTGATATATCTTAGCTCCAGGACTTCGCGGTACCTATCTTTCATCTGACCGAGGATCTTTTTCACAAGTTTCTCTACTCCTGAGTTATCTGCTTCCTGCAAATTGTGATCTTCGGGATGTCGCTCTCGGTGTTCATATCCCTCTGGCTCAAAGCTTAAAGAAATAGTCTTATCTTTCCTGCGGTACCAACCCGTAACCTCGTTTCTAGCAATTGTATAGATCCATGTTTTAAAGGTGCTTTTTGCACGAAACTTACTGATATTTGCAAATGCGTTGTAAAATGCATCCGCTGTAATATCTTCTGCGGTCTCATCGCCATCAACCCTGGAGCGCACAAACCTGTATAGCCAGTCAAAATTTGCCTTGTACAGTAAAGCGATTGCTGTTTCGTCATTTTTCTTGGCTGCTTTTATCAAGTCGGCTTCGTTCACGGGTTGTCTGTTTATACTATTAGACGGTGGGGGTTACAGTTTCTAAAAACAAGGAGTAACAATCAGCTCCTCATAAGTGTTGTACATAGGGATTTTAGGAGCTTGGTCAGGCCGTCATTCTTGATAAGTGTTGCGCTAAAACTATCTTTGCTGAGGTCTCCAAAAGCAATATTGTCTTCAAACAAAACCATATCCTGCTTAATAGCAAAATCTTTAGCCGGAACGACTATTGTCCTGCGAAGGGCCCTTTTATCCCGTTTGTTTAATTCACCGATGGCCTCACCTTTGTTAGCTATGAGGTTTGTAAAGATATTTTTTCGGATAAACGTATTGCGGTACTTCGGCTCGGGTGGGGTGTAGAGGTCAAGATCGGGAACCAGGTGACAGATTGAACAATCCTCGGTCTCCAGGTAGATCTTCTCCATCAATTCGTTGTATCCGGATGCTCCCTGGTAAAAAACGATCAGTGGTTTTGAAACATTTTTGTTATATAGCTCTTCGATCCTGGGCAGGAGAGAAGAGAACGAGCTAGTGATCTCTTTTGCCTCTCTCAACTGTTTCTGGGCAAGGTCTCTGAGCAACTTTGGGTTCTCGGCCCTGAAGAAGATCTTGTTGCTTTTTTCGATCTGAGTTGCGAGCCCCTTTTTTACGAGACCATTCGCGTACTCATAAACATTGGTGCGTCCAATGTCGGTCTTCTTTGCCAGCTCACTGGCAGAGGACGAACCAAATTGAAGCAAAGAGTCATAGATCTCCGCCTCGCCTTTGTTAAGACCGATTTTAGTAAAATCTTCGACAAACATGGGTTAGCTATTGTTCCCTTATTGTATACACATTCAAGTAAGGTAACAATTTGTTTTACAAAGAAAATCGGAATTGGCTAAACCAGAGGGAAACAAGAAAGTCGACCCCATTTGTGTCAGCCGCGAGATCTGTTTTATCGAAATATACAATCGCCAAGTCCGTATGGACTTTCTAGTATATTTGCATTAACATACTTTTAGTTAATGTCGCCCCCTTGAGCAAAAAAACAAAGTACATAATCCTGACCGTAGTACTTGCCCTTATGGCCCTGTGTACGGTATGTGGTATTGCATCTATATCCATCTTCAGGTCCACACTTGTCGGATCCGGAAACGTAATCAATCAGAAGAGAGAAATCGGTGAATTTCAGGCGATAAACCTGGCCACAACCGGGGAGATCATTTTAACCCAGGGATCGGAACCAAAACTGGAAATTCAAGGAGAAGACAACATCCTTGAAAATATTGTTACCGAAGTCGTAGATGGTACCCTCACAATCAAGAGACGCAACACAATCTTTTTCAATCTGATCCCCACAAAGCCTATTGTCTACAACCTGACCGTTACAACCATAAATGAGTTAACGGTATCTGGTTCGGGTCTCATAACCGCACCAAGACTACAATCTCAAAGCCTGGATGTTAACGTCTCCGGTTCTGGAAGTGTCACCCTTGATCTTTTCGCAAGTAATCTGGACATCGTCATTAACGGATCGGGTTCAACAGAGGTCGCAGGAAACGTTGAACAGTTTGGAGTCACCGTGAACGGCCCCGGAGCTGTCTCAAGTTACAATCTTCGGGCAAGGGATTGTAATGCTACCATAAATGGATCGGGGACTATCAAAGTAAATTGCCGAACCAGCTTAAGTGCAAATGTAAATGGCAGCGGGGAGATACTATACGAAGGAAATCCCGAAGTCACCGAAAACGTCACAGGAAGCGGACGCATCTGGAGCTCACAGTAGCGGACTTGCGAGCCCAACTCCAGTAGGCATATCTCGGTAATATTTCTTTCCAGAGTTATTTTCCTTTATAATGATCCTGCTTTTAAATTTTAAGATATATCTAGTATGATCCCTCAGCGCAGAAGTGCCATCATATTACTTAACGAGTTTGTAGATAATGAGAACCTCAAAAGGCATATGTATGCCGTCGAAGCAGCAATGCGGGCCTATGCCAAGAAGTTAGGCGAGGATGAAGACAAGTGGGGGATAGCAGGCCTACTTCACGACGCTGACTGGGAGAAATTTTCTGATGACCATCCGAGGGTGATAGTTGAGAGGCTTAAAGAGATGAATGTTGACGATGGCATTGTGCAGGCCATAGCAAGTCACGGTAACAATAGTGATCAGTATCCCCAAAACTATTTTGAAGAGCGGAGGAGTAAATTTGACTCAGCTCTGTTTGCATGCGATGAGCTGGCTGGTTTCATTGTTGCAGTTGCACGTGTTAGGCCAAATGGGCTGGATGATCTGAAAGCAAAATCAGTTAAGAAAAAGCTTAAAGACAAGGGCTTTGCTGCTCAGGTTAATCGCGATGATATACGAGATGGCGCCGATGAACTTGGCGTTGAGCTTGATGAGCACATTGAGTTTGTCATCAAAGCCCTGCGATCTATCAAAGAAGAGCTCGGCTTCTAAACCGCTGAGGTTGCTACAGGTACTCATTTACCGGCTTTGCAATCTCCCACATAAGTTCGAATATGCTCGTATGAAGCTTAACCAGCTCGGCGTTCTCTATCTCAATGCCTACGATCTCGCCCTTGTCCCAGTAGCTCACAGCGTAGATGTTATTGTACATCGAGTTGTCGCCTGAAACGTAAAACTTAGTTGTTGGAACTATTCTGACATCATCCGTAGTCTGTTGGTGTTTTTCAGTTAGAACATATCCCCTTACGTACTTCAAAGCATTTTCGTTGCCGATCGCCCTGTCGCGGATGTCTCGCTTCTTAAATTCTGCTACGTAGGAGTCATAAAACTTGTCTCCTACAACAACTTTGCGTCCAAACTGCGAGTAACCAATTATCTCCTCTTCTGCATCAAGAGTGTTCCAGATTAGCTGCTTCATGCCTTCCTTTCCTTTGTAATAGCGCACCTGAGTCTGCGGAACGTTTTTTGTTATCTGGCTGGCCATCATCTGAAGAGAGTATAGAGAGTTCTTTGTGCTTTCAAGTTGCTCGCGCTTGTCCTCAAGCAGGAACCCCAAACTATCGGGCTTAACAGCTCTCAGATGCTTCGATTTATCCTTAATCACCCAGTGGGCAAAGTTTTTGTTTACAAGGTCATCTGCAGCCCTGTAAACGCTGGTTCTGGGTATCTTTGTTTCTCTGCTTAGGGCTAAGATGCTTCTGCTGTCTTCTGTGAGGGATGCAAGGTACACCTTGATCTCAAGTTCATCAAGTCCGAGATTTCTCAAGCTTTGTTTTATGTCTTTTACGTCTCGAGTGTCGGCCATTGTGGACAACATTTTAACAGATCCCATAGTAAGAAGTAAAATGATCTCATGGATTTCAAACCAGAATCAAAAATTGCACTTGTAACAGGTTCCAGTAAAGGGATAGGTAGGGCTATTGCTTTGGAGCTTGCCAAAGAAGGTTTCGACCTTTTTATTCACTTCAATAAGTCAAAATCTGACGCATATCAAGTATCTCGCGAGGTTCGCACTCTTGGAAGAAACTCCATTGTGATACAAGCTGATGTCTCTGATGACAAAGCGGTTGCCGACATGTTCAAAAAGATTGAAGAATACACTGACAAGCTTGATCTGGTTGTGAACAACGCAGGATTCGATTATGGAAAACTCATCGAAGAATATACTTTAAAGGAGATGCGTTATGTCATTGATGTCGTTTTGTTTTCTAAGCTATCTGTCACAAAATATGCCCTCCCATTACTCAAAAATTCACCCGACCCACGGATCGTCAATATCGCGTCGCGCATGGGAAAAGAAAAGACTATCCCTACGATTGGGGCTTATGGCCCAGCAGCAGCTGGTGTAATTAAGTTCACTCAGGCAAGCGCGCTGGAATTTAGTGAATATGGAATCAATGTGAACTGTGTCGCCCCAGGATTGACCGACACAGGTCTGACCAGATCAATTCTCTCTGACGAAGATTTTGACCAAGCAGCTGAAGCCAACCCCTCAGGCCGAGTCGGGCACCCTGATGATATCGCTGGAGTAGTCAGCTTTCTTGCATCAACTAAAGCCTCATATATCAATGGGGAAACGATCGGAGTGAATGGTGGAAGCAACCTGGGGTGAACTAAACAACCCTCACCAACCGCGCCTTCACAATCAACCTGTCCTCACTGC
>JBHHUN010000005.1:0-69343 GCA_046753765.1 Candidatus Dojkabacteria bacterium | reverse complement strand
ACTTTTCTCAGGCACCCCACCACCCCTTAAAACCCATTTCTGAAGAGTCTCTATCCTTATTGCCGCCTTAACCTCCTCTCCAAAAAACATCTCGTATTCACTAAAACTCACATCCTTAAACTCCTGATCAATCTCTTCTTCTTCGAGACTTGCGTTACCGTAGTACAAGTAGTAATCGTTATCTGAGGCCACCGGCACTATTCTTTCGCTAGGGTTGAAATAGATTTCGGTCTCAGATGCATTCGCATTAACAACTGAAATGTTCACCGTGCTATATCCATCTGAATCAAAGTGGACAAGTCTCAGATCGGCACCATTGGCAAAGCTTTTTCTAGAATCAACCAACGCACTGTGGTCAATAGTCATCTTTATGTTGTCTTCTACGGTGATCGGATCGTTCAGAGAACCGTTGGTAACGGTTACTTGTATACTATATTTGAAGGCACTATCCCACCAAAACGGTTCAGATTCTTCAAGAAAGACACCCTCAACCTCTGCTTTATTGCGATTCCTTGTGGGGAGGAACGAGATAATCCCCTTAGAGCGATCTCTATTGATTACGAAGATGAAACCGAAAAAGAGAACGATCGCTATCATCACAAGTGCCAACCTTGATTTGAGGACCCGTGCTACAAATCCCTGTTTTGGACTTTTCAATGAGACTCTTTGTCTGATGCTAGAAGCCATGAGTATTATTAGTGCTGATATTACCAGTAGTAGGGTGAATAACGCAACCACAATTAGGGGATTGCCGAACTTTTGATTGAAAACAGCCCGATAAAGATAAAGTATTATTATGTGATAGACGTAAAACGAAAATGCTTCTTTGCCCAGAAAAAGAAAGAAGCCTTTCACGATACCAACCCTATCAATTTTGCGTGTAAGCTCTATGACCAAGTATCCAAAAAACACAGTCATTAGTCCGAAGAGGATAAAGTTTACCGAAGGCGGCCACCTATTAAAAAATACTCCGACCTCATAAACCTCCAGCGTTGGTGCCGAATAAGCACTGAAGTTTATTGTGAGGAATCCAAGTACCAACGCCCCCAGTACAACCAAGGCGGTTAATATCTTATTTGCCTGGGTGCTCCTCAAGGTCACTCCGCCCCAAAACGCCCCCAAGATGAATACAGGAAAGTACTGCAGCACTGGGAACCTAAACCAATCCGAGTACCCTGATAAGAACGAGGTATAGTAAACGAACGGGGCAGGAATTCTAACAGAGTACATAATGACGCCAATCAGATAAACCAGGACACCAGTGAGAATCATCACTAAGTAATTGTCAGCAATAAACTTAAGAATCTTTCTAAAAGGGATTATCAATAATCCATATATAACAAAGGGGATCAAGAACTCACTAAACGATGGAACTCTGACCAGCAGCAGTATCTCGTAAACCAGCCGTGGCCACTGGCTCACGCCCTCAGAATAAAACACTTTTATGCTTGCGAAAAAGGCTACCAGATAATACGTCAACAATAACTTAGCGGAACGAATTAGAATCTTGTTTTTCTTCTCTTTCCACTTCTTTTCTGAAGACACGGACATGTAGGAAATATAAGCCACTGCACCCGACACAAATAGAAAGGTCGTAAACACAATGGTGTTACCATACTTGCCAACAAATCTAAGTACCGGATGTTGCATTGAATTGAAGAAGCTGACCGAGTGCGCAAAAAGCATCAGAACAACCGCCAATCCTCTGAGCATATCTAATGAATGATCCCTTTTTGTTTTTTGTTTGGATTTTGCCAACGTAGTTTATTTTAGGCTGGGAGATCCCCAAACACAAGAAATATGCTAGACTGGTAGTCAAGCGTTTAACAATAACTATGTCGTCTGACTCCCAGAATCCCAGTGAAGTCGTTCAAGAAGAACTGATTGGCCCAAAATCAGGATTAACCCTTAAATCAATCTTCAACGATGCTAGCTACCTTAAATCAATATTGATATTTTCAGCTGTATTAAACCTTCTCTTACTGTGCGGAGTGATTGCCCTTATGGGGCAACAAGGATCCACACCAGGACCAGTGGTCACGCCAATCCCAACGGATTCACCAACGCCCACGCCGGAGATTACCGAAACACCCGAAGAAGAGCTTACGAGATTGCAGAAGTGTTTCCAGGATTGCGAATCGCGTGATTTTTTAACCTCACTGGAGATCGAGCTCGGAAAAACTAAGCACTTCAAAGCCACTGGAGACTTCTCTGATCTTACTAAAGATGAATGCTATGGATCCTACTCGGAGCACACCTCTCCAAATAAAAGTTTTACGTCTTACTTTCTTGCACAGGTATGTTCAGATGGGATGAAGTTTGATCCTCCGCCTGCAGAGTACAGAATTGGAAACACTGCCTTCTTCTACAACGCATCTAACTCAGAGAGTCCATGGGAAAAAGCAACGATAACACCATCAGCACAGACTGCCATTGTTGATGTCGTCGATCTGATCCAGTCACAACAAACTATTGAGTCGTCATTTGAGCAGCGCGGCACACAGAGGGTTCGTGTCCTGACTGCCGAAGGCGAAAAAGTTAATGACTTCAACCAACTTGTTGAGACAATAGTGCAGGTAAAGGTTAACGAAGATTATCAGATAGTCTATTTCCGTAACTTCGAAGAGAAGGGGTTCAACGAAAACGGCCGGTTCTGGGATTACGGGGTTCCAAACAAGATAGAATCCCCTATCCCTGAGTAATTCATGACCCTCCTAAAACGCTTGCGCTGCTATGGTGTCGGTGATGGGGATGGCGTGGGAGTCGGTGTACCCAGATTTTCGTCAAAGATGAAGAAGTCGCCGACATACTCAATATCCTTCACCTCACCATCAAGGCTGAAAAGAGTGCGTAGAAGTTTGGACCTGAAGTCCATAAACTGTGAGCCCCCATCGTAGTATTTAATCAGTGTTAGATGGACCTTATTCCCGAATACGCCACTTACTTTTATGCCGCTATATGGCGGGATCATTGCTTGTATCTCAGCTTCACTTACTGTGAATGGTCGATCAAACGTTATCACGAGATCAGTTTTTTGTGGTGTTGGGAAAGGGTTAGCAGCATCATACGCCAGTTCCGCGGCTGCACGGGCTGCAAAGACCTCAGGATACTGACTGTCCTGGTGGGAATTAATCCAGTTGGCCTTATTCGGAAGAATTCCATATAAAGTGGTACCAGGACATGTGGTTGAGTTCCAGTCACGGTGACCATAGTAGTTTGACTGCCAGGTCACTGTGTCGATATTATGAACCGCAGATTTTTCTGCGATCAGTCTTTTTAGCGAATCCATTGCGGCACTGCTCGGCGGTACACTGGAGTAGGTTCCTATCATGGCAATTCCTATACTTCCATAGTTATGCAGGTAAGTATGGGCGGCTGTCGCTCCCTCCCCTCCTTTACGTCCTTCATAGATGTTTCCGTTAGGGGCAATAAGGTAGTTATAGCCAATGTCCCCCCAGTCAAGGGTTACAGCGTGGTAGTTAAAAATTGATCTCACAACAGCATCCCAGTTGCTCGCGCTGTTTGATCCGGCTGTATGATGGACAATGATTCTCTGAATCGGACCATAAGATGGATCCCACAACGCTTTTGACTCATCAGCCCCCCACTGCGCTCGCGAGATTATTGGGAGCTCTGTATAGGTTGCCCCCATATAGTCAGCTACACCTGCCGCAATACCAAATCCATCATCGCTTTCTGTTGGTGTTATTAAACTGAGCTTGAGGTCGCTTACGCGACCAGTTTTTATATATAGCTTCTTAGAATCGGGGGCACCAAAATACAGATTAGTTGCCTTCTGACCAGCATAGTTGTCTCTTACGTGCTCGCCTAACAAAGTCGGTGGCTGGTAGTTAATCCCATCCCAGGAGAAGGTGAACGATCCGCTTTCCCACTGAAAGCCGTAGGCCGAGAAATCTTCGTCTACGGAGAACAAGAAGCTGCCAGACGCTAGATCTCCCAAATTTAGTGTGTCGATTTCTCCCGAATCGTTCTCCTGATGTGATTTCGTAGCTCCGGGAGATTTTGGTTTTGTGCTTTGTTTCGGGCTCGGAGCACTGGTATCTTCGATTTCTTCAGATACTTCATTATCTAGAGGTAGTGTCGGGGTTGGACTTGAGGTTGCAATTACTCCCAATGTCTCTGGTGGAGTAACTTCACCTGAGTTTACGTCTTCCACTGTGCCAGCCGGCTCAGGGTCAGGAGCCCCCGCCTGAACACCCACTAACAGCAGTGCTCCCCAGATCAACAGGATCAAGATTAGAAATGTTTTGTTTTTCCGCAGTATGGTCATTGTTATTCACTAATACGTTTTATCAGTGTCTGAGTTAATTATATCTTACATCGTTGTTTCTACAGCAATATTGCATTACTCCCAGGCGAGCCAGACCACATCTTCGAAAGCATGGCTCCCATCGTATCTTTTTGGCTCTTCCTCCACTCTCACTTCAAAATCAGCAGTAGTGATGTTGCGTACATCTACCATAGCTGTTTGCCCGCCATTTTCACTGTTTACTTCAAAAAGCAATTTGGGGACGGTACTAAACGCAATCGGAAATGTTACCGTTTTCCAGTTGTGATCAACTGAATCCAGACCCGCTTGACCGAAGGGTGCAGATGTGAAACCCCACCATGAGATTGTTTCATTTGTGTGATTGCCGTTATGGCCAGCTACTTTATCCTCTTCTACTCTGAGCTTCATGCCTGTCGGGGTGATAGCCTTAACATCTACTGCTGCCGTATCACCTCCATTATCTGTTTGAATCTCGGCAAACACCATCGGTGTCGAACCAAATCCGCCACCACCTATTCCAGAGTTAGTCCAGTTTTGATTTGTGGTTAGGTTACCGTTTTTGCTACCTGTGGGTCTTATATAAAAAGCATACCAGGTTATATCCTCGTCCATGTGTTTGTTGTTCCATCCCGCCTTCGGATCCTCCTCAATCCTGGCTTGAAAGCTACGCCTTGTAATTTTTCTCAGGTCAACATCTACTGTGTCCGTCCCATTTTCAGAGTTAATATCAGCGAACATCTTTGGCGTGTCCTCAAAGGGCTGGTCGAATGGGTATTCTGTCCAGTCGTCAGTGAGGGACTGAGCAACTCCTACATCGTTAGGCGGTGTATAAGGGAACGCCGCCCAGCTTATTGTTTCGTTATCATGAATTCCATCATGCACTTTCGTATCCTCTCCTACCCAAAGCCTGCTGCGGTAGTCCTTTGTTCCGCCTACATCGACCGTTGATCTTCTTCCGTCGTTGTTGGTCTGAATCTGCGCTAGCAGCACAGGTGGTGCAGTAAACGAAGTAGCATATGTCACAGTCTTGCGCACATGATTCGCTATAACACTGCCCTCTTCAGCATCGGGGTGATCACTGAATGCCACCCAGCCAACCGTTTCTGTTGCGTGGTCATTTGCAAGCCCCGTCGGCTCTTCTATCCTGGCTTCAAAACCCGTGGTTGTGATGTTTCTCAGATCAACATAGGCGATCGCTGTATCGTTCTGGGTTTGAAGGTTAGCAAACACATGAGGCGTTGACCCGAATGCCTGTGGAAAAGTTACACTAGTCCATCCCGGGCCAGTGAGATCTATCTGACCTACAATTTCTCCCGTACTGGTGCTTTGAACAGCGTACCAGCTCAACTCCTCACTTCCATGACCACCATTCCATCCTGTAACAGTGTTTTCTCGTATTCGTGTACTAAACCCACTTATAGTTACATCTTTTACATCCAGATAGATTCTATCCCTTCCCCATTCTGATGTAATCTGTGCACTTACTATTGGAACAGTGTCAAAACTGGTTGTAAAACTGATAGTTCTCCAGCTTGTAGTTACAGTATGTGTGTTCCAGTCGCGTTTAACAGCGTGAGTTAAAGTTATTGGACCAGCGCCGTAGTTATTGCAATCTACAGGGTTAAAGAAGTCTGCAATGCATCCATAGATGTAATAGTCGTCTTCGGGCATAAACCGCATATCCCACGTACAACTGTCTGTTTCATCGTCCTCACTAATGTTAGAGCAGTCTGCTATTAAGGTTCCATCCTCCCCTGAGGAGTCAAGATCGTAATAGAAGTTGATTGCTGCGTCGTTATCAGAGTCTGTATCAGTCCAGGTGATGTTAAATGATGCATCTGCACCATCGCCGACCCCATTTGGCTCTATGACCGATAAGGTCGGTGCTTCACTGGCAATAGCAGCTGCAAATGTCGCCTCCCAATCCAAAACACCATAGCCGGTAGCAGTATCAAACCCTGCGGGCCCTAGGTCGGTTGCATTACCTATAAGGATAGATTCAAGCTCTGAAACTGGCGTGCTTGGGCCAATCGCTCTTAGGATTCCTGCCATCGCAGATACCTGCGGAGCGGCAAATGATGTACCAAGACTATAGCTTGTCGAAAACGTCTCGTAGTCTTCACTGCCACCTAGATCATTACAGTCGGGCGAAGTGAAAAAACAGGAGTAAGTTCTTTGATAAGCCGCCGTCCCCTCTCCTATAACAGAGATAGGGCACGAACCATCACCGTCACCAACATAGGCCACCATATCAAGTTCTGCTCCAAAACTGGAGTAACAAGCCCTGGCATCATCGGCAGCAACGGCGCCAACTGCAAATGTGCCTGTGTTTGCTGCTGGATACCCTACAGCACCTCCCCCATTACCACTTGCAGCGACAACAAATACGCCTGCTGCAACTGCCTCGTCGATTTTGGCGCTCAATACAGGATCATCAGTCGGCCCGCCAAGACTCATATTTATTACATCGGCACCGTTGTTCATGGCGTAGTCAATAGCGGCAACAAGCTCAGCCGTACCAAAACTGGGTGAGTGAAAATCAGAGGCCTTAATTGGCATTATCGTGAGATTGAACCCCGGGGATACACTACCAAAAGTGTTATCTACCAATGAAGCTATCATGCTGGTTGTGTATGTTCCGTGCCCGTCATCGTCGTAAGCATGCCCCTCCTCGGCCCACTCTGCGGTCGTACACGGTGGATCCTGAGGTTCGGGGGGGAGACAAAAAACGTAATCGTCGGCGTTGAAGCCGTTGTAATCATCTCGGTAACCGTTACCATCATCGTCAATAAGGTTATTAGGTATCTCTCCCGCGTTGGTATAGAGAGTGATACTGGTTCCGTTGAACATATCATCGTTCTTTGCAAAATTATCCTGCCATGCTGATTTTCTTGTCTCATATGCCAGCCCTGTGTCTATTACAGCAACTACGCCTCCGGTATTTCCTCCGCAATTTGGCCCGCTACCAAAACAATCCTGGTCCTGCCACATTTCACGAAGGTGGGCCATCTCGTAGTACCAGTGCTCACCAGTAGTTGGCGAAATCGTATCAAAGTCATCAGGGGTATCCTGACTGCCAGAGCGTCCCCATGAATTCGTGTGGTAGATGTATTGAGGCTGAACGTGGAGCACGCTCTCGTCCTCGAGCAGATCGTATATCTTTTGTTCGAGCCTGGATTTCTTCTGTTGTATTTCAAAAAGGTCGGGATCAATCTCACCAGTGATGTAGAGGTCAGCTATCTCGGTTCTCTCTCCTGAAGATCGTGTCTCGACGGTATCGGAAACAGAGATTAGCCTTACCTCATCCGGCTCGTCTTTATAGACAACAACCACATTGTTCAGGTCAAAATCCCTGCTGCGATTGACAATCTCTCTGGCTTTAGCCTGATTTCCTACCAGAACCTGCCCTGTTACGTTCCAATCCGACAACATAAACAGCGCTCCGGCTGCAAAAATCCAGAATAATGAAAATACAATTAGAGGTAAATGTCTTCGTACAAACAACATGTGTTTATAGTATTAACTATTCCCAAGCCAGCCAAGAAACCGTTTCCAGAGCATGAAGTCCATCCCATATCCTGGGTTCCTCTTCCATTCTTACATCAAACCCGGTACTGGAGAGATTTCGAATATCAACCTGAACAGTGTGGGTTCCGTTCTCGGTCTGAATGTCAGCCAGTAATTTAGGCACACCGCTGAAACCAAAGCTGCTCAGATCCACCGCTGTCCAGTCCTGATCTACAGCTACTGTACCTGTCTCTCCCATTGAGGGTGTCTCAAACGCGAGCCATGAGACAGTTTCGACCGCATGGTTTCCATCATATCCGGCTCTTGGATCCTCTTCTACTTTGACCTCGAATGCGGTCGTCGTTATATTTTTCATATCGACTGCTGCAGTCTGAC
This sequence comes from Candidatus Dojkabacteria bacterium, assembly GCA_046753765.1. Classification (GTDB taxonomy): domain Bacteria; phylum Patescibacteriota; class Dojkabacteria; order B142; family OLB20; genus JBHHUN01. Next base: position 61,149 of record JBHHUN010000005.1, on the reverse strand, counting down.
CACCGTTTTCTGTTTGCACATCCGCAAAGACTTTTGGAGTAGAAGTAAACGGTGAGGAAAAGGTTACGGTCTTCCAATTGTGGTCTACGCTGCTATTTCCAACCTGTTCACCCGAACCGGGATTTAAAATTGCGTACCATGTGATGGTTTCTGTAGTGTGTCCGCCAGCTCCCCAACCCGCAAGCTTATCTTCTTCTATCCTGGCCGTAAATGAATACGGCATTACATCTTTTATGTCTACCTCAGCTGTGTCTTGTCCGTTTTCTGTATTTATCTCAACAAAAACTTTCGGTTTTGACTCAAATGATTGTGGAAAATATATCTCTGTCCAGTTACTATTTATAGATACGGTTCCGGATTGTGAATTGATTGTACTCAGTGGAAACGCAGCCCAGCTCACGGTCTCATCTCCATGGATACCATTCTGGATTAGGATATCTTCCTCCATCATAAACTCAAATCCGTTTGCATCCAGGTTACGAATATCCGCATTTACGTAATTCCCCTCATTTTCCGTATCAACAGAGACTATTAACACTGGTGGCTCGGAAAAAGCTGGAGTAAAAGATACTGTACTCCAATCCTGATCCGTTGTGGCTTTGCCCTCCTGCCCGCCTGTTACGGGATTTGTTTCAAACGCAATCCACCCAACCGATTCATCTGAATGGAGCCCGTTCCAACCGACTGGCTCTTCGAGTCTGACATCGAATCCTGTTGTACTCACATTTCTAACATCAGCATAAACAATATTGCCACCATTCTCTGACTGCACCATGACGAATAGCTCTGGAATGCTGGCAAAGGATGTCAGAAAGTCAATACTCACCCAGTCAGTATTTATCACGGATTCACCAACTTTTTCTGCTCCTGTATTGCTTTGAACTGCGTACCAGCTTATATCCTCGTTTCCGTGTATCCCATTCCATCCCGACATTGTGTTCTCCTCTATCCTGACTTCGAAGCCCGCGGAAGTAACGTTTCTAATGTCTGCAAATATCTTGTTGGTTCCATTCTCGCTTGATACCTCTGCGAATACTATTGGCGGATCACTGTATGTCTTCTGAAACGATATTGGCACCCAATCGGTACTGACAACAGCTAAACCAAACTCCCTGATGGGGGTGTGAGATATTGTGATAGGTCCTCCGCCGTAGCTACAGTCGAGTGGATTAACATAGTCAGTTATGCAACCGTAGATGTAGTAATCATCTGCTGGCAGCGGTCTTGTGTCGAATTTGCATGTATCCGAAGCAGCTGACTGGGCAATGTTATCACATCCGCTTATCAATACGCCATCAAATCCGGCGCCATCATTATCCCTGTAGAAATTGATCACCGCATCATCGTCAGGGTCACTGTCTGTCCACGTAATATTAAAAGACGTATCTCCAGTATCACCTACTCCATTTGGCTCAAGGATTGCCAAAGTGGGTGCTCCATTGCTGGAAACATTTTTGTACGTCTTTTCAAAATCGATTACTCCCCACCCTGTCTGATTATCCCAGCCAACTGTACCAAGATCTGTCGCATCGCCAAATAAGTGGTTATCTATTCCCTGCCTGGTGATCGATGGCTTGGCAGAAATTATTAACGCGACCATCGCTGCAACTTGTGGTGACGCATAAGAGGTACCGATTCCATAACCATTTGAAAATGTGGTATACGCGTTTGTTGAATAGCAGTTCGGATTAAGGAAGAAACAGGTATAACTCCGTTGATAGACAGTATCCCCTATCCCCCCTCCATTCCCGACATAGGCAGTGATATCAATATCAGTCCCATAGTTGGAATAAAAAGCTCGGGTTCCATTTGGCCTTACCGCTCCTACAGCAATAACAGAGTCAAAAGCTGCTGGATAGTAAACGCTGGAGTTAGTATTTCCAGTTGCTGCCACAACTGTCACCCCATTATCTTTTGCCCACTGGAGCTTATCGGACAACCCCTGATCAAAGGTAGGGCCAGCAAGGCTCAGATTAATAACATCTGCCCCTTGATTAACTGCATAGTCAATCGCCCACCACAGCTCCATAGAACCAAACGAGCCGGAGTGGAAAAACGAAGCTTTGATCGGCATTATCGTCACATTATGTGCAGGAGAGACACTCCCCAGGTTGTTATCCACCAACGAAGCTATTAGACCAGTTACGTATGTTCCGTGTCCACCATCATCATTTGGATGACCCATCTCTGCCTCCTGGGTTGTTGTGCAGGATGTAGTGAAGGAACAGTAGATGTATTCTGCTGAATTAAAACCATAGCAATCATCGACAAAACCATTACCATCATCGTCTATCTCATCAAAACAGTTGGTGCCCGCATCGCCATTGATTTCAGCAGTATTGGTATAAAGATTGATATTACTGCCTCCGAACATGTCATCATTTGGGGCAAAGCTGTCTCCCCAGGCCGAAGTTCTGGATTCGTATGCCAAGCCAGTATCAATTACAGCAACAGTAGCATTTGAATCTCCACCACAACCTGCACCGCCCCCCTGACAGTCCTGATCCTGCCACATCTCGCGAACATTAGATGCGTCGTAGTACCAATGGTTATACGGTGATGTCGTATCAAAATCGTCTGGTGTATCCTGTGTCCCGCTTCGGCTCCAGGCTCCAATTGAATAAATGTATTGAGGTTGAACGTATTCAACTCTCGGGTTATCGAGAAGCTGATTGAATTTATCGGCGAGCCGCTCTTGCTTTTCGACGATGTCGCCATCATACTTATTACTCTCCGAAAATACCGTTATCTGACCATTGCTTGCAGGATCAACTTCTACCAACTGAGGTTCATCGCTATTTTTGTATTTGACAAACAGATGGTCGAGATCGTACTCATCGGCACGATCTAAAACTTCTTCGGCACCATCCGGTTCAGATTGTGCAGAGACATTATTTACCGGAAGAAGGATAACGTTAGTGCCCAACACAATCAAGGCACTCAGCAAGTATACGGCCAGAGTTTTAAGTCGCATCATTCTTTTATCAGTTATGTAAGGATTATACAGAATTCTTCTTTCTAACTTAAATTAAAACCCGTAATCGATCCTTTTCTTCTTTCTGCCACGTTTCTTTTTAACTCCTATCCTTTTTACTTCCAGACTCGATATTAGCAGTTTATGAGGATAAAGTTGATCCCTTGTCAAGATAAAATTGTTCAGCCCTTTTTCAAGCATACCTCTTAGGGCAGCTTTTTCTATTCTGTATTTGTGATTCAACAGATACGGTTTTGCCCTGTTTGTATTTACTGTCTCGATCAGCCAGGTGAAAAATTTCGTTAGGTTATCATCGATTTCGTACTCACCACGTCCAAGCAGATCCTCCATTATACTGTCATAGTCGAAAATAACTCCATCGACATCATTCTCAACGATAGATTTAATTGACACCGCCGAAAGAGAAGTTGAAACTGTCGCCAGCAATTTAAAGGTTGAAGATCTTCTAAATCCATATGATGAAACTATTTTCTTTGTTTCGGAGAGCTCACTTGCTGTATTAACTCTTGGTATTGAAAACCATAAATTCCTAAGAGACTCGCGGTTACGGAGGATACTCAGTATCTCAAGCTCCATGTTTAGTAGATTTGGATCAGCTGCAAACTTGCCAGCACCTGACAGAAAGCGATGATCGTAGTTCATGCGGTCACTGCCTTTTAGATGTTTTAACTCCTCGAGTGGAATATCACTTGCCTGCAGTATTGCCTGCCTGTTTTCGAGCTGCTGAAGCATGGGTACCAGAACTGTTATCACACTCTTCATAAATCCCCTGCGCTGATCCGGTTCACTCAGGAGGTATTCGGGGCTCAAGCCCGCTGATTTGTAAAATCTTGAGAGATCAATAAACATTCCGTTGCTATGGAGTAGCTCAACTTTGGGGTCATCTGGACTGTAAATCTGCCAGAATTTACCTGTTGTCTCTATGACGTTTTTCTGCTCCGCTACTACCTCCTGGATCACCGGGCGGGGGAACAGCGCCGTTTTCTCTGCCTTCGCCCCTTCACCTTCGGTCGCAACCGACTGATCTATACCTGATTCAGGCTGCTCCGAAAGTTCTTTCCCGGCACCAAGGTAGATAGCTCCAGCCTCAGGATCCAGTGTTATAACCTCATTCTCGCGCAGCACGTTCATCGCTTTGTCCACCGAGTGGAGAACTGGGACTTTAATAAGCTGTAACTCTTCTTCTTTCAACACGCTCTTCAAGACAACGCCCTTTGATTTATTAACTGCTTGCAAGTGTTTTTTGTCCAACCGTTCAATTACTAAAATCTCGTCTCCTGTAAGGCCAAGCCAGTCAACATCCTGCAATATAAAATGTGCAAGACCGAAGCTTAACCCTTTTCCCCAGCCAGTTCCTTCAAGTATCTGGTCAAGCTCATCCTTTGGCTTCACAACAACCACAATCTTTTCGCCGACGTATTTAACATCACCATCTGGTTTTTCCTGATGCAGCGGTGCATCCTGCTGAGCTTTCTCAACCTCTTTCACATAATCATCCATCGTTTTCTCTTTTTGCTTGGGCGTATCAGACTCCTTTGCAGGAGTTTCTGCTGTTTTGACATTTCGTTTTCTAGGTTTTACCTTCTGCCCCATAGACGGGTACTTCTCAACGATCGGTCGAAGCTGGTCTTCTACTATGTTGAGCTTCCGGGCAGTCCTTGCCTTTTCAATCGGTGTAATCTCGATCACTTGGAGCCTTCCCGCCTCAAATGCAAAATCGATCTCTATCTCCGACTTATACAGCTGTTCAAGTAAACTTGTAATTCTACCAAGATTAATTATGTTGCGGTCATCTATCTTTTGCTTTTTCTGCCAGATTTCAGATATCGCCACTTTTGTGTTGGGACTCCCATTTTGACTTCGACCTCTGCGGACTACCATGTTATCCTGACCAACTATCTTTTTCTCAATAATCTCTTCTGTCTGCTTGTTGTAAAAGTAACTGTCGGGGACCAGATCCGCAGATACCTGGGGGTCATTAACGCCCAAAATTGCCTGAACCTCAATGACATCTTTGTCGTTATTCGCGGGGTTAACACTAAAAACTTTGCCTGATACTTCTGCCTGTACCATCTTTTGGACAAGCAGTGCCTGTGTGATGGATCCCTCATAGCCAAGCGCTGCCCTGAACAGCAGTGCTTCAGGAGAAAACATTCTTGCCCAGAGCTCTTTTGCAGTGTCGAGCAGGTGTCCCTTGCCCTTAACATTGTTGATTATGTAGGGCTCGTGGTAGTTAACCTCATCCAGCTCGCGAAAAACCGGAGATGTCCGCACGGTGACAAAGGCGTCAAACAGACCTCCTATACCGGAATACACCTTTTCAAGTGGACTTTTAATAAGATCCGGCACCTTTGCCTCAACGATGGCTGACTGTATTGCGCTGGCAGTTTTTCTAACTGACTTTTCGCTCGTATAGTCCACTTCGTTGATATGCGCAGAGATAAAACTAACAAGGTCGTTAGCGATAATGAAGTCGTCGAAAGCTTCTGTTGTAATTACAAAACTGGAGGGAACGGGAATGCCATGGCCGGATACCTCTCGCAGTAACAAGGCCCTTTCGCCTACTAACTTCGAGCCATCTTTATCGATCTGTGACAGACTTACTACGTACTGCTTGGGCTTCCCTACCATATTAGGACAGTAAAAACACTAATTCTATTATGTTTCAAACAACAAATTCTGTCAATACAAATACAGCGGTAAGTAAAGTTTTTGGCCACTTTAAGAATTACGTTCAACTTTTTAGAACCCCTTATTGAGAAATCTTTTTCGGGCAAAGACGGAAGCGAGAATTAAGAGAAGGAAAAGGATGAGTAGATTCACACTAAGCATCTGATAATTCACTTGAATATCAAGGGGGAGGCTGATATCCAGAACCCTTGTCTCATCATCCAGTTGCACTTTCATACTACCGGAGACAGTTTTCTCCCCAGTGAAAAATGGATCACTAACACTGATTTCATCAACCTGAATGAGCTGTGATGTGTGAGGTATGATCCAGAAGCTGTTAATTTCATCTGTTGCAACTTTCACATTTTCGATTGAGATATCACTTAAGGAAACTGGCACATTGCTGCCATTTACTACCCTAAGCAACAGGGGGAGAGGTTGCCCTGAGTACGCGTTTCCCGTTAGCTCGAGCAATGCAAAGACTTTTGCACTGTCGGGCTGAGCCCCCTCAACTACAGGTGGATCAAACTTGATATCTTTAGTGAGCCCAAGATGATTAAAGCCGAGGCTGTCAGTCGAATTGTCTTTTGGTACTGTACCCCAGGGAATTCGCAGCTGATCAATCTGTGTGAAGTAGTCGAAGCCTGAGAGGTCCTCGAGAAATGGATCTATCTGGTTCCACTGATTACCTTCGCGATAAACCACCCAGTAGTGCCAATGGTATGTCTGGTCTGTAGGAAAGTTCACCAGACCAAAAACTATCTCTGACTGGATTCCATTTCCACGCAGCGCTGCAACAAGCAGGTTAGAGTAATCGAGGGAGTCGTGCTCGTCTTTTGATAGGCTGCCCGCCACATTGCTTCTCGTTTTAAACTTATTTATCAAACTGGGGTGAAGTTTCTCTAAGATTTTTTTGTAGATCCCTTCGGCATCTTCTTTTGTGATTCCAAGTTGTTGCCAGTCTGTCTGAAATCCGTCGGGCACAAGCCCATCTCCCTCTCCATTAAACATAAACCCTGTTTTGCCAAACACTCCCGAGAAGTTCCCCTCTGCCACAACATTTGAGTCAAGATGTAGAGTCAGGAACTTGTTTTGTTCTTCATCCATGAAACCGCTCTTGGCACCTTCATAGCTATCCAACTTAAACATCCCTACACTTTCTCCGGGAACTGGTACCCTGAATCGTATACTCTCATCTAATTGATTAGTGATCCGCCAACCCATACTGAGCTCTGCGTTTGTATACCCACCTGCAACGAGACTGAGCGTTTCATCAGTGGTAGAAGAAAAAGAGGTGAAACCGTCTATGCCAGGCTCACTCTCGAGCTGTCCTGATTTGTAGGTGAGCTCTCCCCATTCTGATGGGTAAGAGATTTTCTGCACAAGCTTTCCAAGTTCCCCTCTTTTAGGGGCGAAACTTGTTGTGGGCCAACTCATTCTTTTAATCACTCCGAAGTCTTCAACCAGACCCTTCAACTGATACTCAAGCTCGAGCGTCCCCTTTTGATTGAGCTCGATAGATCCAGACCCAAGGTTAAGATTAACCTTTTTTCCTTTAATATCGGCGGAGACTGACCTGTCGTCTATCCTGGCCTTGAAATTTTGCGGTGATCTTGGGAGAGTAAACGCAATCTCTGAAAGGAGATACTGATCGGACCTGTTTTTAAGCTTGAGAGTGGTTGAAACGTATGCTGTGAGGTCGGTGTGAAAAGTCACTTCGGTGGAGATGCTTTCGACCGTGGCCTTCTGTGCTGCAACCGGAGCTGCAACAGCCGAGACGGTGAAAAAAATCAGGGCGGTGATAAGTCCAATAGGATACTTCATCTAAAGATATCGCTTTAAGCGCTCAGTTACCTCTTCTTTTCCAAGGATCTCCATTGTTTCATAAAGTGGTGGTGATACATCTGAACTGGTTACGCCGATGCGGAGCGTCATAAAAACCTCTCCCGCTTTAAGCTTTAGGCCATCTGCAATACTTCTCACATCCTGCTCCCAGTTTTCCTGGTCCCAATCTGTGAAACTCTCGTGTGCTGCAAGCTTTCCAAGAAACTCAGTGAATATCTTGTCCCCCATCTCAGGGGGTAGTTTTTTAAGACGCTTAACTTTGTCCAGGCTCACTTTCTCGGGGCGGCCATAAAACAGCATTATCGCTCCGGGAAGCTCTGAGAGAAGTTTGACCCTCTGTTGTTCGAGTACCAATATCCTCTCAAGAAAGTCCGTGTCTTTCTCTTCGATCAGTTTCAAGAGCTCCGGATCATTCGCGTATCGTTCCAGCCAACTAATAAAGGCTTCTGCGAGTTTTTTCGTGTCCGCTTTTTGCAGATAGTTTGAGTTAAACCAAAGCAGCTTCTCTCTATCGAAGGTTGGGCTACTCTTATTAAGGCCGTCAATCGAAAACATCTCAACAAATTCATCCAGCGAGAATAGCTCTCTTTCTTGCTCGCCATGCTTTCGCTCTTCGGGTGACGACCAGCCTAGAAGCATCAGGAAGTTGAGCATCGCCTCGGGAAGATAGCCTTCTTCCAGGAAAGTACCAGCGGCAACTGTGCCTTTTCGTTTTGAGAGCTTTCCGCCGCCAGGGTCGAGTATGAGTGAAAGATGCACGTACTGCGGCATCTCCCAGCCGAAGGCTTTATACAACAAGATATGCTTTGGCAGGCTAGATATCCACTCTACCCCGCGGAATGCGTGTGTTATCTGCATCAGGTGATCATCAACTACAACTGCTAGATGGTATGTCGGCAGTCCGTCGGATTTTAGAAGCACGCCTTCGTCTACCTCATCAGTTTTGAAGGCCATCTTTCCCTGAAGGGGATCAACGTAAGTGACCTCTTCGCCCTCAGGCATCTTCTGCCTTATTACGTATTCTTCTCCTGCTTCCACCTTTGCGAGCGCCTTCTCTAATGGGAGGTCTCTGTAAGATGAGCGATATACAACTCTTTCGTTGTTCTCCATCGCCCTTTTTCTTATTTGATCAAGGTCCTCTTTAGTTTCGAAACTATAATATGCGTGACCGTTTTCTACGAGTTTGCGAGCATACTTCAGATAGACCTCTTTTCTGTCAGATTGACGATATGGGCCAAACTTGCCTTCGTGGTTAGTGCTTTCATCGGGGATAAGACCGTACGCTTCAAGGACAGCAAAGATCTCCTCTTCTGCGCCTTTAACGTAGCGATTGCGATCGGTGTCTTCTATTCGCAGCACAAACTCACCACCGTGCTTTTTTGCCATAGCATAAGCGTAGAGGGCTGTCCGGATGCCACCGATATGCAGTGAGCCTGTGGGGCTTGGTGCAAAACGTGTTCTTACGTGTGCCAAGATATGTGATCGTTAGATTAGCTGGTGAATTGTAGCATCAGGGGAGGTGGTGTGTCAGCAGGTTGTGAGTTCTGGCTAGTTCTTCCTTATTCTTCTCTAATTGAGTCAAATATGAGTTGGTACTCTTCGGGGGGTTCCAGGGAATCAATACTAAGGTATATGTACCAACTGCCTTTATCGTCATCTCTAGGAAATTCAAAAATAGTTACTAAACTGTCTTTGTCGATTGAGAATTGTTTGTAGCGACTTCCGTACTTATTGACACCTGAATTAGTGACAACTGCCTGGTAGTTCGAATTGTTATTCACTTTGATTGGCCCATCAGGATTCTGGGGGTCTATCCTGTAGTACTCATCCATCTTGAATTCTAGCTCCTCTTGAATCTTGTTCGAAGCTGTCCCATTCAAATCTAGCAAGACTACTTCTCCTGTTTCGAGAGTAATCACATGATCTATTGCCACGTTGAGTACCCTTGCTTCGGAATTAATTTCTGCGCTTGTGGGAAATTCAAATATAATTTTCGAATCCGTGTGATAGTCGGCATATATATCTGAATAATCATATTGAGTCATAACTACTCTGTCCGGTGTGGATGAAGGGGTTTCGGTCAAGGTAGGGGCTGAAGTAACAGAGCTCGTAGTTGGAGTTTGATCTAAGCCCTCAAACCCCTTTCGTGCAAGCACGAATACTACGCTGATGGAAAGGATGATTGCTACCCCAATTATTATTACCGGGACTTTAATTGTCTTCTTAGTAGATTTTCGCTCCGTTTGTGATGTCAAGTTTTGCTCCATTCTGAATAACTATTTTGTAATTTGTAAAGTCGAAGTTAATATTGCTTGTTATTTCACAGTCTGATGTAATGATCCAATCCTGATTTGGGGAAGGACTACATGAGCCACCTCCAAAGTCAATGAAAGTATACCACTGTGAGTTCTGGCGGTTATACCTTTCATTGTAAGACCGGGAATTAGGCCACCAATTGTACTCTGAGAGATCAAACTTCCCATTAGTATGCACGGTTTCTATGTATGCAACGTGTCCGTAGTTTCCTGCGCCTTCTTTATTCTGGTATACAGACGTAATCGTACCCACCTTCGGTGAAGTTAGCACGGGGAATCCTATAGAAGTTGCATTTTCATCCCAATTCTTTGCATTCCCAAACGTACCGGAAGTACCATTTGGTCCTTCCATTTGATTATTGAAGTTCCCGATTATCTGATCTGCCTTGTGAGCGGAGTAAGAAGTGCACTGTCTAATATACATATTCCAGGGATCAACACCAGACCCGTTTGGATATGGATAATCATCACCGTACGTCCATGCTGCCTGCACGGGAACATGTAAAAGCAACCCTGTAGCTCAAGCTATACTAGTAACCCCTCTTCTTCCTCTCCAACCTCTCATAAAAATTCGTGAGCCAGTAACGGAATTTCAGTGGTAGGTCCTTTGCATGAATCCACCTCTGTTCACACCCTCCGAACCCCTTCTTAAAAAAGGTAAGGCCGTGCCACGGGTGGTTGGGGTTGTCGTCGCGGGCAATGCCAAAGAAGTTATAAAGCTTTAATCCTCTCTTTTTGGCATCCTTAATCGACTCCCACTGCAGCAGGTAAGGCGCGGACAGCTTTCGGTACTTGGTCAGGCTTCCTGAATGATGGTAGTAGGCCTGATTGTTGTGATAGATGAAGATTGCGCCTGCAATAAACGCCCCCTTATATTTCGCAAGATACAGTTTTGCCTGGTTGTCCCTGCTAAACCTCTCGAACTCAGTTCTGATATAGTCGAAGCTATATGCAGTCCACTTTTGCCTTTTTACCGTATCCTGATAGATCTTCCAGAAATCGTTTAGGTATTTAACATCAGTTGTACTCGTTATTTCAACACCATCGCGCTCAGCCTTGCGGATATAGTAGCGTGTATTCTTGCGCATATTCTCCTGGATTTTCCCAAGTGGCTGAGTCAGATCGAGCATCCATGTGATCTCAGCATCAACGTCGTGCATCTGACTTTCTGTGTAATTTGAACCCTTAATCACGAATTGACCAATGGCTCCAGGCTCAACAAGTGGACTGATACGAATGAAATCAACGCCCTCTTTTTTGCCATACTTATAAATGTGCCCCATAATCTCGTGCGCAGAGAAGTCATCTTTCCAGTTAATCACAGGCCCGTTCCTGAAATGGAGATACCGTCCACGTTTTGCATCTGTTTCGATGGCCAGACCAATCCCGATCAGATCACCTGCATCGTAAAAGCCGAGTCTGTGGATTTTGGAGCCCCTCTCTTTCTCAAACTCCCCCCAGTTCCAGGACTGAAAAAAAGAGGTAGGGAGTCCACTTGAAGTGATAAACTCCTCCCAAATATGCTTATCTGTAATCTTTTCCTGTTCAATCATCCTCTGATTTTGTAATTGCCTCCATTGTTACCGGCTCGAACCGTCCTTCTATTAACACAGTGTCACCTTTATTAACTCTGCGAGTGTAGGTGTCAACAAAGCCCGGGCCGGATTTTACCAGATAAACAGGAAACTTCGGGCTTTTCTCGTTGACGGCCTCTGCCAAAACTTTGTCTGAAGTTATTAAGCCATCTGAGCTCGAAGCGATCTGCTCGGCAAACCTTCCATAAAGGCTATCCTGCTCCTGACCGAGCTCTATGACCCCTTGAGTCATAATCCACCTCTTCCCTTTTGTCTCAAACCCCTTTAAAAACTTAAGCGCCTCTAAAAACCCAGTTGGATTTGAATTGTATCCGTCATCGATAATTGTTGCCCCACCTAAACCCTCGTCTACTGCAAGATACTTGTCGCTCAGCTCACCCTCCTGGATACGTCCAACTACCTTTTCAACCGGGACACCAAGCTCTACCGCAACCGAAACCGCAGCAAGAAGGTTAGAAATATTGTGAGACGCCTTAAACTTTGTCTTAACATGATGCTTCTCCCCTTTGTACTTAAGATCAAACGCAATCCCCTCATTTGTCTGAACTATCGTGGTCGCATAGAGATTTGAATCTGCCGGAAACTTGGACTTTGACTTAACCCTCTGTTTCTCCTCATCAACCTCTGTGACGGTAAAATTTGTATTATCAACCGCAAAATACAGAAGCTTCTTCTTGTCGGTTTTTGCAGCCATGTTCAAAGTGTACTCGTTATTACCATTTAAAATTGCAATCCCCTCTGGCTTTAGTCCCTGCACAATCTCAAACTTGGCTTTAAACGTGTTTTCTATGGTCCCAAATAAACTTATATGCTGCTGGTCAACTCCTGTTACAACCGCAATATCTGGTGGTGCCAGTCTTGTTGAATCTGCAATCTCCCCGATATGGTATGCCCCCATCTCGGCAATCAGTACTTCTGTGTTTTCATTGATACTCTCCAGAATTGTTTGGGCTATGCCAACATCGGTGTTCTTATTCTCGGGTGTCTTTACGGTTGTATATGTATCTTTAACTAGTTCATAGATGAGCTCTTTTGTAGTTGTTTTTCCGTAACTGCCTGTAACTGCAACTATCTTGAGTTTCTTGCTTCGTCCAAGTTTCTGCTTTGCCTTTCTAATAAGACCTCTTCTTTTGATGGATGCCATCGGATTTGTTAAGAGTACACCTAAAAACACAACCAAATGAGTCAACAGATCAGTAGTGACCGCGACTATGGTAGCAAGAACAATCAGTATCAAAGGCAGAGGAAGGATGTTTATACTTGTTTGTTGCTCAAGCTCAACCAGGCTTCCAACAGGTTCAACCGGAACAGGCAAACTCCTGAGCCATCCAAATAAAAGCGCTGCGGGAAGAAGTAGAACGGCTACACTCCACAGCAAAATCAAAATATTACGTGCGCTTTTGATTGCGGGCCTTTGCAGCCTTCGTCCGATTAGATTTCTTGCCATACGCTCAAGCATTGCAAGGTAGAGAACAAATGCCAGAAGTGGTGTAACCAACAGTGCCAGGCTGCGCGGAAAAAACAGGTATAGCATTGAGGTAAAAACCAGAGCCAACTTAATAAGGAGAAAGCTCAAACTTGAGCGATCAAACTTATCCTCAAACCTGAAATGTGAATACACCCTGTCAACACGGTACTCCTTTATCTGCCAAAGATATATGTACCAGAGCAAGTTCTGAAAGACTACCAAATAAGCCGGCAGCAGGAAAAATATGAGTAGCGCCATTAAAGCCAACATAGATATCAATTGTTCAGATAGCTGTAAATAATCCTGGCAACAACCTCGGGCATCTCAAGTGGAAGCGAGTGTTTTGCACCTTCGACTACCTCAAAACGTGAGCCAGCTATTTTGCTTGCAAGTTGCTGCCCCTGCCACAGCGGTGTGACAGTATCCTTCTCACCCCAGATCACAAGAGTATCGGTTTTAATCTGGTCCAGTTTACCATCTAAATGCTCAGAAATTATGTTTTGAAAGGTCTGCCTTATATGGTCCGACTTCACGTAATCATGCTCCCGAACAACAAACTTGTAGAAAAGCTTTCGTACTATCGGCTTTACCAGCTTTAATCCGGGAAGATCAAAGACGGCACCAAAAATCTTAGCAGGAAGATACAGTAGCGACCTTTTAGCACTGTTGCGCGGGTTTATCCCGGACGCATCAATTACAACCAGATTTGATAAAGTGCCTGGTTTGTTAATTGCATATTTCATTGCCAACTTTCCCCCAAACGAGTGCCCAACAAAGATCGGTTTGTATATATTTAACCGCGTGACCAGTTTATCAAGGTACTCAACATAGTCATCAAGTGTCATGGCTTTTCCGGGGATCCCGCTGTCGCCAAAGCCAGGCAGATCAAGATTAAACACCTGAAAGCCCATATCAGCAAGCTCCTGCTGCAACTTCTCGAGGCTGCCGATAGATCCACCCCAACCATGCAGTAGAATGATCGTTCTTCCCTCGCCTTTTACGCAATAGTTAACTTTCATATTGTCCCTGTCAGCTTAGATTTTGACAAGTTGAATTGATAAAATCAACAACTTGTGACATACTTACTTTACATTTTAACCAAACTTAATGAGCGTTGATGACTTCTCTAAAATCCTGCTCGTAATCGTGATAAGTATAAGCATTTTAGGTCTCTCTTACCAGACCATGAGACTGATCGGAGGATTTGCTGACAGTATCAAGGATCTTCGTAAAGTGTTGCAGGCTTTTGGCAATCTCTCCGATAAGCTTGTCGTTGACTATGATTTCATAAGCTCCAAGGCAAAAAAGATCGTTGAATCAATCAGTAATTTTACTACAAATATAGTAGATCCACTCTCAAAAATGTTAAGCTTTGTTGGAAAGTTCAGAGGAAAGAAGAAAAAGAAGGATAAAGAGAAGGATGATTTTGCAGATGTAGGTGCCGAGGAAGATGGTCCCGAATAAGCATTAGTTATTATATTCAGGTTATGCACCACAAAAACCATTCGTGTAATAACAATGGAATGAGCTTTATGTCCGGGCTGTTAGTTGGCGGAATGATTGGGGCATTCATCGGAATTCTGGTAGCGCCAGAACCGGGCGAAAGGTCTCGAAAAAAGCTCAAGAAGGCGAGCGATAAGCTTCTTAAACAGGGTATTGATGCGTTTGATCAGTTTCAGGAAGACCAGATAGAGCCTTTTCTTGACAAAGTCTCAGAGAGAGCATCAGATGTGAGAGGCGATCTGGCAGAAAGGATCGAGAGCGCCAAAGATGACCTGCTTGGAACTCCCCCTGCAAAAAGTAAACCCAAACCTACTGCCAAACAAACCAAACCGTTGGCAGATAAACCTTAATTTACTTCTAAACAGTTTTTTCCAATGGGAAAACCAATCACAGACGATAAATTTAAAGAAACTGTCCTCGACTTCGATGGCATCACATTAGTTGATTTCTGGGCGGAATGGTGTGGACCGTGCAGAATTCAGGGCCCGATCGTTGATAAGCTGGCCGAGAAGTACGCAGACAACAAAAAGGTACAGATCTTCAAGCTTGACGTCGACGCAAACCCCCAGACACAAAATGAATACCACGTTATGAGCATCCCTTCACTCATCTTTTACAAGGGCGGTGAGCCTGTTGAGACTATGGTAGGTCTGCGATCTGAGGAAGATGTAGATGAAAAACTGAAGTCACTCTTAGACGGATTGGAGTAGAAAATCACCAATTTAAGCTGTAAATTAGCCCTCAATTCAGAGGGCTTTTCTATTTTAGCTGGAGTCGGAAATATTTGCCCCACAAGGCGGAATCGGGTTATAATAGCACAGACTTTTACATTGGCTACTAGAATTGCCGACTTTAGCTGATGTTTGTAGTTTATATTTTAAATAGATGCAAATGGCACTCACACTTAAACAAAAAGAGGAGATTATTAAAAAATACGCCACTGGTCCCGAGGACACCGGATCTCCACAAGTCCAGATAGCCCTTCTAACAGCCAAGATCGCTGATCTTGCTGATCACCTGAAGACTCATAAAAAGGACAACCACTCACGTAGGGGTTTGCTTGGTATGGTTGGAAAACGAAGAAAGCTCCTAAAATACCTTGAGGATAAAGAAGGGGCAGATGTGATCAAGAAGCTCAGAAAAGATCTGAAACTGGATTAAGATTTAAACTCTTTCTTAAGCTCATCTCCAAATACTACCCAGGTCATTCCACCCATCGAAAGAAGGTTTAGAATTACTGAGCCAAAAACATTTGCTGCACTTATCGTCCAAACGGTCTCCTCTGTGCCGTAGCTGCAGCCAAAACTGTTGCAGTTCCACCTGTTCTGCTCTACTGGAATGATTCTGGCTGCATCCTCAACAACTTCACCCTCTGTTTTTCCGGATATAAACTGCGCTTTCTCACCTTTGGTCTCTCCTCTGGGTTGGTCAAAATCCTTACCCTGCTCTTTTTTGCCAAGGTCGATGCCCGTCATCACCTCTTCTTTTCTTGACTCGGTAAATTCAAACGCCTGACCACGAGAAAGAGAGTCCGGAGTTGCCGATATCAATGAATAAAAGTGAGCACTTGCCAGTATCACAAGAACAAGAAGTGTTCCAAACAATCTTCCTTTATACTTCTGCCCCATACCCCACATGACCATCCCCGCGCCAAGCACTCCGTAGTATAAGACTAAAGGAATCCAGGTCCAGATCTGGAATCCGGAGCTCCAAGGGGGAAATACCAGAGGGAAAGTTAGAAACGTAATAGCTACAACCAGATAAAGGTGAAAATACCCTAGCTGTTTAAACAGTCTTTTCTCTTTTTTGGAGAGTGCCATGCCACATTTTACTACCTCCGTTTGTTATCTCCAACCACTTATGTTTAGTATACAATGTAGATATGTTAAACAAGCTGTTACGCAGACAAAAACAGGCAAAGAAGTCCTCAAACCCTTTCCTCCCGAGGAGTGTGAACTCACCACGAAAAAATCCTAAAAGAAAACAGGAGGAGATATTTTCAAAGGTTTTTGGCGGAAATAACGGGAAGATGATGCTTGGTGTAGTCGGGCTGATACTTCTTGTAATCCTGGGCGTTGTTTTTTTTAATACGATTACATCGCCGACATTTGCAATCAGTGAGTTCAGCTTTCTGGGTAGTGGCAAAGTGGATTCTAAAGAGATCATTTCGCAGTTACAACCATTCGTAGGGCGGAATATTTTTCTAACAAGAAGTTCAGCTATTGAAGAGCATCTTGAGCAGTCAGCCCTGTTTTTCGAAGAGGTGCAAGTCCGAAAGATTCTCCCAAACAAGCTCAAGATTGATCTTAATCAACGCGAACCTGACTTAAGCCTCATCAACCTGTCGGGGGTCTATCTGGTGGACAACGAAGGGATCATACTCGATCAGGTCGAGACCGATCAGCTCAACTTCTCCCCCGAAGATCTTGAGATTATTAAAGGGTTTGGTGACCCAAATGCTAAGTACGTAGAGGACAGGATCAGGCTTGACATGGGCATTGTCGAAATCGATGAGGAGTTTGATCCGCAGGAACCGCTTGAGGAGGTAGTTAACCCGACCCCTACTCCCAAACCAGAAGACAAATTTGATTTTTCCGAGATAAAACTTTCAAAAAAGGTGAAGATCTTGCGGCAAATCAGGGCAGAGCTTATGGTTAAGGTTGACGAAACTTTAGAGGCATATTCTGCTTCGGTTTCAAAACAGGATTTCGCTGCCCTTCCACGTGTGTTTGTCCTTGAAAACATCCTCTACGAGAAAAATGATGAGATTAGTCCTCTCAGGCTTGGCGTTACGCTCGAAGCCTCGAGTTATTTTAATCAACACAAACGCCTTATTGTCCGGAAAATTGTCTGGGAAGGACAATATCTGATAACCTTTGAACTGACCGACGGAAAGACTCTCACATTTGGAACCAACAGGCCTACCTCTGAGCAGCTTGAAGACTTCGAACTGGTCTCGACGCAGCTGAAACTCGAAGGGCGATCGTTCAAACAGATAGATCTAAGCTCAAAGAAAGTCTCTGTTAAATAATGAACTCGAGACTTTTTAATGATATGATTTATCACGAAAAGCGGAATGGTGTAAAATGATTTTAGTAAACGTGGTTTAAACATATGGCTAACAGGATAATTACTGCCCTTGATATCGGATCTACCAAGGTCTCAACTGTTATCTCATCCCTCGAAGAAGGTCAACCGCCATCAGTTATCGGCGTTGCAAGCTACCCTAGTCAGGGTTTAAAAAAAGGTGTGGTTGTTAATATTGATGATGCCATCAACTCTATCGCTGCATCTCTTGAGGCAGCAGAAAGAATGGCCGGCCTTACAGTTTCATCGGTGTACATCTCAATAAATGGTAAGCACATCACGAGTACTAATAACAAAGGAGTTGTGGCAGTTGCCCAGGACGAAATTATCGCAGACGACGTATTTCGGGCAATTGAGAGTGCAAGAACAGTTTCTATTCCACCATCCAGAGAGATCTTACATGTGATCCCACGTGAGTTTATTGTGGATGCTCAGGGAGGGATAAAAGACCCTATCGGAATGTCGGGAACAAGGCTCGAGGTTGATGCCCACATTATCTCAGCAACATCCTCCGCACTGCATAATCTTGTTAAAGTGGTGCAGCAACTGGGACTCAGGGTTGATGATATCGTTTTCACAGGGTGGTCAGCATCTAATGCAGTCCTTACTGCCACCGAGAAAGAGCTTGGCGTGATGCAACTTGATATAGGTGGGGGGACAAGCTCTATTACTACATTTGTTGAAGATGCCATTACCTACAGTGGCAGCCTTCCGTTTGGTGGTGCAAACGTAACCAGTGACCTTGCAATTGGACTCAGGGTCTCCCTTGAAGACGCAGAGCGAATCAAACTTAATGCAGAAGAGCTCATCAAAAACACAAAAGAAGAGGCTGTCAGTGCAGCTACAGAGAAGCGTGAAAAAGTTCTGGGACGTGCGAAAAGTAAGGCAAAGGCAGCTAAGAAGAAAACAAAAGACGTCATCGATATTACTAAACTGGAGATAAACGGTGTTAACACAATCTCTAAAAAATTATTCGAAGAGATCATCGAAGCCAGACTGTCAGAGATCTTCGATCTACTTATCAAACAGGTTGATGATGCAGGACATGAGACAAGATTGCCCGCTGGAATTGTACTGACCGGTGGTTCCGCTCTGCTTCCGGGTGTTACCACTATTGCAAAACGCGTTTTTGGAGTACCTGCCAGAATTGGCTACCCAAAGGGACTTGAAGGTCTCGTCGACGAGATATCGAGCCCTGCGTATTCTGTTGTCCAGGGTCTGACACTATACGGCTCAATGGATGAGGGCTACAGTGGACCACGCAAACAGGCTGCCGCAGCGTCCGGTGGAGGCGAAGGAATCGGCTCACGGATCGGGAGTTTTATTAAGAATCTTCTGCCCTAAACTTGCACAAATAGGGTTTATCTTTTAGACTGGATTATGCCTAAACCCACTGTTTAACTGTTTTTCCGTCTAGTCTAAATCACGAGTTATTATTTATAATTTGCAATGCTTGTAAAACCACAGTCCTCGAATATGGCCAATATCAAAGTCATCGGTGTGGGTGGTGCCGGAGGAAATGCTATTAACAACATGATTCATAACTATGAGATAGATGGTGTTGAATTTGTTGCCGTTAATACTGATTCTCAAGCTTTAAATACCAACAGTGCCGAGACAAAACTTCAAATAGGCGAAGAGATCACCAGGGGGCTCGGCAGTGGTGGTAACCCACAGATTGGGCGCAAAGCAGCCGAAGAAAGCGTTGACCTTCTGCACGAACACCTTGCGGGTGCAGACATGATTTTCATTACAGGTGGCATGGGCGGCGGAACAGGTACTGGTGCTGCTCCTGTTATTGCAGGTATTGCAAAAAACCTCGGAGCACTAACCGTCGGAATAATTGAAAAACCGTTCAACTTTGAGGGGAAAAAGCGGATGGCAGTCGCCGTTGAAGGCATAGGTGAGATTAAAGATAAGGTAGATACACTTATTGTTGTCCCTAACCAAAGGCTGCTCGATGTAATCGAAAGAAATATCTCTTTCCTTGAGGCGATGAAGAAGGTTGATGATGTATTGGCACAGGCCGTAAAAAGTATCTCTCAACTGATCACTCAGGCAGGCTTGATTAATGTAGATTTCGCTGACGTACGTTCAATCATGCTAAATGCGGGCACCGCCCTCATGGGCATGGGGACAGCCAGTGGTGACGACCGGGCCGAGGTGGCGACAAAGATGGCCATGGACTCACCTCTGCTCGAAATGAATATCGATGGTGCCACTGGTGTGCTGTTTAACGTAATTGGCGGAAAAGATCTTGCGATGTACGAGGTCGACGAAGCAGCCAAGTTGATTTCAGATGCAGTTCACCCTGACGCAAACATAATATTTGGTGCAACAATCGACTCTGAACTGCAGGACGAAATCCAAATTACCGTACTAGGCACAGGCTTTGAAACAAGCAGCAAGGGGATCCCTTATGTTCCCAGTAGACCCAGGATCTCAGACGACGATGAAGATGACCACCCTGTCGCTCCTACTGCAAAACCGAAACCAGCTAAACCCACTTCAAAAGCAGTTCTTGAGGACGATGATAGTGGAGATGAGGATGACCTAGAAACTCCTTCTTTTCTGAGACGAAAGAAGGAGTACTAAACAGGTCTCGCGATGGTCACAAATCTGTTGGCGTTATTCCCATTTGGAAAACATGTAAACAACGTTAGCGTGCGTTTGTTGTAAGTACCGGTCACAATCGAGATATCTTCGGGGGCAACAATCTTACTTTTGAACACTCTGTATTTGAATTTCTTCCCCTCGATCTCGATCTCTATCTCCTCCCCTATCTTGATCTTATTAAGTCTGGAAAAAGCACCAGCGACATCACCTGTCCGCTCGAAGTAATCTCCTGAAGAGCTGTGGCCATAAATAACGATATTGTTATTTACATCTGAAATCGGAAGTCCCGTCCCCTTAAAATGCGCAAGCCCTGACGTAAGAACACTGTCGTAAGCATCCTTGACGCCGCTGTCAACGTTGGCCTGTACAGGTAGAGTATCTAGATTCAAAGACGGGATCGAGAGCGAAAAGCGCTTATTGTACTTGTTACTCACCGGGTCTTTTTGCAGGATCGAAGCAGCATCAGCGTCTTCGTTAAGCTCGGCAAAATATTGTGAGCCTGGATTCGATAAAAACCTGGCACGTTCAACGTAGTCACCAGCAACAAGAGCAACCGTAGTTACATCGTAGTAGCCAAGCGCAAGTTTAACCTGTTGCTCAATCTCTGGCCACACTTCACGGTAAATGATGTTGCCACCAATGACTATCAGTATTAAAGGAACAAGTAGCCCCGCAACCCTGGATTTGATTATGAGTCGGTTAATATCGTGGAACAATCCGGCCAGAATATCCCAAACTGTGAGTGGAGGCCTGTCTTCTTTAAGCTCAATTACTACCTCCTCTCCGGGCTCTTCCCCTACTGGTCGGGGCTTTCGGTACTTTACTGGTGCTTTTTTATATGTGTAAATCGGCATTCAATGCAGCAACTACTACAACTATACTAACATCCTTTTTTTCAGTTAAACAAGGCAAAAGCACCTTCAACTATGATAAAATGAGCATCTCTACGTTAAGATAAGTAGACATAACAACTCTATTCCATGGCGATCAGTCAAAAAAAGAAAAAGCTTGTAGTAGCTTTAGTGGATATCGGCAAAGATCAGGGATATCTCACTCAGGATCAGGTAATCGAAAAATTCCCTCAGATCGAAGAGGATATGAATCTGCTTGAATTCATAATCAATACATTGCAAGAGGAGGATATTGAGATCATCGAACCTGAGACTGACGAATATGAGGAAGTGGTTACTCCCTCAGAAAAAGGGATGACATTTGACCAAAAGATCAAGATACTTAAAAAGATAAGGGCACACATATCCACTGATCCGATCCGGGCATATCTTCACGAAATTGGTCGAATCCCACTTCTGAATGCACAGGAAGAGGTTATTCTTGCAAAAAAAATTGAGGCTGGTAGCCAGGAGGCACGCGAGCTGCTGACTACCGCAAACTTGAGGCTTGTTGTTTCAATTGCAAAAAAGTACGCCAAGCGAGGGCTTGATCTGCTTGATCTGATACAGGAGGGAAATATCGGTCTCATGCGCGCGGTTGAGAAATTTGAGTACCGTAAAGGCTTTAAATTCTCTACATATGCCACTTGGTGGATCAGACAAGCAATTACAAGGGCCATAGCAGACCAGGCCAGAACCATCAGGGTTCCGGTACACATGATAGAAACCATTAATAAACTCTCAAAAATCTCCAGTCAGCTGGCGGCAAAACTCGGACGGCGTCCAAAGATCAAAGAGATCGCCGAAGAGATGGAAATGGATATAGAAAAGGTAAATGAGATAATTCGTATCGCGCAAAGGCCCGCCTCGCTTGAGGCACCAATCGGCGAGGAAAAAGACAGTAAGCTCGGAGATATCATCCCCGATGAATTCTCAGCTTCACCATCAGAGATAGCTACGTGGGCTTCACTTAAAAAGCAAATTAACGAGATCCTCAGCGGCCTGACAGATAGGGAACGGAAGGTGTTAGAACTGCGATTTGGCTTGAAGGATGGAGTTTCAAGAACACTCGAAGAGGTTGGCCACGAGTTTAAAGTAACACGTGAGCGTATCCGACAAATTGAGGCTAAAGCCCTTAAAAGATTAAAGAGCGATGAGATTGCACAAGCACTGCGAGATTATTTAAAATAGAGCAGTTTAGCCCCGTAATATGGATAAGAACAAGGTCCGTTCAGAGCTTAGAAAAATTCGCAGGCAGATTACAGACAAAGATAAAAAATCTGCAACTATCACAAGGAACTTTCTTGAATCGATGTTTTACAAAGAGGCTGATGGCGTGCTTCTATACTGGAGTACAGATATTGAAGTGAGTACTACTGAGCTTCTGAAAAAGTCACTGGCTGATGGCAAAAAAGTATTTCTTCCGTATATCGACAAAGGGGAGATGGGATGCGTAACGTCAATGGAAGATATCGAGACCGGCCACCTTGGTATCGGTGAGCCCAAGAAGCCGTGTACTGCAGCACAGTACGGAGAAGTAGATGTAGTAATATTGCCCGGAGTTGGCTTCGATCGGTCCGGAAACCGACTTGGACAGGGCGTTGGGTGGTACGACAACTTCTTAAAGAAGCTTCCCAGAGATGTGATTCGTATTGGATTTGCCTTCTCTGACCAGCTACTCGATGAGATCCCCGCAGATGAGCACGATGAAAGTGTTGATTTTATTATTACAGACAAAGAGATTATCAACACTGAAGCTAAATCTAAGTGAAGCGACTTAAAATCATAATAACCCTAGCCGTTCTTGTATTGGCTCTCCACGGTCCGGTTTTGGCGTTAGACCGACAAATAAAGCTACCCTCCCAACCCGAAACTGCCAGCTTAGAAGGTGCATTTCATGGCGATATTGATCTGTTCGAAATTGTATTCAACACATCCTCTCTGCCGGAGGAGGCAATTCTATCTACTGCTGTGCTCAACTTCAAACAGTCGGGTTCAAGTAACGGCGTTGTTACAATCATCAACAAGGCGGATTCAAATATACTTGACTCCAAATCGCTACTGCTTGAGGGAAACAAAAAGCTGAGTGGACTTGAGACACTTGTAAGGGAATGGTCAAATTTGGAGGAGGGAGAAGAAAATGAAGGGATTATCTTCCAGGGAACAAACATCGGCGATAATGATATTGTTACGTTTTCTGATGTTGAGATTACTGTGACCTATGAGATCCCCGATACGGACGCCCCTGAGATAGAAGAGCTTGAGGTTGGCTTCATTAGCACTGACTCTGCGCTTGTATCCTGGGAAAGTAACGAAAAAGTTAAGGGTATGGTCAGATTTG
The DNA here is from genome assembly GCA_046753765.1 of Candidatus Dojkabacteria bacterium. Lineage (GTDB taxonomy): Bacteria > Patescibacteriota > Dojkabacteria > B142 > OLB20 > JBHHUN01. The sequence continues at coordinate 37,824 of JBHHUN010000005.1, read as the reverse complement.
GGAAGACCTCGGAATACTCCACTTTTACACAAAAAAGTGGGAGATTTAAGAGGAAGGATGACATTGCGATAAGTGGCCTGTCCCCGGGTATAACGTATCATCTCCAACTTCAACTTGAAGACCAGTCAGGAAATCTTACTATCTCTCAAGATACAACTTTCATTACATCGATAAGCAAAGATCAGGTTTTGGGTGCAGAGCTTGCCACAGTCCCGCCAGACGTTATTTCACCACCAAGGATCTTGAACCTTGAGGTGAGCGCCCAGGAGAGCTCGCGGCAGGTGACTGTGAAGTGGAGCAAGAGTAAAACAGACGACATTGATGGATACATCATTCTCCGTAGCAAAGATTCTGGAGGAAACTACCAGGAGATCCAGCGCACCGGACGCTCCGATACGGATCATACAGATTTCACTGTTGAGGGTGAGCATACATACTTCTACACTGTGCGGGCTTTCAGAGAAAATGAGCAATCCCAGTACACTGATGAGCTTGCAATCTTCGTTCCGGGAGATACTACCGATGCAGCCTCAACAGCGCTCACTGACGAATCCAACGCCTACCCAAGGTCACTTGTGGCAATTGCCGCCATTGTCGGTCTTATTCTTGGGTCGATCTACTTATTCTGGAAGATTATCACACGGTTTTGGCAAAAAAGGTTGAATACACTGCATCCAAAGGGACTCGAGAATGTTCTGCGTGATCCCTCTTTTTACTCTGACGAGTACTAGTTAGAGTCTATCCCCAGCCGATCAGATACAGTTTCGAGGAGCTCCTCAGCCTCATCTGAGTACCAGATTTCTAGTGAGTACTTCAATACCTCCCGTGACTGCTCCAACCTGCCATTTTCATAAAGGCGGTACCCGCGATTGTATTCATTTCTGGCCTGAGTCATTGGTATACCAATTAACACAAGGTACGCAATACTGATTACAACAACAATGGTACTTACGATCAGCATGGCCAGATGGTCTTTCGTCGGTCTTGGAAGTTTCGGAACACGCATAGAAGTTAGTTAGTCCTGTATCTTTTACGATAGATCTCCATAACTGTAATGAAGAACACTGCTATTAATGGACCGTACAGTATTCCTATCACACCAAACATGTTGAGTCCACCAAGAACACTAAACAGCGCGACTATCGGATGCAGATTTGTGCCCTTCTTGATCAATCTTGGCCTGAAAGAGGTATCAATGACATTAATTATGACAGCTGAATAGATGATCAAGAATATTCCTTCAACCGTTCTGCCCGAAAGGATAAGCAGGATTCCGAGGGGAAACCACACAAGCCCAGAACCAACGGGGATAATTGATAGAACAAACATTAAAATCCACCACAGCACCAACGGCTCAAGCCTCATGAAGAACATCGGTATCAATACCGCAGTTGACTGCAGAAGTGCAATTACAAACGTTCCAACCAAAACGGCCTTCGTCGTTGCCCTGAATTTCTCTGCGAAGGTTTTCTCTAGATTATCCTGGAGGGGGCTGATTTTACGGATATTTTCACCAATCTTGCCATGATCTACAAACAGGTAAATCATAGTGAAGATCATCAGGAATCCTTTAAAGAGGACATTCATGACCTCACTAAAAAACTTGCCAACAATGTCAGTTACAAATTGTCCTATTAGTTGCGTTGCCTGAAGTATCAGATCAGCGATATTTATTTCTGCTGCATCTACATTAATCGCTTTCAGAACATCAGAAAATCGACTCAGGTCAATAATGCCGTTATTTACAAGGCCGCTTTCTGTTAGAATGATTTCCACTTTGCCAACAAATGCTATCGCCTCCGCTGAGGCCAGGATCAAAATAATTATAAGAGGGAAGACCACAGTAATAAGCGCGAGTATAGTTGTGATGATAGAAGCGAACCACGGATTAATCCTTCCGGCGAGCCTGCTGTAAACGGGGTAAAAGGCTTCAACAAGAATAAACGCTGCAATTATAACGCTTAAAAATGGTGCGAAGACGAGAACAACCGCAACCATAAGTGCTAACACAAGTGCCAGAAAATATCCTTCTTTTAAGATCACCTCATCTATTCTCATAGGCTGATTTTAACAGATATTTCCGGCTATTTATATACAATTGGTTTTTAGTGCCCTCAAAGCTCAATAACGGAGGTATTTATGGTAAAATTAACCCGCTTATGCCAAAAAGAACATATCAACCAAAAAAGCGAAAGAGAATAAAAAGCCTTGGCTTCAGGGCTCGCATGAAAACTGTTGGTGGACGCAGAGTTATCAAGTCACGTCGTAATAAAAAACGCGCCAATTTAACTGTTTCTGATGAAGTTCGAACAGATAAAAACAAGCGCCTGAAGCGCCGTAGATAAATGCTTCCAAAAGCAAACCGCATCCGCAATACCAAGCAATACGACCAGATCTACCGCAAGGGTAGAAAACACTATACCCCCTACTTTCTTTTATACATCCTCCGGGGCGCAGGTCTTGTAGATAGAGCAAAACCTCTTCCAAGATTTGGATTTGTTGCCAGTAAAAAGGTGGGGAAAGCTGTTGAAAGAAACCGCGCTAAGCGAGTTATGAGAGGCATTGTTCGGGAGATGCTTCCCGAGCTAAAGCGGGATTTTGAGGCAGTGGTTATTACGTTTCCTGCGCTTCTAAAGGCTGAGACAGCTGATGTTGCGGGGGAGTTTAGGAAGGTTGCTGAGGGGGCTGATTTGTTTGCTAAAGGTTAATACCACTTATCTGCTAATAAAATACACTCTGTACCTTGTTTATGAAGCCAACGCCAGAAAGAAACGTAACATTGTTGGCAGAACCCGCAACTAGTCACCGTTTCACGCTTAGATGCGATATGTATCATTTGTGGATAACCATCTAAAGCAAATAGGATTCAAACAAAAAGAGGCTCTCGCCTCTATTATAAATATACACCCCCTTGCGTCTAATTACCACCAATAAACTTAAACCGGAGAACCTTCTTGCCCTTGTAGTGCTCGTAAACACCCATTTTCACTTCTTTGTCTCCCATTTAATCTACCAGTTCAAATGACTAAATGCCTTGTTAGCATCTGCCATCTTGTGTGTATCTTCACGCTTCTTGTATGCGTCACCCTCTTTCTTGAATGCAGCGATCAGCTCCGTTGTTAATCGATCTGTAAAGGTCAAACTCCCTCTATTGTCACGGCAGACAGCAATAATCCATCTAAATGCGAGCGCAAGCTGCCTGTCCTCCTCCACTGGAATAGGAACCTGATAATTGGCTCCACCAAGTCGCCTTGAGCGGACCTCCATCTTTGGCTTAATGTTGTTTATAGCCTTTTTTAGAGCCTCAAGGGCATCCATCTTAGTTGCCACTGCCAGTTTATCGAGCGCACCATATACATGCTTGCGGGCAACGGACTTTTTGCCGTCTTGCATAATGTAGTTGATAAACTTAGTGACCAGGATGCTGTTGTAAACTGCATCGGTCTCTAGCTTTCTTTTTTTGGCCTGTTTTCCTCTCATGATCTCTTAAAAGTCTTTAAGTTAGATAATGCAATTTTTAATAAAAAAAACCACCTCTATCAAGGTGGTATTCACATTGATAGACTCTTCTCCAACTCCAAAACAGCTTGCCTTGAAGGAATACTCTCAGCACCTTATGCTGAGTGTCTAACTATTTCTTTGGTTTTTTTGTTCCGTATCTTGATCTTCCCTGTCTGCGTCCGTCTACACCGGCAGTGTCATAGACACCGCGAATAATCTGGTACCTTACACCTGGTAAATCGGGTTTTCTTCCCGCCTTAAGCAACACAACTGAGTGCTCTTGCAGGTTATGCCCTTCGCCCGGAATGTACGCTGTTACCTCCTGTTTATTTGATAGTCTCACTTTAGCAACCTTACGTAGAGCCGAGTTAGGCTTACGGGGCGTTCTTGTAAACACAGCCAAACATACACCGCGCTTAAACGGGTTGTGCCTTTTTGTGAACTTATTCTTGATACTGTTGTAATTAAACTGGAGCGCCTTGTATTTGGCAGTCTTACTAAACTCCAATCCTTTAAATTTTACAGTACCTCTTTTTGCTTTCCTGCCCTTACGGACAAGCTGTGATATTCTTGCCATTATTTATTTTGTGAGCTTCTGGCTTATCTAACTTCTGCACTAAGGGGAACAGTTCTTCCGATTATAACATTTTCCTTCAATCCTCTCAATTCATCTACCTTTCCAACCAGTGCTGCGTCGCTAAGTACTCGTACCTGTTCCTGGAACGATGCTGCCGAGAGGAAACTCTCTGTTTTGATTGAGCTGGTTGTAATACCAAGCAGCTGGCGTTGTGCCTGAGCTGGAGTTTTCCCAGCTGCCTTTAGTTGTTCGTTCTCGTCGGTTAGTTTTATGTGATCCAGATAATCTCCGGGGAGGTGATCGGTATCTCCTGCGTCAATCACCTTACTGAACCTGAAGACCTGTCTTACTACAACTTCAACGTGTTTATCATCGATCCCGATACCCTGTATTCCGTAGGTTTCCTGGATCTGATCAATCAGGTACTGCTGGGTCTCCTGGATACCAACAAACTCCATAATATCCTTTGGATCAGTCGATCCCAGGGTTAACTGAGTTCCTTTGATAACATTGTCACCATCCTCAATAGCCGGAATATCGTGTGTATCAAGGTCATACTCAACCTCTATCTCTTTGTCCACCGTATACGTAAGTTCATCCGCTTTCTTTTTGACCATTCCGTCCATCTCTGCCTTGATAGTCTCGCCACTTTTAGTGGTGTAGATCAGATCTCCCTTTTTAACCTTTTTAGAACGCTTGATATTCGTTATATCGCCCTTTAGTAGATTAAAAGTCTTGTGAAGCTTCTTGTGATCAGACACCTTTATCGTCACTACATTATCATTTTCGTCTTTACCAAACTTGACCTTACCATCGATCTCAGATATGACCGCCTTTGCCTTCGGTGTTCTGGCCTCGAACAGTTCTTCTACCCTGGGAAGACCTTGAGTGATATCAGTACCAGCACGACCCGCCAAATGCTTTGTATTCAGTGTCAGCTGTGTTGCAGCCTCTCCCATTGACTGGGCTGCAATCACTCCAACAGCGATGCCCGGCTCAACCAGCACTTTTGTACCAAGGTTATAGCCGTAGCACATCTGACAAACTCCATTTCTAGTCTGACAGACCAGCACAGACCTCACCTGAAGCTGAGGAATATCCGCCTCATCAATCTTTCTTGCCAGTTCGGGCGTTATCTCTGTGTTTGCTTTTGCAATAACCTCGCCAGTTTTTTCATCAACAGCATCAGCTGCAGTAAATCGTCCTGTAATTCTGTTTACCCAATCGATCCTTCTGTCCTTCGCTTTCACCAATGTGACCCCCTCGTCGGTGCCACAATCCATCTCTTTGGTAATGACATCCTGCGCAACATCAACCAATCGCCTTGTCAGGTAACCTGATTCTGCTGTCTTAAGAGCAGTGTCAGCAAGACCCTTTCTTGTTCCTCGGGCCGCAACAAAATACTCAAGAGTTGAAAGCCCCTCTTTGTAGTTAGATCGCAAAGGTAGCTCTACAACGTTACCAAGAGGGTCAAGAATTAACCCTCTGATTCCAGAGATCTGTCTGAGCGGATTTTGGACTGAAACTGCACCTGACTCCTGAAGTGTTACAAGGTTGTTGTTCTTATCCTTTGTATAGTTCTCCCAAGTGACTTCGGCGACCTTTTCTATCAACTCCATCCACATCTGCTCTGAGAGCCTTTTCTTCTCATCAGCTGTAAGGAGTCCACTGTAGTAATCAACAGTGAGCTGATCATCCTTTGTCTCAACTTCTTCAAGAAGCGTATCCTTCTCGTCGCTAATCACAAAGTCTTCCATACCTACTGTAGTTCCTGATTGTGTGGCATACCTGAAACCAACCTCTTCAACTTCGTCAAGGAATCTTGTAGTTGCTTCGTGTCCGTAGGTCTCAAGAATCTCTGCAGCAATCCTGGACATGTCTTTCTTGTTCACCTCTTCGTTGATGTAACGGAAGCTGTCAGGAGCAAGACTGTTAAAGATAATTCGTCCGACAGTAGTTTCTCTAAGCTCGTCTTTTACAAGCACCCGCACTCTTTGTCGCAACTTTACATCATTTAGTTCATATCTGCCCAAAACATCGTCTACCGATGCGAAGTATTTGACTTTTCCATCTTCTGGCTCTTCGATTCCTGTCATGTAGTAAATACCGAGCGCCATATCTTTAGCGACGTTTACAACCGGGCTACCGTCTGCCATTAGAAGAAGATTAGATTGTGGGAACATCTTCTCTTTTGCTTCCTCCACAGCTTTATCTGAGAGTGGAACGTGAACAGCCATCTGGTCGCCGTCGAAATCGGCGTTAAAACCAGTGCACACCATAGGATGAAGTTTAATTGCGTCACCCTCAGTCAGTACCGGGAAAAATGCCTGAATACCTTGTTTGTGAAGTGTTGGTGCTCGATTAAGCAGTACCGGTCGATCCTGAATAACGTACTCAAGGATATCCCAGACCTCAGCCGACTTTGATTCAAAGAAGTGCTTTGCACTCTTAACGTTAGGTGCCAGCCCCTTCATGATGATCTCTCGCATGACGAATGGCTTAAACAGCTCAAGCGCCATCGTTTTAGGAAGACCGCACTGATTAATCTTGAGTTCGGGACCAGCAACAATTACTGATCTTCCTGAGTAATCTACGCGTTTACCAAGCAGGTTTTGCCTGAAACGTCCCTGTTTACCACGAAGCATGTCTGACAACGACTTGTATGGTTGTCCACGTGTATTCTGCACTGCGTTACCGGGCCTGTGGTCATTATCGATGAGTGCATCAACTGCCTCCTGAAGCATTCGCTTCTCATTTCGGAGGATAATCTCTGGCGCACCGAGATCGATAAGCCTTTTGAGCCGGTTATTCCTATTAATTACCCTTCTGTATAAGTCGTTCAGGTCTGAAGTAGCAAATCTTCCGCCAGGTAGCTGAATAATGGGCCTCAGATCTGGAGGGATTACCGGCAGAATCTCCATTACAACCCATGTAGGATCAAGCCCAGACTTTATCATACCCTCAAAAACTCTGAGTTTCTGGGTTATCTTTCTATGTTTCAACACCGACTTTGTCTTTTCTTTCGCCTCTTTGAGCTTTTTAATCTCTGCTTCAGGATCAATAGTAGCAAGCACCTTTTTTATTGCTTCAGCACCCATACCTGCAATAAAGAAGTCTGCTTCGTACTCCATCAATGTTCCAAAGTCATCTTCAGAGAGGGTCGTTCCCATCTCCATATTATCAACGAGGCCGAGAATTTCATTGTACTTTGACTTTGAGCCCTCTTCTTTTTTAGAGTAGATAGACTTTAACTTTGCTATCTCCTTTTTCTCGTCACCTGTTAGTTTATTCAGTTTAAAGTCGAGCTTCTTTTTGTCTTTAGTCTCCTTTTTTAGCTTCGCTGTACGCTCTTTGAAATCTTTCTTAAGATCTTTTAACTTCGCCTTAAGCTCAGCTTTTATCTCCTTAATTTCACCTTCACGTTTCTCTTTAATACCTGTGCTCACCTCTTTTTTCTTGTCGTCATCAATGTCCGTGACAAGGTATCTGGCAAAGTAGATCACTGTCTCAAGCTTCTTTTGCGGGACTCCAAGGATAAGAGACAGCTTGTTAGGGACACCATAGGCAAACCAAACATGCGTTACCGGCGAAGCGAGTTTAATATGCCCAAGACGCTCACGTCGAACGCGCTTATGGGTTACCTCGACGCCACACTTATCACAAACAATTCCTTTGTATCGTATCTTTTTGTACTTACCACAATAGCATTCAAAGTTTTTGGTTGGACCAAAGATCTTTTCGTCCATTAATCCATCTACCTCTGCTCTGTGTGTTCTGTAGTTGATAGTCTCAGCCTTTTTCACCTCACCGTGTGACCAGCTCAAAACCTGCTGTGGTGAAGCGATCGCAATCTTGAGTGCTTTGAAGTCTCTGATCATTTTAAATTGGCTAACTGTTTAAATTAAGAGCTATTTCGATTCCGCCGAGGTATCCTCGTCGGGAGTTTCTTTAATTTCAACACTGTCCTCTTCTTCTTTCTTCTTATCACCTTCCGTGTCCCCCTTGTGTTCAGCAGCTATCTCTTCCTCATCTACGACGCCCTCAACAAGCTCTGCCTCATCGATATCATCTTGCTCTTTATCAATTAGGTCGAGATTGAGGCCTAACGCCCGAAGCTCAGATATAAACACCTTGAACGACTCAGGGATGTTGGGTGCATCAAAAGGTACACCCTGAATTATTGATTTGTATGCGCTGGCACGGCCAACAACATCATCTGATTTAATCGTCAGCATCTCCTGCAGGTTATGCACTGCCGCATGTGCTTCAAGTGCCCAAACTTCCATCTCTCCGAACCTCTGTCCACCAAACTGCGCCTTACCACCCAGCGGCTGCTGTGTAACCATTGTGTAGGATCCAGTTGATCTTGCATGCAGCTTATCTGACGACAGATGGTTGAGCTTCAGGAAGTATCTTGGGCCAACAAGTACGTCCTGATCAAATGGTAGTCCCGTGCGACCGTCGTATAGCTTTTGTTTTGGTGTGTACTCGATTTTCTGCTTCTTTGCCATTTCGTGCAGCTGATCAAGATCAAGCTTTGCAAACGGTGGCACACTAACTTTGATTCCAAGCTTTTGTGCCAGAGCTGCCGTCTCCATCTCACGGATCTGTCCTAGATTCATTCTTTTAACAAACATAGGTGAGAGAATGATGTCAATCGGTGATCCGTCTTTCATGTACGGCATCTCCTCTTCAGGAAGAATCTTCGAGATAACTCCTTTGTCACCATGAACTCCAGTAAGTTTGTCCCCAACAGATATTTTCTGCGTTCTTGCCACCCAGACCTTTGCCTGCCTGAGTACTCCGGGGTTTAATTTATCCCCCTTAACCTTATCGAGCAACTGAACACCGATTACTATACCTTTGTCACCGTGTGGTAGCCTGAGGGAGTTATCGCGAACATCACGTGCGTATTCACCAAAGATAGCCCTAAGTAGTTTTTCTTCTGCAGTAAGTTCAGTCTCCCCCTTGGGTGCAATTATTCCAACCAAAATATCCTGCGAACCAACACTGGCCCCTACTCTGACGATACCTTCCTCGTCGAGGTTTCGAAGGGCGTATTCGCCAACATTGGGGATATCTCGAGTGATCTGTTCGTTACCGAGCTTTGTTTCGCGGATATCCTGAACGTACTCTTTAACGTGAACCGATGTAAGAACGTCTTCTTTGACGAGTCTTTCAGAGATAATGATTGCGTCTTCGTAATTGTACCCTTCGTAAACCATGTATGCAGCGTTCAAGTTAACACCAAGTGCTAATTCACCATTCTCGGTTGATGGTCCATCGATTATTACATCACCTCTTTTGAACTTGTCGCCCATCTTGAGCATTGGCGACTGCGAGAAAGATGTGTTCTGGTTAGTCTTATGGAACCTAATAACATCGTGCCTTACTTTGCTTTTATCTTTGTATTTTACCGTTATACTGTCAGCATCACTTTCAGTGACCACCCCATCCTGTTGAGCAAAGATTGTTCGCCCAGAGGCCTCGGCGACAGTCTTTTCGTAACCTGTGCCCACAATTGGGGCCTTTGGCTTGAGGAGAGGAACCGCTTGACGTTGCATGTTTGCGGCCATCAATGTTCTGGTAGGGTCATCGTTATACGCAAATGGCACAAGCGACAACCCAAGACCGGCAATCTGGCCGGGACTAATATCAATGAAGTCTAGCTCTGTAGCCGGGACTTTTCTATATCCACCCTGAACTCTTACAAATGTATTATCTGCGGCAAGCTTTCCATCCTTGTCGTACACTACGTCTGCAGGGCCAATGCGGAATCTTCTCTCTTCGCTTGAGTCCATGTAGACAATGTCTTCTGTAACGAAAGGCTCAACCTTAAAACTGGCGATATTCGCTTTTTTAACGCTATCTATACTTGCTTTCGTGAGTTTTGTACCTTTTTTAACTACGGTTTTGCCCGACTCATCGGCTACATTTTCTCTGAGAGTATGCCCTACGAGCAGCTTATGATCGAGAGTTTCATCATTCAGGTCAACGTTACTTAAAACCCTTCTGTAAGGTGCCTCCATAAAGCCGAACTCATTTATCTTTGCGTATACTGCCATATGCGAGACAATTCCGATTGACGGACCCTCAGGAGTCGTTACGGGACATAGCTTTGAGTAGTGTGAACTGTGAACATCTCGCACACTGAAGGTCGCTCTTTCTTTAGTAAGTCCTCTTGGACCACCTGCGGTTATCCTTCTTTTGGTTTCTAGCTCAGACAATATATTCTCCTGGTCCATGTACCTGGACACAGGACTTGATCCAAAAAACTGATTTATGGCTGCAATGACCGGCTTGGTATTTACCAGAAGTGAAGGAGTTACCAAGTCTTCAGAGCCGTATGTGCTCATTCTGTCACGGATATTCTTCTCCATCCGTAATACTCCCATTCTAATTCGCTCGCCGATAAGCTCGCCTACTCCTCTTATTCTTCTGTTGGCAAGCGTATCGATATCATCAATTTCTAGTGTTCCATTGTTTAGCTGAATAAGAGACCTAATAATGTGTACAATGTCCTCCTTATGTAAAACAAAGTTTTCGGGAGTGATATCTTTTTTAACACCAAGTTTTTTATTAAGCTGATACCTACCGATCTTTCCAAGATAGAACCTTCTTTTATTAAAAAAGATTCCTTCAAGGAATTCTCTTGCATTTTCAATATTTACCGAGTCTTCGGGTCTGAGCTTGCGGTAGATTTCGAGGAGTGCCTCATCTGTATTGGTCGTGATGTCCTTTTTAAGCGTGTTTTCAAGAAATCGAATTTCTCCGGTGTCTGCATCGCCTACTGCCTTTTTGATGTCATGGTCGCTTGAGTATCCAAGCGCTCTAAGCAGTATCGTCAGTAGGATTCTTGGCCTTTTATCGACAAGCTTGACCGACATTATTCCGTGCCTGTTAATCTCAAAGTCAAACCATCTTCCCCGTAGTGGCATGAGCTTCACAGCATACAGTGGGATCTTGGCGCTTGTGGATTTTTGCTTAAAAAAAAGCACACCTTCTGCCCTGACGATCTGCATAACAACCACGCGTTCGTGACCATTAATGACAAATGTTCCAAATGGGCTCATCACGGGGAGGTCAGCAACAAAAAGCTTTTGCTTTTTGATTTCGCCTGTCTTTTTATTAATGAGTTTTGTGTTTACGTAGAGTGCCCTGTCATAAGAGAGGCCTAAACCTTGGGCCTTCATCATTGGCATATTATCGTCACCCCATTCCAAACCTTCGAACCTGAGCTCCCATGACTCCCCGGTGTAGTCACTTATAGGATTAACCTCTTCAAATATCTCCTGGATTCCGTTCTCGATTAGATCCTGAAAAAGGAGAAGAGGAGTTTCTATCAGATTTGGAGAAAGTGTTGCTAGTTCCTTCGTTGCCAGAGAGATTCTTTGAGTGATTTGTTTAGCCATTATTATTGCACCGAGTTGGGTTAAAATAAAAAAGCCTTTAAACAATCTTGCCTGAAAAACCCTACAAAGAAACAAAAACACGCACATTTGGAGTGCGTTTCTCTACATAATTATTTATTTACTTTTTACTGAGAGAGGTTATCTTCAAAAGGTTTCTCTGACTTGCCAAGCAGTTAGTTCTATAACATAAAAAGAAGGCGTATGTCAAGAACTACTTAAGAAAGTAGCAGAATTAGTGTAGCCTATTTTGTCCAATGTTGGCAAGACGTTTATTGAGGTGCTTAGTACCTTATACAAACGTAGTGTTGCAGATTTATTACAAAACCTCCATATGTATTGCCAGTCAAGCCTTTAGCACTTCCTCCTTGTTAAATTCTAGAGTCGGCATGAAAAATGCCCCCATTTATTGGGGGCATTGTATTCCTCTACGTAGAAACCTTAGCTCTCTTTGATTTTTGTATTTAAGTCCATTTCTAACATGATTTCATCGCATCGTTCCAGTCCTGTACTGGTATCTGATTTACAACTTACAGAAATGTAATCGTTCCCTACGTACATGGCCCCATAGCCGCAAGGGCTATCGACTGTTTCTGATTCTGCAGTTGGTACCTCGCATGCCTCAGTACTATAGTGATTCGCATATTCCCACGTTCCTTCAGTTTCGAACTTAGATTCTCCAACCTGACTTTGAGAATATCTGTAAATATCAGTCTTGTCAGGTAACGTGCCTACCTTCACAGCGTCCAGGTAAGTAACTGGGGTTTCGAGCTCTTCTCTAAAAAGAAGTAGATAACCAAGTAAAAATCCAAGAACTATTCCAATAACAACTCCTACAATGAGCATCATCATTGTCTTGTTAGAACCACCTGTTTTTGGATCTTGATCCATGGGGGGAGAAGGATTAGTTCCAGTCAGGCTCATAGTAGATCTGTCCCTTTAGATTTTCGGGGAGATACTCTTGTTTAGTCTCCTTTCCGGTCTGTTTTTTCTCAAGCCAGGGGTAACGAACGTGCCCTTTTCCGTAGTCCAGCTCTTTCATTACTTTGTTTGCAGCATTCCTTAGATGCAGAGGGATCGGGTCAAGTTTCTCCTCTTCTATATCCGACATTGCTTTACCAAGTGCTACAGTAGATGCTATTGATTTGGGAGCGGTTGCAAGATACGTTGCCGTTTGTGCAAGTAACAGTCCAGCTTCAGGCATACCAATCATATGGACCGCCTGCATACAGCTTGTTGCCAGCACCAGTGCATTTGGCTTGGCGTTACCTATATCTTCAGAGGCGAAGATCACCATTCTTCTAGCAATGAACATTGGGTCTTCACCTGCCTTTATCATCCTTGAGAGATAGTGGAGGGTTGCATCAGGACTGCCACCGCGCATACTTTTGATAAACGCAGAGATGGTGTCGAAGTGCGAGTCGCCTTTCTTATCGTAGAAGATCGCCTTTTTCTGAAGGGCTTCCTCAGCAATCTTCAGGGATACTTTTTTAGACATAGAGGCTGCAAGCTCCACTGCATTTATTGCTGTGCGGGCATCACCATTTGAGTGTTTAACTATGTGCTTGATGGCCTTTGCATCCCATTTATGGATGGGGTAATACCCTGCGGCCTTTTTCACGATCTTTTTGATATCTTTCTCAGTGAGGGAGTTTAAAACATATACCTGGCTTCGAGAGATTAACGGTGCGTTAACTTCAAATCCGGGGTTTTCGGTTGTTGCACCAATCAGGGTGATAGTGCCGTCCTCTACGTGGGGAAGAAGCGCGTCCTGCTGAGCACGGTTAAACCTGTGAATTTCATCTATGAAGAGAACTGTGTCATTGCTGTAATACTGCCCTCTTTGTTTTGCCCCTTCGATGATCTTTCGCAGATCTGCAACACCACTAGTTACAGCCGAAATGGTAATAAATTCCGCTTTTACCTTTTTGGCAATTATCTTTCCAAGGGTGGTTTTTCCGCTGCCAGGTGGCCCCCATAATATCATAGAAACCACTTTACCCTGCTCAAGCATCTTGTTAATAGGTTTAGACTTCCCTACCAGGTGCTCCTGTCCAACATAATCTTTTAATCTTTGGGGTCTCAGTTTTTCAGCGAGCGGTGTGGCCATACTACAGTTTACTTTCCATTTCGTGATTATAACAGAAATGGTATACGGGGTATACGACCGCATAACATGATATAATTGAGATATCATGACTATTGAGACATTACAACCCCTATCTCCTGAAAAGGATCCCTCCACTAACCAATGGAAGGTCTATACCGAATTTCAAGAACGCGGAAAAGCTCTTCTATACATCTGCGATCTGGGTGGTCTTACTCAAGATCGGGAATTCGTACCCTCTTCTCGGATGGAGGAATTGAGTACATCGAGACCACACAGGTTGAGATGATGGAACTCGCGCATAGCCTTGGACAAAAACCTGAAGATTTCTTCCGAATCTAGTGTACAAACCCACAACCTTGACACCGCCACCTGTATTGCTATTCTGTACCTGGAAACCGTATCATCATGAGGAAATTCTGGCGGGCGCTTAGTTTGGTAATTGTAGTAGGAGTTGCTGCAGCCTCTGTGGTCGTTGGTTTATCGCTCATCCAGTCCAACAGAATTGATCCCGAGGAGAGTTCTGCTGCTGTTGTTGTCCCCTCCACATGTAAAAAGCTGGGAATAAACCTTGCATGGGTGGGCCCAAATGCCGAAAGTGAATTCACCCGGGCCCAATCAAATTCCATGGGGTACTACCTGGAGATGGCCACATCTCCCAGTCAGTCGTGGGGTCTTGGTCAGGAATCAATGCCCAGGGCTTTTACCAGAGGGATTGTTCCCATAATACGAATATGTTATGGATCCCATTGTAATTTCAATAATCCTCAGACTTACGTTGATTTCTTAAACCAGCTTGGTGATATTGTGGGCCCTAACAACACATTCTTTGCTATTGCCGGACCTAATGAACCAATGTCTGAGAATTGGCTTGGGGGAGCTCAAGGGGACTTTAACGTTATCGGACCAAAGGTAGCAGATTACATGAACGCTGTGATTGATGGTGTCGACAGATCCAACGTGAAACTCCTCTCCCCTGTTTTTAACCTCACACACCCAAGCTTCGAGCAACTTGTAGACAAAATGAGAAGTTCAGGAGCTCGCTTTGGAGATCTTGATGGGATCGCCGGGAATGCCTATAATCTTAAAGGTTATTCGCTGGGAGAAGAGATAACTGATTTCGTGGTCAGACTTCGTGGTGCTGGTTTCCAAAATGACGATATCTACTTGACCGAGATAGGGATGTTCGAATCAGAGAGAAATCCTGGCTGGACAGGCACGAAAGTCCCGCACGACCTGGCAAAGACCAGGCTTGCAGAAGAGATCAGATTAATGAAGCTGGACGGAAAGGTGAAAGCATATCTATTATTTAACTCGTTTGGAACAAACCCGGACCCAAACTTCGTATATAACCACCTAAGTGATGCTGAACTAAACCCTGGGATTATTGGAGCGGAGTGTGACCCAAAC
The DNA here is from genome assembly GCA_046753765.1 of Candidatus Dojkabacteria bacterium. GTDB lineage: Bacteria > Patescibacteriota > Dojkabacteria > B142 > OLB20 > JBHHUN01. The sequence continues at coordinate 22,820 of JBHHUN010000005.1, read as the reverse complement.
CAACCCACTCCAACTAATACACCAACGCCTACAAGCACTCCTATTCCGTCAACGACACCTGGTGAAACTGCAACACCTACTCCAACCCTGACCCTGGCTCCGACCGTGACTAACACACCAACCCCCACGGTTTCAACGAGCCCAACCCCAACAAATTGTCCTGCGCTACAGATATGCGCGGTGGGGTATCAAATAGTGTGTACACCTGTAGTGGGAGGATGTCCAACGTGCGCCTGTATCGCAATTACGCCGACAGTATGTCCAACACCACCTGTGTGCGAAGAGGGAGAAACTCTTATAAGTACACCAATTGTAGGTGCTTGCCCTGGCTATGCTTGTGTCCCAATACCGACACCAACACCGTGCCCACCACCACCAGGCTGCAAACCAAACGAAGTGCTGATCCATGGAGATCCGCTAGATGCCTCCTGCCCCGCTTACAAATGTTTACCTATTGGTCCATCGGCAACTCCCACACCGACCGTAACTCTGACAGTTACGCCGTCTGTATCACCTACACTTACAGTGACACCAACGCCTACATTAACCCCTACGCCTATATTAAGACCTGGCAGGATAGTTAACGTTTGTGGCGACAGTACTGCAATTAATGATATTCCTAACTGGGATGAACACGAACAGAATCCACTCTGTAACGGATGCCGAGAGAGTGGAACCTGTCAAGGATCTATTGTTAAAGTGTTCCATTGCACCGAGGAGGCCAGAGAGAACGGTGGTGTGACCTGTGAAGGAATATTAATGGCAATGGGATCATTCATCAGATTCAATGACGTTTTCAGAGATCGCTGCTCAATCTACAGAGCCAATGTGTACAATGCAGAGGGAGTGTTGAAAGATTTTGTTGTCTGGAGGGGTGATTCTGTTGGGACAGCTCGTTGCATACCAAAACCACCACCAAGCCCGACGCCGACAACTACCAAACCTCCTGCTGTAACGGTGACACCACTGCCTAGACCAACTCCACCACACAGAGAAAATGGCAACTTTGCAAATGTGTGCGGTGTCGTAATTGATCAGGGTGGACGCGTCGACTGGAATAAACATCAGCAGCAATGTATCGGATGCTATAAAGATGCCTACTGTACCGGCCCAAGTGTAGCTGTCCACGAATGCTCGCAGAACGAGACTACCTTAGATTCAAATGGAAAGATCGCCTGCCTCTCAAACCAGATCTTCACCGGTACCTTTGTCACTTTCGATAATGTATTGACTGACGCGTGCAAGGTTTACCAGATCACAATCTATAACAAAGCTCATGACGTTCAAGACTATGTGATCTGGCAGGGGAAAGATGTGGGGACAAATGTATGCGACGAGGAGCCTTCAGAGGAGCAACCCGAACCAACCGTTGAACCAGTGCCAACGGACGTCGTGGTTACACCAACATTTGATGTCCCCGAACCACAACCAATCGATGAGGAGGAAAGCATTATCATACAAATTCTGAACCAGATACTAGAGATAATTAGAGATCTGCTTGGGTTAAACAATCCCGACACTTAACTAAAGAAAGTTCTGAAATATACTCAAGTGCTTTTCTTTTCTTCGAGATTTGTAGTGTCAGAAACGATATAAAGCGGCCTATCCTGACCCTGCCTGTAACTTCTTCCTACGTATTCACTTATGATGGCAAGCACGAACATCTGGATCGTTCCAAACAGTACCGTAATCAGCACCTGGAATGTCCAACCGGGGACGTTAAATCCTCCCAGTTTCATGAGTACTGCGTAGATCGAGACCAGAATGGCGAGACAGAAGAACGTTGCAAATGCCAGATGCGCCATCTTAAGGGGGAAATTTGAAAATGAAAACAGTGCATTCGAAGCCAGTGCGAGCATCTTTTTTAGCGGATATCCGCTTTTACCTGCAAAACGCTTGTCACGGTCATACCCAACAAGTGTCTGATCAAAACCGATCCAATTGGTCATTCCTCTGATATAGCGGTCTCTTTCTCTCATCCTCTTAATTGTGTCTAACGGTCTACGATCCAGAAGCCTAAAATCTCCAACATTCTCAGGGATCTTATAACTGAGCAGCATATTCAAACCGTGATAAAACATATCTGCTGTGAACTTCTTAAAAATGCTATCCTGCCTTGTTTTTCTAAGCGCATTTACAACTTCGTACCCATCTTCCCATCGAGCAACAAGGTCCGGAACAACCTCGGGTGGATCTTGTAGGTCTGCATCTATTATGACAGCGGCATCGCCACTGGCATAATCCATCCCGGCACTCACAGCTATCTGGTGTCCGAAGTTACGCGAGAAGTTAATTACCTTTATACGTTTATCTTTCTGAGCCATCTGAAGCAACAGCAGCAGCGAGTCATCTTTGCTTCCATCATTAATGAATATGAGTTCGAAATCTATCTTCGCCTTTTCCATCGCACCAACCATTCTCTCCCGGAACTTTTCAATCCCACCTTGCTCGTTGTAAACTGGCGCAACCAACGAAATCAAACTCCCCTTTCTGCTTCTTTTATCGGCCGGCATTGTCTGTTATATTTGAAAACTAGATATGCTATTATAACAAAGCAAACCACTAATATTTAGCCTTAGATCGATGTTTCTCGCCTATCTTGTCGCAGGCATTATTGGCTCTTCAAATGCAATCCTTTGGGGGGTATACGGCGACCTGTTGGTGGAAAAATTTGAGGGCATCAAGGTGGCAAGAAGCCTTGTGATCGGTGGATTTGTTGCAATTTACCTCTATCTACTCAACCCTAACCTCCCAATTTTTATAGTTACACTACTTGTGATCGCCTTTGAAAGAAGCCTTACCGAAATATACAAAGCGCTCCTTCGGAGAGAAGATCAAAGTAAGTACCAAATCCCCTCTGACCTAAACTTTAAACTTAACTACGGTATCAAATTTGTCTTGGGAGTCCTGCTGATTGCTTTCCTCTTGGCTACTTTCTTTGTTATTGATTTCAGTGCTGACAACCTGTGGCTGGCCCTTGTTGGTGGGGTAATAGTTGCAATCGGGGGAGCTGTAAAGGACGCTCCATACGAGGGTTTTGATAAGCTTAAATTTTGGAGGTCCCCCGTGGTCGGAGTCGCCTTTGGCATTTTTTTGTTTACCTTCTTTAAGGATCTTCCGAGTAAGTACTTCTTAATTGCCGTCCCCGGTGGAGAAAGGATAATCAGCGAGTCCTATAAAAAGATTGTAAAGGGTAAGATACCGGGAAAGTTTAAATCATCGTTGAAGCGCAACAAAAAGTGGCTTGAGCGGCGCAAGAATATTCTCTACCTCTACGGGCTAAATGTTGCCTCAATCGTACTGTTGTTCCTCATCGCAATTTAGCTTGCAATCCCCCCTACGCCAGACTAGAATATCAGTAGTACCACAACGCATGGCAAAGGACACAAAAAAACAAAACGAGAAAGAGATGGCCAAGCTCGATCGGGAGATCAGGCTCGCCAAGGAGCAACGCGAGATCCTTCTCGAAGAGGCAGAATCACTCAAAAGTATCTATAAATGGAGCGCACCTGAACGTATTCACGAACCCAAAGATAGAAACTGGTACGTAATGGTTGCCGGAGTAGCTCTTGTGATCATTGTTTACGCAGCACTAACCAATAATTTCGGGCTCATCATCGCAGTAATTGCAGTCATCTTTTTTATCTATGCCCTTAATACCATCCCTGCAAAAACCGTCCAACACGAAGTGACCAATAAGGGCCTAAAATCTCACGGACAGCTATTCACATGGCGCACCATTGATTCTTTTTTCGTAGTCCGAAGGGGCAGACACCTGCTCATGAATTTTGAGGTCAGGCCAAAGCCAACCTCACTTACTACTGAGAGAGTCGTTGTCTTGAAGGGAGAGGCCGATCTAAAAAAAGTAGTTACCTATCTTGTTCAACACATCGACTACCTCTCGTCTACTGAGGTGGGCAACAATATCTTCTTTAGGGTCACTCAGGGCGAATACCAACCACTGATACAATTTCTCTTGGATTCCTCTGTTAAAACAAAAGATCCAAAGGATTCTCCAAAACACAAAGGTAGGAACACCACCGAACAGGCTTCAAAATAGATGCCTACGTGAGGTATAATCTCAGATCACCTATTAAATGATATATTTGCGCCTATAGCTCAACTGGATAGAGCGTATCTTTGCGGAAGATGAGGTTGCAGGTTCGAGTCCTGCTAGGCGCACCATCTGATGAAAACTTTTTCATGGAGGATTCGGAGGCAGGCGAAACAATCCTTCAACCCGCAGCCTTTGTGATTGCCCAAAAACCACTTACATAAGGCGTTAAGGCTACAACTCGCCATCCAGGCTATACAACTATCGGGATTTACGCGAAAATAAGGTATGACAATCGCTAAACTAGTCACTGTCCTCCTTCTAGTCCTGGATTTCATTGTAGGACTGATATTTGGATCAATTGGGCACTTCTTCAGCATTTTAGTATTCCCGATTCTTGCCCTCTTAAAGGGCTCCGTCGTCCCCCTTATGCTTCAGGGGCAGAGGAAGAACGAAATTTATCGAAAAACCACCCTTGCTTCTGTTTGGGGTGCAATCAGCTTTTATCTTGGGCTGGCGATTGGCATCAATGTATTGATCTTCTACCTTACCCCTAACTATCAAAACTTTAACAGTTCGCTTGGACCAATTCTGGAAACTGAGTTTGGCATGGTCAATGGGTTGGCGGGGAGCCTTCTGATAGGTGCAGTGTATGTTTTGATCTATCTGGGGATTGCCTTGGTCTCTCTTAGGGTTTCATACCGGTTGCAGAAGTAGGTTTTCCTCAGTCATTCTATGCGGATAATATCACAGATTTAGCTAGATTGCTCCATATGATATAAAATGACGGCTATGGAGGGGTGCCGGAGTGGTCAAACGGTCATGTCTCGAAAACATTGAGGTGCGAAAGCGCCACGCAGGTTCAAATCCTGTCCCCTCCGAGTTAATACACGAGCCATCGCGACTGAATGAAAATTAACATCAAGACCCTTAAACTCGTTCTCCCGCTAAACACGGCCTGGTTCTGGGTGGGAATCTGGTTGCTGTTCTATCTTAGAGTTACGGATTACGCAGGGATAGGACTCCTTGAAGCAACAATGTTCTTTATTGGTTTTGTTATCGAGATTCCTACAGGGGCCCTGTCCGACATGATTGGGAAGAAGCCAACACTTGCTATGGCCTTCCTGTTCTATGGACTTGGAAATCTGGTTATGGGGCTGTCTGATACGTACTCTCAACTGTTCATTTCTGTGTTCCTGATGGTGATTGGGAGTGCGCTCTACTCAGGGACTGCAGAAGCTCTGCTGTTTGACTCGCTCAAAACAGAAGGAGAAGAAAACAGGTATGGAATGATTCTTGCTCGGATTGAAACCTACGGTTTACTTGTTATGGCTATTGCCAGTGCTGTCGGTGGATTTGTTTACGCAATAGATATTCACTTACCCTTTATTCTCACTGCACTTGCAGGATTTCTCGGATTTATTGGAATCGTGTTCTTCATCAAAGAGCCTCCAATTGATACCGAAAAATTCTCCTTTAGGAATTACCTGAGCCAAAACAAACAGGGTGTTAAACAACTCCTTCATAAAGTTAACCCATACGTATTGATTATGCTCGTTGCGGTAATTGGGCTGGTAGAAGTTCTTGACAACCTTCTTGATATAGCTTTTGCCATTCAACTTGGATTCGATGAAAGGAGCCTGGGAATACTCTTTGCCGCACTTCCATTAATTGGTGCAAGCGGTGCTTACCTGTTCTCAAAATATAAAGAGAGGTTTCCACAGGTTAGACTTTTCGCTGTTCTGGGTCTTTCATACTTTGCCGGAGTACTTTTATCTCCGTATATAGGAATCTTGATAGGAACCTTCTTTATTGGGATGCGTAGCTTCATTCAACCGATTTTTAACATTATTGCATCCGACTCGATCAATCAATCAGTGGTTTCTAAATACAGGGCTACAGCCCTCTCAACTTTCGCAATACTCAGAAAACTCCCCTACGTGTTAATGGCGTACTTCATTGGGAGTTTAGTTGATACGAATGGAGCATCAAATGTGATGCAGGTTCTTGGGCTAGGTTTTCTTGTTGTGTTTATGGTCGCAAGCCTGCTCTTCAGTGGCAACGCCAAAACCGCCACCTGATTTCTCCCTTTATGTTTTCCTGATGATCCGATATAGTGTGGGGAGTCAATCATTACATATGGCTCAACAACCTGCTCCATTGCAACAAACCACGCCACTACCACCCTTGTCTAAAACTCAGCCGTTCTCTGATCAACCCGAAAAAGAGAAGGGCTCGGGACTAATTAGACTTCTTGTTGTGATACTAGTGATACTGGGGATCGTCATTGCCGTCCTGCTCTACTTCTTATATCAGGGAAGGCAGACTCAGAACCAGAATGCCCCTCAGGCGACAGTTACACCAACGACAATGGTATCACCTGGTGAGCAGTCCTCCGTTGAAATTACAACTGATGACGAGTTTCGATACATTACCGGCAACGGGCTGCCCGATCACGAGACCGGCCAGTTCCCCAATGTAGGCAACCCCAACACAATTAGTGTTCAAGACTACAATTTTAGGGTTACATTGAACCCTGAGAAAGCTGATGTTGTCACAGAGGTCTCCCTTGGTATTTTTGGTGTCGCAGTAAACGGTGTCCCCTTTGATCCGGGTACCGATGAATGGTACAACGATGACCAAAACTCTGGTTGGCAGTACGACGCACTCAGTGGAGCTATAGATCTTGGGCTAGACGAAAACAATGCACATGTACAACCCAGCGGTGCATATCACTACCATGGACTCCCTACTGCGTTAATAGCCGAGCAAACCGGTGGCGAGCACTCCACTCTGATAGGCTGGGCAGCGGATGGATTCCCAATATATGCGCTTTACGGATATACGGACAAGGACGACGATAGCTCTGGTATCAAGGAGTTGCAGTCAGGCTATCAGCTGAAATCTGGCGAACGCGAAAGTGGACCAGGTGGAGTTCACGATGGAACGTTCAATGAAGACTGGGAGTTCAAACCTGGCACTGGGGATCTGGACAGGTGCAACGGAAGAAATGGAGTCACACCTGACTACCCCGACGGAACATACGCATACTTCATTACTAGCGAATATCCCTTTATTCCGAGATGCTGGCGGGGAACACCTGACAATTCATTCTTGCAAGGTGACCAGTAACAGCAATGAAGATCGCAAAGAAAACCTGGCCGGAGATGTTTGAAAAGATCCTCAGTGGGGAGAAGAAGTTTGACCTGCGGTTAACTGATTTTGATATCAGTGTGGGCGACACTTTGATTCTTCGTGAGTGGAACCCAAAAACCCAGGAATACACCGGTAGAGAGATTGAAAAAAAAGTTACCTACGTTTTGAAAACAAACAGCCTTGAGTTTTGGTCTGCAGAAGATATTGAAAAATACGGCCTCACGGTGATGTCTCTTGATTGAGAGCAGGTCTAGTTACCAAACCCCATTTGTTCTTGAGCCTCTTCTGTGTCTTCTTCGTTCTTGCCTCTTCCTCATATCTCTATGCTTGACTCGACTATCTGATCGGGAAGGAAGTCCATCGAATGGCCCCTGAACTCGCCTTGTTGTTCCAAAGTCAGGCTCGGCACAAAGTTTTAACAGTGCCCCTCTAAATGGATGTGGCCGTCTGAAATCTTCTCCTTGCGAATGGGCTTCATGTTGTGGGGAATAGATTGCAGCCTCCATATATGATTATATTTATAGCGGAGGAAAATTTCAATACCCTCTGAGACTGGCTTGATCAATTTTGTTATCGGGAAGTTCAACGAATCAAAGTGCACTATTATCTTGATCTGGAGCGAAAAACTGATTACCTGGTCCGACTGACTTTTATGTCATCAATTACCATTGAATATGGTCGCTCCAGTATAAACGCAATAACCTCAGCAACATCCTGTACGCGCATGAATTCTGAGGTGTTTCTCTCGCTTCCGGATTTCTTAAATAGTGATGTGTTCATTCCTCCAGGATAAAAACCCACCACCCTTATCTTTGTTTCCTTTAATTCATCCTTTAGTGCCTCTGTAAAACCCCTCACACCCCACTTTGTCGCATCGTATACTGTCTCTCCTTTACGTCCCTTAAGTCCTGATGTTGAAGATACGTTCACAATGTAACCAGAGTCTTGCTCTTTCATCGCTGGTAAAAAAGCCCTTGTGATATTTACAACACCTTTCAGATTGACATCAATAACCCTCGAGATCTGTTCGTAGCTATACGTCTCCAACTCGCCATCAAGCCAAACACCGGCATTGTTAATAACCACATCAACTACTCCAACCTCTTCGGCCAACTTTTCAACTGCCTTGGCATCTGTAACGTCACACTCCAAAACTGTACAAGTCAGCGAAGTTATCTCTTCCCTGACAGCCTCTAACTTCTTTGAAGCCCTGCTACAAACATATATGTGCGCTCCCTTCTCCAGAAGCAGTTTCGCTGTTTCTAGTCCCAGCCCCGCACTGGCACCTGTAATTAGCATCTTTTTGCCCTTAATTTCCATATTTCGATAAGTTAACAATTACTGATAGGTTAACATATTCGGTGTGCTAAAATTAGGCACACTAAGACTCGATGAACCTCAGAAAACACTTTAAACAGCGAAAGCTCGATCAGTTCTGGTGGTTTGTGAGCGAAAGACAGACCATCTGGTACAAACGCTTTGTTGATGCATTCCCTCCTCCATGGACCGATGACTATGTTTTGCAGAGTGAGCGGTTTACGAACGTTTACCGCGAGCTTGACCCGGGAACCCAGTACGCTATTCACTCTATCCTTGAACTCCGTGAGCCTGTCCCTGATAAGATTTTCAACATCATGATATATCGGCTAATTGGCCGGAAAGAGACACACTCACGACTTGGTTTCCAGAAGCTCGCAACTTTTGACTCGGGTCAAATGGAATACGTTCTCAAGGAGATCAGGGACAAGCTGGAGCAGCCCCCATTTACAGGAGCCTATATGGTAGCGAGTTTTTCTCAGATGGGATCAAGTGACAAGATCGAGAATATCGCAAGTTTATTCGAGCTGGTACAGAAAAATTTTGCAAACACCTACCAAAAAATTCTCTCTGCAAGAGATCCTCAAGAGGCTTATAAAGCTATAAAGAATAACTATGGTTTCGGAGAATTTCTATCCTATCAGGTACTGGTTGATCTCCTTTATCCACTTAGGGTTAACGGCAACCGATCAATTTTACCTTTCACTCACGATGTATGGGCAAAAGCTGGGCCGGGAGCGAAGCGTGGCATAGGGATACTACTTAAAAAAAATACAAAATTGAAACCTCTTGACGTTATGCTTGATCTTCGGCGGGGTCAGCGGCAGGAGTTTACAAGACTTGGGATAGATTTCCCCTTCCTCAGGGATACCGACGGTACAGAGCGTGAGATATCACTTGCGAATATTCAAAACTGTTTATGTGAGTACCATAAGTACGTGAAAATTGGGGAAGGTACGGGAAAAGGGAGGAGAAAATTTCGAGCGTAATCACACCTTTTCAGGAGCTGACTGGGCCTATCATGGTTCAAGTGTCGCGTAAAATTGATCAGTGAGAAGATCCTCTTCCAAGCTAAAATCGTGCCCACCGTTCAGGGAACTGATCATTTCGAGTGCGGTATCATAAAGATCTGCCCTTACCAGCCCTTCGTTTATTTGTCTTCTCCTAATGACTGAATTTTCAAACCATCTTCGTTTCATAATTGCCAAGGCAGCCCTTGTTTGTGGTCCTGAGAGAAATCTTTGATCTACCTGGCTCACAAAAACACCATCCCAGTCTTCTTCTTTGATCCATCCCCTGTTTTGAGCAAGTGTACAATCACCTTTAATTCTACTTTGGAAGTAATTAAGTGTGTTCATGCGTGTGTCAGTAACCTCATATAGCCTTCGTCCTTTTGCTGCAGCCAATATTGCGTAGACAATAGTGGTTGCCTGGACTTTGAGCGGGTCTTGTTGTGGGGAGTCTTCAGGTGTCGTTGCCATGGTTTAGTATTTTACCCTACCACTATCAGGCCCTCATGTCTTTACAGTTCCATCTCAGGGATAAGTACGCCAAAAGACCTATCGGTTATGTTGGCCCTTCCTTTTTGCCTTAATTGTGCAGCCATATATTGAATATTAATTGGTCCGCCTGAGGGAGCCACAGCCCCGTTTAAATGACCATGATTCAGTTCGAATTGTTTGATTTTCATTTGTTGTGCACCATCAAAATTGCTCGTAAACCTCCCTGCAGGATGTTGGTCTTCGTGGATTTCATATAACCTGAACCACATAGGGTAGTTCTCCACCTGAAAACTTTATTCGTAGCGGGATCTGTCTCACCCTTAGTCGATCATTTGGCTGTAAATTCTTGGGGTCAAACCTCACTGCCCCGCCACCTCTTGTGGACTTATTTGTATCCAAAAGGCTTACTGGTATCTTTAGAGGATAATACATACTCGTGTCAACACCAGGGATATACTCTACCTTAGTGGGCCAAGGATTGTAACGGCCTTGTTCGTAAGCAAGAGTGATGTTATCGCCTGGGTCCCCCTGGGTCATAAGGGCGGTCATCAAGTTATTTAGATTAGTACCTGGTTGGAGTTTGCTTGGTTGTTCGTCTCCCATGTAGATCTATATATAAGTATTATATAAGCCCATTGTAGCACACTCTCACTATTTCCCCTTTACCTACAAACCTTTTTTTCGCTACAATACAACCATGAGAAAGGTAATCCTTATCATCGTTGCCATCCTGATAATTGCGGGAATTGCCATTTTTCTTGGATTGCTGCAAAAAGCTGGGCGGGACGAAAGAGATCTGCAATTTAACGGCAATGGTAGCCCAACCCCTATTATTACTTCAGTACCCAGTGAGATGAAGATCACCAGTACAGTCTTTGAAGATAATCAACCGATCCCTGTGAAGTACAGCTGTGACGGGGAGAACATCAATCCCCCGCTCGCCTTTTCGGACGTGCTAGGAGAAGCCGTTTCGCTTGTATTAATTGTAGACGACCCTGATGCTCCTGGTGGAGACTGGGTGCACTGGTTACTTTGGGACATTGACCCTGCGACAGTCCAAATCGATGAGAACAGTTTTCCATCAGAGGCTACCCAGGGGACAACCAGCTTCGGATCGGCCGGCTACGGTGGTCCCTGCCCACCAAGCGGTACACATAGATACGTATTTAAACTGTATGCCCTTGATACAAACCTAAATCTCCCCTCGTCAGTCAAAAAGACTGACCTGCTGGAGGCAATGGTTGGACACACTCTAGCTCAAAGTGAGTTGATTGGGTTGTATTCCCGGTAAGCTATCTGCGTAATATGAATACGACCCACGAAGCAGATCTCGCTATCCCTTATGTACTAGGATCGATGGGCATTTGTCCTGAACCTGTGTATGGAGTGACCAGAGAGACAAGGCAGCTGCTCCCTCACCAGAGAATAATGCAGCGGGTTCTCCATCAGGTTACTAAAAAAGGCCTATACAAGCTGATTGAAATATATAATCAGGCAGCGCTTGACTTAGTTGGCGAGATAACAACCACAGCACTTAGTCATAGCCGTCTGCCTGAAGGATTTACAGACGAATCAACAAGGGCATTCTACGCCAATAACGTAGACCCAATTAATGCGGCTTTGCGAAATATTCCAATGCAAGGCGGAGTTCTTTTGACATCGGAGATTGATCTTACGCGGAACCATAGGCCTGGGAGCATACCAATTATGACAACCACCGAAATAGGTCAGGTCGTTCAACCGATCTGGAGAACACTGTACATCGGTGGCCCTATCCACGTAGCTTTCCAGTCCCCAAATGAAGACGGAACGGTGTCGGAGTTCACCTGGCATCACCCAGGGACCATACTGATCAATGCTGTTAATCTTTATTCAATTGCGCTGCTAAATGGCGAGAAAAAAATGTTCACTCGTCAATTCTTAGAAGCTGCACTCAACGCTTACAGATCCATCGAAAGAAGCTCGGTCACATCTCGCGATCTTGAAGCTCTTGTACCTGAATTCGTTGCAACCATGCAATCTACAAAAAGGTAATCCCCAGATAGCAGATTTCTGCTACAATAACCTAGATAGATCACGTCGCGAATAAACTATGGTCAACCTACCGGCAATCTCAGGAGACACATGGCTTAACTCAAAGCCGCTAAGCCATCACGACCTTCTTGGAAAGGTTGTTCTTGTTGATTTCTGGACGTATACATGCGTTAACTGCGCACGGACGATCCCATTTATTCGCAGGTGGTGGGAGAAGTACAAAGATACAGGACTCGTCATCATCGGCATCCATTCGCCTGAATTTGAATTTGAGAAAAAGCTGGATAATGTCAAACAGGCGGTCCGCGATCTCGGTGTGACATGGCCCGTGGTGCTCGATAATGATTTCACAAATTGGAATAATTTTGCCAACCGATACTGGCCAGCTAAGTACCTTGCAGACAGAGACGGACACATTGTCTACCAACACTTTGGTGAAGGCTCCTACAAAGAAACCGAGAAAAAGATTATTGAGCTTTTAGGGGAGGTGGAGGGAGAATCCACAAAGGAAGACCTGGAAATCGAAGAGCACCAGCATGGCTCATTTTGTTTTCCGGCAACACCAGAAACCTATATTGGATATGGTCGAGGACGACTCACTTCCGGGCAGGATTACGCGCAAGACACAGAGCATTCCTACGAAGCCCCTGAGGAAATTGACAATGACACAATCGCCCTTTCGGGTAAATTTATTGCAAATAAACAGTACGTCCAGTCTGTTGGAGAAGACAACCAACTACTCTTAAACTTCAAAGCCACAGAAGTAAATCTTGTTCTTCATCCAACCAATGGAAGCAGCAGGATAGAACTGACGCTTGACGACGAGCCACTGCCTAAAAAATTCCGCGGAGAGACCGTTGATGAACACAGCCAACTGATGGTTTCAAAGCCCGCAATGTACAACCTAATCAGGGCTAGCGAACTAGTTAGGGGAACTCTCGGGATTAGAGCTTTGAGTGGTAACTTTCAAGCATACGCCTTCACTTTCTCGGGGTGCACCGATCATAGAGGGAGCTAGCCCTTCCCCCTTTAGTTAGACCTTCTCTGAACTTTTAATGTAACGGTGTCGAAGTTTTCCGTTTTAAAGAGGTAGTACTTTAATAAAATATGCAGAATCGCTATCGAAAGATAACGAAAAAGGACAAACCGAGCTATCGGACTCCGTCTAATTTCATTATCAGAAAGCATCTGGATTTCTACCAGCGCAAAGCGAAAGTCGGGGCAGATCGCAGTAGGAAATCTTAACCTTAGCGCTCAGACCTTTAACTGCCATACCTCGGGGCGTCCTCTGTCCACAGGAGGCTTCTCCTTCGGTTTACAGAACAGTTCATCAAGTTCGCGATTTCTTCAACGGCAACAGCTGGCTTTCACAGTATTGATACGGAGGTGCTATAATTTCCTATGAACTGCACGCCGCCTTCTGTTTTTCACTATGGTTAACGCATCATTTCAACTTAGAACAATTGGGCATTTGCTTAAAGAGCGCCGAAGAGAGCGCAAACTCTCGCTTAGTCAGATCTCTGAGATCACAAAGATCAGGTCAGAATATCTGAAGGCACTCGAGGAAGGCAATTTTGATGTTTTTCCTTCAGAGGTTTATCTAAAAGGATTTCTTAAAAACTACGCGAAGTTTCTGAGTGTTAATATTGAGCGTGCCCTTGCAATGTACAGACGAGAGCGTGACTACAAAAACAAAGAACCGGTAATCTCGATGTCCCAAAAGATTATAGATAGAAACCTAAATCTCACTATCACCCCCGGAAGAATAATCGCCCTGGTGCTTATTGGAGCATTACTTCTCACAGTTGTCTACATCGGCTCTTATATCGGCAGGATCTTTAAAGAACCGACTCTGACCGTCTCGACGCCCATCGCCCTGGAAGCTGGTGGGGAAGAGACAATCAAAACCGAAGACGATTCGATACTTATTGAAGGCGAAGTCGAAGTCGGAGCTGTGCTGACTATCAACGGGCAGGAGCTGCAAACAAATAATTTCGAGCGTTTCGCTGAAAAGTTTGAGCTACAAAACGGGCTTAACAAGTTTCTACTTATTGCAGAGAGTCAATTTGGAAGGGAGTCTGAACTAACACTAAATATATTCAGGGAGCCGGAAGCTTCTGCAGATGTTGCCGGAGAAAACGGGTCCGACACCGATCCCACCTCCACACCTGACGTTGTACGCGTAATGAAGGGAAGCGTAGATATCTCTGACCGAGAGGCGTACATCGAGATCACAATAAATGGTGAGCTTGTAGAGGCACAGACATTCCAACCGGGGGAATCCTTCGAATTTGACAGCGCAGCAATACTGATTGTATTTACACCGCGCCCGGATACAACTAAAGTTACAATAAATGGTAAGGTTGTGCAGTTAAGGTCCACAACTACGCGGTGGGAGATCATTAACGGGAAAATTGTAAAAAACTAGCCACTTTATTCGCTATTTCGGTCAACCTTCGGTTATAATAATCTCATGTACCCTACTCTGACAAAGCGACAAAAAGAAGTACTCGACTACATTAAGGTATTCAGTGAAATTCAGGGTTACGCACCATCGCTAATGGATATCAAGAGACATTTCAATCTTTCTGCGATCTCAACAGTCCACGAGCACATCCAAAACCTCAAAGAGAAGGGATATCTTTACAAAGAAATCAACCAAGCCCGCAGTATGCGCATTGTAGACCCGACACTTGAGAGTAATGAGATAGTTGAGATCCCCATCCTTGGGACTGTAACCAGCAACCACTCAATTCTAAAATCCAACAAATTTCAGAGCACACATCTTCATCGAGAGCTCCTTGGTGAAGAGGGTCGCTACTTCGGCCTGATCAATGAAGCAGATGATCTGGGGGAACATCAGATATTTGAGGACGATCTGCTGCTCTTCGTTGATAATAAGATGGCCGAGCACGGAGACATAGTCACAGTCCAACTTTCTAAAACCACCACCGCCATTAAAAGGTTCCAGTTTGAAAAGGGAAAACCCTCCTTTCTTGATCTGAGCGAAAGCAGCTCGACTGGTGTCCTGAAAGACGCCAGTGTTGTTGGCGCCCTGGTAACTTTAATCAGAAGATTCGGCAAGTAATGCAGATAGATATCGCCCGCTCTGTGCGTCACCTGAAGGCGCTCTCTAATCCCACCCGATTCAAGATCTTCATGAAAATTCTTTCTCAGTCCTCATACTACGATACCGACGAAGAGCCCATTCTTGCTGAAAACACGGTGAGTTCTATCTCTAAGTCAGTCGAGCTCTCACAGGCGACGGTTTCTCATCATGTTTCAAAGCTAAAGCAGGCTGGCCTTGTTAGGGCTGAACGAAAAGGGTCTTTCACCTACCTTCTGCCACAAAAACAGTTCCTGGAAAATTTGGGCGGCATAATCGAAAAACTCAAGTCGGGAATCGACAGAGAGAGAAAGATTAAACCGACACTTAGAATCAACCGAGCTATTGAGCTTGAAGAGTTTAAAAATGCAGTTGAATACATGTGTCTCCATGGATTCAGTTTACTTGGTCCAACGGAATTAAAAAGCTCTGCAGGCACACTGCGCTACTATTTACGACGAGAGACTGCTCGCCACGGTGAGCTCATCGAACTGACCTACTCAGCATTGAACGGAAACATATTTATGCGAGTTAACCCTGAGGCAGAAGAAGTGCTAAAAGACGACATCAATCAACTTAATCAGCTTCTTGCTAATTTCTTTTTGAAAAATCCCTAGGGTGGGTGCTAGTATTGTGTAGTACTAATTTTTTAAATTAAAAACAATGGCTGACCTGACCTACTCCCTTCCTACGTTACCGTATGACCCTGATGAGGTAAAAGATGTTCTCTCGAAGCAAGTTGTAGAGTGGCATCACGATAAGCACCATGCAGGTTACGTAAAGAAGGCTAATGAGATTGAAGATGCCCTTCCAGATGCAGACACAGAAGCCTCGAATGCAAACTACTCACAGTACGGCGAACTGAAACGCCGGCAATCATTCAACCTCTCCGGCATAATCCTGCACAATATCTACTGGGCAAATATGGGTGGTGACGGTAAAGCAGATATGACATTGCCTGTAGTTAACAAGATCACAGAGGATTTTGGATCGATGAAAAACTGGGTGCAGGATTTCAAGGCAACCGCTATGGCTTCACTCGGCTGGGCAATCCTTGCGGGTAACCCGATAACAGGCCGGCTCGAGAACTACTTGTGCGACCTCCATCACGATGGGGCTGTCTGGGGAGCCGTTCCCTTGATTGCACTTGATGTATTTGAACACGCCTACTACAAAGATTATGGTCCCGACAGGGGTTCATATGTAGATGCGTATATAGGCAACCTCAACTGGAAAGAAGTTAACAAACTTTATGGAAAAAACGCCTTCTAGTTGCTAATAGGCCCCTGGCCTCCGTCAGGCGTTGCAGTGACTTCCGTGCCTTCCTCCTGTCCGGCACCCTCATCCCCAATTTGCAGCGCATCCTGGTCAGGATTCAGTCCATTTTGGCCGAGGGTCTTCAGCCTGGCATTTAACTCATTGGCAAAGGCAGAACCCTCTTGTACTGTTTCGAGTCCAAGCGTAACTTCATAAACCTGCCTCGCCTCATCCAGTCGGTCCGCCGACTCGAGGAAAGATCCGAGAGCCAGAACCGCAAGGGGATTATCTGGCCTTAATTGTATGGCGTTTATAAACGCTGCTTCGGCCTCCTGGTCTCTACCAATACTCTGCAGGAACAGCCCCAGATTTACATAGTGGTTGGGGTTAAAGGGGTCGACTGTAATAGTGTTTCTTAGGGCTACTAGTGTTTCTTCTGCATATCGGGCTCCGCCAGAGAGGTTATGCGCTGTAGCATAGACCTGCGCAGAAGACTCCTGTGATTCTATATCGAACCTGTTCAGGTTTACTGCATTTTGTACTTCATTCACAGATTGATTTACCAGAGCGGAGAGAAATTGCAATTGTGCCTGAACGTCCTGGGCGGCTTGCTCTTCCTGTCCCTCCTGGGTCGGTTGCTCTTGCATCTGCTGGATCTGTGCAAAAACAGGCTCTGTTGACCGTAGCGATACAAGTGCCAAATTTCTTCTAAGGTGGGGTTTACTCGGCGCTAAGTCTACAGCCTTTCGGGCTTCAGAAAGCGCAGTATCAAAATCCCCTACTCTAAGTGAATTTATTGAATTTCTAAGAGAGACTTCGGCGGAATAGTTGTGGAAAAGTATCACCCCTGCCCCGGTCACAAAAACTACAACTACCTTGAACGCTAAAAACACAACGTCACTGTCAATACCATTAGATTTCCTGGCTGAGGAGAGTACCACAGTGTTTTCGTTCGCCTCGGCAGAGTTGTTAAGGTAGAACATCTTCATCATGAGTGCCAAAGCCAGAAACAGAAACACCCAGTTAACAACAGAGAAACTTGTCACTAACAGCGCAACCAGAGAAACCTTAAGCGATAGAGCAAATGGATACATTTCTTCATTACCCTTGCTCAGTTTGACCGCTGGAAAGCCAAAGTGTTTTAAAACAAACCTTAAGATCTTGTAAGCCAAAAGCAGAAGCACTAGAACCCCAATTATGCCTACGCCTTGAAACACATCAAGAAGCTCTATCGGGTTGTTGGAATACCTTGCAGACCAAAACTCGTTGTTGTTATAGTCCACCGGCTTAAGTCTCGTGAAATCATAGACATAGGTCTCAGGACCAGAACCAAAGGCAAAACTTTTAACACCATCAGCAGTAAGAGCCCTTGAGGTTACCTCCCAGGCGATTGAGCTGTCTAATATGGGATCGTGATTGATCCCTGGCACATTAAGACTGCCCGCATAGCTTGGCATAAAGAAAACAAGTAAAAATGCTGCGGCCGCCAACAATAGTCCCCCAGAGGTTTCAACAGACACTCTTACTCTTTCACGGTATGCGTAAAGTGCCGCCCCTAACACCAGAACAAGTAGAACAATTGCCGATACTTTAGTCAAATTGTCGGCTCTTTGAACAGCCAGAAGTACAGCAAGAACAACAATGAACAGCTTCGTGCCTCCGAGAAATCTCAGCAGAGTTCTTTTCTTGGTTGAGTCAGTTCCGAGGAGCTGTCCCAGCACCAGAGGAAGCGTTGCCAACAACACAAACGGAGTCAAAGTGTTTGAACCGAGTGGATTAAATGCGTCGGAGTAATTTGTTGTTGTTACCCCCGAATTAAGAGCTTCCCATAGCCAGCTGAGGAGACCGAAGTACTGCAACACTACAAACAACGCAAACAGGCTCACAGAACCAATCCAAAGCTTCGACACTCTGGCCAACTCTTTCTTATCGGTTACAGTATTTACAACAAGGAAGTAGAGTGCGACCAATGCCATAACACCAACTACACTCTCACTGATCCGCGAATAGTACCCCCAGATACTCGTCATAAAATGCAGAGAGAAGAATGCTCCTATTACAAAAGCTGCCACCCAAAGCAGTAGCGTCTTATCAAATCTTGTTTTTATAATCGTAACCTTTCGTTTCTTGAACATCCCCATGACCCAAAGCAGCATTAAAATCAGTACAGAGCCTATCAGGAGGATATTTTTGCCCGTTTCGTAGTATTCAAATGAAAGGGGAAGATAAAACCAGGGAAGAAGAAAAACAAAGATTCCAAGTATCCAATTTCGAGCGCTCTCAACGTTCATCCTTGAAAAAAAATCGACAACGACCTTTTGTGTCTTTGACATCGAAATAATTAATGAGAATTAAACTAGAACCATTCTTAGATTATCTTAAGGAAGCGGTGATGTAAACCAGTAGGGGCACAACCTAGGGAGCTCTTCCGGATGAAATCAGTCAATCCGTTTACTTTCATGTGCTTTGTTTGCACGATCGGCAAGTTGCCCACAGGCTGCATTTACATCATCCCCCATGATTGACCTTATCGATACCGGAATACCATAGTCTTCGAGTATTGTCTTGAAAACAGAGATCTGTCTTTTACTGCTACGTTTGAAAGGTGCCTCTCTTATTGGATTGTAGGGGATCAAATTAATGTGTGCGAGCCTTCGCTTAAACAATTTCCCCAGCTCTCGAGCGTGTTCGTCCTTGTCGTTTACTCCCTGGATTATCACGTATTCGTAGCTTACTCGTTTATTGGTGAGCTCTGTGAAGTCATCCAGGGTGCGTAGTAGTTGACCGAGTGGGAAGAGCTTAGCCACAGGCATCAATTTTTCGCGAAGCTTCTGATTGGGCGCGTGTAAACTAATGGCAAGTCTCCCGCAGAATCCATCTTTAATCAGTTGTCTAAGCTGTGGAATATACCCACTCGTCGAGATCGTAATCCTCCTCTTTCCCAAACCTAGCCTATCGGTGTCTGTCATCACATGGAGCGCCTCTTGCACGGCCAATATGTTGAGCATCGGCTCCCCCATCCCCATAAACACAACGTTCGTTACATGCGCACCTTCTTTCATCAATCGCCTCTCGAAGTGCATGACCTGGTCAACAATCTCCCGTGCACTCAGGTTGCCACCAAAACCCATCTTTCCTGTGGCACAGAAGGAACAGTTAACGGGACAACCTACCATGCAGCTGACACAAACAGTGTTACGACCATCTTTATATCTCATCAAAACTGTTTCTATCCGTTGACCGTCTTTTCTCTTAAAAAGAGTTTTTATAGTGTTACTGTTTTTTGAGGAGAACTCTGTCTCAACTCCAAGGGTTGTAAACTTAAAAGCATGCCTGAGCCTCTGACGCAGCTCTTTCGGCCATGTGGTTAGCTCGTCTACGGAGTTTATTCCTTGTTTGAAGTAAGCTTCATTAAACTGTTGCTCTCTAAAGGCCGGGAGCTTATTGTTCTTGACAAATTCGGTGATCATGTCTCAATTATAGCACCTGGCATGGATTCCCGCGCCGTGCCCCGATCAAAATTGAGTTTATCCCGCACCAGTGGTATAGTTCGGAAAGTATTACCAGTAAGGTCGTGCCAGTCAACAACCAGCTGAAAAATCCGAGAATTACCGTATTTATTCCCGCACACAATGAAGAGAAACTGCTTGGGTATACCCTGGAAAAGCTTAAAGCACAGGATATCGACGAGGAGTTCGAACTGCTAGTAATCGACAACGCCAGTATCGATAAAACGGGCGAGATTGCGCGAAATGAAGGAGCACGGGTCGTTCGTGAAGAGAAAAAGGGTAATCGCTTTGCTGTTGAACGTGGCTTCAAAGAAGCGCGAGGGGATATTGTTATCCAAACAGATGCAGATACTTCCCCTGCAAAGGACTTTGTTAGAACACTCGCAGCGGCTTATGATGATCCCGAAGTTGTCGGTGCAGGAACAAGGGTTCACCTGGTTGGCGTAAATCCCCTTATCAATAAGCTCAATAAGGTCTTCTCTGACTTTAACCCCCGGGAAGGAATGTGGGGACCATCGCTCTCTGCCAGGAAGTGGGCCTGGAAAGAAGTAGGTGGTTTTAACAAAGGTTTTGATCTTAACTCGGATTCATACTTTGGGTTTCAACTCGCCAAGATCGGCAAGGTAAAGATTATCAAAGACTATTACCTTCCTGTATCAGGGAGGCGCTACACTGGAGGCTTCTTTAGCATCCTCAAAAATGCCGGGAAGTTAGTAGTTAACGGGCTGTTTATGATTATGTTTAAACGGCCGCTGTTTAAAGATCCGTTTGAGGATATCAGGTAGGTGCGTCACTTCCGATACCTATTCGTGGGGGTCTTTGTAGTTTGGCTTCAGGCTGAACTTGTCAGGGACAGGCTCAAACCCACCCTTTGCAAATCCATTGCAACGGGAGATTCTTGCCCCGCCCATAAGTGTTCCCTTCACTAAGCCATGCTTGTCTATAGCCTGGTGAGTGTACTCACTACAACTTGGGTAGTGTATGCAAATTCGGAACTTGTCCGGACGAGCCCAGAAGCTGTGATCAGTTGAAAGTGTCTTCTGGTAAGCCCGAATTATCAATTTAGCTGTATTTTTCGGAATCCCTAGGATGAAACTAAGCATAGCTGAATTATACTACACATGTAGCATAAGATTTTCTCCATATTTTTTTTGGCAACCCGGCGCGAAAGTGCAAAGATTGTTTATCGGGCAAAGAGTTTGACAGTATCTCAAAAAACCTCAAGCCCCTTGCAAACTTATCCACATTTTTAGTATTCTAAATAAACCCCTCATTGCCCTACTAACAGCTTATTCATAAGTCATACGTTACTATGGATTTGGAAGAGATTTGGAAAACAGCACTGGCTCATCTCGAGGTCAAGCTCGATTCTCCCGCTCAGTTTAAAACCTGGTTTAAGGACACTACCCTACTTGATATCAAAGACGCAACCGCAGAGATCGGTGTTAAAAACTCCTATGCCTCAGATTGGCTAAAGAAAAAGCACAACAAGTTAGTTAAGGATACAATTTCTTACGTCTATGGCAGCACATTGGATACAAAATATGTGATTGATAAAGCACTGGTCAACAAGCCGCAACCAAAGGTTAAGGCAGAAGACATCATCAAAGAGGCACCTCTGTTTGCCCCTGCCGGGCATCAGGATAACCAGATCAGTCAGATTTTGGGCCGGGCCGGAATTAATAACGGGCACAGCTTCACAAATTTCATCGTTGGCCCATCAAATAAACTTGCACATGCTGCTGCTCTGGGTGTAGCAGCAAAACCCGGGGAAACATACAACCCGCTTTTTATCTACGGAAAAACTGGTCTTGGCAAAACCCACCTGGGACACGCAATCGCACGTGACATTGTTGAGAAAGACCCCTACAAAAAAGTTCTTTACGTTCCCTCCGAAACGTTCCTTAATGACATGGTAAAGGCTATTAGAACTAACAAGAACGTACAATTCAGGCAGAAGTACCGAACCCTCGATATACTTATCATTGATGACATTCAATTTATCTCCAAGTGGGTAGAAACTCAGGGGGAGTTTTTTAATACATTTAATGTCCTGCACGGCGATAATAAGCAGATCATCCTTATCTCCGACAGATCCCCGGAACAGATAAAAAACATTGACGACCGTCTCCGTTCACGTTTTCAGGGTGGTATGACCGCCGACATCGTTAGGCCAGACTTCGAAACTCGACTTGCTATCGTTGAGGATAAAGCTAGGGCTTTGGGGACCGATCTAAACCAGGAGACACTGGAGTTTATCGCTAAAACTGTAACCGATAACATCCGCAAACTTGAAGGCTCACTGCAAAAAATCTCCCTTTTTGATCAGATGGCTGAACAGCAGCTCAGCCTTGAAGAGGTTGCAAAGATACTTGGAACTGATTCACTTTCTAAACGCGAACGTATTAAGATCCCTGGCATTCTCAAAGTCGTTGCCAAAGAGTTTAAAATCACTGTCAAAGATATCAAAGGGCCCCGACGCACAGCCGACGTTGCATTCGCCAGGCAGCTTTGTATGTTCCTGCTGCGAGAGGAGTTTGGATATAAACTGGAACAGGTCGCAGGACATCTCAACCGGAAAGACCATACAACAGTTATACACGCCGTAGACAAGATAAAAAGCAAACTCATGATTGATGAGGGATTTAAGAATCAACTGGATCTGATAAGAGAAAATATCTACACGATGGACAGTTAAAGTCGCCCAGAATACTGCACAAAATTGTCCACAAGGGAGAAGGCTCGGACGAAGCTAATCAAAAAGGAGATTGACGACAACAACCAAAAAGTTATTCAAGGGAAATACACAGGCGATTATTCCTGTATATTTGTGAAAGACATATAAATCCAATAAAATATGCACATATACACACTCCCTAATATAA
>JBHHUN010000004.1:0-69968 GCA_046753765.1 Candidatus Dojkabacteria bacterium | reverse complement strand
CAGAGTAGTAATCTGCATCTGAAAGTCACCCTCCGCGTCACCACTTGGTGCAGGGATATCATTGATTATCGAATCCAGAAGCGGAAAGATGTCACCCTTGGCCAAGTCAACATCTACAGGCATCTCTTTAAATGCCCGGCCGTCTTTCCCCACTGCGTAGAATACCGGAAAATCCAGTTGGTCATCAGTAGCTGCAAAGCTCAAGATAAGGTCGGTTACCTTGTCGAGTGTCTCTTTAGGGCTAGCAAATGGCTTGTCAATCTTATTGATCACAACAATCAACTTCAGCTTCAGTTCCAACGCTCTTTTTAAAACAAACTTTGTCTGTGGCATCGGTCCTTCTTGTGCATCTACCAGTAGAACGCAACCTTCGGCCATGTTTAGTGTTCTTTCAACTTCACCACCAAAGTCAGCGTGGCCAGGGGTGTCGATTATGTTGATCTTATGACCTTTGTACCGAATAGCGACATTTTTTGCCTTGATGGTAATACCTTTCTCTTTCTCAAGGTCTCCTGTATCAAGTATCATCTCCTGCTTCATCTCATCCTGATTTTCTCTGAAAACCGCAGTTTGCTTTAAAAATGAATCGACAAGAGTAGTTTTCCCATGGTCAACGTGGGCTATGATTGCGATATTACGAATTCTCTTTGCTTTTAGCGGCTGATTCTCGTTTGGCATTAGGGATTGTAACATGATACGTGTGCCTTGGCCTATACAAATAGTATATCAGTGTGAATATCGTGATATAATGAAAAGTTCGGTTGAGCAATGCAATCAACCGAGATCAAATTTAATAGCGTACTGAGTACCCATATAAGTTTCATTATTTACCTCTTCGGGCACAAGCTGTTTGTGAAGGGACATTTATTGTTTCTGTTGCACGAGCTGGATCCAGCTTTGGAGTAGAACAAATGGCTGGTACCTGTATTGTTTCTCCTTTTGGCGAGATACTTTCCAAAACAGAATCTTGTAAACCGACGTTGATTACAGCTGATATTGACCTAGCGAATTGCGAAGCAGTTAATGCACAGAAGTACTGGGGAACTAGAAGTATGCCCGAAGTGTTGATGACGACTCTGATCGATGAGGGAATAGGTATCCACGAAACCATATCTCATATATCTAAAAGGATCAGTTTAGAAAATACGATTGACCTAGTAAAAGAGATTCACAAAGAAAATCTTGACTATAAATATAGATGGAAAGAAGAATCAAAAAAAGACTATTCGTTATTTTCTAAAATTTTACTTTAATTTTTCTTATTTATGAGTTTATTTTTAGTATACGGTATTAATGCAGTAGGCAAGTACAACCATATCTTACTTCTATCTCATCTTGTTTTTGCTCTATATCTGGACAAAGACAAAGTAGATTACTTAACGGATGTCGAGGTTCCACAGTGGCTTCTTAATATGTCTGCGGGAATAATTCAGTTGTTTTCTGCCCCCGATGAAATACTAGAACGAAGAACTAAGGACAGTAACCAATCACAACGAGATAGAATACAAAAGATCGAACAAATAAAACACCACCAATTTTTATGTGACCGAAAGTGGGAACAACTTTCTGCTTCTTATAAAAAGAACATGCCTATGACTACTATAGAGAATAAAGACGAAAAGTTAGAAAATACTATAGAAAGTGTACTTAAATTTATCAAAAATATAAGCAGTGAATAAAGTTATATGGGGCAAGTCCATCGCCAAAAAAGTAGCAAAATTAATTATCAATAGTAAAGCCTATCTCGTGAAGGATTCACAAGTCAAGAAGGATTGGATTGTATGGACAAATGGAATTATGTCTAAGTATGGCTTTGAAAATAAATGGGGGGAATTTAAAAAGAGGGGTATAGTGCACAAGGGCCTTACTGATTTTTCATATTTACAGAATGTAGCGATTGAGAAGAACTTAATGACTAGGACACAATCTGATAAATTAACAGAATTTTATAAATCACCTAGTAAGTATGTTTGGTAATTTTATTATTATTTAAAACAAATGAAACAAGTTATCTTTGCTACAACAAACAAAAACAAAGTAACTAGAATTAACAATCTATTAGATAAATCACAATACGAAATTTTATCCCTTGCAGATTTGCAGTATGAGATTTCTGAACCAGAAGAAATAGGTCCTAC
Organism: Candidatus Dojkabacteria bacterium; assembly: GCA_046753765.1. Lineage (GTDB taxonomy): Bacteria > Patescibacteriota > Dojkabacteria > B142 > OLB20 > JBHHUN01. The sequence goes on along the minus strand of JBHHUN010000004.1, from coordinate 67,830 downwards.
TCCGCAAGATATTGCTAAAAATAAGGCACAATACTACTGGAAACAGCTATACGATAAGTTACCTGTAATTACACAAGATGATACTATTCAGTTTCATAATGTTCCAGAGCTCAGTAGCCCGAAACTAAGTATTAAAAGTCCAGTTATTGAAAAGTATGGAAAATTCAATGATGAAGTAGCAATCACATACTACACAGACCTTGCAAAAAGATTTGGCGGTAGAATTAATATGGAGCTCAGATATGGCCATGCACTTTGTACAAGTGACCTACTTGAAAGTAAACTATCTAAAATTGAGTGCACCTTGGTGGATGAGATTAGTAATGTCCTCTTACCAGATTATTTTCTCTCGTCAATTATTAAAGTGAATGTAAACGATAAAGAAACATTTTTCAGTGAACTCACGGACAAAGAACAAAAAATAGTTGATACACCTATTTTGAACTCAGTGGCAGCATTACTGAATACTATTTAAAAAAAACATATGACAAAACCAACAATTAACTATATAAATGGTGAATACGTAAAAAATGAAAACAGTTTTATTGACATTCGAGATATTGGATTTCTGAGAGGGTTTGGTGGATACCCTCAACTAGTTCACCTAACGTCTGAAATCTCTCAAACTCAAGTCCCAACTCAGTCTTGAAGTTGTTGTAGAAACTCTCCTGGTAACCATTCTCCCACGGTGATCCTTTGGAACTCATAGATATCTGTATCCCCAGTCCTTCCACTATCTCCGTATACTCCCTGCTTCTATACTCACTACCCTGATCTGAATGCACTATCTTTGGTAGCTTGAAACCCGTATTGATGAAGCTATCCATTAATGCTCCTATCACAAAGTCTTTGGTATGTCTGGTTGATACATCCCAGCCTACTATCTCTCTGGTACAGATATCCATGCATGTAGACAGGTACACAAACTTTCCATAGTGCCTTATGTAGGTGAAATCGCTCACATATGTGTGATTGGGATCTGTTGGGATGTTTTCCTTGATGAGATTCCGATATCTGGTAGCGGGTATCCTTTCATCTCTTCGCTTTCCCCACCTTGCTTGGCGCTTGTATGGTCTAATCTAAATTATCTAAAGTCCATTACTATTCACTGCAGGGGAGTATCCAATGTTTATCTGTCGCATCTTATTATTTATGGTGGTGTTCGATTCGCCTTAGGTCATTTAGCATGAAGGATATAATTTGCTTATTTGTTATATTCTTTCATATGAAGAATATTGCGAAAATGACAGAAGAAGAGAAAATGGAATTCTTCCGTAAGACTTTTGCTTGAACTGCAACGATTATACCGTTGCAGTCCGTTTTGGAATTTAGGGATAGTATATAAGTGTGAATATCGTGATACAATGAAGAGTTCGGTTGAGCAATGCAATCAACCGAGATCAAATTTAATAGCGTACTGAGTATATACTAAATAGATCCTGAGATAGGATTTAGGACAGTGAAAGTGAGATGTTCGGTACATAACAATATTTTATTGTACCGATCATGTTGCGTATAAGAAACGGCAAGCGACAAAGCAATTCCCGCGGAAGTAATAAACCCAATAGTAGATGGAGGAAGCGATCTTCATATAAAAGTCGATCACGGTCTTCGAATAGGCATCAATCAAAGAGAAAGAAGAAAACAATTGATAGAAATCTCTTCATAAATGATCTCCAAAGTGAGGTAGAAACTGATAAACAGGCTTACACAGGCAAAAAGTTTGCTGAACTTGGTTTTGATGACAGACTTTTCGTAAATATCCATGCAAAGGGTTTTGAGACAACCACAGAGATACAAGAGAAGGCGATTCCTCTAATAATGGGTGGAAACGATGTTCTTGGGATATCGGCAACAGGTTCAGGGAAAACGGGCGCCTTTCTAATCCCCATGATCCAGAAACTGATAACAGATAATTCACAAAAACTCCTAGTCGTAGCACCAACTCGAGAGCTCGCAATGCAGATCTCTAAAGAGGCTGTATCCTTTCTGAAGGGTACAAACTCACAGAGTGCACTGATTATCGGTGGGGAGAGCATGAACAGGCAGATCAATCAACTTCAGCGGGGTGGACACATCATTATCGGAACTCCAGGCAGACTTGTTGATCTTGTCAGGCGTGGTCATATAAAACTCCACCAATACAACAACATTGTGGTCGATGAGGTAGATCGAATGCTTGATATGGGGTTTATCAGAGATATTCGTTTCATCTTTACAAAGCTAGCACAAGAGAAGCAGGCTCTGTTTTTCTCGGCGACTCTGAACAACACGGTTGAAAAGACAGTTGCTTCGCTTAGCAAGTCTTTTGAGGTAATCAGGCTCGCGAATAACAAACCTAATAAGAGCGTGGTGCAAAGTGTCATTGACTACAACCACTCAAGTGAAAAACTAAGCATTTTGCAGGAAATCTTGAAGAAAAGAGAGGTCGAGAAGGCACTGGTGTTTGTTGATACTAAACGTTTCGCTGACAAAGTAAACAAAGTCCTTCATAGGAATAACTTTAAAGTCGATGCGATTCATGGTGATAAAAGGCAGAACGTCCGAAAACGAATTTTCGAAAGCTTCAAGCTCTCAAAGATACATGTTCTTGTTGCTACAAATGTAGCTGCCAGAGGGTTGGACGTCGATGACATCACACATGTCATCAACCTTGATGAGCCACAGACCTACGATGAATATATCCATAGGATAGGTAGAACTGGTAGAAACGGTGCTCTGGGTACAGCATATACGTTTGTACAAAAAGGTAGATAAGAGCAAAATGGCACGTAAAAAACTAATCCCAATCTCAAAATGCAGGATATGCAGGAATCTCAAGGATGTTGAACATTCATTTTATAAGCATGGTTGGAACGAAGACACTGTTGTTATGCCAAAAGTTGCATGAGAACTAGAAGATTTTGCCATTAAGGAGAGATGGAATCCTGAGAGACACCACTTTAAGAAGTGTCCCGTGTGTAACAGACTCTATAAATAGAAATCGGAATACGAGTACTTGGTAAACAGTAGCGAAGACAGTGAAACGCTTTCGCGCTTGGATGACGATGAGTCGCGACTACTTAATAATCTCCAAGTCATACAGATCAGCCTTTGTCGCACCCATCACCAAGTGCACCTCTGATCTAATGAAGTAAATAGCTTTCTCCAGTTTATCCATCTCATATGCTGAGAGTTTTTTGTCTTGTTTCAGCTTGCGCTGCGCTAACCTGCGTAGCTGGTTTACAACCTCAATCGCATCTTCAATGGTTCCACTTTTAAATCGTGTACTCGTGAATTCGTCTATGTCATCAAGGAGCGTCTTACTAATGCGAACCTTTTCATCCAGAGCTTTTAGAGCCTTTTTAAGTTCTTTTTCACTGAGAGGGTAACGGAGGCCGAATTCGATAGCCTCTTCAACGGGAATTGAAACGGTGAGATTAGTATTCAGAAACTCAATATCAAAATACTCCACGGCATCTTCTCCAACCTCCTCGGTAAAGATGTCAACGATTTTTCCTGGCCCGTAAACGGGATAAATGACCTTTCTTCCTTTCCTAAACATCAGTATTTCGTAACAAGTAAAAGGGGCTCCTGAGGGCAATTGAATTTTATTACAAGTGGGGTAGTTTGGGATTCATGACCCTTATTATACCAGATATCTGCTCTAGCTTGAATATAATCCGTATATCAATGAAAACGAGCCAGTGCGGCTCGTTTTACAGATTTTCTGGTTTTTCTAGCTATTGTTCAACGGTAACAGTTACGCTATCGCTAATGTGTTCATCGCCATTAACGATTTCGGAGTGGTCATTGTTGCTCAGATTCACCACAATAGTATTCTCGCCCTCTTCTAATAGTCTAGCAGGCACATGGATGTGCTTGCTGTAGATCCTGCCAATCTCCTTTCCGTTGATGTAAAGGTGTGCGTGGCCTTCGTTATCAATCGGATCTTGACCTGCATTCTGTGGTCTCAAGGTGTAGTTTTCAAATTGAAGCAACAAATTGTATCCTCCAAAAGTTGAACCTTCAGGATTTAGCGAGTCGCCTTCCTCTATGATCTTACTTGAGTTGGGGATCCTATCTTCATTAACTTCAATGATTTTGACTGACGGAATAGGTGCGTCGGCGTTGACCTCTTTGTTAACGTGTGCATGTGTTGCCAGTACCGTTTGATCCTTCGAGCCATCAACTTCTCGTAATTGGCTTGATCCATAGTTATTCCCCAGAAAGAAACCAGCAAGAAGTGCAACAACTAAAGCTACAACAGCGTAAGTCTGATTATTCACTTCTTAATATTATTAAAAGATTAACAACAGGCTCAATTTATCAGATCATTTAATACGTCACAACTATACATTTATATTGTTTGCTGATATAATTTGACTTCCCTTCTTATTCAGGGGATTTTTTGTGTCTAATTCACATTTTTACACTCGAAATCATGGCCAATAAGGTTGATTACTCATCTGTTAAGGACCTGCAACACTATAGAAATATAGGGATTATTGCGCACGTAGATGCTGGAAAAACTACAACGACAGAAAGAATTCTTTTTTATACTGGAAAGAAACACAATATCGGTGAGGTGCATGAGGGCGAGGCAGATATGGACTTCATGGATCAGGAAAAAGAGCGAGGTATTACTATTCAATCCGCTGCAACTACATCATTTTGGAGCTTAAACGACACACTTTACAGAATCAATATTATTGATACTCCAGGGCACGTAGATTTCACAGCCGAGGTTGAGCGCTCACTTCGGGTACTCGACGGTGCTGTGGTTATTTTTGACGGAAAGATGGGTGTAGAGCCACAATCCAGCAAAGTCTGGGGGCAGGCAGATAAGTATAACGTTCCAAGAATCTGCTTTATCAATAAACTAAATCTTGTAGGTGGCGATTTCGAGATGTCACTCAAATCCATTCAGGAAGAGCTTAGCGATGCCGCTGTTGCGATAACTTACCCCATTGGAATAGAGCACGACCTTAAGGGTTATGTTGATCTGGTTACTATGAAAGCATACGAGTACACCGATGACACAAAGCAGGAGTTCAAAGATATCGAGATTCCTGAAGACATAAAAGAGCGTTGCGGCGAACTTCATGAAGCCCTTGTTGAAAAGATTGCAGAGGCAGACGATGAGCTGATGGAGAAATATCTTGAGGATGGTGTACTGGAGGCTGAAGAGATGTATACGGCCATCCGAATGTTCACATTGTCTAGGAAGATCTTCCCGGTGACCGGTGGAGATTCAAGAATGGCTGAGACAAAGACCCTGCTTGACAATGTCTGTCGTTACCTTCCATCTCCTTTCCAAAAGGTATACACATATATAAATCCTGAAACCGGGAAGGCCGAAGAGTTCACAGGTCAGGTTGTAGGGACAGATATCGATTCAAATGAACTGATGAAATTTGATGTCAGCGAAGACTCACCTTTTGTTGGTCTAGTATTTAAAATAGCAGTAGATCCACATGTTGGTCAGCTTGCATTTATAAGAATTTATGCCGGCAAACTCGATGCAGGATCATTCGTTATGAATACCTCCAGAAAGAAAAAAGAACGCGTCGGTCGTGTACTTATGATGCATGCTAACGACCGCGAAGATCTAAAGAGTGCCAGGGCTGGCGACATAGTTGGAATAGTCGGTTTGAAAGAGTCTTTTACCGGAAACACTGTAACTGGTGATAAAGATCAGATAGTACTTGAAAGTATTGATTTTCCCGATCCTGTTGTTAGTCTCGCTATTGAGCCTAAAACAAAGTCAGATCAGGAGAAGATGGGAGAGGCTTTACGAAAGCTCATGCAGGAAGACCCGACCTTCACTGCCACAACCAATCAGGATACTGGCCAGACCATTATCTCCGGTATGGGAGAACTCCACCTCGAGATCAAAGTTGACCTGCTTAAACGCACTTACGGAATCGATGTTATGACCGGTAAGCCTCAGGTTGCGTACAAAGAGGCAGTTGAACAAGAGGTCGAACACAATGAGGTACTTAAAAAACAAACAGGTGGCGCCGGACAGTTTGCTGATCTTACAATTATTGTTACACCTCAAGAACGCGGTGACGGATATGAATTTGTTAATAAGATTAAGGGAGGTGCGATTCCTCAGGAATTTATTCCTTCGGTCGACAAAGGAATTCAGGAGAGTCTCAAGAGTGGTAATCTTGGGGGGTTCCCAGTTGTAGATGTTAAGGTTACACTGATTGATGGATCTTTCCATGATGTTGACTCGAGCACTGACTCATTTAGGATTGCTGCATCGCGAGGGATCAGGGAAGCAATTAAAAAGGCACATCCAATTCTTCTCGAACCAATCATGAAGGTAAACGTGTCCTCTCCCGACGATTACGCAGGAGATGTTACTGGAGCTCTCTCTTCAAAGCGAGGCAAGATCAGTAAGATGGAGTCAAAGGGCAAAGTACAGGAGATTGAAGCAACTGTCCCACTCGGAAATATGTTCGGATGGATCAACGAGCTCCGCTCTATGTCCAAGGGTAAAGCCAACAGTGTCATGGAGTTTAGTCACTACGAAAAAGTACCAGAAAACCTTGTGAGCGAGGCACTTGGGATCAAAGAACAGAAGGGCTAGTATCTTTATATTAAAAGAAGAGCAAACGTATTGCACTATATGGTAAAATTTGTTATAAAGACTACTTAGAGTAGTCCATGCTGCCTACTAGCTCCATGAGTGCTTATTTTTCGGTGATAAACCTGCCTAACTAATAGAACTGACTCTGGCAGAAAAATAATTACTCAAAGTTAGAGGTGACTTATTTTTATATTACTTCAGTTACTTCATAAAATGGCTGACAAAAAATTCGAAAGAACAAAGCCGCATCTGAATGTAGGAACGCTTGGTCACATTGACCACGGTAAAACCACATTGACAGCTGCTTTGATCGCCTATGCAAAACGCAAGGGCAGAATCTCCTCTGAGAAAGGCTACGAAGAGATCGCTAAAGGTGGAGTCGTTAGAGACAAAACCAAGATCGTAACCGTTGCCTCCTCACATGTAGAATACGAATCGGAGAAAAGGCATTATGCGCACATAGACTGTCCCGGACATAAGGACTATATTAAAAATATGATTACCGGTGCCGCCCAAATGGACGGAGCAATCCTTGTTGTCTCTGCCACTGACGGTCCGATGCCACAGACGAAAGAGCATATCATCCTGGCACGTCAGGTCGGTGTTGAGCACTTCGTTGTTTTTATCAACATATTCGACGATAATATGGACGAGGATCTTCTTGCTCTCGTTGAGGAAGAGGTAAGGGAGCTTCTGAGCAAGTACGAATACCCAGGAGATAAGATTAAAGTAGTGAAAGGGAGTGCACTCAAAGGGCTTGAAGGTGGAGACGAAGGTGATAAAACAATGCAGGAGCTTATGGAAGCTCTTGACAATGAGATTCCAGAGCCGCCACGCGAGATGGATAAGCCATTCCTTATGCCTGTTGAAGATGTATTCTCTATTGAGGGTCGTGGTACAGTCGCAACGGGAAGAGTCTCAAGGGGTAAAGTTAAGGTAGGTGAAGAGGTTGATCAGATTGGTCTTATGGATAAAGTGAAGCAGGTAACGGTTACTGGAGTTGAGATGTTTAATAAACAGCTCGATGAGGGGCAGGCTGGCGACAATATCGGTCTTCTTATCCGAGGTGTTAAGCGTGAAGAGATTAGCAGGGGGCAGGTTTTAGCTGCTAAAGGTTCAATCAAGCCACATACTGAGTTTGAGGTTGAAGCTTACATTCTTTCAAAAGATGAAGGTGGGAGGCATACAGCTTTCTTTACAGGCTATAAACCTCAGTTTTATATCAGGACGGCTGACATCACAGGAGAGGTTACTCTCCCAGATGGAACTGAAATGGTGATGCCTGGTGACAATGCAACCTTTAACGTCAAGATTCAGACACCAGCAGCAATCGAAGAACAGATGAGGTTTGCAATTAGAGAAGGTGGAAAGACGGTAGGAGCAGGAATAGTTACCAAGATCATTAAGTAAGCGAGAAAGGATGTCGGGCTGGTTATTAATAACCAGCCCGATAAACGAAAGATGCAAAAGATTAGAATCAAAATAAAAGGATATGACAGCAAGGTGGTCGATAAAGCATCACAGCAAATTATCGATACGGCTGTTAGAACGGGGGCTAAAACATTGGGGCCTATCCCACTGCCAACGAGGCGTAGGATATTTGTCACCCTCAAATCCCCCCATGTTTATTCGAAATCTAAAGAGCACTTTGAACAAAATACTCATAAAAGACTAATAGAGATTGTAGATCCAACCAGTAAGACAATCGACTCACTGACACATTTACAATTGGCTGCCGGGGTTTGGATAGAAATTAAGTGATAGGTAAATTCCTTGCGCTTGGTTTAATTAGAACTATTGCCCTTACAGGCAATCATCTTTTTTAAAAATGAAGGCGATAATCGGGATAAAAAAACTAATGACGCAACTGTTCAAAGATGATGGAGATATCATCCCTGTAACCATTATAGATGTGAATGGTGTTGGTGTTGTGGCCAGTAAGTCTGAAGACAAAGACGGCTATGAAGCTGTAGTGCTTGGAAGGGGTACAAAGAAAAATGCTACAAAGGCAGAGCAGGGACAGTATAAACATGGAGGATTTGTTCCGCAGAATGCACGCGAGGTTAGAGGCTTTGATGGAGAAATTAAGGTCGGGGATGTGCTGAAGGCTTCTCTATTTGAAGTTGATGAGACTGTTGATGTCACTGGAAGATCAAAGGGGAAGGGGTTTCAAGGAGTAGTAAAGAGATATGGTTTCAAAGGTGGCTCAAAAACTCATGGTCAATCTGATAGACATAGAGCTCCTGGATCTATCGGGTCGGGTACGACACCTGGGCGAGTTTTCAAAGGCAAAAGGATGCCAGGGAGAATGGGTGGAGAGACTAAGACTGTTAAAAACCTGAAGGTAGTCGCTGTTGACGATAAGAATGGTTTAATTGCCATAAAGGGAGCAATCCCCGGAAGTAAAGGTTCAGTTGTAATGATTAAATCAACAAGATAATGCAGACGGTAACTTATACAAAAACTGGAACAAAGGCGAAAACAAAAGTGAATCTTGATAGTGCAGTTTTTGGTGCCAAGGTCAATGAAACTCTTTTGGCTCAAGCTGTGAGAATTTACAGAGACAACCAGAGGCAGGCGAATGCACATACAAAAGACAGAGGTGAGGTTCGAGGTGGCGGGAGAAAGCCGTGGAGACAAAAGGGAACGGGGCGTGCAAGGCACGGATCTACGCGTAGCCCCATCTGGACAAGAGGTGGAGTTACATTTGGACCAACAAATAGCAGAAGCTATAAAAAACAGCTTAGTAAGAAAATGCGCAAACAGGCTGTTCGCTCCGCTTTCTCAATGATGGCCAGTGGCAAGAAATTAAGTATATTTGAAGATATTGCCATAGCTGAGACAGCGCGTTCCAAAGCTCTTGCAACTTTGCTCAGAAAGGCAAAGCTTGAAGGGAAAACGCTGATTGTGCAGGCTGAGAATAACCAAAGTCTGGTTCAGGCAGCCTCTAATGTATCCAACGTGGAAGTTAGTAGAGTTGGAGAATTAAATGTCTTTAGTATTCTAAATGCAGGGAATCTTGTTATTTTAAAAGGAGCCTTGGAGACCATTTCAAATTTCTGGGGAAGTGAAAAACCTGTAAAAAGTACTAAGTTAACACCTAAGACAAAAGCGAAACCAAAAGCTAAAAAGAAATAATGGCGATCAAACCAACGCAACAAATATTAATAAGACCAGTAGTAACAGAGAAGACGATTGAGCTTGCGAGCAAGCTAAACCAATACACCTTTCTGGTAAAACCCAGTGCCGGAAAGATAAAAATAAACGAGGCTGTTTCGGGGAGCTTTGATGTTAAGGTCGAAAAAGTAAGGATAGTTAACGTTCTTGGAAAAAAGGTCAGGTTTGGTAAAAGCCGTAGACCGGGACAGAGAAAAAACTATAAAAAAGCCATAGTCACACTTAAGAAAGGTGATTCAATATCAGTGTTTGATATCAAATAGTAATGCCATTAAAAGTACTTAAACCAACAACACCGACAAGAAGACATACTGTGCTCCTTGATAACAGCGCGCTTGATAAAAAGCGTCCTGAGAAAACACTTACAAAAAGTGTTAAGTACAAGGCAGGAAGAAATTTTCGCGGTAAGCAGACTGCAAGACACAGAGGTGGACGCGCAAAGAGGCTCTATAGAGAGATTGATTTTATAAGAGATAAACATGATGTGCCTGGAGTCGTCGAGTCCATCGAATACGACCCGAATAGATCAGTAAACATCGCCCTTGTAAAATATGCAGATGGTGAACGAAGATACATCTTGGCACCATCTTCAATAAAAGTTGGGAGTAAAATTGAAGCAGGCGAAAAGGCGCCGATCAGAGTAGGCAATGCCTTACCAATGAAAAAGATCCCCGCCGCTACCTTTGTGCACAACGTTGAACTCAAACGTGGAAATGGTGGGACTTTCGGGAGAAGTGCTGGCACTTCAATCCAGATACAGGGTGGAGCAAAGGGATACATACAACTAAAGCTGCCAAGTGGTGAGATAAGGCTTGTCCGCGAAGAAAACTATGCAACCATTGGAACACTTGGAAACACAGATCACAAAAACGTTAAATTTGGCAAGGCAGGTCGCAAAAGAAAGATGGGGATTCGACCGACGGTAAGAGGTGTAGCTCAAAGTGGTGCTAATCATCCACACGCCGATGGTCAGGGAAAGGGCGGTAGGCACGGTACTGGTGGCCCTGCTAAAGATCCGTGGGGCAACAGGGTAGGCACCCGAACGAGAAAAAACAAGAGAACTAATAAGTTCATCGTTAAACGCCGGTCCGTTGGAAAGGGCAGGAAGTTCAAAAAGTATAAAACAATAGTTTAAACAGTAAGAATATGTCTAGGTCATCAAAAAAAGGTCCATACGTTGACGAAAAACTGCTAAAGAAAATTAATAAGTCCAAAGCCGAAGGTGGAGGACCCATCCGTACTTGGTCAAGATCTTCGTCGATTTCGCCGGAGATGGTTGGTTTGACATTCGAAGTACATAATGGGAAAGATTTCATCAAGGTTTTCGTCACTGAATCAATGGTTGGGCACAAACTCGGTGAGTTTTCGGCTACCAGAAGATTTCAGGGGCACTCAAGGAAAGGTAAAATTGCAAAAGCCAGCGGTTCAGTTGGTCGTACCGAAACTTAATTATGGCGGATATAGTCTACGCGACAGCTAAATACGTAAGAAGGTCACCTCAAAAGGCGCGTCTAGTTATAGATATGATTCGCGGAAAGAACACCGAGGAGGCTTCTCATATCTTGCGTTTCAGCAAGAAAAGCTCAGCACTCGAGATCGGAAAGGTACTAAAGTCGGCAGTCGCTAATGCAACAAACAACAAAGAGATGGACAAATCAAAGCTGGTGGTTGTGGAAGCATATGTAAATGAGGCGCCTACATTCCGTCGTGGTCGAGCTGTCTCAAGGGGACGATATCACCAGATATTAAAGCGTAACAGCCATGTAACAATTGGTGTCAGTGAGCAAAAGACCACAGAGAGCTCAACTCCGAAGAATAAAACAGCTCGGAAGAAGAAAGCGGCCCCAAAAAGCAAAACAAAAAAAGCGCCGGTAAAATCTAAATCTAAAGAAAATAAAAAATAATTATGGGACAAAAAGTAAACCCACACGGATTCAGACTTGGAGTAAACAAAGGATGGAACTCAGTATGGTATGCACCTAAAGCTCAGTTTGCTGATGCATTGCTTGAAGATATAAAAGTCCGTGAATTCATTCGAGAAAAACTTCAGTCTGCTGGAGTTAATACAGTTCGCATCAAACGCTCGATGAACAAAGTGCTTATTGAGGTAACTGTTGCAAGACCGGGTGTTGTTATCGGTAGGGGTGGGGCAAGTATTGAGCAGCTAAAAAAGCAGGTTACTAGAATGGTAAAAGGGGATGTTGAGCTAAAGATCTTTGAGGTCAAAAGACCTGAAGCACTAGCAAGATTGATTGCAGATAACATTAAAAATCAGATTACCAGAAGGATCGTTCCAAAGTATGCGATGATGAGAGAAATTGAAAACGCTAAAAACTCTGGAATAGTAAAAGGGATCCGAATCTGGGTTAGCGGTCGGATCAAAGGTGCGGAGATTGCCAGAAGAGAGAAAGCACAGTGGGGATCTGTTCCGTTGCACACCCTAAGAGCAGATATCGACTACGCTTTTGTTGAGGCTGTAGTTCCAAATGCCGGAAAGCACGGTATCAAGGTGTGGGTACACCTTGGTGAGAAGGCTTCTATTGAAGAGGCCGAATAATAATAAACCAATAAACTATGCTGCAACCAAAAAATACAAAATACAGAAAAGAGTTTAGAGGCAAGATGCATGGTAATGCGACCAGGGGAAATCAGATTTCGGTAGGCGATTATGCACTACAGTCGATTGATCGCAGCTGGGTAAATGGCAGACAGATAGAGGCAGCAAGAAAGGTGATTGTGCGTGAAATGAAGAGAAAAGGGAAGTTATGGATCAGGATCTTTCCACACAAGCCCTACACTAAGAAACCGGCTGAAGTCAGGATGGGCAAAGGGAAAGGTGATGTTGAGGGCTATGTGGCTGTTGTTAAGCCTGGGAGGGTAATTTTTGAACTCGGTGGTATAGATGGTGATGTTGCCAGAGAAGCATTGCGTAAAGCCGCACAGAAGTTGCCGGTCAGAACCAAATTAATCAGCAGGGAGAATCTCTAATGAAAGCAAAAGATCTTAGAAAACTTACAAAAGAAGAGCTAGAAAAAAGACTCCAGGAAAAGCAGATTGAGATGGTTGAACTCAATTTAGAGCTTAAAACAGGCCAGGAGACTAATTATGCAGTTAGACGGAAACGAAGAAAAGAGTTAGCACGGATTATAACTGTGCTGCACGCAGGTGATTTTGGTAAAGGGGTAAAACTTAAAGCGAAAAAATCCATGGTAAAGCAGCCAAAGGATAGCAATAAGTCAGTTAAATCTGGTAAAATCACTAAGCCCCAAGCGAAAACAAAGAAAGGTAGTAAAAAGAAAGGTAGTAAAAAGAAAGTTGATAAAAAATAACGATGGCTACAAAAAAAAGCGAAAAAACTGAATCAGAGAAATCAACGACAATCCCAAAAAGGTTGCAGGGTATAGTTGTAAGCACAAAGCAAGAGAAAACGATTGTTGTAAGAGTTGAAATAAAATTTGCGCATCCGCTCTATAAGAAGATCGTGAAGAGTCACAAGAGATACAACGTCCACTGTGAAGATGAAAGTGTCAAAGTAGGTGATGAAGTACTTATGGAAGAGGGGAAGCCTGTAAGCCGGAATAAGTCCTTTTACTTTACCCAGAAAGTGGAGCGGAAGTAATGGTACAGGTACTCTCGAGAATAAACGTAGCAGACAACAGCGGAGCCAGAGAAATTATGGTAATTCAGGTGTTGGGACGCAAAAAAGGCGGGATGTACCAGAAGTTTGGTAGAGTTGGAGACATTGTGAGTGCTTCAGTTAAAAGGGTCCTACCAAACAGCAACTACTCTCAGGGGGAGATCGTGCATGCAGTAATTGTAAGAACCCGCAAAGAAATCAGAAGAAAAGATGGCTCTTACATCCGTTTTGATGATAATGCCGCAGTAATTATCGACAAAGAGAAAAGAGACCCAAAGGCGACACGCATCTTTGGTCCAATCGCAAGAGAGCTCAGGGATAAAGGGTTTAATAAAATTGTAAGTTTAGCGCCAGAAGTAATATAAGATGAAGATAAAACAGGGAGACACAGTCAAAGTAATATCAGGCAAAGATCGCGGCAAGACTGGTAAGGTAACGCAGGTATTCTCGCGAGACCAAAGGGTTGTTGTCGAGGGGGTTAACAAGGTAAAAAAGCATCAGAAAAGTCAGGGGCAAGAAAAGCCTGGTGGGATTTTCGAATTTGAGGCACCTGTTCATGTATCAAATGTGATGGTGATCGACCCGAAATCAAACAAACCTTCAAGAGTGGGATACCTAATCGAGAAGGGGGTAAAAGTCAGGATCGCCAAAAGTACTAAAACGAAACTAGATAAATAATGGCCAAGGATAAATCAAGACTACAGACGAAATACGAAGATGAAGTAAAACCGGAGCTTCAAAAAGAGCTCAAGCTTGATAACGTGATGGCTGTCCCTATTGTTACTAAAATTATCGTTAACTCGGGACTTGGTGAGGCAAAGGATGACAGTGGAATAATCGAGGATATGTCCAGGGATATTGCCCTTATCACAGGTCAGCGCCCTGTGGCCACAAAGGCAAAGCAGGCGATCTCGAACTTTAAAATCAGGGAGGATCAACCAATTGGATTGAAGGTAACGCTCCGAAGAGATATGATGTGGTACTTCCTTGATAGATTAATAACACTGGCATTGCCTAGAATAAAAGATTTCAGAGGTGTCCCGCTGAACTCATTTGACAAAAGAGGTAATTATGCTCTAGGAGTAAGTGAACATACTGTTTTCCCTGAGGTAGACGCAACCAAAGTAAGTAAACTTAGAGGGCTGCAGATAATCATCTGCACGTCCGCAACTAATGATGAGGAAGCGAGAAAGCTACTGACTAAACTCGGGATGCCTTTTAAAAAGAAATAACTATGTCAACAGACGCACAGGAAGCAAAATCAAGAAAACTGAAGAGAAAATCGAAATATTCGTCGAGGGTATTTAATCGCTGTGAGATATGTGGTCGAGCGCGTGGTTACAACAGGCTATTTAAATTATGTCGTATCTGTCTTCGAAAGAGGGCTCACGCAGGAGACATCCCAGGAGTTCGGAAAGCATCCTGGTAATTATTAGAAAACAACAATGGTAAGCGATCCAATAGCTGATCTACTAACAAGAATAAGAAATGCAACCATGAGGTCTCATGACGAGGTCGTTGTCCCTACAAGCAAAATGCTGGAATCAATAGTGAAGATTCTCAAAGAGGAGGGATACATTGGTGAGTACAAGATTGAAAAAGACGATGAAAGTGTTGTTGACAACATCCGAATTCAATTGAAATATGACGAAAACGGTAAGCCGGTTGTCTCCAGGCTCAAAAGAGTGTCGAGACCAGGATTGAGAAAGTATGTTGCCTACAGAAATATAAAACCTGTGCTGAATAACATTGGTATCGGAATTTATTCCACGCCAAAAGGTATATTAACTGATAAGCAGGCGATCACCGAGCGGGTCGGTGGCGAATACCTGTGTATGATCTGGTAAACATGTCAAAAGTTGGACAAATGCCAATTGAATACGATAGCAGTAAAATCACTATTACGGTTGAAAAAGGTGGCACCTTTGGTAATCAGACCGTGACTGTAAAGGGGACACAGGGAGAGCTCACGCAATCGATAAATAAAGGAGTAACTATTTCTGCCACCGACGGTAAGGTTGAAGTAACAAGAAAAAACGATGAGATAAGCTCAAAGGGGTTTCACGGGTTGTATAGGACGCTGATTGCGAACATGATCCAGGGAGTAAATGATGGATATGAAAAAAAACTGGAGATTCACGGTGTGGGTTACAGAGGTGCTCAAAAAGGTGAGGGGATTGAGTTAAATTTGGGTTTTAGCCATCAGGTAAATTTCGAACCGCCTGCCGACGTAAAGGTAGCCATGGCTGACCAGAATACAATTGTTGTAACAGGCATTGATAAACAAAGAGTTGGGCAGGTAGCTGCGGAGATCAGGGCTCTTAGGAAGCCCGAACCGTACAAAGGTAAAGGTATCAGATATGCAGGCGAACAAATCAGACGCAAATCAGGTAAAGCAAATATCACGACAGAATAATGTTAAAAAAACAGATAAACAGACACAGAAGGAAAAGAAAGGTAAGGGGGGTCATATCCGGCAAAGCAGGCAGACCACGTTTAAGTGTCTTTAGATCAAACAACCATATATACGCCCAACTGGTTGATGATGAGAGCGGTAAGACTCTGGTGCAGGCCTCCGATGTGAAGATGAAAACAAAGGGTGCAAAGTCAGATATGGCAAAAGCAGTAGGTAGCGAACTTGCTAAAAAAGCAAAAACCAAAAAAATATCAAAGGTTGTATTTGATCGAAATGGATACAAATTCCATGGCAGGGTTAAATCACTGGCAGAAGCCGCCAGAGAGGGAGGACTCAAGTTTTAATAAATAATTATGGCTGAAGCAAAATCAAACCCAAAAACCAATACGAACGTAGCAAAAGGCTCACCTAGTCGTAGAACGCAAGGTCAAAGATCGAGGGGCAACAAACCTGGTGGAAGAGGGCGCGGGCAAAGACGAGATAGAAATCGCAACAACGAAGACGGTCTTGATAAGAAGATCGTTTCCATAAGACGTGTCTCCAGAACGTATTCTGGTGGTAAACGTATGAGACTGAGTGTGCTCGTAGTTGTTGGTGACAAAAAAGGAAAGGTCGGAGTAGGTCTTGGTAAAGGAACGGATGTAAGATCTGCAGAGCAGAAAGCATACAACACAGCAAAGAAGAACATGAAAGACATCAACCTCAAGGGTACAACAATACCCCACAGAATTGATTACAAACACGGTGCTGCCAGAATTTTTATGAAACCAGCAGCTCCCGGTACTGGTGTAATAGCAGGCGGTTCGATGCGAGCAGTGTTGGAGT
This sequence comes from Candidatus Dojkabacteria bacterium, assembly GCA_046753765.1. Taxonomy (GTDB): domain Bacteria; phylum Patescibacteriota; class Dojkabacteria; order B142; family OLB20; genus JBHHUN01. The sequence goes on along the minus strand of JBHHUN010000004.1, from coordinate 51,195 downwards.
TGGTTGGTGTAAAAGATATCCTAACTAAATCGATTGGAACACCAAACGCCATTTCGAATGTATATGCAACTGTTGAGGCACTAAGTTTACTCAAAGGATACAAACGAAAAAATGCTAAATAATCTACCGAAAATAAAAACTAGGAAATCTAAGAGAATTGGTCGTGGCTATGGTTCAGCAAAGGGGGGGCACACAGTAGGCCGGGGTCAGAAAGGTCAGAAATCAAGATCGGGATACAAGCCAGCCCGAAGAGGGTTTGAGGGGGGAGCTATGCCTCTATCAAGAAGGATACCCAAGCTTAAAGGCTTCAGAAGGGGGTACTTCATGGCAAGGGTAAATCCAACCGTTGTAAATGTTGGGGATCTAAACGAGATGTATGCCTCTGGTGAGACCATTGATATCTCGAGTCTTATAGAGAAGGGGGTCATAAGATCTAGAAGTAAAACCAACAGCATAAAGATCCTTGCTAAAGGAAAAATTACAAAAAAGCTTACTGTAGACGGAATTCCGGTCTCTGAAAATGCAAAAAAGATGATTGAGGCAAAGGGTGGGAGCATAAAAACACTGTCGGCAAAACAAACATGAAGAAAACGCTCAGCAAATCTGTAAAACTGCTAACATCTCCATTAGGGTTACTCAGAAGGGCAGGTCGAAAAGTCTCAAAAAAGGCTGCAGAGGCAGCTCCATCAACAAGTCTTTTCGATTCCCTCCGTAGTCCAGAAATTCGAAAGAAGCTGATATTTACATTCGGAATTATCGTTGTTTACAGAATTCTTGCATCTGTTCCGCTTCCGGGGATAGACGTAACACTTTTTACCGAGGTATTTGGTGGTAATCCCCTGACAAATCTGTTCACCTTGGTTACCGGTGGGAGACTTGATAATCCGTCCCTGATGGCGATCGGACTGGGAGCATATATTAATGCATCTATTATTATTCAGTTGTTGCAGACCGTAATTCCAAAACTTGAAGAGTTATCCAAGGAAGGTGAACGTGGTAGAAAAGTTATTAATCAGTATACGAGGTTTCTTACTGTGCCACTCAGCATAGTTCAGGGTTTCGTGATCTTAACAATACTGCGAAACGTTGGGTCTACCGTTCCAGAGTTAGCAGGAATAGTTGATAACATTTCAAATTTCGAGGTACTCACAATGATTACTGCACTTACAGCTGGTAGTATCTTGCTGATGTGGCTTGGAGAGCTTATTACAGAGAATGGTATCGGAAATGGTATATCCATCCTGATCACCATCAGTATTTTGACATCTCTGCCGGGGCTAATCTCCAGAGACTTCGCCTTTTTGGCTAATGATTTTTCGCTGCTTGCGCAGGGAAACTTTAATGTTTTAATTAATGAGAATTTTGTGCTCATTTATCTTGTGATTCTCGGGTTTGCCGCACTGGTTGCCGGAATTGTTTATGTGACTGAAGCGGTTAGAAAGATAACTATTCAGTATGCCAGGAGGTTTCGTGGAGCAGAGGGAGTGCAGAGCAGTTACCTTCCACTTAAGATTAATCAGGCTGGCGTTATACCAGTAATTTTTGCTTCGGCCTTACTAAGTTTTCCACAGATAGTCTCGCAGTTCTTTTTAAGTTCTGCCGACCCGAATTCATTTCTATACCAGATCGGAAATTCAATTAATAACTCATTTCTTGGTGTAAACCTTGGCAGTTTAAGCCCTGAAGATAATTTTAAATATTTTGCTACATTTTTTGTGTTGATAGTTGCTTTTACATTCTTTTATACATTTGTTACCTATAAACCAAGTGAGACAGCTGACAACCTTAAGAAGAGCGGAGGTTTCATACCCGGACTCCGCCCAGGTATGGCTACCCAAAAATATATTACGCATGTACTGATACGACTAACGGTAGTGGGAAGTTTCTTTCTAGCTATCATTGCTATTATTCCAAATCTAATCAGGCTTACGCCTCAGGGGTCACATCTGACGCTTATAAGTGGAATTGGAGGTACCAGTATCCTGATTATCGTTGGAGTCAGTTTGGATACATTCCGGCAGATGAAAGCGCTCACTGTTACAAGCAGCTACGATCAGTACAAGTAAATGGCACCGACTATTAAACAAAAAAATGAGGTTGAGATCATGAGGTCAGCGGGGAAAATTCTGGCAGGTATCATGGACGAGATAGCTTCCAACGTGAAGCCAGGAGTATCAACCGCATTACTGGATGAAATAGCGAACGATCTTTGTAAAAAAAATAATGTTGAGCCGGCGTTTCTGGGGTATAATGACTTCCCAGCAACTTTGTGCGTAGGATTAGATGATATTGCCGTTCATGGTATCCCTTCTGATAAAGAGGTTTTAAAGGCCGGCGACCTGATTAGTATCGACATGGGGATTAAGCATCAGGGGCTATATTCGGATCATGCATGTACGTTTGGTGTTGGTGAAATTGACAATGAGGGGGACAAACTAATAAAAACAACTAAACTGGCTTTACTGGCAGGAATAAAACAGGCGTTAGACGGAAATACAACGGGAGACATTGGAAATGCCATTGAACAGATTGCAATTCTTGCGGGCTTCTCCGTAATAACGGTGATGACAGGACACGGTATCGGTAAGAAACTACATGAAGAGCCGGCTATTCCTTGCTTCGGTGACCCCGGTAAAGGAACAAAGTTGAAAGATGGAATGATTCTAGCAATTGAGGCGATGATTAATGAGGGTGAAAGCGACTTAATCTTTGAGGACGATGGTTGGACAACAAGAACGATTGATGGAAAACGTTCAGCGATTTTTGAACACACTGTTTTGGTGAAGGATAATTCACCTGAGATATTGACAATTAAATAGATCCTTTGTTGTACAGATAGAATCCATCTGTTATAATCAAACAGCGCTTCTGTAGCGCCATTTCGTGTGTTATTTATAAATAGTAGTCGTAAAGGCATGGCTGTGGTTGACCCTAAAAAAACGTTCAAGGTAAGAGGCAAAGTCCTCGAAACACTACCTGGAACAAAGTTTAGGGTTGGGATAGAGCTGCAGGGCAACGAACATGAGATTATGGGGTATATCTCCGGAAAGATGAGGATGCACTATATCAAGTTACAGGTCGGCGATGAGGTTGAGGTGGTGATGACACCTTATGATCTTACTAAAGGAAGAATTACATACAGATACTAATAATGAAAGTAAAAGCTTCAGCGAAAACAAGATGCGAACACTGTTACGTTGTCAAAAGGCGAAATGCCAAAGGCAAAAGAGTAGTTTATATTTATTGTAAAAGAAACCCCCGTCACAAACAAAGGCAGGGATAAAAAAACTTATGGCAAGAATTGCAGGTGTAGACCTACCAGATAACAAGAGAGTTGAGATAGCGCTAACGTATATATATGGTGTTGGTGTTCCTACCTCTAATAAAGTGCTTCTACAGGCAAATGTGAAGCCTGACATAAGAGTGAATGAGCTGAAAGCAGCGGAAGTGAAAAGAATAGCGAATGTACTTTCTGGAATGGTACTCGAGGGCGAACTTAAGCAGACAGTCTTTCGAAATATAAAAAGGCTCAAGGATATTCGTACCTATAGAGGGGTAAGGCACAAGCTTGGATTGCCTGTAAGGGGCCAGCGTACAAGAACTAACGCAATTACCAGAAAAGGTAAAAACATTGCTGTTGGTGGTCTTAAACGAAAGATTGAAAAGACATAAATAAATAATGGCAAAAAAGAAAGATAAAAAATCAAAGAAAGACGGTAAGAAGAAAGAAAGGGGTAAAGCTGTCTCTAAGAAGAAGAAAAAGAAGATACAAGTTCAAAAGGCAACTTTCTATATTAAATCGAGTTACAACAATACGATAATTTCTGTAGCAGACCAGGCAGGAATGGTACTCACGTGGAGCAGTCCGGGTGTTGTCGGTTTTACCGGCTCAAGAAAGAGTACTTCATACGCTGCGACAAGGGCAGCTGAGGATGCAGTAATGAAGGCACAGAAATTTGGTGTCAAGCAGGCTAATGTAATTATCAAAGGTACTGGGCTCGGTCGTCAGGCAGCCGTGAAAGGACTTCGTTCAGCAGGGCTCAGGATTACATCGCTGTCTGATCACACACCACTTCCTCACGGAGGGGTATCCCCGCGAAAGAAACCGCGAGGATCTTAAATAGCAAGCATAATTAGTATTTAGACGATTTTGAAAAATGGCAAGATATACAGGACCAAAATGGAAGATCAGCAGAAGAGAAAATGCTGATGTTTTTGGTGACGAAAAATGGCGACGCAGACCCACTCTTCCTGGAGAGCATCCAGTCAGTAGGTCCAGGCCATCAGAATATGCGCAACAATTTAGAGAGAAGCAGAAGGTAAAAAGAACCTATGGGTTAATGGAGAAGCAGTTTCGAAATCTATACAAAAAGGCAAGCAAAGCAACTGGTAATACAGGTACTAGGCTACTTCAGTTACTCGAAATGAGACTTGATAACGTTGCTTTCCGACTCGGGTTAGCAAAAACAAGAAATCAAGCCAGACAGTTTGTAAATCATGGACATATTACTGTCAATGGCGAAAAAGTTGATATACCTTCGTACAGCGTATCAGTTGGTGATGAGGTAGAGTTTGGTCCGAAGTTTGGAAAATCGGACATCGCAAAAACGGTCAAAGCAGAAACAAAACAGGAGGCACGCCCCGGATGGCTTTCAGCCGGAAAGGTTAAAAGTGTGCCAACTAGAGATATGCTTGACCAGTCAATTAGGGAACAGCTGATTATCGAGCTTTACTCTAGGTAATATTTAAATTTATTGCTGTCTAATTATTATGATCAAGTTAGACCAATTCAAGGTAAAAATAATCGAAGAGAACGATACTTCAGGAGTGTTTGAGATAGGGCCTTTACCAAAAGGTTTCGGTCATACGCTTGCAAATTCCCTTCGGAGAATACTGCTCTCGTCGATTGAGGGTGCTGCAATTACCGCAGTCAAAATTGATGGTATAAAACATGAGTATTCCACACTTGAGGGTTTGCAAGAAGATATAATTACACTCTTGCTGAAACTTAAAGAGCTTGCAGTTAAGATGCATACAGATGAGCCTCAGGTGCTGAAATTATCTGTTAAGGGTAAGAAGGGTGACTTACTTACCGTTAAAGCTGGTGACTTTGAAGTTCCGAGTGAGGTAGAGGTTGTTAGCAAAGATCTTGAGGTGGCAACTTTGACAAAGAACACCAATTTGAACATTGAGTTGACTCTCGAAAAGGGAATTGGGTACTCATACGCCGATGAAAGCAAACGCAAAGAGATCGGAATAATTCCGATCGATTCTGTTTTCAGCCCCGTGAAGAGAGTGAGAGTTGAGATTGGTCAGGCACGCGTGGGTCAGTATACTAACCTTGATCAGATTACTCTAGAGGTAATTACAAACGGCACTGTCGCTCCTTCTGAAACACTGCTCAAGGCAGCTGAGATATATGACGAGCTTGCCAATCGGCTTGTTGATATCCTTGGTGGAGATTCAAAGCTTGCAGAGGAGATGTTACAACAAGAGCAGCAGGTTGAGGAAGAAGAGGAGAAGATTCTCATCAGCGAACTGAACCTTTCAACTAGATTAACCAATGCCCTCCTAAATGCAGGCATCACAGACCTTAAGGATCTACGTGAGAGAGCCCGCGAAGAGGTTGGCAATTTCAGAGGAATGGGACAGAAATCATTAACTGAGCTTGAAGAGATCATGCAGGAGCATGAGATCGGATTTGCAAGCTAACACTTATGGATTCAAAGAAACATCTGTCAAAACTAAACAGAGATAAAGCGCACAGGACGGCAGTTAAGAAAAACCTGCTTACCAGCCTCGTGCTTTATGAGCATGTAAGCACGACACGTTCGCGTGCAAAGGCGGTCATTCCTTTGTTTGATAAACTTATAAGTGTGTCTAGAAAGGCTGACCCACTTGCAAAACGTAAGCTTGGGCAGATGCTATTTGACCAAAATGCAGTTAGCAAAGTTATGGAGGTTTTTAAACCCAGGTTTAAAAACGATAAAAGCGGATTTATTAGTTTGTATAAACTTGGCAACAGATCCGGTGACAACGCTGAAATGGTGCAGATGTTTGTAAAAGGCTATACGTATAAAGATATTGGTACCAAATCGAAAGAAGCTGGAAGTAAGAAAAGTAAAAAAACAAAGAAACAGGAAAAACAAGCCGATGAGGTGGGGCCGAGTGCAATGAGAGACACAGCCCGATCAAGCCAAGTGAAGGCGGATTCTGTACAGGGTAAAGCTAAATCAAGATCAGGAATATAATGAAACTAACCAGAGCAATAAAAAAATCCGAGCTAAAGCGAGACTGGTTTATCGTTGATGCCAGTGGGGTTCGGTTGGGCAAGATTGCCAGTGAGGTTGCTAAACTACTGATTGGGAAGCACAAAGTTAGTAAAACAACCAACATGGACAATGGCGATGCCGTCATTGTGATTAATTCAGCCAAACTTGATGTTTATCACAGAAAACTTGAGCAGAAGAAGTACTACAGACACTCAGGATACATTGGTAACCTGAAAGTAGAGAAGCTCGGGAGTCTTCTAGAGCGAAAACCAAATCTAGTCATAGAGAAGGCTGTAAAGGGGATGCTTCCAAAGACAAAGCTGGGTAGAGAGATGTTTAGTAATCTGTATGTGTTTGAAGGTAGCAAGCACGCACATGAGTCTCAAAAACCTACTGAAATTAAACTTAAATAACTAACATGGCAGACGCAAAATTGGCAAAATATGCTTACGCAAAAGGACGCAGAAAAAATGCTGTGGCAACTATTCGTTTGTTTTCCGGCAAGGGACAATCAAGTGTTAATGACAAGACTTTTGAAGAGCGATATCCTGGGAAATCAGATCAGAAGTACATTTTAGAACCCTTTGCTGTTCTCGGCAAAGCCGGCAGCTTTTACTTCACCGCCAAAACTGTAGGTGGTGGCGTAAGAGGACAGGCGGGGGCTATCAGGCACGCCCTTTCTAGAGCGCTGCTTCTTGTTGATCCAACTTTTCGTGGTGAACTTAAAAAGCATGGTTTTCTTACTCGTGATCCACGCATGGTGGAAAGAAAGAAGACCGGTCTTCGAAAAGCCCGCAAAGCAGAGCAATACTCCAAGCGCTAAGTCTCCAAAACACAAAATTAATCAGGATTCCCCTGTAGTCATGGGTCTTGCCAACTGCTATAATTTTTCATAAGTCCTCCCTGGAGAGGGTGGCTTTGAATTGCAATGAATATACTAAAAAAGATAGCGTTAGTAATACTGATATTGTCTGGCCTGCTCGTGCTTGCGGTGTGGTCCCCATGGCAAAACTGGAACCTGAGTCTTACAAATCTTCTCGGGATTGAGGCTAAAGAGGAATTCTCGGCACTCAAAGTAAAATCCTTAACAGGTGAGATAGATATATTTATTGATGGTGAATATAGAGATACTGCTTCTCCAGAGACCGATCTTTTAGAGATTTTTCCTATAGATCCCGGAGAACACACAGTGTTGCTAAGGAGGAGGAACCACGAGGATTATGAAGAGGTTGTTCGCAAGATCAACTTTGAGCCACAGATCGACGTGATTGTAGGGTACGAGATTGGTCCAAGTGAAACGTTCTCGGAAGGGCATATTCTTTATGCAAGAAAAAGCTTTGCATCGCCTGGAAGCCCGTTGCTGGAGATTTTTTCCAGCCCGGAAAAAATCAATGTATTTCTTGATAATCAGTTTATTGGTGAAACACCACTTAAAGACGTAAATCTTGACATAAGCGATCAGCGTAAACTACGTTTTGAAAAAGACGGCTACGATGAGCTCGAAATCATTGTATTGCCTGAATCTCAGGAAGAGAGGGACAAGTTAAAAGACACAATTCTGACAATAGAGATCAATCTATTTGCAAGACCTATCAATATAGTAACTGAATAGATGTCAAAAGCTCTACAAAACACAATTAGATATCCAACATCAGTGATTGTCAGGGGAGCTGATCAGCTCGGTATTGAGCTCGCGAAGTCACTTCTTGAACAAGGAGGGTACGTGATTATTGTTGATAGAGACGGAAAAGAAACACAGAGATTACTCAGTCAACTGGGTGATTACAAGCTTTTTACTCTTCTAGATTTCTCAGCGTTGTCTGAGCTACACGAAGATCTCAGAAGGTTGGACTATGTGTTTTATTTGCAGCACAAGACATCTGACCTTGATTCAAAGGTGTCATCACAGGATTTCTTACAGTCTTCAAACTATCTGGACTCAATCCTTGATCTGACAACCAAATTTGAGGCAAAGTTTCTACTTACAACGTCAATAAAAGCACATCAGTTAGTGCTTGCCAGGGGTGAATTGGATATTAACTTTGGTTCTGGTTCCAAGACAGGCCATCAGGTGTATACGGATATGGAGATTCAGAAGTACGCCGAGAGCCTGGTACAGGAATATGAGGAGAAAGTTGGTATAGATGCGCGCGTCATAAGGGTAGGGCAAATTATTGGAAATGGGATGGAGCTTGATCCTGGCTCAAAGATAGTAGAGTTGATGTACTCAGCAATAAAAGGGGAGAACCTCAAGATACCTGGCGATGGCCTAGATACAGATTTTTATATTCATCATCTCGATGCGGCTTACGGGATACTAAAAGCCCAGTTTTCAATGAACACCAAGGGCAAGATTTTTACACTTGCAAATGAAGAAGAAGTCACGATTCTCTCAATTGCATACAAACTTCTTGAACTGGAGCCAAAATCAAAAGAGATCCTGTTTGATCAGAACGATAACTACTTGCCTCCACTGAAACTGTATAAACCAGCTCCAAACTTACATTCAATTGGATGGAGCCCAAGGGTGAGCCTTGAGCGTGCCCTTGCGCAATCACTTGACTATATTCGTGAAGAGATTGCAAATCCTCGTAGCAGAGATGATAGAGACAATGATTCCGAGGGTGGGGGAAGGAAAACAAAAGTAACACAAGGAGGACTCCTGGCGAAGATCAGAGACTTTTTTTTCATTATAGAAAGAAACAATAGTCAAGAAGAGGAAGAGCCAGAGTCTCCGGAGACACTGGGGGGGGCGTTGAACAGGCTCATAACTGAGAGGAAAAGCCAGGAAAAGGCACGCAAGGGAAGTATAGTTGTAGCAAACAACAAGCTCAGAAAGCGCCTGGCGCCCGAGCAGGGGCGTACGCTATTTGAGAAGGCGAGCTATAAATTTAATGACATCTTCATCGCTGTAAAAAAGCGATTCTATTTCCTAAGAAGCATAACACAAACGGATCTACTATTCATAACAATGGGTCTTGTTGCCTTTGTGGCAGTTTACTTCATCTTGATTTCGCCTGCGCTAAGTCTGGCAAAAAATATCTTCTTCATTCGAACTAACCTGGAGAGTCTGGCAGTTTCGGGGCAGCAGTTTGATCTAAGAGCGAGTGCGGATTACAACAAAACACTGAAAGCGCATTTACTTGAGGCTCAAGAGCGTCTAAAAGATCTTCAGTATCTATTCGATCTGACTCAAAACAGGCAAATGTACCTCGACCTTCAGAATTATAGTGCCGATGGCGTGCAGTTTACTACGGGGCTTGAGGACGTATTTACGGCTCTTGAGCCATTTACTACATACATTGATCAGTTTCAATCAGGTATCACGTACAGATTCAGCGATTCGAATATGCTAACAGCTGCAGGTGGTGGTAACTATAATCTGTTAATCGAAGAGATGCGTGATGGCGATTCACTTTTTAGGATTGGCATAGACAGGGTTGAAAAGGCAAGCCTTGATCTGAGTGCAAAACATGATTCCCTCCCAGAGTACGCACAGGATGTCATAGGCGGAAACCTAACCCTGCTGCAAAAACAGGTACTTAACCTGAAGCATCTTCAGAAGTCATATCATTTCTTACCGCTGTTACTTGGCAATGACGGCAAGAAGACGTACCTACTCGTAGTATCTGATAACGTCAGGTACTCCGCAGCAGGTGGGGAGGTTGCTGGCACTATCTCTTTTGAGATGGAGTCTGGGGTTGTAAAGAATATCGTCATTAAATCTACAGCCGACCTCGATTCGGACTTCGTTGCTGTCTCAAACAGCGCACTCGGCGAGATCAACCTTCTTTCGAATAAAGATGTGAATAGAAACAATATCGAGTTGGGGGATCTAAGCCTCATCGGTGATCAGCAGGTATTTCTTAAAACGTACAAGGATTACTACGAATCCAGAGAAAGCCGGCAAACAGATGTTGTCATGGATGTGAACCTGAATACACTGCTGAAGTTCCTCGATAGTGGGGGGTCGGTAGAGTTTCAACAGCTCGAATTTAATTCAGCCAACCTCTTGGCTAATATCAATCTGTTGTTGGGGGATAAACCTACCCAGGATTTTCGAAACGAGATTGTACTCAACCTGTTTGCTAAGGTAATTGAAAGGGAGTTTAGTGATTTTCAGGGTGATTTTCTTGAGACATTCAGTATCCTAAGCGACTCGCGTGCTGCTGGTGAGTTTCCAATGTATGCAGATGACATCCAGATTAAAAATTACATCAATGTTTCTGATCCAACTGGTGATAAGTCAATCGACTCATTAATCTTCGGCCTGAATTACGACCAGAAAGACGTAATAATAAATAAGTTTCCACTGATTACCATCAGTGCAACCATAAACGTAAACAAAGATATGACCACCAGTAAAACAGTTGAGATTAACTCGGCTGGAGTGGAAAGTATTCAAAATACATATTTGTGTACTCCTGGTGGTTCCAAAGACTTTTCATTCTCCGGTGTGAAAGATAATCTGGTGACATCTAACTTCACCTTGGATAAGGCCTGTGTAATCTTTCAGGAGGATGATGATTTGAAGTACTCAACCTCGTTTACAACATTGCCTTTTGAAAATAGCGCGAATGCGAGTTATAATTATTCATTGGACCTAATAAAGAGTCCCGGCATAGTTGCCAACTACGACATAGAGTTGAACTTTGATCCATCTCTGAACATTGTTCCCGATGACAACAGCTATATCAGGCAGGACCAGAGTTACGTATACACTGGGGTTATGGATGGGATGAAAAGTTTTAGTTTCGAAATTTCCCAGGATGGATGATAAAACGGTTTTAACAAAATCAGGTTTGAGTGAGTTAATGAGTGAGCTTACGGAGCGCAAATCGGTGACGCGCATCAAAATTGCAGACGACATCGATAAAGCAAGACAACAGGGCGATCTCAGTGAAAATGCAGCGTATAGCTCAGCTCTCGAAAGCAAAGAGTTCAATGAAAATCGCATTAAAAAGATTGAAGGGATCATTAACAACTCTGTTGTGAAAAGCAAGAAAAGCGGTAGTATCATTAGTATCGGAAGCAAGGTGAAGATACAAAACATTGCAAGCAACACTGAGCAAAGTTTTGAGCTTGTTGGAGACAACGAGGCAGATTCTACAAAGGGAAGGATATCGATAAGCTCACCGATTGGAGACGCGCTTAAAGGCATGAAGAAGGGCGACAGGATTAAGGTTCCTTTGCCAGTCGGAGAGATTGAGTTTAAGATCATAAGTGTAGATTAGTTGCATTAGCATACAAAATGGAGAGGCATTCAGTTCCACAGAATATAATGGACGTGGAATTCAAACTGTTCGGTGCCCTAACCATTAGACAGTTTGGATACCTTGCAGGCGGCTTCATAGTCGCTCTTATTATCTATTTTACGGGTTTCCCCGTAATTTTGAGAGTGGTACTGATAATCTTCTCAGTATTAATGGGAGCCTTTACTTCTCTGGTTAAGATTAACGGACAGCCATCAACGGTCTTTATTGCGAATTTTGTTCTCGCTCTATTCACCTCCCAGCAGAGAGTATGGAGGAAAAAAGCTGTAATTCCAGAGATTTTGAAAGAAGAAAAGTCAATGGTAAAAAAGAAAGATATCGAGAGGATTCAAAAATCTGAGAAAGCAATGCGAAAATCATCTGTGCTTCCACTTGAAATTCTCTCACAGCGTTCCGATCCCACCTTAGATAAGGTTGAGAGTTCGAGACTGTCGCAGATAGAACAGCACTTTGATTTCGCTGTAGAAGATCTCGAGAAAAAAACCGCGAGGGTTGAAGAAGTAAAAAGAGATGTCAAACCACCGAAATCCCCACCATCTGTTACTGCACCACCACCTCAGCCAAGAACAATCAGAATTGATCCCGGACAGGATAACCTGGCTGGTGACATTGCTTCTAAAACGATAGAAGGCGAAGTTGTGGTCAAGGGTGAGGACTATGCTGCTGTAGTAACTGATATGGGAACAGCTAAGGTGAACAGGCCTCTTCAGACAGAAAAGAAAGCACCGGAAGAGCCGAAGCAACAGACCGTTCAGCAAACCAAGGTTGAGGTTGAGGCAGAGACAACAAAAAAAGAACAAACTGAAGAGAACGTTCCCGGCACCCGTAAGCCAAACCTTATCGTTGGTATAGTGATGGATAAAAATAATAGGCCAATCCCTAATGTTGCTATCAGCGTTAAGGATCTTAAAGAGAAGCTGGTTAGAAGGGTCGTCTCCGCCCAGAACGGTACATTCAGTCTTAATACACCACTTCCGAGTGCAACGTATCATATTGACCTTGAAGCTGATGGTTTCAAATTTAACAGGTTTCAGCTTATACTATCAGGAGAACCGCTTCCAAATTACAAGTTCAGCGCTAAATAATGGGGATTTTTTCACAATCAGAGATAACAACGCAGGCTCACCTCGAGATCGAGGACATCAGAGATGATCTGGTGATTCTAAAGAATGGGAATGTCTCTATGGTGATGGAAACTTCAGCACTGAATTTTGAGCTGCTCTCAGAGCGTGAACAGGATGCAAAAATAGTTGCATTTGCTGCGCTCATGAATTCATTGCAGTTTCAGATGCAGATCGTAATTAAAACAGAGCGCTCTGATCTATCGGCGTATATCGAGAAGCTGCAGGCATATCGGGAGCAGCAGATATCAAATGCGCTCAAGAGGCAGATCGACATATACATCAGTTTCATTCGTAATCTAACATTTAACACAGAGGTTCTTGATAAGCGCTTCTTTGTTGTGATCCCTGAGGTAGTTGCGGCTGTACAACGCACTAGCACAATTAAACAGATATTTGGACAGAAGCCCAAAATAACAAACATAAAAAGTATCCTTCAGAAGACAAAGGTGAAAATCTATCCGAAAAGAGATCATTTGATCAAGCAGTTCAAGAGAATGAATATAAGTGCTCGTCAGCTGACCAATGATGAGTTAATACGATTGTATTATTCGATGTATGATCCTGACAGACCCGGTCTCTCCAAACTTGAGCTTTCACCAACTCAGTTTACATCTAGTATTGTTGAGCCACTCACCGACAAACTGCAGGATGATAATTTATCTAATGTGAAGCAACAGATTTAATGTCAATACTATCATTTTTTGGAAAAAAGAAAGCAAAGGTAGATCAGAAGCAGTTGCAGCAACAGGCTACTGCACAACAAAAAAAGCAGGTGCAAGGTGATAAAGTTGATGTACAGGTCAAACCTGACCTTGTCACACAGGAGGAGCAGGCAGTACAGATGTTCTCTCAGGGCGTGATGGATGTGAAAGACATTATTGCGCCCCCGGCAATCGAGATTGATTTCAATCATATGCTCATCGGTGGGAAGTACTTCAGGACGTTTTTCGCAACAGGTTTTCCAAGGTGGGTTGGAGCTAACTGGCTCGCCCCGCTCATCAACTTTGAGAAGCCGATGACAATCAGCACTTTCTACTATCCAGTTGACTCTGCAATGATAATGCAGAGGCTGAAGCGAAAGATTGCAGAGATGCAGGCAACGTTGAACCTGGACATCGAAGCCGGGAAAATCCCCGATCCGTCTGTTAAGGTGGCGCTAAAAGATGCCGAAGATCTGCAGGAACAGATTGCCAGCGGAAATGAGAAGTTCTTTCACTTCGGGCTTTATGTGACCGTCAGGGCCACTAATCTTAAAGAGCTTGAAAAGATTTCCAGAAACGTTGAATCAACGCTCTCTGCAATAGGTGTGATTGTCAAAATTGCGTCACTGCAGCAAGAGCAGGGATTTGTAACAACTATGCCACTCGCACGCGATATGATCCATCTGACAAGAAATATGGATACGACCTCCCTGGCGACAACATTTCCATTTGTATCTTCTGAACTTACTATGGATGACGGGATTATGTACGGTGTGAATAAACACAATAAAAGTCTGATAGTGTTTGATCGCTTCCAGATGCCGAATGCAAATATGGTTGTGTTTGCGACCTCCGGTGCAGGTAAAAGTTACTTTGTGAAATTAGAGGCGATGAGGAGCCTGATGTTTGGTACGCACGTTATTATTATCGATCCAGAAAAGGAATATGAGAAACTGACTGAAACTATTGGGGGAGAGTACATTTCTTTTAGCCAGGATGGTTCACAGAAATTGAACCCGTTTGAGCTTTCGGGGATCTACGAGAAAGATGAAGATGAGCTGCGCTTTAAAATCCTTTATTTGCATGGACTTGTGAGGATAATGGTCGGCGGTAACTTAACTCCCATTGAGAGCGCAATCTTAGACAGAGCTCTTATTTTGACGTACAAAGAAAAGGGTATTTCTCCGGACCCGAGTACTCAGAAACGTGATCCTCCATTACTTGAAGATCTTTATAAAATACTTAACGCAATGGCAGAAGATGAAGCACACGGTCTTGCCAGAAGACTTGAGAGGTACCTCAAAGGGAGTGCATCTGGAATATTTGATAGAAAATCCAATGTGGAGATTACAAATACTTTTACTGTATTCAGCATTAGGGATCTAACTGATGAATTGAGGCCAATCGCAATGTACATGATGCTTGATTACATCTGGACACGTGTCAAAAAAGATCGACGGCAGCGATTGTTGATAATTGATGAGGCGTGGTGGATGATGCAATACGATGATGCGTCCAGGTTTGTGTATTCTGTCGCAAAACGTGCCAGAAAGTATGCGCTTGGTTTGACAACTATAAGTCAGGATGTGACTGACTTTCTCTCGTCTGACTACGGCAAAGCAGTTGTTACAAATTCGTCTATTCAGATCTTATTAAAGCAATCGACGGCAGCGATTGAGAAGATTCAGGAGGTGTTCAATCTTACTGATGGAGAAAGAGATTTTCTGCTCGCATCGGGTATTGGTGAAGGGCTGTTTTTTGCAGGGAATAATCACGTTGCTATGCAGGTCATTGCGAGCGAAAACGAACACAACCTTATCACAACTAATCCAAGGGAGATACTAAAGCCCGAAAAAGTTACAAAGGCTACCAATATTACGAAGATGACAAGAGATAACCTAGCTGATAATATCAAGGGAGCACAGGCTGAATCTAAACCGTTCCAAGACGTAGACCTGAACCGGGCAATGGACTGAAACGGTGATCAGTCACCAGAAGGTCAAACTCAATAGTATGCAGGATTTTTTTAGTACAGAATTTTCATTTTCACTGACGGGCTTCGCACTGATAGGAGTCGGAGTCTTTACGTTGATTAGTTTTGTGGCTATTGTCTACTACGTTAACCATCTTATCCATCGAATCAGGACCCTTGAGAAACCAAAGTATGGATTTCTCGGCAAATCGCTGTACTCTGTCATAGCACTTGCTGTAATGGTAGGAGGTTTGGGGTTATTTAGCTACAGCTTCACTATCCAGCAAGATTTTGAGATCCAGGCAACCAAGACTGTCACAGCACAGATCACAGCAGACATCACAAAAAGAGGAGATACTGAGTCGATAGTTGAGTTTGAAGCTTTGCCGTTTGTGAATAATTCCCAGTATGGTGGCAATGGGCAATTTGATATCTTTTGGAACATCCTGGGACCGGAAAGCTTTGACTACTTTGAGTTTGAGCGGGCTATAAGTTCTCCCAGCGGTTTTTCACAGATCCTCGATAACGGTGCATACGAGATCAAGGTATTGATCGTATTTGAAGGCAAAAGCTATAACTTTACTGAGACTCTCAATATTTAGTCCCCAACGCTGATTTTGCTATAATACATATACTAGCTTAGATAGCTGCCGAGTCCGTTTGTAAATGGGCTTGGAGGAAAGTCCGGACTCCGCCCACCACGGGTGGGTAAACATGGCACCGTGGTGACACGGGTAGGTGTGAACTTACGGTACAGGGCAACAGAAAGCAAACCGCCTCGTTAGTTCTTAGAATTGACGCGGTAAGGGTGAAAGGGTGGTGTAAGAGACCACCGGCCAGGTAAGCAATTATCTGGTGCTGTGTAACCCCTGCCTGGAGCAACCTGGGAAATTCAGGGCACCAGAATTTGGAAACGGGAAATTATCAAGGCTTAATAATTTTCTGTTTAGAGAAATAGCTATCTCAATCCACCGAAGCTTTGGCGAAGGTGGAGGATACAGAATCCGGCTTATTGGCTAGTTGCTTGATAGACCCGAGCTGGTTTTGTAAAACCGGCTCGGGTCTTTTGCTGTTTATTTCGGAATAGTTCTTTTCGGCTAGTCGTTCCGTCCAATACCCTGCACACGGAGAATGAAATAGATCAAGGCACCGAATGACTGGAGTGTTGCGGCAACGTACGTCAGTGCAGCAGCAGTCAGCACTTTTTTGACACCACCGATTTCGTTCGGGAAAAGAATCTGATTTTCGCGAATCATTTTAAGGGCTCTGCGACTTGCATCAAGCTCGATAGGAAGCGTAATAAGTGTAAAGACCGTTGTTGCTGAAAAAAGGACAATCCCCAACCAGGCAAGCTGAACAAGTCCAATAATAATCCCGATTATCAACAGAAAATAACCGAGACTGCTACCAAGGTTAACTATTGGAACGATTGAGGTTCTGAGCCTGAAAAAGACGTTGCCCGAAGCATGTTGCTCAACGTGTCCCATCTCGTGTGCAGCGATTCCTACCGCCGTTATCGACTTCTCTTGAGCTATCTCTCGTGAGAGAGTGAGTGTAGAGTTGGTGGGATTGTAGTTGTCGCCAAGTGGTTGCTCGGTGATCTCAAGCCGTATCGGGTAGTCGTGCTTACGAGCGATTCGTTCAGCCACCTCGACTCCAGTAACGCTGTTGGCATTTAGTTGTTGTCTGTATTTACCTGTCCAGTAACGCAAAAGCAGGCTGGCTACCACGCCCACTAATATTGCTGGGAGCGAGAAGATCAAATAGGTTATATCGAAGAATGGTACAAACATAAGTACATTATCTACTGACTGTCATTATAGCAAATTGGCTGCTAAGCACGTCCGTGTTGTTGCAATTTTGAGCTTCCTAGTGATATAAAGTAGCTACTTTAGCCTAATCTAGCTATCTTTATGAAAAATCTATCGAGCACAACCATAATAGTAATTGCTGTAGTCATTGGGGTTGTATTTCTAATACTGATCTCTAATGCCTCGAAACCAGAACCAAAACCTGTAGAGCTGCCGGTCTTATTGGAGGAGTTTAGTGATTTTCAGTGTCCCGCATGCGGTAGTTTTTTTAAGGTAGTTGAAACTATTGAAGATGAGTACGGTGAGAAGCTTGAGTTTGTGTATCATCATTTTCCTTTAGAGAATATTCACGAGAATGCATTCGCAGCAGCAGTTGCCTCTGAGGCGGCGCGTGAGCAGAGCAAATTCGATGAATATCATGACCTTTTGTTCGCCAATCAGACTGCACTTAGCAGTGACGACCTTATTGAATATGCAAAACAGCTCGACCTGGATATTGATCAGTTTAAAGCTGATCTGGAGAATGAGGCTGTCATTGCCAGGGTCAACGCAGATGTCGCAGACGGAAATGGCAGGGGCGTTAGTGCAACACCAACATTTTACCTTGAAGGTGAAAGGGTAGTTTTTCCAAGCGGAATTTCCCCTGAAGAGCAGTTTAGAACACTTATTGATGAGTTAATCGAAAGAGCAGAGACCGATAGCTCTAGTGACCCTGAAGATTCTGGTGACACATCCGATGATACACAGATTGAGGTAGGTGAGGAAGAGGGCAGAGATGGAGATGAGGACGGGATAGAGGACGACGGTAACCAGGAGTCCGACAGTAACAACCCATAGAATCATGAGTAAATTAAAAATCTATTTTGCGGCTTCTACAGCTCATCTTGATGCAAATAAGAAGCGTTTCGATAAGATACTCAACGAGTTTAAGAGGGCCGGCCACGATGTACTCGAATCCTGGATAATCGAACGTTTAGAAGGCAAGACGAACGGTTTAACCCCTCAAGAACTTCTACTAAAGAACCTCAGTTTGCTTCAGGACGCTGACCTGGTCGTCGTTGAACTCTCCCAAAGATCTTTTGGTGTGGGTTATCAATACGGACAGGCTTTGGCAAATAGAAAAAGAGTATTAGTTCTTTCGCCAGAAGATATTGAGGAAGAGAAGATTTCAGATATAGTCAAAGGGTCAACCTCATCTCTTGTGACTTTGCTTTCATACAGCGACAAAAACATTGATAAAGTGGTAAGGGACTATCTGGCAGGGTTAAGCATGGATGACCTTCGTAAATTCAACTTCATAGCCACAGACGATATAGTGCGCTTCATTGAAGAGGGCGCCGATAGAGAGGGGAAGTCAAAGTCTGAGTTTTTGCGTGATAAGATAGCTAATGAGTTGATCGGGAAAAAGTAACTACTTGTATCCTTTGGCCTGTTTGGTAAACATCTCGTGGTAGAGCTTACTGCTAGCGAGAAGCTCTTCATGATTGCCTTGCTCAGTAATAGTCCCTTTTTCTAATACAAGTATCCGGTCTGCGTTCCTCACGGTAGCAAATCGATGAGAAACAATTATGGTTGTGGCTTCTTTTGCAATCGCTTGGATTTCTTCGAAGATCTTCTGCTCAGCAATTGCGTCGAGAGCGCTCGTTGGCTCATCTAGAACGATCAATTTTGGATCAGCAAACAAACCTCTGGCGATTCCTACTTTCTGCCATTCTCCCCCGCTCAATTCAACCCCGTGATCAAATTCTGTGCTGAGCATTGTATCAAAACCCTTTTGTAGTTTCGACATGAAATCCTCATCTATTGAAGCCTTGTTAGCAGCAGCTTTTAACAGTTCCATATTCTGGATATCGTCAGTATTTCCGATCCCAATGTTTTCTCTTAAAGAAAACCAGTACTTCGCAAAATCCTGGAAGAGAATCCCCCAGAGCTTGTAGTAAGACTGGAGGTCTAATTCTTTGATATTAACGCCATTTACAAGTATCTCCCCACTAGTCACGTCATAAAATCTGGCAAGTAATTTCAGAATTGTAGTCTTCCCCGCACCGTTTTTGCCAACAAGCGCTATCTTTTCACCAGCATCAAACTTGAACGAAACATTTGAGAGTGTATCTTGTTTCCCTGCGGGATATCTAAAGGATACATTCTTGAACTCTATTGATGGTGGAGACTGAGTTACTTTCACAGCAGAATCAGACAACAATAGTTTGGAAGGCATCTCGAGGAACAGTCTGAAGTCTGACATATAAAGAGAAAATTCATACAGCTTTGAAACATGACTCTGCAGCATGTTGAGATTTTGGGAGAGAGTCCCGATATTCTGTAGATAGAAAACGTATCCCTCTAAAACTAGCTTACCGGCAAGTGTTTGCAAGATTAGCCAGATTTGGATTCCTGCGAATACAACCTGTTCAAGTGCATTGACCAGAGCCATAAACGTAAATTTTGTGTTGTTCTCCTTTATTAGTTTACTGATATATTTATTGGCGATTCTCTTAAACCGATCAGCAATATAGTTTCCAAAGCCATATATTTTTGCTTCAGCGATACTTGTCGTGTTTCTCTTGAATGTGTAGTAGCTGTTCACAGCTTCAGTGTTCTCTTCAGAACTCCACTCCCAGATGTAGTAAACATTTTTACCAAATTTATTATCAATGAAGAAGTGCACTATCACAGGGACTGAAATAGCAACAATGAAGAGCGCGTTCAGGGTCACAAATAGATACCCTAGCACCAGTAGACCGATGATATTCGCAGTCAGTGACGCTACTCTGTCCATAATAGCTACTCCCTTCCAGTTTAAAATGTCTTCCACCTTTTCCTGCAAAAACCTGAAGCTGGGGTCATCGTGATATTGCATATCAAGTTCAACCATCCTGTTTATATAAATCGGGATCATTTTGAGTGTAAACTTGTAATCAAAACGCATTCGAATGTATTCCTCAAATTCAAAGCTATAACTCTTCACAAACAGGACCCCGGCTTGAATAATAACAAGAGTGATTATCTGTGAACTATCTCCCTGAGTTGAGTTACCAAGAAATTCCACCAGTCTGGCAATTATGAGTGCGTTAAGATAGGTACTGACTACGGGGAGCACAGTCCCAGCGATGCGGAGGACAAATTTGAGAGTATAAAACTTGGCTGATACACGAAAACCCAGCCGGACACTCCAGACAATCGTTTGAAATGTTTCTTTAAGTGAATTTCTTTTTTTGTGATCGAATGGTCTATCCATCTGAGTTGACTGAGTTTAGCAGATTCTTATTGGAATGACACTTTTTGTTCAGCTAGAACGTGTTTTAAAGGATAGTGGAACGATTACTGTAGTTGACAGCTTTAGCCACCTGATTGGAGGCAGTAGCGATCTTTCTGCGCTTCTTACCAGTGTTGGTTTAGAACTCAGAGGGTTGGAGGTTATAGAGGGCGAGAGATTTGAAGCATCTATAGGAAAGCAGTTCTAAAGCTGACTGCTCTTGAAAAATACATATTCTATGATAATATATATGCTATATATTTTTTCGCGCCATGGCGCTCACCTGTATATGGCAACATCAGTAGCAGAATTGGCTACTCCTGTCGACTTACATCAATTGGGAGCACGAAAAGAAAAGATCCTGTCCTTTGGGACTGGTTACACCGCACAGAAGCCAGCAGATTTTAACGCAGATAGAATGTTTGTGGTTTCGATAGATCCTAACTTAGAGCCAGGGTTCGGTCCTGAAGGAAGTGTTAGAATCAAAGGTGGGTATTGTTACCAACAACGTAGATTACCTTTGCCCGAGGCATATTTTGAAAGAGTAATTACTTCAGCAACTTTTGCATATATTGCATCAGAACCTCTTGATCCCAGCAATGGTGACCGGCGTACAACAAAGATCTTTGCTGAAGTCCAACAGATAATAGAAGAATTGAATTCCCCCATGGCAGCGTCGGTCTTAGAAAGAGTCGCAAGGTCCTTTTCACGGCTGGCAGATACAAGAAGCTACAGGCTACTTGATGGTAGGAAGGTAGTTCATGAAGTTGCAAAAGAGTCTGGTAACGAACAATGGAGGTTGCTGGATCCAACACATCTTAATAGTTTCATGAAGGAGATTAAACGGGTTACTATGCCTGGAGCATCGATCGAATGGGACGATTTTGTTGGACCTGGTGGTGCGAACACATTAACAGAATTCGAAGCTGTATTTATTTCGGCAGGGTTCACTCTCGTATCAGTGAATCAAATAAGAGGAGCTGGGCAGACTTCATCAGGAACAATTCGAGACAACTTCAGGTATAAATTATTATATGGTACGCCGTATAGAATTAGAGCGCGTAGACCTTGACGGATGATTGAATTAACTCCACGCTACTCCTCCGAAGCACACACCCACTGGTGCTCAACGTGCGTGAATGGGGTTACTCACCGCATCTGCTGCAGAGACTTAGGCAATATCCACTTGAGTTCTGATGAAGTCATGAGATTTATTGACAGAGAAAGGAGCAGAGCCAAAAGTGAAGGAAGAGAGCCAAGGTTTGTGGTTGACACCTCCAACGATTCCTGGATGGACATTGGTCTGTCAAGCGTAAATAACGGCTTTGTTCTGTATGCTGAGAATGGTCGCTATAAAGGCGTACTAAGAGGGGAGTGCCCGGAGCTTACGACAGAAGGGCTATGTAGCATTGAAGAAGACGGTGAAACCAAACCTAGCGCGTGCTCAATGTTTGAAGCTGGAGGAGTAGAGTGTAAGAATGCGAGACAGAGAAGCCACATTCCCAATCCAACCGAACCCTGATCTCAGGAGCTTACAACCCTCGCCTTCCCCGAAGCAACATCCGCTTCAACCTTCTTGAACTTCACTCCCTTTTTTTCGGTTCCATCGCTGTACCTGACATCGACACGGTCATTTCGACCATAAGCTGCATCAGTCTTGACAACAGTTTTCTGAACCTTGTCCCCAAGTTGATCAACCTTTTCCTGGGCTTGTTTGCCTGCTTTGAGCACTTCATTAAGCTTCGAGACCATCTCCCGGGTTCCGGTCAAAATATCTGATACCTGGTCTTCGTTTGTTTTCAGCTGTTGGGGTTGTGGCCGGGTTTGTCTGGCAACGCGCTGTATCTTCAAAATTCTGCGGGATACCTGGGAGTCTATCGCTGCTATAAACCTATCAAATAAAATGAATGCCTCATTCTTATATTCTACTAGAGGATCCCTCTGGGCATAGCCTCTGAGGCCTATACCTTCCCTAAGATCTCCCATTGCATTAAGGTGCTCGGTCCAAAGCTCGTCCATGCTCTGCAGGACTGTGATCTTGTAGATTTCGGGGAGAGAGTCGCTAAACTCTCTAGTTTTTAGGTCAAAGATTTCCTTTACTATCTTTGCTAGATAGTCGTGAATCTCCTCGGTTTTTTTGTCAGAGATCTCCTTTGCAATAGCCTCACCGATTTCACCCTTTTGCTTCCCCCCAAGTTTCTTGTAAGCCCCCTCAATGAGAGTATCGTGTGCGAGATCAAGGAAATCTTTGACTAGTTTCTCTCTGTCAGTATCGTCCTCTCGATCGCTCGCGAAATGCTTAGAAACGATAGAATCTAGTTGCGCATCGATGATATCCAGTATATCCTCCTTAATCTCTTCTATCTTCTGCTTTTTCACCTTCTCATCGTCACTTTTTTCTGCAGCCTCAACCCTTGCAAGCAAATTAAAACGCCTGACATAGAAGATCTCACGTTGCTGATTCATTACATTGTCATAGTCGACAAGCCTTTTTCGAATGTCAAAGTTGTGCCCCTCCATCTTTTTTTGTGCCGACTCGATTGTTCGGTTAATGAGTGGGTTTTGAATTGGGAGATCATCGGGTATTTTCGTGGCGTTCATAATCTTCTGAATGATTTCACCACCCTGAATTCGCATTATCTCATCATCAAGTGCAACGAAAAACTGCGATACTCCCGGCTGTCCCTGTCGTCCTCCACGACCTCGTAGCTGGTTGTCAATGCGCCTTGATTCGTGGCGCTGTGTGCCAATGATGTACAGTCCACCAAGCTCCTCGACTCCTGGTCCAAGTGGAATGTCGGTACCGCGGCCAGCCATGTTTGTTGCAACGGTTACTGCGCCTTTAAGACCTGCATTAGCAACAATCTGAGCTTCGCGCTCATGAAATTTGGCGTTCAGCACCTCATGCTCAACTCCTTTTTTATCAAGTACACCAGACAGGTACTCTGAGTCCTCTATGGATGCAGTACCCACAAGAATTGGTTGCTTCGTCTTATTAATCTCAACAATCTCTTCAGCGACAGCATTAAATTTTGCTGCTCTGTTTTTGTAGATCTTGTCAGATCGATCATTCCTGATGACTGGTCTATTTGTTGGGATAGCATATGATTCGAGGCTATAGATCTTTCCGAACTCCTCGGCCTCAGTGATGATTGTACCTGACCCACCTGCCAATACCTTGTACAGCTTAAAAAAGTTCTGAAAGGTAATTGTTGCCATTGTTCTTGATGCACGCTTGATCTCAACGCCCTCTTTTGCTTCAATCGCTTGATGTAATCCTTCAGAGTATCTTCGGCCGGGCAGGACCCTACCAGTAAACTCATCAACAATCATAACCTTACCATTACGAACAAGGTACTCATCGTCCCGTCTGTACAAAACCGCAGCCTTCAGTGCATTATCAAGATGATGCGCATAACGGTAGTCCTCCCAGAGGTTTTTTACACCCAGGAGTTTTTCGGCGTATTCAACACCTTCTTCAGTAAGGGTTACGGAATGCGATTTCTCATCTATGTCATAATGCTTGTCCTGCTTGAGTTTGGTTACTAATTTTGAGAACTGCAGGTACATCTCGTTAGATTGTTCCGCAGGTGCAGAGATAATAAGCGGAGTTCTGGCTTCATCAATGAGAATAGAATCGGCTTCGTCAACAATGCAGAAATAAAGCTCATTCTGAACGCGATTTTCAAGCTCATAGGCCATGTTATCCCGAAGATAATCAAACCCAAATTCATTGTTGGTCCCATAAACAATGTCGCACTCATATGCCTCTTTTTTATCGACTTCAATTAAGTTGATGCCCTTCATGTCGCTTAGTGTCCCGACATTTATCTTTTTGCGCTCCTTTGCAGCGTCTTTCCCCTTTACTTCGGCTAGATCTTCATCGGGTACAAACTTGTATGCAGCTTGCGGTGTAATAGCACCAACCTTAATACCAAGATCGGTTACTGCGTGGCCAGCATACTCTGCATCACGTCTTGCAAGGTAGTCATTGACAGTAATAACATGCGACCCGCGACCCGTAATACCGTACAGGGCGGCAGGCATATGAAATACCTGAGTTTTCCCCTCTCCTGTTCGAAGCTCGTTGAGACGGTGCCCTTTAGCGAGTATTACTGCTGCGATCAACTGGACTTTGAAGTGTTTCTTACCGAATTTGCGGTTATTTATTTCCCTTAGAATTGCGAACAGCTCCGGAATGTACTCATGCAGCCTCTCCTGGATCCTGAGTTCGTAATCAGGAGATTCTGCAGACTCGATTGATTTAATGGCAGCTTTCGCCTCTTCGGGGACCTTCCCAAGAAGGGGTTTGAGCTCTTCACGCATCTCATCAACCCGGCTACGCATCTGCTCGATGCTTAACTTTGAGATAGTTTTCTCTCTCGATAGTATGTCTTCGGCTATAGGGGCAGCTTCTTTGATTGCAGCTCGCGTAGGATCAAAAAATTTCTTGAAAAAACCAAACATGGTTGTATTTAGCTAAATTGTAAGCTAAATAATATCACAGGGGGAACGTACTTCCTAATGGGTTAGACTCTTTTGGCAATGGTTACCAGACGGTGTGAGCTGCTACCCAGGGGGGTACAGGTGATGATCTTGATGATGTCATCACTTGAGGCTTTGAAGATACTCAGATCGTTTCCTTTCCTTACGGATTGAGACTTGATCTTATATTTTGCTACCTTTCCGTTTTTGTCGATAATCTTAATAATGTCGCCTCTGTTTGCACGGTCGATAAACCAGCACGACCTGGGATCGTTTGTGCCGAAGTATCTACGGTGGCAGAGAAGAATCTTCTCGCCTTTAGCGTACTGCGAAGGATACAACCACATACCCTGATCAAGGGCTGCATCTCCATTCTGCCCCTGTACAATGGGAGAATTAATGTTTACAGAAGGGATCGAGATCCTTCTGATCGAAGACGCTTTGATCTTCTTTTTGCCGGCTTTAACCACAGCATTCGTATGATTTATAACCTTTTTTGTGAGGATGACATCGCGAACCCCTTCTTTTGCTTTTGGTGTAGGGAAGGATATTCCGGCAACTGAGGGTGAATCAGTGTCCGATTTGCTTGCTGCAACAGCGAATACGTTGTCCGAATTGTAAGTGTTTCTGTCTTTAATGGCGAAATTATAGTCGAAATCTCTTTCGATGGGGGTCGAGATTGGCTCTACGTCAGGCGTTACAGTGTTTTGTTCACCAGATGAAGCCTGTACTGAAGTAGATCCAGTACTAAAAGGCTGGTTGCTAGTCAAAAGAGTGTATATTACCGAACCAATGCCAACAAGGCCTATAATAAGGGCGCCTATGACTACAAAAAGTATAATTGTTGTTCCTCTATTCCCAGAACTTTCCATTGATCGTATCCTACAATATTAGCGGTTACTTACTATCCGAATTATTATAGCACAGACACAATATTTGATAAAAGAATGTACATAAGAATGTTTGGAGAAAGGGCCTATAGGTGGTAAAATATAACCAGAAACAGCGTAATCTTATTTAGAGCATTCATTTATTAATACAGTCAAATGAATAAGCTTCTGCTCAAGATCAATATAAGCAAATATAGAAGGGGCTTGGTATTGTATTCAATACTACTACTTTCGGGCCTCATCGTTGCAACCGTAGCTTTGATTTTGTTCCAGCCGGCTAGCGCTGGGCAGTATAACTCTGGTGTCCACTGTTCGAATGAAGCATACAGTGGTGCAGAATGTAACTCAATTGGAAATCCAAGAGAAGGACATATGTGGGGTTGTTACGATCCTAATGGTAATGGTTCTACAGCTACCTGCTGGGAGGTTAATACTAACGATGTTCCTTTCGGATATCTTGGGGGTTGTTTTTACGCTGGTCCAGGGAATTGGAGACCATGTGAGTGTAATATAACCCAGTGTGAGAATAACTGTAGAGCCCAGTATGCAAACAGTGCTCCAGGTCATTACACCAGAACGGAGATCTGCTCTGGTTGTAAACAGGAATTTACCTGTGGATGTGATATCGCAGCTACACCGACTCCCACACCAACTGATACACCTGTAGAGTGTCCTTACAGCAGCACGCAGGCAAGGGTGCAGCAAAATGCGAGTTCGCCATGGGCTGGAAGCATTAATATCGTCTGTGGTGAGAGTTTTAACGTTGGTTCTTTCCACAATGGGACGGGACAGTTTGCTGGTGACACAACCATAAGGGTATTTTCACCAAACGGAAGTACTATAACTCTGGGCAACGGTCAATCCTACACTACAAGTAACTCCTGGCCTGGTTTGTACAGGGTTGAAGTTACAACAAACGGGTATAATCATCCAAACTGTGAGGGAACGGCTTCAGCGATATGTAGTGAGGTGATTACGCCGACTCCCACACCAACAGATACACTGACACCAACACCCACACCCACCATAACAGTTACGCCTGTTGGTGATCGAATATGTACAAGATGTACGGCAAGACTTGATGATGCAAATGTATGTGAACAGACTACCGTTCCTGATACACAATCGTGCCCAGCCGGATACAACGATACACAAGGGGGACTTTACACATGTGACGACTTTGAAGTCGGAAATCAGTGTCCTGTTGCCGTTCCAGGGATTGAAGTTGAAAAGAGAGTGATTTCTGGTGCAGGTCCGTACCAGATTGGCGAAACAGTCAGATTTAGAATAGTAATAGGAAATACAGGTCAGACAACACTGAGTTCAATAAATTTCACGGATGAATACAACAACTCAAGACTTGACTTCCTGAGGGTTGTTAACGCAAAAAACGGCCAGAACATTACTTCGGGCTTTAGTGTTAACGAAGGTGCAGGAGTAATATCCAGCTTTGATCTGACTAACGTCTTGGGCGATCTTCAATCCGGACAGAATTATCGCATTGACTTTCTGTTCAGAGCTCTTGCTGCAACAAATAGAACATGCAATGAGGTATTCGTGATCCCCGAAGGTGGAAAAAATGATGTCGATGATAGAGCCTGTGTTTCAATTGAAAGACCTCCTATCACTGACTTGTAAAAAGCAGTTAAATTCGAGAATTGAGTGGGAAGCTCTCATACAATTTGTAGGAGCTTCCTTTTTTTGTGAGGCTGCTTTCAATGATATCAAGGCTCTTGGGTTTAAAAGGTTCGGGCAAAGCTTGATTGAAGTCTCCTATAATTGTTCTCAGTCTCCGAGCTTCACCTCTGCTGATCGAGTTTTTGACCCTGGCTATCGTAATATGGTGAATGAGTTTAGAGTGGTCTTTCTGACGTTTAACATCAGGTAAATCTAAATCGCGGACGCTGTCGTGTACCGTCTTAGTGAAATCTACTAGTGATTTCGTGTGCTCGACATCCCAAAATACAACCCTGGGTACTGTTTGACCGGGGAACCCAAAGCTACTGTTTGTGATTTTGATCTCTGGACTGGCTAGAGTAGAAGCGAGCCGTTTTAAAACTTCAGAAACTGCCACGAGGCTCTCGGTACTTACATTATCCCCCAGGAATTGTAGAGTTAAGTGAAGTTGATCGATATTAACAAAACGTAGCTTTCGATCCCTTTTACTCAGATGTCGAATGTTATCCCTCAGGAAGTCCCTCACGTTTTTGGGAAAACGAAATGCCAGAAATACTCTATGATGAGAAGTATCCATTAAGTACCTTTCTGGGGCTCGACCATGCCGTAACCACCATCTTCCCTTTTGTATAGCATTGAGTATTTTCCGCTATCTATATTTTTAAACAGAAAACTGCTGTGACCTATGAGCTCCATCCGTTCTATTGCCTCAGCAGGATGTATAGGAGCTTCGTCGTCATATTGCTTAGTTTTGATCACTGGTACGTAGTCAGCATATGAATCCTCCTCTTCCATGTTCTGGATCTCCTCAAGTTCGGTATTGATCTCTTTGACCTTCCAGGGGATCTTTTTCTCCCAGCGCTGAAACTGATCGAAGTACCTTCTGAGTTTCCTCTTGAGTGTTTGTTCGAGAATGTCTGTCATCTCTTTGAAGTTGCTTCCCTTCTGCTCCACCCTTATGAAGGTGTGTGGCATATTGACTGAGACCTCAATCTTAAAATCACGTTTTACCCCCCTGTGAGAGCGGTTATTATCAACAACAACAGAGATACTCGTCGCTTTCTCGAGAAGTTTTGAGTGCTTACTAATCTTCTCTTCAATGTATGACTTTGTATCCTCATCCAGTTTGATGTTTCTGCTGGTGAGTTGTGTATCTACCATAGTGCAAAAGCTAAGAATTAAATCAGACCATATAAAACTACGATCATTATCGCAAACACTATAACGTATTCAATGAGAATTTTTTTACTGGCTGTTCCTTCGTGAAGATGACTGAGAAAAGCAAGGATGTAATAGAAAAACAGCGTGGATAAGAAGGAGGTGATGAATACAGCCAATCCAATACTAAGCAGGATATACAAGACAATGTTGAATAGAATTATTGTAATAACAAGTTCAAGTACAAAAATCGGTTTGAGCAGCTGATATCTGACGATTACAAGCACCCCGAGAAGAGCGAGAAGTGCAGTGACTGACAACAATATCAAAATAGTTGGTGAACCAATAAAGCTGAGTGAGTTCAATAATGCATCTGTTCCAAGAAATGCAGTTAGTATCATGATGGCGTCATAGATGCTATGAGTCGATTGCTCTAATTTGTATTTGTCTTCATATAAGGCGCGAATATTTGTAAAGAGAATTGCAAAGATAACAAAAACCAGCGCGAGTGTGAGCAGTTTGAGAGAAAGTTGATGGTTAAAAAATAGGTACGCAATCAGACTGTAGTACGCTAGCGAGGGTAGTACTAGATGATGTACCAGTTGTACCTGAACATGCTTACTGTTGACCTGGGGAAGTTCGAACTGGTCAAGCAAGCGCTTAGCGTAGGAGATAGTGATAAAAAGTTCAAATAGCAGGACGAAGTAGAGAGCTATTGCCCCCATAAAGAAAAACCCGTCTGAGAGATTTTCGAGGATGCTTATCAGAAATGCGAATCCGACAGTAATAATAATCGCATACACAAAGGGTCTTTTTTTCCAGTGAAAGATATTCTTCATCTCAAAAACTGTATGCCTGTCAGAACGCTACCTGAAAGGCCACCGATTAGGGCAATTATAATAAGTATGACAACCGCAGAGATATGCAGATGTGATTTTGATCTCCTTATACCTGTGAGGCCGGCTTTTGAGAGAACGTAAAAATCAGCTCCAAAAAGGATGCCAAGAAATACAATAAAAATGAGGTTGACCTTCACTTTTAAGTCTTTCCCAAGAAGGTTATCAAAGAAACTGATGACAATGTTGCTTGAAGCGAATGTCCCCTCACCGGGTTGTACAGCATCAAAGGCTAGCACTTCTGCAAGCAGTGATGCACTTGGGAATTCGGTTTTACTTTTATTTCCGGCTCTGTCGATGGCTTCAATGGTGAAGTTAGCTTTCGATTCAAGTTCTGCTCTAGGGACCTCTGTCTCCCAATTATCTTCTGAAATATTACTGAAACTGACATTGGGAATATTAGTTGAAAGTATGATCGGCTCTCCTTGTGTACGGACGGAGACTATTACCATTTGATCGGAGAAATTCAGTGAGTTGACAAGAAGTGAATTGTCGACCAGGCTTGGGGCGACTGTGTCTACAACTACTTCTACTTTTGATGAGATTCCCAAGGTGGTACTGTTGTTGTCGAAGGCAGTGGCGATTAATCCATATCCACCGTCATCGAGTGCGCTTGGTGGCCGGAATGTGAAGTTGCCTCCTTCTGCATCGACACTTCCAAGACTCTTATTGTTAGCTTTCAGCTCTACTGTAGATCCTACTGGGGTTTGACCGGCTATTTCGAATTCCGGATTTTTAATATGGGCTCCATTAGTTGGACTTTCGATAGTTACAGTCTCAGAATCCAGATCAAGCTGTTCGCTTGCTGGAAGACTGTTGAGCGTTTCACTACGGGATCCAAAATGCACGACTACAATTGTGTTGGTAGCTATGCCCTGAAAGCTGCCTGTTGCAAACCCGATGCCAATCTCATCAAACTCCGCCTTTAAAATATTATCTCTGTGTGTTGGGCTGTTCATCCAGGCCTTCATCACGGTTTCATTGTTTTCAAAGCCCTCTGCGAGATTTTCCCCGGCAAATATGTACCTGTATCCAACCTCATCAAAAAACGTCCACGGTGACTTACCTTCAGGACAGAAGTGTGACCAGCAGTTGGCCGCCAGCATCTCCTGTGCCTTACTTGTCGCAGAAGAGATGAGGTCTGAGTTGATAGTAAGCCTGGAAAGACCAACCCGCTCGCGCTCATTGTTGTGGAAATTGTATAGGGTTTGAGCATCAACTATAGCACCAGCATCTGCAAAGGGTAGCTGTGCGATGGTAAAGTTGAAGATGATAAGCACTGCCAGATAAACAAGCAGAGCACTTTTGCTCAGAAGGTGCGGTGTGTACTTGTTTGTCTGATTTGGAATGAAAAGGTTTTTCAGCATTAGTTACATAATTTCCAAAGCAAGTATACCAGTATAATGCTTGTTCGCTCCGTATTTCAAATTTAGGTGGGCAGACTCTCTGATCCGTGATATTAGCTGCCTTGAAATAAAATCTGATATACTTGCTCAGAAATATTTTACGGGTATGTCAAAGCATCAGATCGGTATAATCGGGTTCGGGGCCCCAGACTCAGAAGTTCCCAAAGGAAAGGTCAACTACGAAGTCTACGATCTTGCATACGAACTTGGTTCTGAAATCGGAAAACTTGATTGGATTGTAGTAACGGGGGGTGGCTCGGGTGTTATGGAGGCAGCTAATAGAGGTTGTCAGGAAGCTGGAGGTATTTCCGTTGGTGTAACTCCTGAGAATAAAAGAAGGAGCAAAGGCAACCAGCACTTGTGTGTTGAGGTTGTTTCAGGTATGAATATGATAGGGGAGTCGACTCTGATTGTGACCATGTGTGACGCGTTGATCTTGCTGGGTGGTGGGAGTGGGAGTCTGCAGGAGGTAGCGATCGCATATCGCCAGAAAAAGCCTATTTACTCGATCGAGGGATTGGTTGGTTGAAGATTCAGTACTTTAAGAATATCGAAACATTACTTACGAAACTTGAGTTGGATTTGAAACAGAGCTAACAGGAAGTTAATGGAGCAACATGGCCTTAAAAGAAATATTCCCCTTTACTATCTGTTCCAGGCGAGCAGGGCATCGCTTTTTTTCGTTGCTATCTGGGTTGTGTATCAAGAAACCTACTTAAGCTTTGAGCAGATCGCGTTTTTTGGAGCTTTTTCTTGGCTCGTGCTGATCTTGTTTGAGCTGCCCACAGGTATAATTGGAGATCTGATTAGCCGAAGAATTTCAATGAGCATAGGTTCCGCCCTGGTGGGTTTTGCTTTTCTGGCACTTCTTTGGCCTTCCTATGAAATTATGTTTGCTTATTCCATTTTGTTTGGTGTTGGTGTTTCGATGATCTCGGGATCAAACAGCGCGCTTTTGTATGATACCCTCAAGCAGCTCAATCGTGAAGATGACTACCCTAGAATAGCCGCGAATACGTCATTGATCTTTCAAACAACTGCTGTAGTTGCCATACTAGTTGGTGGGTACTTGTATGAGTTCAATATTAAAATTCCGTATCTGTTACGAGGCATAGTATCTATTGTTGGAGTGATCTTTCCACTTCTAATGATAGAGCCCAAAATTGACACTTATAAGTTCAGTTTGAAAGGTTATGTTAAGCAAACAACCCAAGGCATCAAAGAAGCTTTTAAGTCGAGTTACTTAAGCAGACTCTCACTACTGTTTGTGTTGGTTGGTGGGTTTGCAATGTCTAATCATCGCTTTTTCGCACAGAAATTTCTAGTTGAGATCAATTTGGATACTGTAACGAGGTCCTGGTTATCCTCAGGAATTAAATTGACAGTTGGCCTTTTGACTTTGTATCTGGCGAGAAATAAAAAGGTCTTCAATTCAAAATACTTTATTCTTATTCTGCCGGTACTGTTTGTCGTTACGTTGATTCCAGTACAGTTTCTGAGCTACCCGGCAGTGGTCATTATGATCTTTGGTATTGCAATCCCGTCGGGATCATTTCAGATCTTTATCGGCTACCCGCTTAACAAACGGTTCTCATCCAGATACAGGGCTACGGCACTCTCAACGCTGAACCTCCTGGCCTCGCTAGTATATGTTATTGCTGTTTATTTTGGAGGTGTATTTGCTGAAGCGAACAGTGTTTCCAGTTACTATTTTTTAATAGGGGTAGCTAGCTTAGTAATAGTAGTGCCGCTGGCATTGAGTTTAGTGTTAAGGAGAGAAACGAGAGCTAATAGTTAGTTAACTACATTCAACTTTTTTCCATCAATAAAGCTTTCAACATTTGCAATAAAGATGTCTTTTTTCGCCTTGGTAGCTTCCTCACTGATATAACCTATCGGAGGGTAAGTTATCACATTTTTGAGAGGTGTCAACATATTTAGGTTTTCTTCTGACATTTCATCTGGATGATCCCAGATGAAAGTGATGTCTCCCTTTTTTAACCTGGCAATGAGTGCATCAAGGTCAATTATTTCCATTGGGGCTGTATTGATCAGGATGGCACCTGATTTAATACTATTGAGGAGACTGCTGTCGATAACGTTTCTTGTGTCTGAGGTCAGAGCAAGGTTTAGTGAAATGATGTCGTTATTAGCAACTAACTGGTCTAGCTCAGCATAATCCGCAAAGGTCGTCTCTTTTTTTGTTTTTGAATAGTAACTCACGTCTGCACCAAATGCATCGGCTAATTCTGCTACTCGCATACCAATTCGTCCAAGTCCGATTACACCAAACCCCTTTCCCCGTATCTCTTTGGCTGAAAAGTTATCCTCGGAGTAGTTTCCTTTCGCTCCCTCTGATCTCGCTTTTCTTAACTCACGCAGGTGTTCCAGGATTACTCCAATCGTGAATTCAGCAACCGATTCGGTAGAGTAGCCAGGGATGTTTGTAACTGTAATGTCTTTTTTTGAAGCCAACTCTAAGTCAACGTGTCCAGTTCCAGTAGCAAAGATACCGATGTACTTCAGATTTGGAGACTTGGAAATGATATTTGCATCTATAGCATTAAACTTCGAAAAGATTGCATCAGTGTTTTTGAGTTCCCCTTCAAGATCAGAATCTTCGGCTTTCTTGAAAACTATTTCATGAAAGATTTTGGACAATCTATCCCAGTTGTCTTTGGACAGTTCTTTCTCAGTAATGTTTGTAACAAGAAGTTTCTTTAGTCTCATGGCAATACCACCGAAGCGATAATATGTAAAGTAATGCTTGGAGCGGGCGACGGGAATCGAACCCGTATCTTCAGTTTGGAAAACTGACATAATGGCCGCTATACTACGCCCGCAAGTTGTAATGATCAACTAGTTTAAACTCATTTCGGAGTGAATGTGAGCTACGCCAGTCCCGACGACCGTGGGGAGGTCGGGATACTACGCCCGCAAATATTCGTCCAGTAATTATATTACATCAGCTCGGATAAAAAAAACTAGTCTGTGTTGTTGGTCGGATTCTCAGGGGTGGGGGTTGGGGTAGTATCAACCTGTTCGATTTCGTCCAGTTGGTATTCAATGATCCGGGATATACCTGTTTGATCAAGGATATTGTTAATGAAGGGGACTGCGCTGATAGTTCTGATGAAAGATGCGAGAATCAGTATAACGAGTGTGAAGCCAATTGTAGCTCCAAGGGCTGTAAAGATTCCTTGAATCAAACCGCGGATAATCACTTGCGAGCGTTTGTAGTAGTTATTGCGCTTCCGCATAGTATGGTTCAGCCTTCGAATCTCTCCTTCGAGCACATCCATCTTAGAGATGGGTGTCTTTCTTGATCTGTTTTTTTTCTTTGTTTTATCCTTGGCCACAGAGCATCTTTAACGATACTCTATCTTAGCAATTTTCTGATCAGGTGAATAGTTAGAGATTCAACTCTAATTCCCTCTCCCGATTGCTGATATTTTTCTGCAGTGCTCCTAGAAAGTCCTTAAAGGCGACACCTCTGACTTCTTTTCCGTCACGGTAACGAAGGGAGACTGTGCTTGCCTCTTCCTCTTGTTTTCCAACTATAAGCATGTACGGTACTTTGAGCTCTTGTGCTTTTCTTACTTTTGCCTGCATGCGCTCACTATCCTGGTCAATTTCGACCCTGATCTCTTTCTCTGACATCTTTTGCTGTAGCCGTTCAGCATATTTTGAGTTGTCATCGCTGATTGGAATGATTCGTACCTGCTCAGGGGCAACCCACGCTGGAAAGGCACCGCCAGTGTGCTCAATATAGACCGACAGGAATCTTTCGATAGAGCCCATGAGGGCGTAGTGAATCATCACGGGTGTTTTCTCTTCTCCATCTGAATCGGTGTAAGTTAAGCCAAATCTGGATGGTTGATTGAAGTCCAGCTGAGGTGTTGCAAGCTGCCATTCACGTCCAAGGGCATCGTAAACCATAAAGTCCATCTTTGGGCCGTAGAATGCCGCTTCTCCCTGTGCTTCGTAGTATTCAAAGTTGCTTCTTTTTGCTATCTTGAGCAGGATTGCCTGGGCTTTCTCCCACAGTTTTTTATCACCAAGATACTTTTCGGGTTCATTCGCATCCCAGTAGGAGAGCCTCACTTTATAAGTCAGCCCAAGGGTTTGAAAGAATTTTTCGGTGAGATCGATCAGCTCCTGGAAGACAGTTTCGATTTGGTCAGGAGTCACAAAAGCATGGCTGTCATCCTGGGTAAGCGACCTCACACGCGATAAACCCAGCAACTCGCCAGTCTTTTCGTCACGGTAGTCTGTTGTAGTCTCCATGTATTTAAGTGGAAGATCCCTGTAGCTTCTCGGCTTAGAAGCATATATCTGTTGGTGGTGCGGACAGTTCATTGGTTTTAGAACCATCCTGTCATCGGTCTCCTGGCTTTTTACCAGAAATAACTCATCACCAAACTTCTCCCAGTGCCCAGAAGTTTTGTATAGATCAGTTTTGGTGATATGTGGCGTCCACACTCTTGAAAATCCTACCTCTGCACGCAGGCCCTGTGAGAATTTGTTAAGCTCATCTCTGAGAACAGTTCCTCTTGGTGTAAACATCGGAAGACCTGAGCCAACCAGGTCAGAGAGTGTAAACAGATCTAGCTGTCGACCCAGTTTTCGGTGATCACGCTCTTTTGCAAGCTCTCGCTTCTCCAGGTATTCATTGAGCTCTTTTTTTGTTGCGAATGCTGTACCGTAAACTCTCACCAGCATCTCATTGCGTTCGTCAGCTTTCCAGTATGCCCCGGCGACACTTAGCAGTTTAAATGCTTTAATGTCTGCAGTTGAATCAAGATGGGGGCCCTTACAAAGATCAACGAAATCATCCCCTGTCCAGTATACGGCTATGGTTTTTGCTTCTGACGCGAATTTCTGAATCCATTCCAGTTTGAACTTGTTATCTTTGAAGAGTTTTTGTGCATCTTTGATGGAGATCTCCTCTCTTCTAATAGGTAGGTCTTTATCAATGATCTCTTGCATCTTGTCTTCTATCTTCTTGAAATCATCTGTTGTAACCTTCATGTCCCAATGTGCATCGCTCGAGAATCCACGTTCTGACAGATGAGCAAGGGCTCGTTTGACTTTATTTGGAAAAAGCTCAACAACAGCCTGACTGAAGATATGCTCAGCGGAGTGCCTTATCTTGTATAGTTTGAAGTCTTCTTGATCCTTGACATAGTCAGGGATCGAGTCTTTGAAGTCTTCTAATTTATCGTTTGCCATAGTTGTAATATTTACAAATTATTCTCATTAACAATTACTGTTGATTATAATAATCAGACAAAAAAAGACCCTTACCTACTAAATCTATAGTATACAAGGGTCTCAATGCGGACGGTTCCACCTTTTTTTTTACTTATAGTGGTATGTTTTATTGTTCGGTATCGCTCAGCTTGAGTCCTGGGCTGACTTTTCGGGAAATTTCACCTACTATGTATTCCCTTCTCTGTTAGATAGCGTTATTATAGTATAGACTAGGCTGGAATACAATTACTACATATGTAATAATATCTTGAAAGTGTCAGAAGCTGCCTTATGGGAATGAGAGTCTTGATGTTTGGATGGGAGTTCGCCCCTGTTGTTGCGGGTGGGCTGGGTGTCGTTTGCAGGTCACTTTCACACAATCTTGCCAATAACGGTGTCGATGTGACGTTTGTTCTGCCCAAAATACCGAGAGCCGTCCACGAAGAAAAACTAACGATTGTTAATGCTTCAGAATCGGAGGTTGATGTGTCTTCGGTTGAGTATATCGAAGTTGAGTCGCTGCTCTCCCCATATCTCAACGTAGCCGATTTTGAGAAGATGTCCAAAGAACTGAAAGAGAAACCTTCCCAAGAATCTAGCTCAGAGATGTACGGTGCTGATCTCTCCGGGGAGGTGCTTAAGTTTGCAGTAAGAGCGCTCGATATTGCCCGCAAAGTAAAACACGACGTAATCCACGCGCATGACTGGATGACATTCAAAGCAGCAGCTAACGCTAAATCTGTAAGTGGCAAGCCACTTGTAGTGCATATTCACGCCACAGAGTTTGAGCGCACCGCTGATAATCCTGATCCAATAATTTATGAGTACGAGCGATCAGGGATGGAGGTTGCGGATAAGGTGATCGCTGTATCAGAAAAAACCAAGAAGAAGATTGCATATCACTATGGAATTCCTCGAAAAAAGATTGAAGTCGTCCATAATGCTGTTGACGAGTCAAAGAAAGTGAAAACCAAGCCTATACTGACTCCAGGGTTGAAGCGTGTGGTGCCTACGGTCTTATTTCTCGCCAGACTCGCCCCATCAAAAGGGGCTGACTTTTTGCTTAGAGCAGCTAAAAAAGTCCTTTCAATTAATAAAGATGTGCAGTTTGTGTTTGTAGGTAAGGGGTCAATGAAAGAAGAGCTTGTCGATCTAAGCCTGGAGCTTGGAATTAATGGCAATGTCATCTTTCCGGGATTCCTGGAAAACTCTAGGGTGGATAGGGCTTATCGTCAGGCAGATCTATTTGTTATGCCTTCCATTGCTGAGCCATTTGGCATTACTGCACTTGAGGCAATGCGTAATGGAACACCAGTCCTCATGTCAAAACAGTCCGGTGCATCAGAGGTAGTTCGCAACGCGCTTAAGGTGGATTTCTGGGATATTGATGAGATGGCAAACAAGATTTTGGCTGTCTTGAACCACTCAAGTCTTGCAAAAACACTGAGTGAATATGGGTACCATGATCTTCAAAAGATGGATTGGGACACACAAAGTAAAAAGGTGATCGGTATCTATACTGCCCTTGCCCATGATTTTTGATGCGAAAACTACCGAGAGAAAAATCTGTATGCCTGTACTTAAGCGTGCACGTGCCGTACCTGCTGGCCAGGTTT
Organism: Candidatus Dojkabacteria bacterium; assembly: GCA_046753765.1. Taxonomy (GTDB): domain Bacteria; phylum Patescibacteriota; class Dojkabacteria; order B142; family OLB20; genus JBHHUN01. Next base: position 13,405 of record JBHHUN010000004.1, on the reverse strand, counting down.
AATTTCTTTGATGTTGACTCACGGGTAGGTTTTAATAGGTACTTCAGAGACTGGAATTCTGATCCTGGTAGATTACAAAGACAGCTTACAACTAACTTCTTCCTCATTAACAAGCTGTTCGGAAGCCTTCTTAAAGAATACGATAACTTCAAACTGTCATTATCTTTCTCAGGTGTAGCGCTTGAGCAGTTTAGAGAATACACTCCCGACCTCCTTGTCAGCTTCAATGAGTTAGTTGATACGGGAAAGGTCGAAATTGTGAGTTATCCATATCATAGTCCGCTCAGCTGGTTGTACTCTCCGAAGGAATTTGCAGAACAGATCCTTTTGAATCGGAAAGCCATCTGGAATATTTTTCGTAGAAAACCCAAAGTCTTTGGCAATACGGAGTTTATCTATAACAACAAGCTTGCCAGTTTTATTAGAAGATTAGGATTTGAAGGTGTTTTGGTTGGGAGTGTAAGTAAAAAGAAACTGAACAAGGGGCTCCTCTATACTGCCAATCCAGTTGAATTAGATGACACTGCCGCCGAGGCAGCGATTAGTTTCAGGTTTAAACAAAGGGCACCGGAGAAACTAAAAATTCTCCTTGCAGACGATAATTATTCACTTCAAGACATTGATGCTCCCGGAGAAACGAACGGTAAGAGTACAAATATCTTCTATTCATATGGTAGTCTTAGTATGGATTTGCAGGAAAGCAAGAAGGTGCTGCTGGTACTCGAAAAAAGACTTAGGAAGGTGTTAGATGTTGGCACACTGTTTAGGTCACCAAGCGAAACTATTGCCGCTTTTGACGCCCTTGACGCTCTAGATGTCAGAAAAACTCGATCTTGGATTGAAAAAGGAAACAGGCTGCAGAAGGAGGCCTTAGAGGAAGTGTATCAGATTGAGGCAGAAGTAAGTGATCTTGCAGAGCAGCTGAACGACCGAAAACGAAGAAGTGATCTATTAAACACGTGGCGTTGTCTTCAACAGGCTGACCATTTTTCAAGTATGTCAACTACGAGTTTCAATACGGTGACAGACGAAGAGTACAAGAGTCCTTACGAATCACCGTATGACGCGTATATCAATTATATGAACATCCTCAACGATTTTAAATCTGAAGTGGGGAGGCTAAAACAGTAATGAATACCGGTCAGGAGTATCTTATAACAAATGGAATGGGTGGATTTGCTTCTGGAATGTCAATGGGAGGCAGTACGCGCAAATACCACGGTGTTCTTGTCGCTGCGCATACTGATTTAATTCGTATGAATGTGGTAAATAGGCTCGACGAATGGTTTGAAGATGGGACACAAAAGATTTGGCTCTCAACAAACCATTATAACGATGGCGTCATAACTCCACATGGATTCCAGAACCTTGCTGACTTCTCTTTGGATCATTATCCGAGGTGGACGTTTGAACATGATGGAATCAAAGCTGTAAAATCGCTGGTAATGGTTCGCGGTGAAAATACCACTGTTGTGAAGTATCAGTTTACTGCACTGAGGGCAATGAGATTCAACCTGATACCGCTCCTGACGTACAGAAATATGCACACTTTAGGCGGTCCGGATGAATTTGAGGTATTTGAAGATGAGGTGGGTATACTCGTTCGACTTGCAGAGTCTGACTTTTTGAGGATTGTATCTGACCTCCCCACATTCGTGAGCGAGCAGGACAGATATAGCAATTTCTTCTATCCCATAGAAAAAGAGAGAGGTTACGACGCGCACGAAGATCTGTTTAAACCGGGTAGACTGCAGGTAGAGGTTCCCGAAGGCGATTCTGAACTGTCAGTTACATTCAGGTTTTTCCGTGGTCAGGGGAGGGGCAGCAGAACAGTCGATGACCCATTCATCCAGTATAACAACAGACTTCAATTGCTTTCGGATAGCTTTCACGAGCAAGGTGGAATACAAAGAAGCAAACTCAGCGAACTCCTCGCGAGGCAGTCTGACCACTTCATTGTTGATGTTGGTGATAAGAAATCTGTCATTGCTGGATACCACTGGTTTGACGACTGGGGACGCGACACGTTTGTCTCTTTCCCAGGGTTGTTTCTATCGACAAATAGGCTTGAAGAGGCGCGTCAGCTCCTCACGAGATGGAAAGGACTGCTAAGGAATGGTTTCCTCCCCAACCGACCGTTCGTAGACGACTATAATTCACTTGATGCAGTGTTTTGGTTTGTCAATGCGTTATGGAAGTACTTTCTTGCCACAAAAGATATCGAGTTTGTTGGGTCCTTCATAGAAGAGCTTGAGGGAATTATGCTTGCTTTTTCAGAGGGCAGTCTCGGTGTATATGTAGATGAGCAGGGATATCTAGTCAACACAAACTCAAACAAGGCACTCACATGGATGGATGCTCAAATAAACGGCGTGCCTGTTACAAGCCGCTCCGGGAGAGCAGTCGAAATCCAGGCACTCTGGTATAACTATCTTAAGATCCTTCTTGAGTTAAAATTGAAATCGAACGATAGGACTCATTTAACGCAGATACGTTCGATTACTGCAAAACTAGAGAAATGGTTTAAGAATGATTTCTGGAACGAAAGGGCACAGTGCTTGTATGATCGCATCGATGGTGATGACAAAGATGGGAGCGTAAGACCGAACCAGATTGTTGCAGTATACCTGGATTTCTCTCTTCTAGGAAAGAGGAAGTCCCGCAGAATACTTGATACAGTTAAAAGTAAACTGTTGACTGATGTTGGCTTGAAGACTCTTGCCAGTGATGATCCTGCGTACAAGGGGAATTATTCAGGGAGCCAGGAGAAACGAGACAATGCATATCATCAGGGGACGATCTGGCCGTTTCTGCTTGGACACTATCTCAGCGCAAGATACAAACTTGAGCTTAATAATGAGAAGGCAAGAGAAGCAGTGGTCGAAAGACTTAATGCGCTAGAACTGAAGCTTGAAGAAGACAACGTGAAGTACCTAGCTGAGATCTATGATCCAGCTACAATGAAGCCGGCGGGTTGCATCTCTCAGGCATGGAGTGTGGCAACATTGCTTGAGACACTATCTTTAATAAACAAATAAAAGATGAATACTGCTCTGGTTTTCGGAAACGGAAACTTGCTCGTAAACGTAAACGAACACCTTGATCTTTCTGATCTGTACTGGCCACATGTGGGGCAAGAAAATCATTTGGCGCAAAGACCAAATGAGGTGTTTTTTCGGATAAATGGTAAGGAGACGTCTGGCATTGATGGGAACTGGAAAGTCTCCACATCGTATCTTGATGATTCCCTTGTATCTGATTCAATCATGACTCATAAAACAGAGGGGGTCCAGGTGAGAGTAAGAGACTGTGTACTTCCTGATAAAGATGCTTTTATAAGATCATTTGAGATAGAAAACCTGAGCGATTCCCAGAAAGAGGTCTACGTGTATATCAAGAATAATTTCTATATGCTTGAGGATGATGTCGGTAACACTGCAGTGTGGGATCCAAGGTCTCAACTGATGGTTCATTACAAGAAGAACAGATACGTTGGAGTTGGTTCGACGGGGAATATTCATCAGTTTACATGCGCTGCACCAAATGATAATCATGGGCGAGGTGCTGTCCCAAATGATAAAGGTGAGCTTCACTATAATCCCGTAACTACCGGCTCGGCGCAGTCAAACATCTCCTATAGGTTCGAGATCAAGAGCAATGAAAAAGCCAAATTTGACAGTTTCATCGTCTGCGGAAACAACTTCGATGACACCACCAAGCTTGCAGAGCTTATAAGAAAGAAAGGCAGTGATCAGCTAGTTGAGAATACTGATATATATTGGAAAAATTGGGTAAGGAGCAAAGTTGTTACACTTTACAAAGATAAAAAGCCAAAGCTATTTGGTGATGAGAGAGACAAAAAAGTATTTGAGCTTTATAAAAGGTCACTCCTCATTATTAGAACGCATTTTGATAACGGTGGGGCTATTATCGCAGCTAATGACTCAACATTCCTTAAGGCTGGAGGAAAAGACACCTACTCTTACTTTTGGCCGAGAGACGGCGCGATGGTTTCTGAAGCACTAATAGATGCAGGGGTTGGTGATCTAGTAAAGAAGTTTTTCCGATATTGCAAAGACATCCTTGATACTGACGGATATATTCTTCATAAGTACTACCCTGATATCAGCTCAGGGTTAGCATCCAGTTGGCACCCATGGATTGATAGCGGTGGCAATTTTCAATTACCTATCCAGGAGGACGAAACCGCGCTCGTTCTTCATGCTCTCTGGAAACACCATGAGCGGTTCGGTGATCAGGAGTTTTTAAATGAGATGTGGGGATTTATTAATAAGGCAGCTGACTTTCTGGTTAAGTACCGTTACAGTGAGGATTTTGAATCATTCAATATCTCTGCTGCAGTTGAGGGTTTTGAAGATCGGTACATTTCGAATCCCCTCGACTCAGACTATCAGCAGTCCGGACTGCCAAGACCAAGCTATGGTATTTGGGAGATTGAACGGGGGATATTTTCGTACACAGTAGCTACTGTTTTCGCTGGACTAAATGCCGCAGCAAAACTAGCTGAAAGCCACGGAGACCTGAAGCTCAGAGATAAATACAACAAGGTAAAAGAAGAGATACTTGAAAGCACTAATAAACACCTGTATGCAGTGGCACAGGGTCGATTTCTAAAAGTTATCAGGTGTGATCCGGTAGAAGAGGTATGTGTGCGTGATGATTCTATTGATGCACAGTTTTTTGCACTTTGGCGGTACGGAATGTACGATATTAACGATCCGAGGATTGAGAGCACAATGAGAGAGGTCGAGGAGAAACTGTGGGTAGATACAAAAGTAGGTGGAATCGCACGGAAAGAAAACGACTGGTATCACCGAGAAGACGATTCTCTTCAGGGAAATCCATGGTTTATCTGTACTCTTTGGATGGCACAATATTGGTTGAACAAGGGAGAACCTGAAAAAGCAAAGAGATATGTTACCTGGGTACTGGACCACACAGATCACACCGGACTTATGGCAGAGCAGGCTGATCCACACCATGGCGTGGCTAGGTCAGTGAAGCCACTCACCTGGTCGCACGCTGAGTTTGTGAGAACAGTAAATCTACTTCAAATATAACTCCAAATAGGTTGCAATAGAGTCTAAATTAATAACACGTTCTCATCCGATGGAACCAACGGTGGATCAACGAGCACCGGAACTACCAATCCGACGGCGGGATATACTGATGTGTATGGTTCTTTGATCACGAACCTGTCGGCAAGGGTAAGAGCAGTTACAAGCTCTGACTGGTCAACGGACACTTCAACTAACGGTCAAATAGGATTGCTTTATTTAATGTTGATTTTTCTGCGAGCAGAAATTAGACAAATGTTAGCGCTGACAGCAACGGGGAGAAGACTTTCTTCCACTACCCCGGTGGGTTCAGTGCTCTGCCGGGAGCTTCAGGGTCGACCTATACGCTCTACGTGCCAAAAGGTGCCGGTAACCAGGTGGCTATCTGTCGGGAGGCGACATCTTTAGCAGCGGTAAGTACTGACTGCAGTGGGTACTACACACTTGACGAGGCAGATTCAAATGTAACGGTCGCAGATGAAGGCGGTATTACCTATTGGGTGGACTTTGTCCTCAGTCAGGCTACTACAGATGGCACAACAGATTTTGATTTTAATTCTATAGACGTGGGGGACATCGACCTTGAAGATGATGATACTGATCTCACACTGTGTACAGGGGCGAATCCGTGCAGTGCTGCTGTTGGGACATGGGGAGTGAATATAAATGCCACGACGGATATCATTATCTTCACTGCACCAACAGATGCCGGAGCAGGTGAAATTGCTTCGGGGAGCATTGTAAATGTACTGATCGGTTTTAATGCGGACGACCCAAGTGCCGGGGACACAAGAATAGTCAATCCGACTACAGTCGGGCTTTATGAGATATCGATAAGGCTTGATACTGGAACAGACTACTACTGTGATGTGCCAACTATGCAAACAAGTATCTTTACGACAAATTTGGCACCAATAGACAGCCTGAGACTTGAATGGGAAGTAGGTGCAAGTCCTGATGCAGGAGACTCAACCGGAACATATACTGATCGGCTAACATTTTTAGCGACGGCTACATACTATTCTCTTATAATGCCCAACTGATACTGGTCCATAATTGGTCTTTTTAAAACAAGGGTGGAGGGAGTGGTTGTTAGTCATATTTGTGGAGGTTGACAACAGTCAGCTTTCCGCGGGTCATAAGTTCAATCGTTTCAATTGTTCCTTGCATAAACTGTCCCGAGTCCTTAACCCCTCCGAACGGGAAGTTGTCAGGTCCCCTGTCGGGTCTGCCGTTAATCTGCACGGTCCCTACCTCAAGTTTGTCGGCAATTCTAAATGCTTCTTCAATGTTGTTGGTATAAACGCTTCCTTGTAAGCCGTATCGAATTGAATTGTGTTTTGCCAGAGCCTCCTCTTCTCCGGTCACTCTTACAATTGGCAACACAGGGCCAAATTGCTCTTCGTGGAATAGGCGCATCTCGTCGGTCACATGGTCCAGTACATTCGCTTCGATATGATTCTTGTTTCGTTTTCCGCCAAGCGCTTTAACAGCCCCTTTTTCAACAGCGTCATCAATCAACGACGACACAAAGTCTGCAGACTCATCATCAATAAGCGGGTTTAAATTAAGGTGCTTTGACCCTTCAACCACTCTTTTAACCAGTTCATCAGCGATCTCTTCGTAAACCAGCACCATCTTTTGTGCGGTGCATCTCTGTCCACAGTATGAGAAGCCCCCTGAGGTGAGCTGCTCTGCAGTAACTTCAAGGTCGGCTTTGCTGGTTACAATAGCGGTATCTTTCCCGCCAAGTTCAAGCAATAAAGGTATTCCATTCGCAACCTGTCTGATATGGTTGCCTACCCCGGTGCTTCCTGTAAATGCGATTAAAGAGACATCTTTGTTTGTAAGGAGCGGGTCACCAATTTCGCTGGATTTACCTGTAATGATATTGAGTACTCCCGGCGGTAGCCCTGCCTCGACAAAATATTTGTATAGCTCTATTGCCGTCAAACTGCCCTGAGTAGACGGTTTCAAGACAACTGTGTTCCCAGAGATTACTGCCGGAGCTATTTTTGTCACTGAAAGATTTATTGGATAATTAAATGGTGAGATTGCAAGAACAACACCGAGAGGTTCTCTGGAGTAGTAACCCGTTTTCCTCCCTCTGGGGTACGCTCCGGTTATGTCCCCGTAGTAGACGTTTCCGCGCATCTGTTTGATTGCCTCCACAACAAGCTCAATGTAGGCAAGGCTTCTGTCGATTTCGTGTTTGGCGCTTTCTTCGGTTTTTCCGATCTCTTTTGAAAGTAACCCTATCAGTAGATCGGTATTTTGCCGCATCTTTTCGAGTGCGCCGCGAAAGATATCTACACGTTGTTTGATTGAACTTCTGCGCCAGCTACCGAACGTATCTTTAGAATTGTGAACTGCGCCAACAGCCTGCTCGGCAGTGGCAGCAGGAACACAACCAACCTCCTGTCCATCCCAGGGAGAAACTATCTGGAGGGTCTCCCCGCTTGGAGAATCCCGCCACTCGTTGTTAATCATTAGTTTACATTCGTGGGACATGGGCAATTTGTATCTATATTCATAGTAGCAGGGTCAATGTGTCAGTTCAACAACGTTCCAGTCCAATTATTGAGCTCCAATTTATTAATGCAGCGATTTCTGGTAAATTAAGAGTGTTATATTTACAACCTGCCCAATGAGTAACGATAGCTTTTTCCACGCATACGATGTTCGAGGGATTTATCCCGATGAATTGAATGCTGATGCCGCCTATAAAGTGGCTCATGCATATTTTTCGAAAGTTGAGGGTGAAAGATATGTGATCGGGTACGATATGCGAGAAAGTTCCCCTGAGCTATTTAGGGCATTTGTCCGTGCTGCAAATGATCTTGGTAGAAGGGTTGATTCGACTGGAATGACCACAACAGATATGGTCTACTTTGTACTCGGTAAGCATGAGTATGATGGTGGGATCATGATCACAGCTTCGCATAATCCCAAGCTCTATAATGGAATTAAGATGATGGGCAAGGGGGTTGCCCCCGTTGATATGGAGGAGCTTAAGGGGATATATAACTCACTGGACGTTACGTTGCCTGCTGATTTTCTGGAAAAAGATATTGAATTTTCCGAGAAAGATTACAGCGATGACTACGTTGCTCACATGATGGGGCTTGTTGATGTCGGAGCGATCTCGCCGCTGAAAGTTGTAGTTGACGCCGGTAATGGCATGGGGGGAGTCACAGCAGCAAAGGTATTTGCAAAGCTTGATCAGATTGAGGTTGTTGAGATGTACTTTGAGCCGAATGCAAGTTTTCCGCATCACGAAGCAAATCCAACAATTCCTGACAACACAAAAGAGTTGGCTGCTGAAGTCGTGAAACGGGATGCTGATTACGGGATTGCATTTGATGGTGACGGTGATAGATGTGTGTTTGTTGACGAGAATGGTGAGGCTGTGCCTGGTCACCTGATGGTCGCTTTGTTTACAAAGATAATGCTTGCGAAGCAGCCAGGAGCCAAGATTGCTTATGATCATAGAAATGTGTATGCAATCAGGTATGAGTTAGAGCAGGGGAATGGTATTGGTCTGCCGGTTCGGGCTGGACACTCATTTTTTAAGGAGTTGATGCATAACGAAGATGCACTGTTTGGTGGTGAGAGTAGCTCTCATTTTTACTTCAAAGATAATTTCTACGCAGATAGTGGTGCTTTGCCTTATCTGCTTATATTTGAATACCTCAGCAAAGAAAAGCTCAAAATGTCTGAGGTACTTGCTTTTTATAGGGGAGAGTTTTACGCAAGCGGAGAAATGAACTTTCTTATCAATGGTGAAGTTGATCCGAATAGTATCTATGAAGCTCTAAAAGAAGCTTTTAGAAGGGGGAAATACTCTGATCCTGATGGTCTAGTTATGGAGTTTGACAGCTGGCGGTTGAATGCCCGACCCTCGAATACAGAACCGATAATGCGTGTTAATGTTGAAGCAGTTTCACAATCTATGCTAGATAAGATGGTACTCAAGGTTCACGAGGAGATGAGCAAATTCGGCCGGGCACTTGGAAATCTGTCTTCAAGAGAAGAGAGCGATATTGATATGACAGTTGAGGACAGGTTTGAAGAGCTCATGAATAACCTGTGGTTCACCTGGAATCCGCACTACATCCTGCCGGTTATTGATCTTTATGGTGATGGTTGGCGTAAGAATTCTCCCCCTGGAGAATTTATGTCGCAGTACGGAAAAAAGAAATTCGAATCAATTCTAGATGATAAGGCGTGGGAGATAGATCAGAACGTAAGACTGATGAGGGATTACCTGGACTCCGAACACGATGTCTGGTTTCATCGGTACTGCACTGAGGAAGAGTGCTTTCTTAAGCTAGATGAAAATCCAATAGCCTACTTTAGCCTTGAATACGGTCTTGTTGACTGGTTGCAGATTTATTCAGGAGGGCTAGGTGTTCTTGCCGGCGACTTCATTAAGCAGGCGAGTGACATGGGGGTTCCGCTTGTAGCAATTGGGATCTTCTACCACGAGGGGTATTTTCATCAGGATTTTGATGAGAGTGGCGCGCAGTTAGAGACATACATCCATCAGAATCCTGACGATTACCATATGGAGCTTCTCAAAGATGAGGGCGGCAATCAGCTTGAGATTGAAATTGAGATAGTTGATCACATCGTTTGGGTCCGGGCATGGAAGCTCTCTGTCGGGAATGTCCCGCTGATCCTGCTTGACACAGACTTTGAGAAAAACGAGCGGGAGGAAGACCGTATGATAACGGCGCACCTGTATGGTGGTGACCAGGATACAAGAATCAGGCAGGAGATACTACTTGGGATAGGTGGATCGAGAATGTTGGACGCACTTGGTTACAAGCCAAGTCTTTATCACATGAACGAAGGTCACTCAGGCTTCCTTGTCTTCGAGATTGCACGAAAGTACATGAACGAAAAAGATATGAGCTTCAAAGAGGCTCTCGAGGAGGTTGATGAGCAGCTAGTATTTACGAATCACACTCTAAAACAGGCCGGTAATGATATCTTCCCCTATCTGTTAATACAAAGGTATCTGTCACCGTATCTAGATGATCTTCAGACAGACATAAATACAATATTCGACCTAGGAAAAGATGAGATCTATGCCCAGGGTGAATTTTCAATGACGATTCTTGGACTTCGGAACGCTAAGATATCTAATGCGGTAAGTTTGCTTCACGGTGTGGCGGCAAAAAAGATCTGGCCTGAATACAATCTTGTTCCTATCACGAACGGTGTTCATATGCCAACATGGGTCGCTCCTGAGATTCACAGGTTACTAGATAAGTATGTTGGTGAAAACTGGCATTATCCAAACTTTGAGGTTGATTACAAGAAGGTGCAAAAAATACCTCACGATGAGCTGTGGTCCGCGCATCTTGTAAGAAAGGAGAAGCTGATCAATTCACTTAATAACTCCCTTGACACCGAGCTAGATCCTGAGGCGCTAACAATCGCCTGGTCAAGAAGGTTGGCATCTTATAAGCGGCCGGACTTAATCACCAGTGACCTTGCCAGATTGGAGGAGTGCGTCAGCAGAGAGAATGAGCCTTTGCAGGTATTGATTGCGGGAAAGGCTCATCCACGAGATAGTGTCGGAAAGGAACTAGTGCAGAAGATGAATGCCAGCCTCAAAAGAGAATCCTTTAAAAATAAGGTTGTGATTGTTCCGGGGTATAACTGGCAGCTTGCCAGGAGGATGGTCAGTGGTGCAGATGTCTGGCTTAACACTCCATACAGATTTGAGGAAGCATCAGGTACAAGTGGTATGAAGGCAGCAGCAAACGGTGTACTTCAGTTTACAACCAAAGATGGTTGGACAGATGAGGTCGACTGGTATCAAAAAGGATGGGTAATCTCAGATGAGCATCCCGCAAAATCTCTGCACGACACTCTGGCTGACAAGGTGCTACCATTTTATTTTGATCGCAACGCCCAAGGATTAAACCCAAGATGGATACAGATGATGTTGAATTCTATGGAGCTAGTGCTTTCGCACTACTCAACGGGAAGGATGATGAGTGAGTATCTTGAAAAGATATACATGCCGATACTGAAGCGGTCTTAACAGAGCTAAACACAGACATTATGGACGATGTACACAGCACTCCAAATCCACTAAGGATGTTTATCTGGGAGGTGAGTCTTGTACTTGTAGTGTTTCTACTCCTGGGATTATTCGCTCTGATGGCGTTTCAAGCAGTTGACACTGAAGTTACCTTTGAGAGAGCCAGGGGAGGTGAGCTTCTCCGATCCTGTCAGCAGCAGTATCGGCTGGAAGTTTATAATGAAGAAACTGAGCATATCGACGATCAAGAACTTGCGGATTTCTATAATGGCTACCCCGACTGTAAGCTATTCAATGTAACAGATCTTGATCCATTTTTTGAGAAGGGCATTTTCGATACGTTATCAGACTAGTAAGAATGCCGGGAGAGGGACTCGAACCCTCACGGCTGTTAAGGCCACTGGATTTTAAGTCCAGCGCGTCTACCAGTTCCGCCATCCCGGCTCAATTCAGATACGCTTGATCTTTACTACGTTGATCTCGCTAACTCTATTGAGGTGCGAGCGGGATTCGAACCCGCGCATAAGGGTTTTGCAGACCCTCGCCTTAACCAGCTTGGCTATCGCACCAGTTATCAATTATATAAGCAATTTTAACAGAAATTGAAATTGCAGGCATAATCGTTTCTACGTAGTTTTGGTAGAATGTGCCACCTTATCCATTGTCTACTTATATCCTGATTGTTTTTAAGCCCTCAGGTACTGTCCATACAAACAAAACAGCAAATCATCTAATCAAAAAAGCACTAGACAAAGAAGAGGGAAGGCTTAGCATTGGCGGTGTACTTTCTGTGGTAACCGGTCAGTACACCGGTAGATCTCCGTTTGATAGATACATCGTGGACACGAAAAATGTTCACGACAGCATTAACTGGAGTGATGCAAATAGACCTATCAAAGAAGAAAAATTCGATGCGTTCTACAGTAAAATCGTCGAGTATTTGAACGACATAGGGGAGTTTTTTGTATAATGGTTGAGTCGGGGTGTAGCTCAGTTGGCTAGAGCACACGGCTGGGGGTCGTGGAGTCGCTGGTTCGAGTCCAGTCACCCCGATATTCGATTCTACCTATTAATTTTCTGCAGGGGGCTTTCGATACTTGCTAGCTTTAGGTTTGTTACCTGAGTATATCGTTGCGTTGTTCGTATGTTTTGATGCCCCAGTAACTCCTGAACATACCTCAAGTTTACGCCATCTTCTATAAGGTGTGTTGCAAAGCTGTGCCTCAGTGAATGAAATGTTGCCTCCTTTTTGATATTGGCCTTGTTTAGAGAGCTGCTGAATACTTTCTGCAGTGTTCGGGCTGTCAAACCCCCACCCCTGTTGCTGGCGAAAACGTGCTCCTGTGCGCCCTTATTGTTTAGCAGAACCGTCAGGTCAGATACTACAGCCTCTGGAAGAAGTGTTATTCTGTCTTTTTGTCCTTTGGAGTTCCTGATGTGAATCCTCCTTGAATCAAGATCGATATCCCGAACCTTAAGTTCTACTGCTTCACTTACTCTCAAACCTGCACCATAAGCTAGAGAGAGAATCAACCGATGCTTCAAGTTTGAAGTTACATTGAGCAGCCCTGCGATCTCTTCTCTGGAAAGCACGACGGGCAACTTTCTCGCTGTCTTTGAAAATCTGATATTAATTTGTTGATCGCGCCCCAGGACCTCCCTGTAAAGATACTTTATTGCATTCAGGTAGAGGTTAAGTGTTTTAGGAGCTCTTCCAAGGTCTTTTAACTCCAGGATGAAATCTTCAATATCTTGTTGAGTGACATTGAGCAGACGTCCATCTTGTGATCTACTAAACTGCCTTATGCAACCAACATAACTTTGAATTGTTTTGGGACTGTAGTTCGCGAGTCGCAGTTCTCTCTCGACCTTTCTCAAGAGTCTTTCCATATCGCCCATTCTTGTGCTACAATTCTAGCGAGTCGTTCCTAACATTCTCTATACTAACAGCAACCATGCAAACAAGAAGTTCGCATAATTACCAGTTATGTGTAATCATTTTTTTAACAATTTAATGATTTGCAGAGAGATTTTTTTAATAAGGAATGAAATTTAATTTTTTTCTTTATAATAATGAGGGGAATAAAAGGAATTTCTCCGCTATCGCTCCGAAATGAATATATTTATAAATTTTTAATTTTTATTAAGTATTATGAAGCTACTTTTAACATCACAAGGATTTTCTAATGATTCAATTGTAAATGCTTTTATTGATTTAGTTGGGAAAAAACCGGAAGATACTCACTTGGTTTATATTCCAACATCAATT
>JBHHUN010000003.1:0-88404 GCA_046753765.1 Candidatus Dojkabacteria bacterium | reverse complement strand
GATAGTCTTTGTAAATCTCCGCAATTGCCTCTGGCATTACCACTTTTATACCTACCCCATCAGGAGCCAGTCGTTGCATCCATATTCTTCGCTCTATTGCATAAGGCTCGTTCACCTGCGCTTGCTTGAAAGCACACTCAATCGCATCTGGACTCGCGCTGGCAAGAGCCATAATAAAGGTGGTTTTCAAAACTTCGCGACTGTACCTTGTTCCATCGTGCTCCCGAAAAGGGTCATCAACTGTGACCAGCCCCGTCGTTTTTATAAAAGACACACGCAGGGCAACATCACTCGTATTTTTAAGCGGCCTAACTCCGATCACCTCTAGACCACCAGTAACACTAATCGGCCTTAATACTGGACTCCACAACTGGTCCATAACATATCCAAGTAATTGTGGAATTATACAATACAGAGATTATATAGCCAAAACATATACTTGTCCCTGCAGAGCTATCTAGTATAATTTCACAGCATGAGCAAGATAAAGCACTACTACATCCGAACATTCGGCTGTCAGATGAACCACTCTGACAGCGAAAGATTTTCTTCGATTATTGAAGGAATGGGCTACACTCCTACAAAAAGCATCGAAGAAGCCGACCTTTTAGTCTTCAACTCCTGTTCGGTAAAGCAGAAAGCAGAAGATAGGATCTTTGGACTGGGGAAAAAGATAGCAAAACTGAAGGCTCGAAACTCAGGCTTAAAGGTAATCTTAACAGGATGCATGGCACGTAGAAGCTGGCAGGGTACGACCAAAACTGGGTCACCGATCCAGATGACCCAGCACGATCGTGAGGTGGAACTGAAGAAAAGTCTCCCCTGGGTGGATATTGTTATCGAAACGAAAGATTTTGGAAAGCTCCCGACCAGGTTGGGATTTGATACAGATTTTAAAAGGACCCCAGAACACTACCTCTCATATAAACCAAAGCATAAGAATAGTTTCCAGGCGTTTGTGCCTATCTCGGCAGGGTGTGATCATTTTTGTACATTCTGTATTGTTCCGTTCGCCAGGGGAGGGGAGATATGTCGAAAGGCACATGCTATCCTCTCTGAGGTCAGACAGCTAGTGGCTACGGGGCATAAAGACATCACACTACTAGGACAAACGGCAAATCGATGGATAAATCCAGACTTTGATCAGGAAATGAAAAAGGGAATGATAGCCAATACGAGGATCGACGGACTCAACACAAAGCTCATGAAAGATGCCACGTGCGATCAGCCTCGTGACTTTTTACAATTGCTGCAGAGGATCGACCAGATTGAAGGGGAATGGTGGATGACATTTGTTTCGTCTCACCCTAACTACATGACACTTGAGCTTATCAACTTTCTAGCACAGTCTGAGCACTTTAGACCGTATCTGCACTTTGCTATGCAATCCGGATCTGATGAAATATTAAAGAGAATGAACAGGCGTCATACGGTACAAGAATTTGTCGATAAGACGCTGTTGTTCAAAAAAATGCTACCTGGAGTTAGTCTCTCAACAGATGTGATAGTCGGATTCCCCGGTGAAACTCATGAGCAGTTCATGGAGACTGCTGATGTAATGAGGCAGCTCGAATTTGATATGGCGTTCATTTCTGAATTCTCACCAAGAAAAGGGACAGCAGCCGGACTCCTCAAAGACAGCATCAGCAGAAGTGAGAAAGCTAGACGGAAAAAATACCTTAACGATGAGGTGCTTGCGAAAACCGCACTTAAAAACAACAAAAAGCTTCTTAAAACAAGACAAAAAATATTGATTGAGGCCGTCAGTGACAAAGGTATGCGTGGCAGAACAGGCAGCTTCAAAGATACACTGGTAACTGATTCCCGGGACAGATCCCTGATCGGAAAGTTTCTAGAAGCAACAGTCATAGACTGTACTCCATGGGCACTAACAGCTACAATAGGAGGATAATATGACACTTGCAAACCTTAAAGCACAGATAAGAGCAGTTGTATTCGGGATCTTCGGAATCCTCGTTGCAATCGTCCTGATCAGAATAATACTGAGGCTCGTCGGGGCAAATCCTGATGCCTCCTTTGTATCATTCTGGTACAACATCTCCGACTTTCTTGTAAATCTTTTCAGGGATATCTATCCGGTGCTTCAGGCTAATCTACTAAAGGTCAGAATCGAACTGTTTTCGGTGTTTGCACTCATGTTTTACGTTATCGCTGCGTTTCTAGTGCAAAAATCGTTCACTTCTGTGGCAGATGATGACAGTGTCCAGATACTAAAAAACATTATCGATGCACTTTTTAAAATCACTGAATTCCTGCTGATTACAAGATTTATCTTCAAACTCACAGGGGCAGCTATTGGCAGCGGGTTTGTAAAATTCATCTACGCAGTCTCAGCAATTGTCCATGAGCCATTCCAAGGCATCCTCCCAACAATTAACGTAGGTGATTTTAACATCATCTTCGAGAGTTCAACATTGATTGCGATTGTAGTTATTATTATATTTGACCTTGTTACCGAAGGGATTATTGACAATCTTACAGGGGCTGTGCCAAAAAAGAAAAAACCACCCCAGCCCGTATTTGTAAACCCCGTACCGGCAGCACAACCACAACAACCGCAAAACATCACAATCAACGTGCCACAGCAGCCTCAGCAGCCTGCTCCACAGGTAGTTGACCGTAGGCAGATTCATGTTGTCAATCCACCGCCACAGCCGCATCCACAGACTGGCCAGTCACATCTCGAAGGCCAGCATCCACAGCGTCAGCTGCCACCGCATAGTCCTGGTCATGGATATCGTCGACCACCACCACAACCCGGGCAAAACGCACCCAGAAATCCGAATACGGGTGGAGGATACTCCTCAGTTTAGTGCTGGTTGCCGTTTGTTTTCCTGCTGAGATATAATGCTTTCAATTCATTGCGGGATCGTCTAATGGTAGGACACCGGCCTTTGAAGCCGAGAATCTAGGTTCGAGCCCTAGTCCCGCAAAGAGGATGATGAATAGTCCCGGGGGATATGGTAACCATTACTTATCAGCAATCATCATTGCCATCTCAAAAGCCTTTGTGAACATGATGGAATGATTTCCATCCAGCATATGGAGATACACCGTAGGTACTCTGGTTTTATTAATATCACTGACAACCCGTGAGATGGTTTTGTAAGTGAAGGCTTTATCGTGACTTCCGGTGTAAATACTAATCTCAGTTGCGATCTCTCTGGATACCTCAGAAAGAATGGGATTAACGCTTCTAGCCCCAAGCTTTAGGAAATCGCGTGGGTCTAGAAACCACATGTATTTTTCTCCGAAGACGTTAATCCATGGGTCTCTATTTCGCGCAAGTACCGGTACCAGGTTTACGGTCTCAGCTATGAAACCCAACCGTAGCCTAGTCAAATCGATCAACCGATGCAATATAGGAGATCGATCGCTCTCAGGAAAAACACCTGCCGGTGAAATCAGTGTCACCCTCTTTATCCGATGAAAAATCTCACTGTTTTGACTCTTAAGATAGGCAGCTGTCCGCAGCAAACCAGCAGCACCCGCTGATTGACCCACTAATTCGATCTGATCGCCAAGTAACTGTTGCCGGTGAAGCTTCTCGAGAACCTGTGCATAAAATAAACCATCAGAGGTGTATCCACCATGCTTTTTGTCGTAACTGTAAAATCTGTTTCGCAAATCTTTTGATTTGATCTTGCTCTCACCGTTAAACACATTCGCCAACATAATCACTCTGCTACCAGTTAAGGCAGCGATAGGGAAGGCAAGTGTTTTCATGCTACCTGCATGTGAGAGTCCGCCCCCCAGCGTAATGTATGTTTTGCTACCCGCAGTTTTACCACCCAATATCGAAATGTAAACAGCAACTTCACCAATCCCCTCAACATCTACTTCAACCCTTATTGGATGTTGCTTGTTTTCCTCGTTCTGGTGCTCGAGATCAATCATCCGTTGTTTGATCTCATTATCTTTGAAACCTCTGGCTAGAGCATATCTATCTGCCTGCCTCAGAAGAGAATCAATAACTCTATCATGTTTCCGATTGAACATTTTTATAGCTGTATCTCTTTCAACAAAGCTTCCTCTGTTTTAAAGTCCTGACAGTGGAAATGACGGCACAGTTGATAACGATCGGACCTTATCTGTATTGACGTGAGTGGAAGTGTCTGCCAGCTTAGCTTTCCTGGAGAATGGATCTCATTGAGGTTTCCCCTGGCGAGCAGGACAACTATATTGTAAAAATCACCTGCAAATGGTGGTTTGAAGTCCGTGACATCAGAACTTTCTTCAGTTTTATTGCTCCCTTCTCCACCCTTGTCATCCCTGAGGAGAATCTCTGATCTGAACTCAGCAAGAACTGCCAGAGACACAGCAGATGGCTGAGGGTGATCGTCCTCCTCGGCAACAATCCTGCCGAGCTCGCTGTTTAAACTCATGTGCCATCTGCCATCAGTATTGAACTTCTGCAACTTCTCTCCGATCTCACGAAGCTCCTCCTTGTAAATGTCTTCCTCCTCGTACAAGTAGGTCAGAAGAAGAGCTAAAGCAGCATAATCCTCTAGAAACGATTGTTTTTGCACGACCCCGTCAATTGAGCTTCTGAAAACGGTCTCATCTTTTACGTTTGTTTCAAATAGTTTCTCTGCTATTATCTTTGCTTTCTCTAAAGCGTTCTCGTTGCCGCAATATCGTGAGCAGGCGATGAGTGCACATCCAAGCAAGCTGTTCCAGCCGGTTATCTTCTTTTTGTCAACAAACGGCTGCTTTCTTTTCTTCCTGACCACTAGAAGTTTTGATTCAATGTCATCAAGCTGCTTATTTTTTGTTTTGACAAGATGCATTTTCCCTTCAAACTCTCCATCCTCGATGTCATACAGCTTGGAGAATCCCTCAAACTCCTTCTCACTTAATATCTCTTTAATCTCTTCCACGGTCCAAAGATAGGTTGCCCCCTCCTCATGTTCGGTATCAGCATCATGCCCGGCAAAGTAGAGTCCATCATCTTCAAATGTCTCCTCAAGGTTTTTTAGTATTTTTTCTGCAACAATCTTATCCTCTTCTCTTTCGAAAAGTTTATAAGCAATGCTATATGTCCAAAGCAGCATCGCCTGATCGTAAAGCATTTTTTCAAAGTGGGGGATCGTCCATTCCCTGTCAACTGTGTATCTAAAAAATCCCCCCTGCAGATGATCATGCAAACCACGCATAGCCATCGCGTCAAGAGTTTTAGTTATCAGACGTACAATATCTGCATCTTTGGAGATCGCATAGTAGTGCATTAGAAAGAGGAGTGTATTGTACGGCGGGAATTTGTTCTTGTAACCAAATCCAAAGTGCTGATAATCGATGTTCTGTTTTATAACGTCAACCAATCCTTTTTCGTTGTACTTTGGTCCCTGCTTTTCGCCCTCACTGGAAGCTTTGATCGGTAATTCAAATGGTTCCAGTTTTGCCTTATGCTCCTCATACCATTTGAGAGTTTTTTCCAGAATGTCAATAAATGGTGGCAGCCCATGTTTCCCTTCAACCGGAAAGTACGTACCGGCAAAAAATGGTTTTAGATCAGGCGAGAGAAAGATATTAAGCGGCCATCCACCCTGACCCTGAGTAGCCACCAGGAAATTCATTGCAAACTTATCGATATCAGGACGCTGTTCCCTGTCAACTTTGATTGGAATGAAGTTGTCGTTTAGAAAATCAGCGATCTCATTATCACTAAAAGCCTCGGCTGCCATTACATGACACCAGTGACAGGTTGAATACCCTATCGAAACGAACAGTGGTTTCTTGATCTTCTTTGCCTCACCCAAAATCTCATCGTTCCATTCCTGCCAGAAAACAGGGTTACCCTTATGCTGCTGCAAATAAGGAGAGGTCGATCTATCGAGGTTGTTTTTGCCAATATCTATCATGTGACTATTGTATGTAAGATAAGGTCCGTGCGCAACGTTTCACCTTTACCAACCAGTCCAAAGCTAATATAATCAACTAGATAATTTATCCATTATAAATCCCATTATGCTTTCGAACGTCAACTCCGTTCAAACATTCCTCAGAATACTCTCTTTTCTAGTTACATTCAGTGTTCTTGCTGTTGTGTTCATTATCCCTTTATATGGATTGTTTGGAATCGGTTTCTTCTCTCAGTTTCTTCTCTTAGGATTTCTTGGATTCGATTTCTTCCTCTCGCTTGTAGTCGCCAGAATGTTCTACGTACTCCCAGAATGGCAGAGACTTGTTTTGCTTAGAGTTGGTAAGTTCGCTGGTGTCAGAGGGCCAGGCCTTTTTATAATTCCACCATTCATATACTCTGTAGCAGCAATAGTTGATACGCGAATTATCACCCAGCAGGTTGAAGCAACAGCTACACTTACCCAGGATAACGTTCCAACAAGAGTAACAGCCGCCCTTGAATTCGAAGTTGAAGACCCTCAAAAGGCGGTTATCGACGTAAAAGACTATCTGAGTTCGGTCATATGGATGTCCACAGAAGCATTAAAAAACACAATCGGAAGCTTAACTCTTAAGGAACTTCTCAGTAACAGAGACGACATTGCTACTGACCTTAAGGACCAAATAGACAAGCAGGCTGAAGCTTACGGAATAAATGTTAGAGCCGTTAGAATTACTGATATTGACACCCCTCCAGAACTCGTAGAGGAGCTGGCTGTTATCGCCAGAGCAAGAAGGGCTGCACAAGCCAAAACTATTCAGGCCGAAGCAGAGGTGAAGGTGGCTGAAAAAGTTGCCGAGGCCAGTAAGATTCTTGAAAATCAGAAAGGCGGATTCAAACTCCGTGAGATTCAGAACCTCTCTGAGATCTCCAAGGAGGAGTCTTCTATGATAATCGTATACCCTTCAGGGAGTTTTACGGGAGAATCAATGGCAGCAGCTGCGGTGCCTCTAGCTAAACACGCAAGACAAACTAAATAAAATTGACGCTTCTGCTATACTTGTAGTAATGGAGCGGTCAGAGTTTGAACAACTAGTCGATGACGGCATTTCGCAGATACCAGGCAAGTTTCTAGAAGAGCTTGAAAACGTATCTATCGTAATTGACGATTTCCCCTCACCATACCAACTGCAGAAGATGAGAAGGCACTACACCAAATGGGGTATGTTTGGCCTTTACGAGGGAGTCCCGAAAACAAAGCGTGGGACAAACTATTCGGGGTTTCTTCCGGACAAAATAACAATCTTCAAGAAGCCAATAGAGGCTTACAGTCAGTCACCCGAACAGGTGAAACAGATTGTAACCAACGTTGTTTGGCATGAGATTGCACATCATTTTGGAATGAACGAACAGGAGGTCCGTGAGTCTGAGAGAAGGAGGGGACACCGCTACTAAAACCAGGACAGGCCAAACGGATTGGAAGTTCCAATGTCGTCTTTGAAATCCTGAAGTGCGTCGGGCAACCCCAGAATGTCAGACTTCGCCGAGAAATCATAGATTTTCAATGGTGCTTTACCACCGTTTGAAAGGTAAACAAATCGACTCTGCGAACCTGGAGCTTCAATATAACTAAACGTGTCTTGTAGCTTGAAGTTCTTCTTTGAAACCGGGTCGTAAACTGCATTAAAGTTATTTATGAGCTGGTTGTCTCCCATCCAGATCAAACCAACGTTTTCCAGTTTTCCTTTGATCGTTACTTTAGACTGCTTTTTCTCCTTTAGTTTATAAACAAACAGTTCTGTATCTGCGTAGTAACCATAGTGATTACCATCAGGAGAGATACCCCAGTCAGGTGATGCAAACTCTTTTTCTGGTATATCAAAACTTACTGTCTTTTTTGAGGCAAGGTTGACTCTGGTAAGGACGATGTCACCCTGAATTCCAATAGCTACATATATGTTTTCCCCACTATTATCGAAAGAGAGCATACTTACCTGAGGAAAATCCTCTATTCCAACAAACGTTTGACTTAGAAGCTCGGTTTCAGTTTGTGACTTTGAATCAATACTAAACAGCTTATACTCGTTGTCCGGCTCTGTGGAGATAGTAAAAACATAGACTATCCCGGTTTGAGGATTAACTGCAAATTTTATTGCTCCACCCTGACCTGGTATGTCACCAAAACCCTTAATTAATTCCTCCTGCTCCACCTCGAGGTTCTGACGGTATAATCTGGTTTCAGTTGTTCCGTCTGCATTACCTGGTGTACAGCCCACTTCACAACCCAAATCTGAACCGGAGGTCAGATAATAAAGCTCATTTGTTGATGGAAGATACTGAATCACCTTATTCGACCCCAGTTCTGCCGTCGCCCACAATGAGTCTACTGTGTTTACAGTCTCCGAAAACAACACGTTGTCGTTAGTGAAGTCGTAGGCGAATGCTCTTATAGTATTATCACCTGCCGCATTGGCAAGGAAAATGCTCTCTCCAACTTCTGTAACTGTTGGTGTAGGGCTAACAGCCTGGCTTGGAGTGGCAGTCGGTGTCACGCCGGGTTCAGATAGCTGAATCCCCAAAGACCCGTTACTGACCACCCAGAAGACTGCAAAACCTAACAAAATCAATAATAACAACAGTATCAGTATCTTCGGCAACCTGGAGCTTCTTCTCTCCATTTCTGGGTTTTCAACTTGTGGCACTACCTCCTGGGCAGTCTGCATTCCCTCGTCCATAAATACATTATTACTCAATCTTAATTTCAAGTCCACAAAGTAGTACACTATTGTTAAGATGGCGGGTAAAAAAACTGCAAAGGAAACCGAAAAAACAGACCAACCCAAGATACTTCGAACACAAGCGTATTTTCTTTTGGTAGTGGCCATGATTGTCTCAGCGGTCCTCTCATCAATTCTCACACAGGCACTACTTGCTGGAGATCAATCAACTGGGACTGAACAACCAGTACCTGCTGACACTGATACAACAGTATCAATTACACCAACACCTACAGCAGAGGGTCGCGTACCAGAAAAGGAGGCAGGCCACACAGTTGAGGGAGAATTCAATATCTACTTCACTTCCATCGGGGACTTCGGTGCATCAGGAGAACAGATCGGTTGTGGAGATAGTCTGGTAGGCGTTGTTGTGCCTATAAAGTACACTCGAGAACCGATCACAAGGGCTATCACTGAGTTGTTGTCGTATAAAACCCCCAACTTTGGTCAAACAGGACTGTACACCGCACTCTATAACTCAATTCTGAAAATTGAATCAGTCGAAATCAAAGACAGGACAGCAATCGTAAAACTCTCGGGCATATTTAAGCTGGGAGACGATTGTGATGGACCTAGATTCCGCGAGCAACTCAAGAGCACTGTACTCCAATTTGAATGGGTTGACAGTGCTCGCATCTACATCAATAACAAAAAGATCGAAAAGCTTTTTAAATAGGCTATGCCGCTTGATATACTCTAGCTGCAGCAGCTGTTCTGATGTTTCTCAATATCGCCGCAAAATCATTTCCAGGATATCCCAACGATTCAGGATCCATCGCAATAGTTCGTAGAGTATCAGTGCCGATTGCTAACATCTGAATTGGTTGTTGCAGCACACCCGATGCAGGATCATGAACTAATCTGGCATATGCCTGTTATAAGCCATCCGAGATTTCAGTTCTCCTCAAAATTACAGTGGGAAGCCCGTCTGGGGGAGTACCAACTGATAAAGCGTGCTTTACTAGCTTTGGGTACACCGGAGAACCAACATGATCTCCGACTACAAAAACGGTATCCTGGATTTTTCCTGTAGCCTTTAACTCTCTGGTTAACCTTACGATACCATCAAGATCTTGATTCCCAACCCTGAAAATATCACCGCTTTTAAGAGGTTCTGTGAAGATACCATGCATCCCTAGTGAAACCTCAAGCAGTTGGCCATGATCACTTTCAGGATTTTCAACTATTACCACTCTAGGGCGAACGTCTGTAATTATTTCTACGGGACGGACAATTTCAGCTCTCGTCAGAAACACTTCGCCGCCTTGAATTGTTTCAGTAGGGATAGGGGCAGCTACAGCCATAATTTGTATGTCTTAAAAAATATAAAAATATATGAAAACTAAGTCAGGGATAGCTTTAAGGATTTCTATGGATCTCTAATGAGAAACCGGTGCACTCTTTTTAAAATCAATAGGGCAGTTTCAGCCATAATATAGCCAATAAAAAATTTCTATAAATTTGGAAAAAAGAAAAGACAGTCGAGGTGTATACCGAATCTATAGCAAAAGTGAAGGTGAAGTCATCATAGAAAAATCTCATGCTGATGTAAACAGTTTATAACTCTTTTCGTTATAAATTTTGAACATCCATAACCAATCCTCCTAACCATCACACCATATTGCTGACCAACCCACACACCAACGATATCAACACCATATAGCCTCGATTCATATCTGTAATATAAGGATTGAAACTGTAATTTTCTCGGATGTTTTTTTGAAACCTTTGATTGGCAATAACGTATATAATTTACTATCCTTTCACTTTATGTTTGCAAAATTGATGAAAACAAAAGACATTGGATAAAGGGATTCTGCTCAAAGCCAAGCAAGGTGATAAAGCATGTTTAGCACAGATCTTTGATAATTATCTTGATAGGGTATACAGGTACATTTACATTCGTATACACAACAAAGAAACAGCTGAGGACCTCGCCAGTACCGTATTTATTAAGGTCATCGAGCATATTCATAAGCTCGATGTGGACAAAAATTTTGAAGCCTGGTTGTTCACAATCACCCGTAATACCCTAATAGATATGCTGCGTAAAAATCGATTCGTTTCTTCGAACGAAATGATTGAAATCGCAGAAGACTCCACAGATCACGAGGATCGATCCGATAACCAAATGGTAATTGAGCGGATAAAAGAGAAATTTGACAATCTAAAAGAGCTGGAAAGAGAGATCGTTGAGCTTACGTATTTCGCCCAGCTCAACGACAAAGAGATTAGTCTTGTTGTTGGCAAGCCTCCGGGCAACATACGTGTTGTCAGATTTAGAGCTATAAAAAAATTAAGAAAGTCTTTAGAATAAGCTCATGGAAGAACTATCCAAAACTGAAGATAAGCTAAGAGAGGTAGCCTCTGGCATCAGACCTGATGCTCGGTGGACAGCCACGACAAGGGAAGACTATCTTTCTCTTGCTGGTACCATCAAACCAAAACCAACCTTCATAGAGGGGTTGAAATCGTTATTTGTAATAACAAAGCTGAAGCTTGCTCTGACCACGGTGTTTGCCTTAACGCTCAGTTTTTTGCTGTTAACAACTCCTCAACCTGTGCCAAAAACTATCTACAAGATTAATACTGACCTTGCTGCCTATAGTGGTGATTTTGACATCGAACAGTCCTCTAGTAAAGCCAGAAAGGACTACGCTCAGGATGCAATTGATCGAGCAGAGGTGAGCATCGCAAAACTGGATACGGACGATATCACGGTTCTCAAAGCTTACCTTTATGATGCTCAAACAGCTTTCAAAAAAGAGGATTATACAACTGCTATCGTACTTACTTTTCAGATTAACTCATACCTCGATCAGATGATATTAGCTGGTGAGGATGGTGGTCAACCCTCTAAACCCAACACAGATAAAAAGGGCAATGGCACAACCACCCATGCAGAGGATAAAAACGATGATGGAGAAGGGACATCAATAGCAGGGGAGGAGCTTGAGAGTACTATTGATCCAGAGACAGAGTAACAGAACAGACAAAGGATCAATAGACGACACCTACTATTTCGGCATATATCCAATGCTCGTAAACAAACGAAACAGAAAGCCATAAGCCTGGTCCGCAAATCCTGTCAGCAGCATTACACCAAGTATGATCAACAACAGAGCACTGATCTTGTGAATTGTGCCTGTGTATCTATTAATCTTCCTCATCCACTTTTGTGCCGACCCTAAAAATACTGCTATTAATATGAACGGAATTGAGATACCGAGACCATAGGTAAACAGAAGAGCACCCCCCTGTAGGGCTGTATCGGTTGATGTGCCTGCCAAAAATAAAATCCCCCCAAGGATAGGACCAATGCACGGTGTCCATGCAAATGCCGAAGTGACCCCTATAATAAATGGAAAAACATACCCTTTTCCGAATCTCGTTGTATTTACTTCAACCTTTTTCTCCTTGAATAGAAACTGCAGTTTTTTCACTCTCTCGCCAAAAAGGATAAGTAGGCCAAAAAGAATAATGACGATTGCGCCAACGTTAGTTAGGAGGTCCTTATTTCTCGAAAACAGTGAGCCCACTCCTGTGGCTGTTACACCTAGCAGTGTAAACACAAGCAGAAACCCTGATACATAACTGACAGCACTAAGCAAAACCTTCAACTTATATCTCTTTCCACTCCTAATAGTCTCTTCCCCGGTAGCCTGAAATATCAGGTAACTGATGAACGTTGGGAGCGTCACGAATGTACATGGTGCAAAGAAAGTTAACAGACCTGCACCGAAAGCTGTAATGAAGTTTACCTCCTGCATAATTAGTAAGCCTTACTCTGATGAAATTAAGTCTATTACCTGTTGTTCCGATACGTCGCCAGGGACCGAGTTTACAATCACTCCACTTCTATTGATAAAAACGTGATAGTTGGTGTAAAACACACCGTATGTATTGGCAGCGCTGCTCGCTGGATCGAGAACGATAGGGTAAAGGATATTCTGGCTCTTGATGTAACTTTGAACAGTACCCTCATCCTCGTGCAGATTCACACCAACGACCTCAACATCGTCCTTGTACTTCTCGTAAATAGACGACAGCTTCGGCATATTTCTACGGCAGTTAGGACACCAGGTTGCAAAAAAGTCGAGGATAACAGCCTTTTCACTTCGGTACTGTGAGAGACTTAGCGTTCCACCGCCAAGGCGCTTCAGCTGAAAATCCGGTGCAAGTTCAGCCCCCGTGGTTGCTGCAGGAGCTGCTAAGTTGTCTTGCCCTGTTGCCGGGGATACTGACTCAATGTTCCCTTCCGTTGGAGATAAAAGAACAGCTAAGCCAACGATTACCAAAACAGAAATCCCTATAACCCCAATAATAGCTTTTGAACTCATGCGAAGTTCTTAATATTTACAAATATATCAGAGGTTCATAGATAATCGAGTATCCCTTCGTAGTTAATAAATCCAAACAGTCTGAATCCAAACTCGATTATTGCCGTGAAGTTATTAGTCAGAAGCAGGATCCCCACAATAATCAGGAAGACTCCGCCAATAACCGATACCACTTTCAAATACCTGTTGATCTTTTTCACATATTTGAGTGCAGACCCAACACCGATTGCCAATACCATAAAGGGCACTGCTAACCCTAATGAAAACACTGCCAAAAGCAACCCTCCCTGCAGTGCCGTTGCAGATGTTGCTGCAAGTGCAATGATGGCTGCCAAAATCGGTCCAACACAGGGAGTCCATCCGAAGGCAAACGTAGCCCCAACAAAAAAAGAGCTAAACGGTGTTCCTACCTTCATGGACTTTGGAAGCTGGATCTTCTGTGTTCTTTCTAAAAAAGGGATTTTAACTATACCGATCATAAATAGACCAAATACAATGACTACCACCCCACCAATTCTGCTGAGCCATACCCTAAGCTCTCCGAGAAGTCTTCCACCTAGGAATCCGGCGAGGATTCCGAATGAGATGAAAACAGTGCTGAACCCGAGCACGAAAAACAAACCATTCTTAATGATCTTCAACTTAAGCTCACCTCTTTTCTCTGGATCTTCGAGCTCTTTTGTAGAGCTTCCACTTATAAAGCCCAGGTATGCAGGGATTAAAGGAAATGTACATGGCGCAAGAAATGTAAGTACACCTGCAAAGAATGCTGATAGTACAAATGTTGGCTCAATCATTGCTTTTATGTATCAAATAAATAGATTCTTTTACATAAGATTAGCTACCATCTCCTTCATATCTTCGAGAGTCATTGGTCCTCGAATGTGCTCAAATCCTCTTCCCTTTGAATCAAAAAAGATGGTCTCTGGCATTGAGAACCCGCCAATCGCTCTATAAAACGAGTCCGTTGGGTCATTCAGTGTTATCAGGCTGCTGCCTAGATCTACTCCGCTACTATCTGTCAGATCACTAAGATAGAGTTGCTGCTCCTCCTGGGACTCTCTTCTATCAATCGTGAGCACAACGATATCATCACCAAATTCCTGTTTTAGCCTGGCGAAGTCAGGCATCTCATTGATGCAGAAAGGGCACCACGTAGCCCAGACGTTGGCAACGATTATCTTACCTTTAAAGTCTGAGAGTCTCACTTCGCTGCCGTTGTGGTCGGTAAAGAAGAGCTCGTCAAAATCATTAACATGATACTCCGCAGAGTCACCATCGATTATCTGTACATTGCCAGACATGGATACCTCTGCATCAGGCTGGCCACTGCCCAGAAGCACGATTGCTCCTCCTAAAACCAGCAAGATGAGGAAAAAGCCAACAACAATGTAAAGTATCGTGTTTTTTTCTGTTGATTGTTCGGTCACAAGAAAGCTCTCTACTATTACCGTAGTAGTTTATGCTTATTTGGGGAAATTTGCAACGACTTGCTGCGTTTTTTTTGATGATCGTTGATTGTTGTGAGAGGGAAGCGATTAGGGTTCTGGCTGCGTTGAACAGTTTCTATAGCTGTCGCAACTGTATCAAACACAGCTGCCGGATTTAACTCCACTGCTTTTTCTCCGAAGGGGTTGACCTTGCAATTGTGATTTTTCTTCATTTCCCATAACGATCTGCGATTATATAACACGTATACAGCGATTTACAAGACAAAAATACTCAGGTGAGCCTGGGCCAGATTCGTGTATAATAAACCTCGCATGAAAAATATTCTCCGCATAATCAAAATCTCTCGTCCTCTTTACAGGCTTATCGGTCTGATTGCTTCACTAATCCTGACCGGGGCTGTCTTGCAGCAGGTAGCGCCCGTTCTTTCCAAGTTCATTGTTGACGAAATTGTGCTGCAGATCCAAACGGGAGATGGGGACGTAAACAAACTTGCTATCCTTATTGGAGCCAGCTTCGGATTCAGCCTTCTGGGTATAGTGATTTCGTTCCTTACGGAGAGGCTCGGCGATAGATTTGCAGCGAAATTGCAGAAATACCTAACACAAAAATTCTACAGCAAAGTGCTCTCGCTTCCCCAATCGTACTTTGACAGCGAAATCTCAGGAAAGATAGTTAACCAGCTCTCAAGGGGGATCATAACCATCAAGGGATTCGCAAACACCTCCACAAATTTCATTCTGCCGACATTTTTACAGAGTGTATTTACAGTTGCTGTACTGGCGTATTTTAATGTTCCGGTTGCAATATTTGTATTTGCATTGTTTCCGATCTACCTCGTGATTAGCTATATCTCAGCCAAACGCTGGGGCGAGGAGGAAAAGAAGAAAAACAAGCTTGAAGACATCGGCAGAGGCCGTATTACAGAGGTCATTGGCAACATCAAACTGGTGAAGAGCTCTAACAATGAGCAGAACGAATTCAGATTCATCTCAAAAAATCAATCAGCAATAAACAGGATTTACTCGAGACAGAGTAGAATTTATCATTTCTTCAACTTCCTGCGGAATCTCTCACTTATACTTGTTCTATTGGTTGTGAATATCATTGTATTCATTAGTGCCTTCGAGGGAAATATGTCTATCGGTGACATGGTGCTAATCATCCAGCTGGTTGTTCAGGCACGCAGGCCACTATTCGCCATGTCATTTATTCTTACTCAAATTCAAAACACCGAAAGCGGATCAAAGGAGTTTTTTGAGGTACTCGATCTTGAATCAACCGAACCTTTCTCAGCACGCAAAAGATCCTACAAGAAACTGGAGACCCCCACTATAGAATTTAAGGATGTTGCCTTTAAATATAAAGATAGTGACCAGGTTTTAAACAAGATGTCGTTCAAGCTTGATTCCAGAGAGAAAGTTGCACTTGTAGGACACAGCGGTGCCGGAAAGACAACCATCATCAACCTAATCCTCAGGCTGTACAGACCGACATCAGGAGAAATACTTTTAGACGATCAGGCATACGGTGAGCTTGACCACCAATTTATCAGGAGCAACATCTCACTTGTCTTTCAGGAGAACGAGCTGTTCTCGTCTACTGTCAGAGAAAACGTAGCCTATGGCAAAAAACTCTCAGACAAAAAGATTATCAGAGCCCTTAAGCAGGCAAATGCATATAACTTCGTCAAAAAGCTTCCAAAGGGTTTGAAATCTGAAATAGGTGAAAGAGGCATTAAACTATCAGGTGGTCAAAAGCAAAGAATTCAGATAGCCAGAGCCATACTGGATGACGCACCAATATTGATCCTTGACGAAGCAACAAGTAATTTGGATTCCAGGTCTGAACAGCTGGTTCAAGATGCGCTTGAAAAGCTAATGAAAGAGAAGTTAGTTATTATCATCGCTCATCGTTTCTCGACAATACAGAATGTGGACAGGGTGATAGTCCTGGATAAAGGGCGTATCGCCGATTCCGGCAAACCAAAAGATCTTTCAACCAAAAGGGGGATCTACTCCGATCTTCTCAAGTACCAGATCGAGGGCAACAAGAAATTACTTCAAAGCTTCGAAATTTACTAACGCCCGGTTTTACCCTAAAATGTCTGTAGCTGGACGCTATTATGGCAGATTCTCAGGTAACAACAGACATAGGTAGAATTTTCACACAGGTGAAACGAGAGCTTAGTACCAGGTATAAGGTAGTCATACCTGCAGTCTTACTTACTTTCATAGCATTTTTCAGCCTGGGAATTCTTATCGGACTTGTGATTATACGCATTCAGCTAGATATCTCTAATCCAGCCGAAATCCAGTTTACAAAGTATACTGCGGAAGGCGAACAGCTCGACCTCTACCGCCTCGACGAAACAATCGCGTGGGAGGAGGACTTAGGAGGGATATCTTACAACGAC
This sequence comes from Candidatus Dojkabacteria bacterium, assembly GCA_046753765.1. Classification (GTDB taxonomy): domain Bacteria; phylum Patescibacteriota; class Dojkabacteria; order B142; family OLB20; genus JBHHUN01. Next base: position 71,559 of record JBHHUN010000003.1, on the reverse strand, counting down.
AACACCCTCTACACCGCTTCACCCGGGGAGTTGATCTGGAACAGCGATAAGGAGCTCAAAATCATAAAGGGGATTACATACCTAGAGATTGACCGCAAACAGACTATACTTGTAGGGAATAAAGAGATTCAGATGCAAAAGGGCCTCAAAGCGTTATATATCCCTGAATCAAAGCGACTAATCACTGTTGATGGCAAAGTCGAGATCCGTGGTGACACTTCAATAGGAAGAAACAGACGAATCACCGTAACAGGTGGTAAATTCCAAATCGATGACTTCAAAAGAGAGAATTTAAGTGGGGCGGACATCTGGAAAGAGTTTCTCTCACAGCTTGAAACCGTTATCGAACTGCCCGACGAGCTCAAAGACACGAGTGGACCAAAGCTCAAAATCCTCTCCCCAACTACAAAACAGACTGAAAACAGTAAAATAACAATCAAAGGGGAGACCGAACCAGGATCGGCAGTTCGGGTAAACGGAACGGCATTAGTAGTTGATGAAAACGGTGTCTTCAAAAAAGCATTTAAAGTAAAAAATGGAACAAATACATTTACTGTTCTTTCTATCGATTCATCCGGCAATAACACTAAGAAGATTGTCACAATTACGAAGGCTGATAAATGCACTGGCAATACCCAGTGCGGGATGTGTGGCAACCCGGCATGCAGCTTCGATGGCGACGATGGTGGCTCCTCCGGAGGAAGCAGTAGCTTCAACCAGCAGCTACTAAACTTAATTAACTCACATCGGGCAGCCAATGGAAAAGGTGCACTGAATTTCGACAGCAAACTGAATTCGGCTTCGAGCAAACACTCCTCGTGGATGAATTCCACTGGAACACTTAGCCATACAGGAAGCGGTGGCTCGCAGTCCTGGGAACGTTGTCAGAACGAGGGAACGACCTGTGACGCAGAGAACATTGCATTTAACAGCTCTGGACACAATGCAAATATGCTTGGCAGTCACAGCCACATTGGTCTCGGAAAAAGCGGATTATATATTACTGCAGTATTCAGATAGTAATGAAGAGCTTAATAAAACCATTCAAGATTCCATTCGTCTCCACCCATCTGCGGGAGATCGTATATGGTGGGAATGATGGTATCGTAACCACTTTTGCTGTCGTAGCAGGTTTTACCGGTGCCAATAGTGGCAGTGAGCAGACTATAGCTATTTCGATTTTTGTTGTTTTACTTTTCGGACTAGCGAACCTGTTTGCAGATGCAGCATCAATGGGTCTCGGAAACTTTCTTTCAATCAGGTCGGAGCAAGATGTATACAAGAACCTGAAGTCCCATGCAATTGAAGTCATTAAATCTGGGCAGGAAGAGAACCAAAAGGCGACAACTGAGATTTTGACGGAACAGGGATTCAGTATTAGTGACTCCGAAGCATTAAGTGACATCTTCAGCAAGAACGAAGATTTCTGGAGCGAATTTCTGCTCCGCTATAAGCACAATGTACCTAACCCCGAGGCAAGCAATCCACTTATCACCGGCATATTCACATTTGTCTCCTTTGTATCTTTTGGGTTCATCCCTCTGATATCTTATCTTTTTATACAACAGTCGGCACCAGCTTTCATCCACTCCGTTGCAGCGACATTCACAGCCCTGATCTTACTGGGAATATTTAGATGGAGAATAACAAAGGAGTCTTTATTTAGGTCAGTAGGTGAGATTGTTGTGATTGGTGGAGTTGCAGCCTTAATAGCCTTTATTGTAGGAACCTTTTTTAGATCTTAGATCTCATTAACTATTTAATATATATTATCTGTTAAAACCATGAGTAGATTGAAAGAGAGAATTAAGCAGTTTCGATTGATCATTGGACTGTTGATTGTAGTCATTGTTGTTCTAGTATTCCTAATGTTTAATATGCGGGATCAGGGCTCGACACTTCCATCTGAGGCTATAGAAAAGGTCAGCATCCGGGATGTTGAGCGTGTTGTTTCTGTCGACGGGAAACTCAGGGGAATCGAAGAGAGCGAGGTCGTTTTCCCTTCACAGTCAAGAGTAGTTAGTGTAAACGTTGAGGTTGGGGATAGAGTTAAGGTAGATCAGGTTCTAGCTGAGGTAGAGGTAAACGGAGCATTCTCAACAAGTGAAGAAAAGATAAAGGCCCCAATTGCAGGATTGGTTACAGAAGTAAATGTTGATGAAGACACCTTTTCTCCATTGGGAACGTTTGGGGTTAGAATTGTTGACGACAGCAGATACGTTGTCGAAGTCAGTGTAAACGAAAATGATATTGTGGATGTGAAAAGAAAACAGACTACCACTCTTGTCTTTCCAGCACTCTCATTTAAAGATGAATATGACGGAAAAGTTATATATGTTGCTCCAGACGCGGAGCCAAGCACAAGTGCTGTGAATTATATCGTTCGTGTGAAGCCAGACACCGTCCCCAAAAAAGTGCGATTAGGTATGAGTGTGGACATCGAAATTCTTACTGCAAAAGTTCAGGATGTTATTGCTGTACCTGAGAGCTCGGTAATAGAAAGGGATGACAAGAATTTCGTCAAAGTCCTAACATACGATAACGAGGAGAGGACGGAATTTACTATCACTGAAGTAGAGGTTACAACAGGTCTAGAAACTGATAGGTTTATAGAGATTGAGTCGGGGCTGAGCGAGGGCGATGAGATCGTAGAGCCATCCTTTACTGCAACCCGAAGCTTTTTCATATTTAATTGATTCAATGTCTGATCGAAAATCTACTACAGAAAAAAAAGAGAACCGACACCTGATCGAGCTTAAGGACGTTTACAAAACGTATAATCCTGGTAAGGAAAACGCCTTCGAGGCACTTAAAGGAATTAACCTCAAGATAGACAAAGGTGAGTTCGTAGGCATCATGGGACCTTCCGGTTCGGGGAAAAGCACTATGATGAACATTCTTGGTGCACTGGACGTACCGACCTCAGGAGAGTACCTCGTCCGTGGAAGAGATATAAGCGCTTTTAGTTCAAATCAACTGGCTGAATTTCGTAACAATGATGTCGGCTTCGTCTTCCAGCAGTTTAATCTCCTGCCAAAGATATCTGTCGCTGAAAATATAATCCTTCCGACTCTCTATGGTGATGTAGCCGAACGAAAGAGTAAGATGCGGAGCGTGTTAAACAAAGTCGGCCTCAAAAAGAAAGAACATAACATACCAAACCAATTGTCAGGCGGAGAGACTCAGAGAGTTGCTATCGCCAGAGCATTAATCATGAGTCCAGCCATCATAATGGCAGATGAACCAACTGGTAATCTCGACTCTGCGATGGCAGAAGACATCATGAGAATCTTAAGTGAGATTCACAAGGATGGCAATACAATTATCCTGATCACGCACGAAAAAAACATCGCGGATTATGCAGAAAAGATAATTTATCTTAGAGACGGCCAAATAGTCCATACACGATCAAACTGATGAGTATATTTGAAGTAATAAAAGTTTCTTTTAGTTCGATAGTTGCAAACAAGATCAGGTCGTTTCTGACTATCCTCGGGATAATTATCGGAATTGCGGCAGTGATTGCACTCCTATCCGTGGGACAAGGCGCGCAGCAACTCATATTAGATCAGGTCGCGGGACTGGGGGCTAATACCGTAAATGTAATTCCCATATCTGACTTTTCCAGTTTCAACACGCGTGCGGACTTTGCTAACTTCGCGACCAAGCGCTTAGATAGCCGTCTGCTCAATCTCCTTGAAAACGATGTGAAGTTTAAAGAGGTTCAAAGCATTGGGTTTGAGGTCTCAACATCATTTAGCGTTACAAGGGGCGCAAGACAATCTTTTAGCAGTGTTTCCGGTGTTAACGCAGACTATTTCAGTATACGGGGTTTAGTGACAGACAACGGCGTTGTTTTTACAGACAGAGATGATGCAAAACTCAGGAAGTACGCCGTACTTGGATCCGATGTCTACGCCACTCTATTCGGCGAAAGTGAAGCTGTGGATGAGAGCATAAGGATTGACGGTACTAATTACAAAGTTATCGGCGTTCTAGAGCCAAAAAGCAATCAGTTTAACACCCAGATTTATATCCCCTTCAATACCGCCGCGGGCAACTTATTTGGCTCAGATGACCCCTCTGCGATCATTGTACAGGTAGAAAAGGAGACACTTGTTGATTCAGTCGCAATCAAAATCGAGACAGCATTCAACGAGTTTTACCATGTAAAGGACGGCGAAGATGCTCCATTCAGCATTGTCACATCAGAGGATGTAGCCTCCTTAGCAGGCACTGTAACTTCAATATTCACCACACTTCTAACAGCAATTGCAGGTATCTCATTAGTGGTTGGCGGCATTGGAATAATGAATATTATGCTTGTCTCCGTTTCAGAAAGAACCAAAGAAATTGGGTTGCGAAAAGCTGTTGGGGCGAAACAAAGTGCAATTTTATCGCAGTTTCTCGCTGAGTCGGTCACACTTACGCTAATTGGAGGTGTATTGGGTATCATCTTCGGGGTTTTGTTGGGGAATATCATTGGAACCATTGGAGACCTGCCGGTCATACTCTCACCCGAAGCAGTAATCCTTGCGACATCTGTCTCGGCGACAATTGGTGTTATTTTTGGATTCTATCCTGCCTATACGGCAGCAAACCTCAATCCAATTGACGCACTGCGGTACGAATAATCATTCGAGACCAAGCTCATACTCTTTCTCTCCATTATCAAACCCTGTGTAGATAAGTTTAACCTCTGATTGTTCGACCTCTGCTGGAACTTCAAAATATACCGCCCCAGACACATTGTTTCGAGGCATAATCTCTTGAGACTTAAGTATGTCGTCTACCTGCCCCGAATTAATATAAGCAGTCTGTTGGTAGTGTTTATCTGCAACTGCAAGTTTAAAGGAGGAGTAGTTAAGGGGAAAACTGTCGGGACTATTATTATCAAACGTCAAGCTAACCTTCACAAACTGCATCTCTTCGTCTGTTTCATGCTCAAGCACACCCTGTGATGGAAAAAAATCCCAGGTCACCGAATCAACCTTCAAGACGGCATCCATTGCGAAATACACAACCCTGACACTCTTATAGTTGAAGTTAACAGTTCTGTTCTCGTGAATCGCTGTCGTAGAGCATGCAGCCACAAATGGGAGAATAACTATCATCAGTGCAATCTGCTTCATTTTAGTCTCACTATTGAGCCAACACTATCAAATCATCCTGCTTCAGTCAACAAAATCGTCTTCCAGCTTGCTTTACAGCGATTTATAAGTTTACTAAGATAAGAGGTACTAACTTATTTATTATTATTCCAAATTATGAAGCGCAAGCTAACCCGTCTTGGCGTACTGCTCACAGCCATTGCGCTCCCTTTGGCTTTCGTCTTACCGGTGTCTGCTCAGTTTGCAACACTCGGGACTGATTCGCCTAACCGGTACGTGACCCTTGAAGAGGGTACTACTGCATATTCCGATGATGTAGCCGGAGACCTTTTAATTGCAGGCGACCAGCTCGTCATCAGTGGAGAAGTTGGTGATAACCTACTTGCTGCTGCAGGTGCCGTTCAGGTCGACGGCGTTGTCAACGGAGACGCAATGATCGCTGCCGGGTACGTTGTTATCAACGGTGACGTTCTTGGCGACCTTCGGATTGCAGCAGGAGAGGTATATATCAACGGAACCGTTTCAGGTGACCTTGTCATATTTGCTGGTAGATATTCGATTTCCAGTGAATCATTTGTCGGTGGTCAGGAGATTCTCTCAGCTGGGCACGGTGTAAGAGGAACGACAGATAATCCAGTGGATTTAACCAATGCAAGTCACTTTAGTGGTGGCTTTTCTAGCTTTGAATTCTCTGATGAAGATCTTGGAGCACTTGTTGGAGCTTTCTTAGGAGCATCTTTCGTCGTATCGCTCATCCTGAAACTGATTATGTTAATAGGTAGCATTATTGCCGCCTACGTTGTACTGCGATTATTCCCGGTATTCAGCGAAAACACACTGACCGCCATGAAAAATGACGGTTGGAAATCGGTTCTACTTGGATTTGTAACTTTGATTGTTGCCCCGGTACTCTTATTGGTACTGTTACTTACGATCTTCGGTCTGCACACGGCAATCGTGCTGGGCATCATCGGTCTACTTGCATGGTACCTTACTGGAGTGTATGCAAACTACTTCGTCGGTCGACACTTGTTGGTGAAATTTGGACGACCAAACACCGGCAGGGCATTGCCACTGGTAGTTGGGTTCGTAGTTGTTGAAGGAGTGATACTCCTTCTCGGCTTAATACCACTTCTCGGTGGAATCATAATCTTCTTTATCAACCTACTACTTGTCTCATGGACTCTTGGAGCGATGGTTGTAAACAAGAAGAGGGCACTGATGGGGGTTAGAACAACCGGAAAAACAAAGAAAAGAAAGAAGAATAAATAGGATTGCAGGTTTAGATTTGAATTTGATGAGGGGTGCCGTAGGCACCCCTCATGATCAGAAATCCCTTGAACCCATGCAGCACAGAAGTTGATTAGAACAAGATTCTCCCATCTTTAAGCACCTCTTTCCCGTCCACTAACACTACCGAACCCTTCTTGCGCATATCTTTTACAATATCCCAGTGAATCACCGATTTGTTTCCGCCCTCAGGCGCACCGCCGCGTTTCTCTTTGTATGCTCTGCCAAGCGCCATATGGATCGTTCCACCGATCTTCTCGTCAAACAAGGTCTCTTTCATCGCATCCTTAATGTTGTAGTTTGCTCCGATAGCAAACTCACCAAGATATCTTGATCCTTTGTCAGTATTCAGAATCTCCTCCAGAGCAGCCTGACCAACCTCGGCAGTTGCCTTAACAACCTTTCCTTTTTTAAATACCAGCCTGATACCATGCATTTCACTACCGTGGTAAAGCGTCGGCATATCAAAATATACTTTTCCTTCAACGCTCTCAGGGATAGGTGCTAAGAACACTTCGCCATCTGGAATATTCGCTTCGCCATACGCAGCCTTTGCAAGATTACCTGCAATAGACAGCTTAAGATCGGTATCTTCACCCATCACCTTAACCTCTTTTCCTGTGTCTAACACTTTTTCAAGCCCTTGGAGCTCAGCCTCCATCTTGGCATAATCGACTATGCAAGCCTTGTAGTAAAAGTCTGTTAACCATTCAAGGGATACACCTGCAGCCTGGGCCATAGCATATGTAGGATAATACGTCAGAACCCATCTATCAGAGTTAATCATACTCTCAAAGATCGGAGAAACCAGCTTCTTTCTTTTACCTACTTTGTCAGTTGCAATCTGACTCAACTCTGTTTTGTTAAAAATCGAGGTTATCCGCACAAACGCATCAGCCCAGTCTACATAAGCCTTTAAAATATCCTCAGGTATATAGTTTAGCTGCCAATCGTTCGCGAGCTTGTACAACTGGTAATTCAACCCATCAAAGCTCGCCCTGTTTACATATAGGTTTGAAATTCCACTGTCTATCACCGGATAGGCACCACGCTTCAACGTTTCAATGTACACAGCCTTTATCAGTGGATTCGAGATGTGCTCTGAGACAGAGATTAACACTTTTTCCTTAGCTTTGATCTTGAGTGAGTGATCTAGAAAGATCCCGGCAAGTTTGAAGTCCTGAGTTGTTGGGTTCATGCGTAATTTCTAAGAAGTATCATCCAAGCATAACATAGACCCATTATGCAACTCAAAAACACCTCTGCGAGAAGACTTACAAAAGAGAATCATGTATAATCTGTTATGGATAAGGACGGCAAGATAAATACTCTACTCGTTGATTTCGCTAGAGTCGTTCTCATCCCCAAGCACTCCGACATTCCCAGCATGAGCGATCTTTTCGACAAAATTAGGAAGGAAGGAAAGGATTTCGGTAAGCACTTTCGCCTAAACAAGGCATTAATCAAGAAACTTCAGGCTCTTAAGAGCAGTCACAAGATCTACCTGTACTCCGCCAGCCGTGATATCGTATTTGCAAAAGAGATAAAGAAAGATATTGAGGCTACCTTTGATAAGATTTTCACAGTGAAGCAACTGGGGACAAGCAAGAAATCTCACACTGCTTACGAGGAGGTCCTAAGGAAGATCCGGAAACGACCCAGTGAGGTTTTGTTTATCGACGATAAGCATCAAAACATTGACGCAGCGATGATGGCGGGGCTGCATGTCCATCAGTTTGCAAGTAACAAAAAGCTTTTCAGCTATTTAGATCAAAGTCTTCAGTAATGATTACAACTCTTCTAGTTGATTTTGCACGGGTTTTGGTCTTACCAAAAGATGAAACTATTAGAAGTGTCAACAAACTTTACAAACAGGCACTCAGAAACCAGGAAAAATTCAACCAGCACTTTTACGTTAATGAGGAGCTTTTTGAGTACCTTGAGAGCATTAAAGATAGCTTCAATATGTATCTGTTTACAGGTAGCACCGACCTTCTCGAGCTCCCAATACTAAAATCCAGGATCGACAAACTTTTCAGGGACGTCTATATAACTAAAGTAATGGGGATGAACAAAAGAAACATCGAGATCTACCGACTTGTTTTGGACCGAATTAAGATTAGTCCCGATGAAATCATGTTTATCGACGACAAAGCAAGGAATATTAGAATCGCACGGCTGGCAGGATTAAACACTCATCATTTCACAGTCAATAGAACTCTAATTGATGAGATTAACATGCTGAAATGAAGCCCTCGAATTCCCGACTCTGGTTGCTCATAGACGTAATAACAATCTTTCTCGAATCATCTTACAAACAAGAATACACTGGCGCTTTTGACATTTAAAGTGTAATATCTGAGAGATATTTGCGATATATAAAGTCAATTTCTGATACGGATGGAACTTATTGACTACAGAACAACCGAGGATTCTTTTGCATACTTGAAAGGATTATCAGCCTACCAGCAAGAAAGAGGCCAGTTCCCCTTCAATCGAAGATATCAGGTGGTTAAATCACTTCTCGGCCGCGAAGACTTAGCAAATAATCATCCTTCCCTGCACACATCTTTGGTTGTGGTCTCATCTGAACCCGCAGCAATATCTGCAGTAAGTAGTTTAGTACCAGATGGTTCTACAATAAGAGTTATAAGCAGAAGAGTCACAAAGGCACAAATCACCTTCTTAGAGAGGGTTATGATACAAAACAACTCACACGTGTTGCCGCTTCAATGCCTAACTGCCCGACAGGCGTTTACTTCCTTGACCCTGAGATGGAACCGGCTGAACTTTTCTCAATCGCTAATTCAATGCAAGTGCTCCTGCAAGGAAGAGACCCGGGAAATTCTGCGATGTTCGCTATGAGAGCGGCTACAGATGCCGAGATCATCAGAACAACCATAGGGACAACAAGTAACCGAGCTACCGGGCGACCACTTGACAGCCTCACGAATATCAATGCTTCAAGCTTTCAGTTTGGCGAAGGTTGGATAGACAAAGGTAAAAGGCGACTCTCTTATGTTTTGGCATTGAGTAACATCTCAATCGCTTAGAATATACTCTGTTCATAACAATACTAAAACTGATAAACTACCTCTGTTTAATGAGTAAGTCATGAAAATCGGCATCATCGGCTACGGCAGATTCGGATCCCTTCTTGAGAAGATTTTCTTTGAGCATATCGAAGGAGTTGAAATCCTGATCTACGACATCAATTCAAAACCTAACAGCAAGAAGTTTTTCTCCTTCAATGAGACGGTAAAATCAGACCTCGTCATTCCAGCAGTCCCTATAGGTGCCTTAGAGTCAGTAATAAAAAAAATCTCACCTGTACTTCCGGAAAACTCAACGGTGATGGACGTCTCATCAGTGAAAGTCAAACCAGTAGAATGGATGAAGAAACACCTTAAAGCTGGCACAAAGATTATTGCCAGCCACCCGGTTTTCGGCCCGGACAGCACCAACAATGGAGAAGAATTTGAAGGTCTAAATATGATGTTGTCCAACATCTCAGCCGACCGTAAAATTTATGACTTCGTAAAAGACTTCTGGACTAAACTTGGAGTCAATGTACTCGAGATAACCCCCGAAGAGCACGACCGCTATTCGGCTTACACAATCAATTACAATCACCTTATCGGACGCGTAGGCCAAATTGCAGGTATAAAGCCAACCCCAATCGATACAAAGGGATTCAAGATTATCTATGAAGCAATGAACTATGTAACACACGACAGCTGGGAGCTGTTTAGAGATATGCAGCTTTATAATCCTTACTCAAAAGAGATGAGAGAGAAGGTTAGAGGGGCACTTGGTGAGATAGAGTCTAGACTAATAGATAACCAAAGATAAATGTACAATCAATGCATATAAAACCGTTTGTCGCAGAAGCCACACTAGATCTCCATGATAAGGGAAGGCTTACCAATGCAGATATAGAGATCATTCTCGGCAACTTCCTCACAGAGCAGCACGCAGATGACAGAGATACTGTTCTCGTAATCACAGGCAAAGGACTTCATTCGCCAAGCGGCCCCATTTTAAAGCCACTGGTAGCAAAATACCTAAGTAAGCATCCCCTTGTTGAGGATTTCAAAGTGGGATCAGTCGAGAATGGTGGGCAGGGAGCCTACGAAGTCTGGATCAGGGATTGATTTTGATCCATTGCATGATATATTAGTACGAATATGGAAGGAGAAAAGGCCGAGCTGCCAGAGATAGATACTAAGAAACTGCTCATCGCAGCTGTTATTGTACTTGTGGTGACGTCCACACTGTTTTGCTGCTTGTGGAATGGAGTGTTTCTTTGGGTGAACAACTCTGTAGGGGGCCTTGGTAATCCATATCTTTTCTGGCCATAATTATTTTATCGATTTCGCAATGCTAAAAAAAATCACGCTAATGATTGTTTTGAGCTTAGTACTCAGTGGCTGCATAGAGTCGCTTGATGAGTTTGGAAACGTAATAACACCAACCCCACCACCATTAGAGGTATCCGAAGACCTTCAAATCGAGGACATTGTCGCAGGTGAAGGTGCAGAAGCAAAAGCAGGGGACACACTACGCGTTGACTACACCGGGACACTCGAGGATGGCACACAGTTTGACAGTTCAAAGGATGAAGGCAGAGAGCCCTTTGAGTTTATACTAGGGGGTGGAGGAGTAATTGCCGGCTGGGAGCAAGGCGTTCAGGGGATGAAAGTTGGAGGAACACGAAAGCTTACGGTCCCACCAGAACTTGGTTATGGAGATGCCGGTTCAGGAGAAATAATACCACCCGGGGCGACACTCATTTTCGAGATTGAACTCCTCGAAATAATTTAAGCTTTAAACTTCGGAAATTGGCTGTCCGTTCACCCTTACAGAAAACGATGCCTCTCTGTCAACTGTAACCGTACCTGAAAATGTCCTCTCTCCGATCACCTGGATACAGATCTCATCTGATTCCTTAGTTGTGAAATTGATAGATACCTGCTCAGGGAAGCTCTCGGCTATTAGTGTTTCAACCTGAACTTCAGAGCAAGGAGTTGGAGTCTGCATTGTGCCAAAATATGTAAACTCGGCATCTTCATAAAACAACTCCAATTTAAAACCTTCTGTTTTGAATGTGTGAGTCAGTTCTCCGGTAGTTGGTCTGGTTGGCGTATCGAACTCAGAGTCATCGGGCGGAGTTCCCCCCAAACCAAGCAAATTACATCCGCTCAAAAATAATAAAACCGAGACTAAAAACAACTTATGTATCTTCATAATATGTCTTTAATTACATTCAATATATCTCTATTATGAAGTAAGTACAATACTCGTAAATGCGTAAGAATCTATGATCTATGAAGGACTGACAAGTAAACTGGCCGCAGCCAAACTGGAACGAATGGGGCCGAACACAATAACTGAACCCGGTAAACTCACTGCCTTCCAGATCCTCTTCAATCAATTTAAGAGCCCATTAATATACGTATTGCTCATAGCAGCATTTTTCTCTATTGCTCTTGTCGAATATACAGACGCCGGATTCATTCTACTGGTGGTGATGATTAACGCAGGTTTGGGATTTTTCCAGGAGTATCGTGCTGAAAATATTCTTTTTGCCCTTCAGAAAAAGGTCTCAAAAACCGTTAAGGTAATCCGGGATGGGAAACACAAGTCGGTTCCGGTAGTCGATCTTGTAGCCCAAGACCTGATAGTGATTGAGTCCGGGCTCAAAATTCCTGCTGACTGCACTCTACTGGAGGCATCAGAGATATCTGTTAACGAAGCTATTCTCACCGGAGAGTCCTCGCCAGTACACAAAAAAGCACTTAGAAAAGAAAAGTATGGAGAAGTTGGAGATGTTTACCAAGTTTTTACTGGAACAAGCGTACTCGAAGGGTATGGAGTTGCCAGGGTAGAAAAGACCGGAGACGACACCAAATTCGGAAAGATAGCTGCATCGCTGGAGTCAAAATTTGACCCACCAACACCGATAAAAATGGAATTGGCACGGATAGGTAAAGCGCTGGCTATTGTTGTCGTGTTTATAACGATCATGATTCTTCTGCTTGGCCTCTCAAGAGGGATTGAATTTGAAGAAATCTTCCTTACATCAGTTGCCCTGGGAGTGAGCACTATTCCGGAGGGTTTAATAATCGCCCTTACGGTTACTCTTGCACTTGGTATGAACCGGATAATGAGTAAGGGATCAGTCGTTCGTAACCTTCCCGCTGCCGAAACACTTGGAGCTGTGGACATTCTGTGCATCGACAAAACAGGGACGCTTACCCTAGGCAATATGCAGGTCATTGACACGCATTTCACAGACTCAAAACTGGGATATCAGGCTCTTGCCGTTAGTAACAATGGAACCAACTACATCGACGACGCCATAATCGAATATCTGCAAAAAAACACAAAGCCGGGATATTTGGAAACACACCAAGACAAACGAAAGCAGTTCTTTCCCTTCAGCTCACTTCGAAAGTACACCGGAGCAAGAGACAGCAGAAACCTTTATGCGGTGGGGGCACCTGAGAAGATACTCAAATTCTCAAGAAAAACGGGTCGAGAGTGGAAAAAAGAGATTACAGACCGGGCAAAGCTCGGCAACCGAATGGTGGCTGTTGCATACAAGCCATTTAAACTCAAAAGAGAGGCAACCAGAGATGACTTCAAAGACATGAAATTTTTAGGATTGGTGTTTGTACGTGACCCCGTTCGCAGCACTGCTGAAGAATCCTTGGACAAGATCATTGACTCGGGGATTGAGGTAAAGGTCATTACAGGGGACCTCAAAGAGACAAGTATGAATGTATTGCAGACTCTAAATTTCAAGGTTAAAGATGAAGAGATAATCTCTGGTAAGGGACTGCATGAGCTCAAGGGTAGTGCACGGTTCGACAAGAGTGTCGCAAAAACTAAACTTTTCTACCGCACAACTCCCGACCAGAAACTTGATATAGTCCTCAGCCTGCAGAGATCAGGCAACCAGGTTGGTATGATGGGGGATGGGGTTAATGACGCTCCTGCAGTCAAAAAAGCGGAGATCGGAATATCGGTCGATTCTGCAACAGATGTAACTAAGGAGGTTGCTGATCTGATACTCTTGGACTCTAACTTCCAGACGGTTGTCGACGCAGTGGAACAGGGGCGAAATATCTTCCAAAACCTTAGAAAGACTATGGTGTACTTGTTTGCAGACAGCCTGTCTGAAACTGTTCTAATATTTGCCAGTCTGCTTGCAGGTCTTCCACTACCATTGCTTCCACTACAGTTGCTCTGGATTAATATTATCGAAGATGGACTCCCAAGTCTTGCACTTAGCTTTGACCCCCCTGAGAAAGACTTGCTCAAAGACAGACCTCGATCAAAAAAAGATTCAATATTCGATAAAAAGGTTATTACCGCTATTATAATAATCAGTCTTATTATCGATGGTATCTACTTCATATTGTATAAACATATGGTAGATGCACACTACGACCTTGGCGCTGCAAGAACTGTGATTTATGCTGGTGTTTCTCTCAGCTCACTGTTGTTTCTGTTTTCTGCAAAAACGGTCGATTCGAACATATGGAATCGCCCGATCTTTAATAATAAAATACTGAACATATCGCTACTGATCGGGATAGGGTTGCTAATGCTGTCAATCTACTCTGAACCATTCCAACAACTTTTTGGGACTGTCCCCTTGAATACTGCCGAGGTAGCACTTATTATATTCCTAGCAGTATTGGATCTAGCACTTACAGAAATAATCAAACTCGGATCAAGACTTATATGGAATGAATAGCAGGTACGTAATCAAAGTAGCAGGAGCGGCAGGCCAGGGGGTTAAAACCTCTGGTTTGGTGCTTTCAAAAGCACTGAAAAGGGCAGGGTTTTGTAACTTCGGATATACTGAATATCCGTCATTAATACGTGGGGGACATAATGTCTTTCAAATTGAGATCTCAGACAAGGCAATTAACTCTATAACAAAGACTGTAGATGTACTCCTGGTCCTGAATGAGGAATCAATAGGCCTGCACAGAGAAGAGCTTGCTGATGGGGGAATCATTGTATTTGACGATGGCGCATTTTCAATCAATGAAGAGCATGCGAAACATTTCCAAGAGAAGAAGATACAGGTGATCCCTGTAGAACTGCTTAAGCTTGCAAAAGAAAGTGGTGGTACCGCTCTTATGAAGAACACAGTGAGCCTTGGTGCGATTTGGAAGATCTTTGGGTTGGAGATAACTATACTTCAGGATACTGTCGCCGGAATTTTCAATAAAACCGAAGATATGATTAAAATCAACAGGGATGCGGTGAGGGCAGGATACGACTCTCTGGGCGATACCGACTCCTACTTCGAAAAAACATTTACACCGAAAGATGAGTTCAATAATCACTTGATAATCAGCGGAAATGAATCAACAGCACTTGGCGCAATCGCAGCTGGGGTCAGGCTTTATTCGAGCTATCCAATGACACCGGCAAGTGCCATCCTCACCTACCTCGCAAAGGAAGGTACGAAGCTTGGAATGGTGGTTAAACAGGCTGAAGATGAGATCACGGCAGCTAATATGGTTGTTGGAGCGTCCTTTAATGGCACAAGAGCCATGTGCGGCACAAGTGGAGGCGGATTCGACCTAATGCAGGAAACTTTCTCGCTTGCAGGAATGACTGAGACGCCCTTTGTTGTTGTCGTAGGTCAAAGACCTGGTCCAGGTACGGGAGTCCCAACTTGGACTGCCCAAGGTGACCTGGATGTAGTTGTGAATGCCGGTCACGGGGAATTTCCCAGGATCGTTCTTGCTCCAGGAGACTCAACAGAGAGCTTTAAGCTGACCTTAGAAGCACACAACCTGGCAGAGAAGTACCAGACTCCAGTAGTATTTCTAACTGATAAATATCTTGCAGAGAGTTTTTTCTGCACACCCTCATTTGTACTTTCTGACAACAAAGTGGATCGAGGCAAGCTTGTTACCGGCGCAGATCTATCTTCTATGGCGAAAGAAGAGAGATATAAGCTCACAAACGACGGGGTCTCACAAAGGTGGGTACCAGGCGACAACGCTAATACTTTCGTTGGTAACAGTGATGAACACACACCAAAAGGTTATTCAACTGAGATTGCAGATGAAATTCAACCTATGTTTGAAAAACGTATGCGCAAATACTCAACAATTTTGTCTGAATTGCCTGACCCAGAGGTGTTTGGCGACCAGGAAAATCCCTCTATCTGTATTATCTCCTGGGGCAGCAACAAAGGCGTAATTCTGGACGCAATGGCAGAGTTAGAAGACGGCAATACACCTGATAATAGAATGGTTTTTGTCCATTACAGCTATGTTTGGCCAATCAAGCCAGATACGGCACTCGAGATGATGAAAAAAGCGAGCCACACACTTGCTATTGAAAACAACTATGGTGGACAGTTTGCGGGTCTTTTCCAGAAAGTGACAGGAGTACAGATCACAGATAGGTTAACAAAATACGATTCAAGACCATTCTACCTTGAAGATATTGTAGACTACTTAACTGACATCATGAGCAAAAAGTAATGGCAAAACAGGAACAGAAGCCAGCTGTAAAAGACTTTCACTCACCAGTAACACCTACGTGGTGTCCCGGATGCGGAGATTTCGCCATATGGAGTGCACTTAAACAAGCGCTTGCAGCTGAAAGTATCGGCCCCAAAGACGTTCTTTTATGTTTTGACGTTGGATGCAACAGCAATATGGCGGACAAGATCAATGCCTACGTATTCAAAGGACTGCACGGTAGGGCCATTCCTGTTGCGATTGGAGCTAAGCTTGCAAATCAGGGGCTTCCGGTCATTGCGATTGGCGGTGACGGCGGAACACTTGATGAGGGGATTAGTCACCTGATCCACGGTGTACGCAGCAACTATAACATCACATTCTTAATGCATAACAACTGCGATTTCGGTTTAACCACTGGGCAGGCAACACCGACCACATGGGTTGGCGAAAAAATGAACACCGCTCCAACCGGTGTCATTGAAAATAGAATGAATCCCGTCAAACTTGTGTTGTCAATGAATGCATCCTTTATCGCCAGAGGATTTACAGGGAATATTACCCAGTTGACCTCCCTTATTAGAGCGTCAATTAATCACAAGGGCTTCTCTTACCTTGACGTACTTCAACACTGTCCTACTTACAATCACTTTCAGGATCATCAGTGGCTGGCAGATAGAGTGTATGATGTAACAGAAGACGAAAACTTCAAGAACGACCGGGATTATGCGTACAGTATAAGTGAAATTGAAGAGTCAGGAGTTGCAACAGGGATTCTATATCAAGATCCGGAGAGTATTCCCTATTATTCGCGTTTGGAGTACCGCAGAGACTATCAAACAGCGCTCAAAGATGAGGTTAAGCATTACGATATTTCAGAACTCATGAATGGGTTTCAGTAAGATCCAACCTTGAAAAGCATTCTTTCAATATCAAACCTTTCAAAATCATTTGCACGGGTACACGCTGTAAAAGATCTTTCATTTGACGTGTACAAAGGAGACGTTTTTGCTTTTCTTGGAAGCAACGGTTCGGGAAAAACAACAACCATACGTTGCCTTCTCGATATCTATCAACCCGACGAAGGTGAACTGTTGATCAAAGGTGAGAAGTATTCATATAAACTTAATGAATACATAGGCTACCTCCCCGAAGAGAGAGGCATCTATACCAGAGTAAAGGTTATCGACCTGTTTGTTTACTTTGCCACACTCAGGGGGATCTCAAAGTCGAAGGCTAAAAAGTTATCAGAACAATACCTCGAAAGAGTCGACTTAATCGACCACAAAGAACAGAAAATCGCAAAACTAAGCTCCGGAATGCAGCAGAAAGCTCAGATCGGAATGGCAATTCTTCACAGACCGGAGATACTTATACTCGATGAGCCCTTCAAGGGGCTTGATCCAGTGAATAGACAGCTGTTCATTGAGATCTTCAAAGAGCTGAACGGAGCCGGTACAACCATCATGTACAGCACACACGTAATCGATGAAGCACAAAAGATGGCAAACCGCCTGATTATCATCGATGAAGGGGAAGAACAGGTATACGGCACACAGGAAGAGGTACGAAGATCCTATGGCAAGGATAATATTCATATACAGTTCGCGGGTAAATTTCCACAAGAGAGCAAGCTCTTTGATGCCAGAATCGTCAATCAAAGCGCCGAGATTACTCCAGCAAAGGGTGTGAATCCACAGGAGATACTGAATTTCCTTGTGGATAAAAATGTTAAGTTGCTCGAGTTCAAGATAGACTATCCAGGTCTGAACGAGATCTTTATTAAAATCTCGAAACACAATCACAATAAATAATGTCAAAGCTATTTCTCGTTGCAAAATTTGAGTATCTCCGCACAGTAAAAAAGCCAGCATTCTGGTTTACGACCCTTTTCCTCCCGGTGTTTATGGTGATTGTTATGATGATATCTGTATTCAGCTCGTCGGAAGGGGAGCGAAAGCTGGAAGAACTCTCCGAAGAGATTGACAGTGTACTTGTTGTTGATAAAGCCGGGATAATAAACCACGATCTGATCGTTCCGCCATTATATGTAGCCACAAACAAGGAAGAGTCTATTAAGTCCCTCAAGGCGGGTGATGTTGATGCCGTTATCGTGTATTCTGATGAACTCCTGGAGGAGAACAAGTTTGAGGTTTACGCGCCCGAACAGGGCCTCCTTGGCTCAACCCCTTTCACGACACTGGGTGGAAGTCTTGCCTATCAAAGCAGTTTACTGGGTCTTGAGAACCCCAGACAACAGCAGATTCTCTCTGGTGAACTGTCAGAGGAGTTGATAATTTTCGATAAGGATGGTGCTGAAACTTCTTTTGGGATTGAGAAATTCATTGTCCCCATCGTTTCAATTATAATCTTTTTCCTCAGCGTTTTTATTGGGGCGGGACTTTTGCTGCAAAGCGTATCCGAAGAGAAAGAAAACAGAATGATAGAAACGCTGCTATCAATGATCAAACCAAAAACCCTTATCTACGGAAAAATCTTCGGTCTTTCAGGGGCAGTTCTAACTCAACTTTCTGTTTGGGTCTGTGCAGCGGGTATACTGTTGTTAGTCGGCTTCAATAACGAGCTGTTCACTTTACCCATTGAGCTCTCCAACATCCCACTGGGTGCAATACCAATAAATCTCTACTTCACATTTATGGGATTTCTTTTCTTCGCTGCAATAATGGTCGGAGTAGGCTCAATTACAACAAACTACAAAGAAAGCTCAAGCATGTCGTCAGTGTTTATCATCCTGGGGATCATGCCGATGTACTTTATTCTTATACTACTGAGCGATCCAAACGGCGTTATCGCACAAATTACGAGCTACTTTCCCTTTACAGCACCAATGATCTTTGTAATTCGCAACTCTGTGACAGACCTACTCCCCACCGAACTGTTGCTGGGGATTGTGCTCGTGTTTGTGTATGTGGTTATTGCGTTCTTCCTTGCGCTTAAGCTATTTGATCTGGGAGCACTCATGAACAACCGCAAACCAAGCTTAAAGGAGATAATCTACACACTCAAGAAAAACTAATCGTAGCAGCGAACAACTACCCTACAAACATTTTCAGATCAGCGACATAAACATCGTGCTTCGTCACAAAAAGGGGGTTAATATCGATGGCAGAGATATTAGTGTTCTCACTTACCAGCTTGGATAGATTCTCAAGAACCGAGATGATCCCTGAGAAGTTATAGCTCTTCCCGCGTATTCCCTGCACAATCTTCCCCACTTTTGTTTCTAAAATCATCTCTTCGGCATCCAATTTACTAATTGGAAGCAGTCTTAAACTGACATCTTTGTATACTTCAGTGTATATCCCCCCCGAACCAAACAGCAGGATATGACCAAACCCCTTAGTTTTTAAATAGTCTTTGTCTTTGTACTTTCTGTAAGTATCAGTGTCCTTCTTGATGCCAATAATCACTTCGATTTTGTCTTCAATATACGGCTGGAGCTCAAAGCTGTACCCCTTAAGTTTGTTTTGATGCGCGAGTTTGTCCAGCTCACGAAGCTCAGACTGGAGCTGAAACTCGTTATCGATACCCAACCTGACAGCCTTAAACTCTGTTTTATGAATCAACTTGGGATGAACCAACTTTAATACAAGTGGGTATTTTACCCTTTTCGCGGCTTTAATCACGTCCTGTCGCTTTTCCCTGATAGCACTTTCAAGTAGTGGGATCTTATACTTCCGAATCAGCTCCTGAGCCCTCATAAGGTACACTACGCCTTTGTCTGAGCCCCACGCAAGATCGTTGTTGACTAGTGTAGGATTGTATATCTTGGCTTTATCTGTCTTGATCCGCTTAATCTCTGTGCGCCACCTGTGCAGAAGCCCCAAAGCACGGGCAGCATCGTTAGGAAAATGATATTGAGGTATCTGTTCTTTTGCTAGTAGATCTCCTGCTTCACTAATGCTCTCACCGCCGACAAATGACGCCATGACGGTTTTTTTATTTTTGTCGGCAATCGTGTTGACAAACTTAGCGGTCTCGAGCGACTGTGTGACCATCTGGGGCGTCAAAACAACCAGTACCGAATCTATACTGCGATCTTTTATTACTAACTCAAGTGCTTCTTTGTATCTTTCTGCCAGAGCGTCTCCCAGCAAGTCCACAGGATTCTGAACACTCGACTCACCTGGGAGCTGCTTTTTTAGCTTCTTCTGCAGTGACTTACTAAAGGGGATGACATGCAGCCCATTGTTTTCGAGATCATCAACAGATTGAATCCCTACACCTCCAGCATTAGTTATGACAGCGACTCGGTTGCCCTTTGGCAGCGGCTGCCAGGCTACCAATTTTGTGATCTGAAACAACTCCTCGATTGTCCCCACCCTGATGCACCCTGACTCTGCAAGAGCAGCATCAATAATTTTGTCGTCCTGAGCAATTGAACCGGTATGGGAAGCCATTGCCTGCTGGGCCTCTTCGGAGGCACCCGGTTTCAAGACAATTATAGGTTTTCTTAGTGATATCTTTTTTGCAAGCTCATAGAACTCCCGTCCATTTGCAAAATCCTCCAGGTAAAACAGTATCGTAGAAACGTCTTTGTCTTTTCCAAACTCCTTTAGAAAATGGTTCTCATTCAACACTGCCTTATTTCCAATAGACGCAAAATACTTCAGACCAATATTGTTTTTCGATGCCCAATCAAGGAATGATGTCCCCATTGCGCCTGACTGTGACGCGAATGCAAGTGACCCCTCATGCGAAAATGCGTAGGCAAAAGTTGCGTTAAGATCTGCTCCCTTGTTCATAAATCCCAAGCAGTTTGGTCCAAGAATATTGAGGGAGTATTTCTGTGCTAACTCAATAAGTTCTACCTCTCTCCCGTAGCCCTTCTCACCTGTCTCACCAAAACCTGCAGATATAATAACAACGTCTTTAATACCTTTAACACCGCAATCTGCCACAACCTCAGCGACGTATTTCGCCGGGATAATCACGATAGCCATATCTACTTTGCCTGGAATATCAAGAACAGACTTGTGTACTTTGAGCTTTCTGATTACTCTAGCGTTGGGATTAACTGGGTAGAGGTGTCCCTTGTAACCCGACTTGATGATGTTATCCAGGACAACACTTCCAATCTTACTGGGGTCGCGGGAAGCGCCAACTATGGCGATGCTCCCAGGATGTAAAAAGTTTCTCTTTGCGGTCATTTAAAACTGAAAGTTATCCAGTATGGCTGCCAGATTCAAGTCAGGATTACCGTATACGTAGATATGCAACTTCTTCCCATTTGTTGTGAAGCCGGTGTAAGTAAATTGCAAGTATCCATCAGCATCTTTAGTGCAGTGCTTTTTCTTTCCGTGATCTACAAAACAGCTGGATTTTCTGTATTGCTGAAAGATCTTCTCGCTGCCCGAAAGATTCATTACAGTTGAGAATGTACCAACATCTTGTAGCTTCTTAAGTTCGTCACTTGTTGAAATTAGAATAGATTTTGAATCCCCTTCCACAGGATCGGTCTGAAAGACAGCAACCCCAAAACAATCCCTCCTTACACCTGCCTTTGTACAATCTTTTGTCCCGTTAGTATCAATTTCCCAGTTGTCAGGATAGGAGAAGCTGAAGCCAAATTCATCGTTTATATAAGTATTCCAGTCGGAGGTGTCAACCGCTGTGATATCTTCCAGTAGGGGGTATTCAAAATCGTTCTCTTGGATTATCTCGGCTGAATTTTCAGTGACAACCCTATTTTTTAGGGAATCTATTGTGTATCTGAGCTGCTGATTGAAATCTGTATATCCAAGGAACGACTGAATACTGACAACTACTGCTGTGATCGTAACCCCAATCACAATACCCAGTGCCAGACTTTTTGTACTTGGTTCAAATTCAACCCGTGGTTTTGCCATCTCTGCTGCAATAAAATTTACTTTGTGTTTACATCTTCAAGTTCAATGATTTTCTCCTGCACAAGCTGCAGCGTATCCCTGGTAGTCTCGTTTATCTCTTTTACGGAGTAGAAAGTGATAACACTTATTATCATTGAAGCGACAAGAACTCCAACCGCAACCCCCAAAATAACCTGATCGAGTTTATAACCGTCGGATTCTGTTTTTTTCTTGCTATGATTCATCTCGTTAACCTCTACAACAAGATTACACTATTCTTTTTGAGATGACCAGACAACCTCAGCAATTCCCTCTTGCTTATTGACAGTTCTTGCAAGCACGAATAACCAGTCAGACAGTCTGTTTAAGTACGTTATAATCCTGGGATTGATTTCAACTTGTCTTTGGGCTTTTGCAACCGCGCACTCAGCTCTTCTGCAAACAGTACGAGCAAGATGCAATAGTGCGCCAGCTTCACTGCCACCGGGAAGTATGAAGTTATTCAGAGAGTCGAGCCGTTGATCCCATTCGTCTATCTCACCTTCAAGTCTTTTAATATGTTCACTTTTTATGCGTAGCGCTTTGTGCCCAATATCACGTTGTTCAGAGTTGTCCAATGGTGTGGCAAGGTCCGCCCCTACGCTAAACAAATCCCCCTGTATTCGATTTAGATTGTAATCTGAACTTTGTTTTAGATTGCTGGCCGTAATCACACCTATAATAGCATTGAGCTCGTCAACAATACCTATTGCTTCAATAATTGGATCTGCCTTATTCACTCTGATACCATCCAAAAGTGATGTTTTTCCCTTGTCACCTTTTTTGGTATAGATCTTCAAGTGTCCGATAACTGGAATAGAATATTATGCTCTGACTGGTTAATCCATCCGTCCTCACATGCGTTACTTATTGTTCGCACCTGTTCTCCAAGGTCCTCAGCAACCCGAGGCTCAATATCATACTGAATCTCAAGTGCAGTCAACTCAGAAAGGATGTCATCGGCTGATCTGTTTTTATAGTTCTCGCATATATCTCGACCATCGTCAACAATATTCAGATACAAGTCAAGCCTGCTTGCTATTGCAGACTCAAACTCGCTAAAACCAATTGTATCGACTTGACTGTCAAAATCAACTGGTCCCAGTATCTGCTTCATATCAGCTTTCTCGCCTTCATCGATCTTTCCATCTTCACATGCTGCCTCAACTGTGCCCATGTAGTCGAGCACTGAGCCAAGCTGATCAGCATGATCTGTAGATTGATCCATTGCACCAGCCAGTAGATCAACGTCCTCATCAAATTGAGTGGTGTTGTTCACATTGCTGCAAAGGTCACTTCCAGATGTTTCGAGGCGGTATCTGTTTAGAATCTCGCCAAGCGTTATTCTCTCTTCGATGATCTCAACTCTATTGAGTATACCGTCTCTGTTGTCTTGGATTTTGTCTATCAGCTCCGGACGGAGTTTCAGGATGATCCTCTCTCTAAAATTGCTCTTAAACTCACTGAAATCAGCTTTATCAAACTCCGTATCGAGCTTAGTGTTGTTAATAAACCAGGACATCTTTCTGAGCGTCTCCTGTATCTCGCCCATCTCGGTTTTGCCCTCTCTGAGGGCAAAGTGCTTATCTTTTACAAGATCATAACTGTCTTTGAACACCCTCTTCCCATCTTTTTTTTCAAACTCACCAACCTTGACAGTGTCTTCAACAACAAACACCTCAGAGTCATCACTCCCTGCCACATTTACGCCAAACTTTGTTCCCCGGACAGCCGCCAGAAGATTTGGTGTCTCGACCTCGTACTCCTGGTCAGATGATAGTTTCTGGACTCTGTGCCACGTGTTGCCAATCAGTTGCTGGATATCTGTTCCCTCATCATCGAAACTAACCTGCATCTCTGTATCTTTGTCCATAGAGATCAGTGAATTATCCGCAAGGATTACATGTGCCAGCCCGTCACCTGTCTTAACAAAAGTGCCTGATTCAAGCTTTATCTCATCACTGTCGAGCTGGATGTACTCACCGGATGTCTTGTAAAATACTTCTCCTTCTTCGAGGACAAGGATAAACGAATCTGCACCAGACAGGTTTGATCGTGGAAGAATTATCAGTCCTCCAACGAATACCAGGGCAATAAGAGCAAGGGCAAACAGAAACTTCATCATGAAATTATCTTCTTAAATAAATTGAGCAGTGACTGAAGCGAATCTATATCGTATATAGATGTAATAATAGCATGTTTCCCCATTTTCTTCAGTTTGTCTGCCGTGGCACTTCTTTGCTCTGGAGGGATGAGATCGGATTTAGTGAGTACTATTAGTTCAGGGATATTTATAAGCGTTTCATCTATCTCCGAAAGCTCTTCACGCATCGATTCGTACCTCTCCAGAATATCTTCAGACTCAAGACTTATGAAATGAGCTATCATTCCAGCCCTGCTGATGTGTTTTGTAAACCTGGTGCCGAGACCTTTCCCCTTTGCAGTTCCTCTAATTAATCCTGGCAGGTCAAGCAGGGTGAGATCGTCTGCGATTGCAATATTTGGGTTGAGGGTTGTGAAGGGGTAGGCTGCAACCTTAACGCTTGCATTTGTGAGCGCATTCAACATGCTTGATTTCCCTGCATTGGGGAAACCAATAAAGACAACGTCAGCAACTATTCTAAGTTCGAGAAAACCTTTAAATTCCTCACCGGGACTTCCGGGGGTGTGTTTTGTAAGTGTGTTTTTTTGTCCGGCACGGAAGTTATAGTTGCCAAGCCCCCCTCGACCACCCTCGAGAAAAGTATATCTTTGACCCGATTTGGTAATTGTGGTGGCAATCTCACCATCTTCATCTATGACGGCTGTCTCAATGGGTACCTTGAGAACAAGGTCTTTGCCAGAACTGCCACGTTTTCTTTCCCTTCCTCCAGGAATACCATCTTCTGCCTTGAATAGGTCGCGTTTGTTGTATCCCGAGAGATCCTTTATATTGCTGGATCCTTCAAGAATCACATCACCACCTTTGCCGCCGTCACCGCCGTTGGGTTTACCATTTGATGCAAAATAAACTGCACCCGCGCCTCCTGCACCTGCGATAACGTTTACTTTCACCTTATCAATAAACATCTGTAGTCCTGATATATAGAACTAATAGCATAATTGCCGATATGATGACAAGTATTAGTTTCAACCAACGATATGGTGTTTAAAACGGAAGTTGTAAGCCAGATGCCAACATCACACCTACCAGAAAGAGGATAATACCAATAATGATGACCAGAGCAATGATTAAAATCAACCCTCTTCTGCCACCCTTACTTTTTTTTTCAGCTCCTGGAGCCTCTTCTCCGAGTGGTGGAAGTGCACCGGGAAGGGTGCCAGCACCTGCATCAGGAGCGAGTCCCGGGGTTGCCATTGCGTTAGCCGTCGTGGGTGCTGCTGGCGGTACGGCCATAGGAGTCGGTGGCAATGCGGATGAAGTATCCGCTGCTTGAACGGGTGGCGCCTCAGTCGTAGGTGAAGGAGCTATCGGCTGCAACTCTGCTGTTGAAGGCTGTGCGGGCGAGCTACTACCTGCTACTGGGTCAGGATCACTCTGCATCTGTCCCTGGCTTGGGGGTGGCGGGGTGTCACCAGTAGCCCTTGGTTCTCCGCCTATTGCTGGGCCAGGTGTTTCAACTATTCCCGCTAGAGTACTATCTGGTGAGGCTGTGCCGGTTGCTGCACTTTGTGCTGCATCAATCCCTGCGGTTACGTCAGACACTGCAGTGTCAGCTGCAGGTGTTGCCGTGGATTTGTCAGCTGCAGTAGGTGTTGCCGTGGGTTCAAGTGTTGCTGGTGTTGTTCCTTCTGTTACGGGCGGTAACCCTGAAACTGAAGTATCCACTGGAGTTGCCGGATCTACAGACGGCGCAGACATATCGGTTGGCGGCATCACCGGTGTTGCAGCTGGATCTACTGGGTCGACCGACCCAGGGTCTGCTGAAACTGGTGTTGCCCCGGGAACTGCAGACGGATCACTAATCTGCGGAGCGTTATTCAATGGTGTTACAGGTGTAACCGGACCTGATGGTGCAGGTGTCCCCCCTGGAGCTGGTGACGCTCCGCCCGCTGCAGGGTCGGGATTCTGTGGATTAGGTGATACATTCGGTATTGCCATATTTTCTTGAACTAAACAAGTATTATTAGTAATAGTTTACACGAATGGAAACAAAAAACAAGACGGACATGTACCGAATCGATTGTAAAACAGCAGTAAAGATTATATGCTGATAGGAGAGTTCGGATGATATAATTAGTCTTGATATGGCAATAGGACTTGCACCAACACCACCAAAAGAAAGAACCCATCCTTCTGGAACCGGGGAGGAACCTCGCTTGCCAAAAGCTCAAAAAGATGCTGATGCGGCAACAGTCGAGGCGGCTGCAGAGGCTCCGGATATCTCAGGGAATGGACATGAACCACTAACTCCTGCTGCAAGTAGCAGCGTTCATGAATCACCTCAGCTTAGGTGGATAAACCCAGCGCAGGTCGATAAAAGACTACTTAGTGCAGCCGCATTTGTTCTTCCAAAAATCTCAGCCGAAATAAAAACAAAGATCAGAAGTGCAAAGTCGCCACTTGAGGTCGAATTAATCCTCAGGCAATTAAGAGAAAGCGGTGAGCTTCAGGCACATGAAGAGGAAGTGCTGCGTGAAGTAGCAAGACACGAGCTCGCGAATATCACAGTTGAAACAGAGCAAACTCCGCTACCCGAAGCAAAAGAAGAGCCTGATCCAAAGGAACTTGCGGAAGTCCAATCAGAGATTAGTGATCCCGAAGTAGACGAACAGGCAAAATATGCACTTGCAGAGGCTGACAAAGTAAGAGACAGGTTGGAGCAGGATGAAAACGAGGTTCGCAAAAAGAAGAAGATCAATTTTTTCAGCCAAATAAAGAGTGCCTTAGTTAAGCGTTGGGCCAGGCTCAGACTGGTTTTCATGACTAGAGCCGAGCATTCGAAAAGAAAGCAGTACTTACTTAGCAAGGGGTTCACTGAAGCAGAGATACATGAACTTATTGGTGACCCGCCGGCTAAGGCAACCGCCGTAGAAGCAACAGAAACAGAGGTAGCCACCGAAGAGCTGGAAATAGTTTCAGAAGCGCAACCTGAAGATCTGCTCGATACCACCGGGCGACCTGGGCCACCCGAGAAAGTGGAAGTGGGAACTGTAGGCGAAACCGTCCGAGCAAAAATGCCTGAAGCAAGAGAAAAACCAGCAGAAGCTAGAACCTTGGCGGAAAAAGAGGCAGATATCAAAGACGAAGTGGAGCAGGTGCTCAGCCCGGGGGGGAGTAACATAGAGGCGATGGACCAGAAAAGTCTTATCCGTGAGCTCGCAAAGGTCAGACAAAGAGCTGTAGAAGAGCTAACCGGAGCAGCCACTGAGGCTCTGGCTGGAGGCAGACCGGTATCTGCGTCAGGTAAGATAGCTGCCGCAAATGAGATAGTAATGAATGAGTTTGTTGCCGACATGTTCCTTGACCCAGTCAACGCAGTTGAGATTGGCACAAGGATAATTGAAGGTGTCAGTCCCACCAAAGGTGGTGAGTACAGTCATGGAGATTCGACGAGAAACGCAATCAGAGAAAGGATCCTAAAGGCATACGGACAATATTTCAACGAAAAAGAGATGGCCCAGTTGAGAAGTGATGGAGAAAAACTGCCGTATCTGCAAAGAGCACATCTAGAGATAGACACCCTGGTTGACACACTTGTCGAAAGGAACAACAAAATGGCTGACCACATGCGGCACTACTACCTGGGTGTTTTTGGCGAAAATCGGGATCAGACAATCGCATCGCTCGTGAAGGAGGGAAACGAACACCTCGATAGTCTAAGTCCAACCGAAAGATACGAAGCTGAGCAGAGGGGGCTTCAGGCTCAAAAGGAATTTGCACTGACTCAGATGTTCAGTGAACTTGCTGGAGCAACTGACGAAGACGGTAACCCTGTAGAAATAAACAAAGAACAGATTACCGGAGTTATCTCGGAGTTAGCAGACAATCCCAGTGTCAGAGTAGAGATCACAGCAGCTGGACCAGCGCTCATTATGGAACAGAGCCAGATTCAACAACTGTTCGCAGTGATTTACGGCAAAGAGTTTGGCCCCGGAGAAGCAGTTCCCGCGGGTGCAGTCATTGGTAACGTAGACAGACTGATAATAGCTAGCGACAGCTCTACCATGCACGAGCTTGGGCATCAGGTGAAGCAGGCATTGGAAGCCGCTCAGGCTGAAGCAAGAGCCAAAATCTTAAGTCGCAGGTTGGTCCTGGACTATTTCAGATCAATTCACAGGTCTGAACTTAATATTCCTGAGACTGCAAAAACCGATGCAGAAAAGGCAGCGAAACTGAAGGCACTTGACGAGCTAAACAGGGTGGCTTCTGAGCAGATGAAATCTCACCCCCAGCTTCAGGATTTCCTTGCTGAAGCGAGGAGGTATTTGGTAACACCCGACTATATGGCCGACACCGACCACACACAGAGGCTAGAACAGGATGTTCGGCTGTTTTCAGAGCATATCACCGATAGGGGGGGCAGCAGACGAGCCGAAAGAGCTAAGCGTCTGCACGAGGCTCTCTCCGAACCACCACACCTTGAAGAGATTGGCTCAGCACTTTATATGAGACCAATTACTGAACGCCTTACTATGGCGGAGATAGGAATCAACCCCGAGAAACTAGGCGCGGAAGGTGTAATTACAGAGCATGAAATAGTAGCCGGAATGACCGTCAAAGCCATAAATGGCATACATGACAAACTCCTCGAACTAAAAACTCGCGTTGAACTCGGTGAAGAAGATGAGGAAACATACCTGGAGTTGTTTACAAAATACAAAAAAGCGAGAGTTTCAATGGCCATTCTGTTGGAACAAAACGGCACCAGAACCGTCGATCACCTGCCTGGATTCTTAACGAGACTAAAAAGAAGATACCCTGAGCTGTTCGAAGGTATCAATATGCCCACCGTAGATTCTATTGACCCACAAAGCGGAGAGACAACCTACTCAGGATCTGCAGAAGATCTTTTTAGCATACGCGAAGACTTCAACACAGCACTCAAGAACCTAGATAGCCAATTTGAAGACGGAGATGTGTCAAAGAACGATTACGAAACACGAAGGCGATCTTTGGAAGAGGGTTTCAACGAGCAGATTCGCGAAATGATAGGCGAAGACAACATTGGTGACCAGTCGCAGCACCTGAAAATCCTAATAGATAAAAATGGCAACATAATGACCAGGTACCAGGGACACTACTCAGCAAACATGGTGAAATACCTGCGTAGCGACCTCAATCCGGGAAAGACACTCCAGAGAAACAAGGTGAATCTTTGGCACTCAATGATCGGAACAAAGTCTATCCCTCACGAAGACACGAGGGGGGGCGCCCTGTTCTTCCTTAAGGGGTTTTGGAACCCTCTGGATATTTTGGGCATAACTCCTTACAAAATGAATGAAGCTTTTGGTGCATATGGAATGGGAGCATTTAAAAAAGTACTAGGAAAACGTCTGGGGAGCAAAGTCGGAGGAATATTCTTTACAGAGCAATTAGGAGCGGATCCAATAGGCAAAGGTCTACCCGGAGGGTTGGGAACACTTCCAATCTTGAAAGACCTACGAAAACGACTGTTTATTGCACCGCATCAAGATGTTAGAGCTAAACTAACCTCACCGCACGCACGAGACACAGTCGAACAACACTCACAATCAATAGCTTACGAACTTCAACAGTCCGGCAGAAGCTCAAGTGAAACTTTGATAATTCTCGAAGCTATCGGTGGGTTTGAACAAGACGTTACGTCGGGCAGATTTGTTGCTGGTTGGCAGGGGTTTAAAGAGATTGATGAACACCGACAAAACCCTGTACTTGCACAATTGGGAGGGTTTCCAGCGAGTATTACAACAAGTCTGACAGGTGACACCCTCTTAGGAGAAGGTGTAAGTGATGCCTTTGATGGAGAATCCAGGCTTCGGAAAGGTCAGATGTCTGACAGTCTGAAGGGAGATATTATCGAAATGATAGATCCAAAAGAACGCGACGCAACAAAATACGATATTGCCGATGAGAAAAAGAGCATCTCTGATGCATTCGCTCTGATAGCTGATGCAATGATGCGTGAAGACAAGTCAACGTTTTCTGATAACAACATTCCTGGAGACCACTTCACGCTTTACGAACTACTCGACAGGATGAAAAGACTGGAATATGGCCATGGGCCAGAATCAACAGTCCCGGAGGGAAGCCCAGACGGGAAGGGGACCTGGCCCAATATTGATGTACGAATTGGGCATGGGAATGAAGCATTGTACGTGGACACCGAGATTGTCAAAGACTTCATACGACATATGTTCAAAGCTAAAGCAAAGAGGATTATGGAGGTCGGTGTTTACGGATTCGATATAGCCTACCGGAGGGATGATGAGGGAAAACCTTTTCGAGACGATCAAGGAAGCCCGGTCCCCGCACAGGAGTGGTTAGATAATCTCTCACCGTACCCAAAAGACAGTAAAAATCAAGACATAAAGCTGCCACGACTCGATAGAGCAGCTCTGGCATCTCTTGAGCGAGACGGTTACACGACTGTAACAGACGACAAAGGTAAGTCAGTTGTAGTCATTAGACGCGAAACGTTCGGCCCCCGTGGCAGAATGATAAGGTACTTTCAGGGTGAATACTCAAAAACCGCATCAATCAAAAAGAAAACACCTCAAGGATTCTTCATAGACTACCCTCCAGTACCTGGAGTCTCGGCCGCAGAACTTGCACATCTATTTGGATTTGAGTTAACGGATACTGGACAACTCGCAAGAGATGATGACGGCAACCTGATAAAAACTAAGGAGAAGGGCACAATAGACGGCAATATAGATGGCGAGATAGCAAATAAAAAGCTTGCCCTTGATCTATTTTTTAGGTATCAGGAGCGGTTGCAGCAGATGGACGAATTTGCAAATGTTGCCAAGTACAAAAAGAAGCTTTGGGGTTGGCTTGCAAAAGTGAATAAGATCCTGAGGTGGACGATCTACACCTCCGTGATTCTTGGGTTCGCTCACGTTAGCGTGCCATTTCTGGGTTTACAGTTTGCAAGCATGCTTCCAAGTCTCGGTGGACCGCTTGTCGGAATCTTTGCCTGGGATTGGATGTTTTCCCGCTTTCTTGACCGATCCAGAGATGGCTGGGGGGCAAGGTCCAAGATTGCCGACGAGACACTTGGTAAACTACAGGGCATGCGAAGTGTGTTTGAGCAGGCAAGGGCCGGACAGGCTCTATCAAGCGACAATATAGCTATGTTGTTCACCCATATGGGGGCAATTGATGCCCAGTGGGAGGGAACTATGCCAGCATACAACGATGTCGTTAAATACAGCGAAAATCTCACTCAGAGAACCTCTAAAGACTTCTGGGAGCTTGGGAAACAGTTTATTGCTCTGCCTTAGTTGTTATTGAATATACATGTTTTTTTTGTTTGACGAGAGATTTGCAAAACTAGTTCAGGATCAGTTTGGATATGATGACTACGTCATTATGCAGATGAGACATGAGTACCTTGAAATGAAGATGCAGGTTGAAATACAGCAAACCATCTTGTTCCTTTCTGAGAACAAGTTAAAGGAATACGATGAGGAGCTTGATAAGCTCAGCGACACAACACTGAACCAAAAGGAACAGGCAAAGAATCTCGAGAAGTTCTATAAAATGATGTTTAAAATCAGGGGGAAACACCCGAAGTTAAACGACATTATTGAAAAAAAATTAATGAAGTTTGAAAACGAAATGGCAGCCGATTTCTTTGCCAGAATGGATGACGATGCACTCATCCAGATAAGTGACTGGTTTGTCGATGACTACCGTATGATAGGACAACTGAAAAAACAGTACCCCGAACTGAGGAAGTTCAAATTCAAACGCGAAAAAAAACTCCCCGAGTGATTATCTTGTTGAAATCATTTCCATAACTTCCTATACTGGTGGAAGAAACTACCGTTTATTCGTTACATTAGAATGCATAGATGAAGGGTCCCACGGTAAAGAGCCTGATTAAGAAGGGCTGGAAGCAGAGATCGGTATTTAAGACCCTAATGGTCGTAGGGTTGATTGCATTTTTTCTGCTGTCTAATGTGCCGATGACTCAAGCTGTGGCTGAACCTCGATCGGCCATTCATACTTACGTTGCTCCACAAGGGAGGAACGACCTTGGCAGTCTTTCTGCATGGTTTGCAGGTGGATGGAATCATCTGACGGCAACAGGCTCAGCTGAAGGTAAAGACGATGTGTCTCAAAAAGGGGCTGTCCTACAGATAGCAGCCCTGAGCGATGGTATGTATGATAACCCGCCAGCCAGTATGATTGTCTGGGCACAGAACGAGTACAACCAAATTCTTGGCTACGAATCTATTACTGTTTTCGCCCAAAATGACTCGAATCCATCAACGTACTTCCCTGGGTTAGGTTTTGAACTTCTTCGCCCGATCCTTGGTTTCTGGCAGTGGACAAGAAATATCGCCTATGGTTTCTTCATAGTCATTCTCATCGTGATAGCTTTCCTTGTGCTGTTCCGACAAAATCTTGGTGGGCAAACTATAGTGAATGTCGCTAACTCACTACCGTCGGTGTTGATCGCCCTGCTATTGGTAACCCTAAGCTATCCGATATCTGCTTTATTTGTAGATCTTGTTACGATCGGCACTAATTTTGTCCAAAGTGTAATGGTCACAGCCCCTGGAGCTCCGGGCTACGATATCTTTCAAGGTGGCGTTCAGGGGGCCCCTGGCTACTCCGGACCCAAGATTAATGAACTTCAGCCGGACGATTATCAGCTTGGCTTTATGAATATCTGGAGCTCGTCTGCAATCCACATCTGTGACCCTGATCCACTTATTCCTACTGAGGGCGAACTTGACACATGTGAGATCGGGTGGTTTCCTCTCATAGGCGGTGTGGAGGAGACATTTCTCACGGGGCTTTTCTCAGCCTTGGGAGGTGGCCTCGCCGGAGATCTACTTAAGCTACTGCTTGGACTTGTTGCCCTGGGCGCAGCTTTTAAGCTGTTTCTCGCACTGCTTAATAACTACATAATTCTAACCACAATGCCCATATTCTCGCCGTTTATATTCCTGACTGCAGCCATACCTGGTAGAACCGGTACTATAGTGGGCAATTACTTCAAAACACTTCTGGCTGCCAGTCTTGTGTTTATCGTTCTATATGGTGTATTTCTATTTCTCATAATTGTGGGTAACAGCAGCGGTTTGACCGGTGCATTCCGGGATGCTGGTGCAATTGAATGGGCACCCCCACTGCTCGGGTACGGTAGCGAAGCATCACAGTTCGGTGGTGGCATCTATAAAATTATTGTTGTTTACTCGGTCTTCCTGTTCTCACCAAGCATTCCGGATCTAATTAAAAACAATATGGGTGTACCAACTGGTAATATCTTCTTCCAGGTAGTTAGTCAGAGAACAACGGCTCTTGGCGGGTTGTTGAATGAGACCAAAAAAAGACTTACTAGTTATGCGCCGGGGACATCAAATCAGGGATAGAGATGAAAGATGGCTACAGAAACACAAAACACCAATTCTATCTCGACACTTGTTACTGATCTCAGTGATATAGAAAAGCAGCTTATCTCTGTTCTGGGACCCGAGATCCTCGATTACATCTTCCTGTTTTCAAAAGAAGAGTCGCTAGATATTAAAATAGAGCAAACGTCTCCCCAGACAGAGCGGCTGATGCTCAGATACATAGAGATAATCGAAAAGCTCGTTAGTCTTTATGAGCTTAAACTGGACAAAACAGGCAAAAAAACACCAGAAATCTTCCTTGAAGCAATGCATGATCTCTACATAATGCGGTATCTTGAAGCAAGGCTTGAATTTGCTGAGTACCAGCTGGTACGTGTACCAACAAAACTTGAACGCAGTATCATAAAGTCAATGGACGTGCCGAAGGATCAAAAATTTCTACCATCCACAATAACTTTTGCCATTCCAGATGCATTTGTCATCAACGATTTTGGGGTCCTTGATTTTCAAGCAACTAGCGAGCGCGAGAAAAGGGAAAATATAATGAAATCATACCTCTCGGCACTTACCGAGTTTACTGGTATTCGCGATCAGATGATCGATGACCTGGATGATATCACTGTGTACGGAATGGTACCATTACTCTACGTGGACGAATTGCGTCTTCTAAACGAAACAGTAGCCGAAACCTGCTATATGTACTTCACACCAAGACTATACTCCTATCTTGCCAGAGGTATGAGTCCAGGACAGGCTAAGGCAAACCTCAATGCGTATTACAGAAAGATAACTAATAACACTGAAAGTAAATTCCCGCCACAGCTCGAAGATCTTGAAGATCAAGTTGTTAAAGTTATTACAGATGGACTGCGAGCAATGAAGTCACTGTACCCCGAAACACGTAAAGTTCTTCTTGAAGACTACAAAGAGCTACTGCTTTACTATATCAACTCCGGACTGTTTACTCCCGTCAATCTCTATCAGCTCCGGTTCAGACCGCCTGAACAGTTTGACAAAGATGAGCGAAAGTTCAACTTTCTGATTGACTTGTATCTTGTAATGGACGACGGGAACGTACTCCCCGAGCCATTCGAAACATATAACGTAGATTTCACGCATGAGGCAAAATACGAAATATTCAACGCTGTTACAAACGGACTTGAAAACCCCAAATTTACTTTAAATGACTATCTGGCAGAAGAGAACTGATGCAAACAAACAACAAAGGTGCCATAACTGCAGTTTCGCTTAACGACCTGATTGATCTTAAAAGTACATGGCAATCGGTAAGCGGGGAGAGGAAAACAGAGGGTATACCAGATTATGCAAAGAAAGTTAGTTTGTACGAGCGAACAATGGATCATGTCATGAAAGGACTATCCGCACGAAATGCACCAGCAACACAAGAATTTGATTTTGGTACTTTGGCCTTCGCTGGTGGAGTACAACCCCGCGATCTACAAATTGCAGTGATGACGCTGAGCCAGTGGATAGACCACATGGCGCTTAAGAGTGCAGTTACCCCTGCTTCGCAGATAATGAGTCTTCTTAAGGACTGGGCATTTGTTAAAGACGAGTTTAAAGAGGAGGTCAAAAAACATGAGGCGATGTTGAAGCAACAGATAGGAACCTTGACATTGAAACAGCCCTCTCTCGTACCCGGTCTTTATCAAAAAGAGGCAAAACTACAACAATACACCAGTATCTCAAACATTGAGGAGTATGAAAGGCTGTTAGCATTAGCAGTACGCCCATACACCAACCAACCCAATACGCTCGTACCAATGACTCCTGCCCAGAGGGAAGCACTGACTATTCTTTCGGGGATTTATGGCACTCTAAAGGCACAGCAACAGGAACATCAAAAGGAC
Source organism: Candidatus Dojkabacteria bacterium (assembly GCA_046753765.1). Lineage (GTDB taxonomy): Bacteria > Patescibacteriota > Dojkabacteria > B142 > OLB20 > JBHHUN01. Next base: position 36,388 of record JBHHUN010000003.1, on the reverse strand, counting down.
GTCGAGATTGACACAGAGCAAATCAACGCACTCTTCAAAAATCTAAATCAGAGGTATTTCTTAGATAAGCAAAGGAAGGGACTAAGAAAAAGGTTGAAAAGGCGGATGAAGGAGTTTGATGCTTTGGCAAAACATATAGATCAAACCAGCGACTATATTGACAAGTTAAAGGTAGAGGTAGAAAACCTGGAACAACAGGCACAGTCTCTTACCGGGCAGAATGATCCAGCATCACAGACAACGCTTGTTCAAGCTACCACCCAGTTGCAGGCCAAGGCAACAGATATGCAAAACCAGCTGGACCAGATCAAGAAATACGCCCAGGAATTAGAAAACATCAGGAGGGATATACGGACTATTCAAAATCATCTATCAATGTTGGGGTAATATGGCAGTTGAACCAATGCAACGAATACAAGATAGGATCTCAGAGCTGGGGAGTGATACTGCTGCTCTAATTGAAGCTGTAGAGAAGTTCCTGCGTGAAAACCGGGAACAAAGGAAGTCTGTCGAGGAAATACTACGGGAAGCTGATAAAGTACTGCAACAGGTGAGAGCCTCATCGGCAATTGCCATTCCCGAACAAAAGGCAGAAGCTGTTGAGCAACCACGACCGGATGCAACCGGGGTTCCTCCTGAGGTCAAAGCGGAGATAGACGGACTCTACGACATTGCAGGCCGGGGAGAAGATATCCAGGCCTCCTACAGAGACCTCGCAAAGAAATATCACCCCGATATTAGCAAGCATCCAGCAGCAACAGCTATCATTCAGTATCTCAACGGGGTAAAGTCAGAAATTCAAATGGGCTCTGTCACGCCCACAGAAGCCGCACAGCTACCTTCTGGATTACCCAAAGACGAACAACCTGCTGGGGAATTTACACCAAAACCCACAGGAGAGACAGAAGCTACATTGCCCCCTCCTTCTGAACCTGTTCCTGCCCCTGAAGTAGAAGTTCAGAGGGAAGAATCTCGTGCAGACAAGTTGAAACGTGGAGCACGATGGCTTGGTCAAGAAACGAAAGCACAGTTTTATGCCTGGGACAACCCCCATTGGAGCGAGTCAATGAACAAAAGAACCCGGCAGATGGAAGACGCATTCTTAAGAGGTAAGTGGTACAACATTTTCCAGATGGAAGACTTCCGTTATGATGCAAAAAAACCTGGACTGCGTGAAAGGTTTCGACAAAAAAGAAAGAAGTTTAAAGAGAATGTAAAAGAGGGAACCAAGAATTTCGCTATTGGGGCAGCAAAATTTACAGCAAGAAACTTTGTTGCAAAGCCGGCAGTGTTTTTTGGAAGACCGGTGGTGAATAAAGGGAAAGATGTCGCGCGATGGACAGGTGCGAATGTTTCAGGATTTGTACCCGAAAGAGTTAAGGACAGATCAAAGAGGCTGCAAAAGCAGTCCGAGAAGTTCTATCGTCGACAGCTAAAGGGTCGGATAATCTTGACACGCAGGGCATATAAAAAAAAGAAGAAGGAAGAGAATGAAAAGGCTGCTCGAGGTTTGGTGCTTCGCATGTTCTTCAAGGGGCTATTCGATACAGCCAAGGGGGTTGTCAAAGCAATAGGTAAGACGGGCACAGCTATCAGTAGGGCAGCTAGAGCCAGATTTGTCAGCTCAAGGGTAGGTCAGCGGGTCGTTAACTCCAGAACCGCAGAGTACGCATCCCAAAAAAGTGAGCAAGCAGCTGAAATAGCAGGACGGGCAACTCAAAGGGTGCAGGAGGGTGGCCGTAATTTATATAGATCGGTCAGAGATGCCAGATTGACACGATTGAGCGTCAGAGGGGCAAGAGCCACAGGAAGAGGTGTTAAGGCAGTGGCAAGAGGTACAGTCAGAGTGGCTACAGCAACCGGTAGGGTGCTTCGAACGGGATACAGGGTAACCTCATCAACAGCACGTGCACTCCCCAAAGGGCTACTGACCAGTGTTGGTACAGCTGCTATATTTGGATTGAACCCAACGGCAATGGTACTTGGTGGCGCAACAGGTACAGCCTTGGCTGCAATACAAAATATGCAATCATACAACCTGAGAAAATGGAGAATGCCAAATGGAACATGGAAGGCACAAGCAGACCTCACATCTGAGCTTCAGGATCAGGTGAAAGGTATGCGAAATATCTATTCTAATTCTCAAAGGCTCTTTAGATCAATCAATACCGGCTTAACTGTAGCATCCATTGCAGCCACAGTCGGGCTTATTACCGGCGTCAACCCACTGCTTGCGGCCGGTGCGGGGTTTGCGGCCGGTGCGGGCGCCAGGTTCATCTGGGACTCATTAATAGGGAAGGGCGTCGCACAAAGTCTTAGGGGGGATAGTTCAATGTTTGCCAAACTTGCACGGATCCCGGGTACACGATTTATGAACAGAATGATCGGTGGTTCGTGGATAGGCCAACAGGCACAGATCTTGAAGGATGAATACGACGGCGATCTCGACAGATATCTTCGAGACAGCTTCACATTTTATCAGGGAACGGGGTTTCTCAATGTTATCACCGTTGGCGGAAACTACCTTGGAGCGGTGGGGTACTTACAAACAACAAATGCACTAAGTAGATCAGCGTATGCACTCACAGGTGGAGCAATGGGGATCCCTACAGCAAGTACAGAAGGACTACTCACCTTTGGGGAGGCGTTTCAAAGCTTCGGTAATTTCGGGCGTTATAGTGCGCAAACACTAAGAGGGTTTGCAAGTGGGCTTATCCCAAGAGTCAACCCGGCGACAGTTGGGTTTACAGTTGGCAGCATATTAGGATTTGCTGTGGGTGCAGCTTTCAATCTTGGAACCGGTATCGGAGCAATGGTTGGTGCAGGCGTTGGTGCCGCAGTAGGAGGTGTAGCTGGAATTGCTATCGGTAGCGCCGTAGGCACAGCTATAGCTGCCAGTACGTCAGCAATAGCTACGACAATTACGGGGGGTCTAGGAGCCCTCGCAACACCTTTTTTCATCGCTCTCGGGACGGGATTTGGAACTTTCTTAGGACAGCTCCTTGGACAAGCCCTCGGGCACTATCTGATTGATGTCCCTCTCAACGGAGCAATAAATGCCTTAATGAACGCATCAATGATGCTGTTCAACCTCGCCGGAGCCTTCCTAAATCTGGCCAATATGGCTTTCAGGGGCATTAATGTAAGTAATGTTGTGCCGTTTATGATGTCGCTGATCATGCTTATTGGGGCGATGAGCACTAGCTCTCAGCAAGCAATGAATAACGTTCCGATATCAAACGACGTCCCTGAGGCCAGTACTGAGTATCAACAACTGGAGCTATCGCACTACGGTGTACGACTAATAGGATTCGAAAGTATATGGACCAGACAACAGACAACTTCTATTTTAAATGTGTTGAACGATCTTGGCCCAGACTTCATGGAGAAGCTAAACGAACGTGAATTAATACTCGTAATCGGTGAAAAGGACTACTATTTCGATTCAGAGGTCTTGATAGTTTCGCTGTCGCCGGGCGAGGTAAGTTACTACAAATATGTAGGCCCAAAACTTGCAAGTAAGCTTCGAACACTTGCCAAGATCGCTAACGGAGACGTTAATATTGCAACTGGTAGAGGTTACGAGGGCAGCTATCTTAATAATTCGGGGATCGCCAACCTTTAACTCCTCTTATTCACCCTGTTTATCCGGGTTATCTTCATTCCTCGATGCCAATCCATAATCCTGATAGGGTTTTGAGGTATCATCACTTCCAACAACACCTGGCCTACTCTCAAAATCTTCCCCAGAAGGTGATACAGGAGCGCTCGCGTTCTCATCTGTGGTCTTCAACCAGTCAGGAACCTCCTCATCGGAGTATATACTGGGCATATGAGCAGGCTCTGCTCCTTTGGCTCCTCCTGACGCTGTTTCTCTAGGGGAATACGGCTCAGGAGTGACAAACTGTTCCTCACCAAGTGTTTGGTCCCCAACTGTTGGTTCGTAGGCAGCGTCTTCCTGTACTGGCTGCTGGATATCTGTGGCAGGCTCTACAGGCGGAGTAGGCTGCTCTGGTTCCAGTGGTTCAGGTGACAGGGGGTCAGCTGGAGGAGCACCAACTGATCCGGGTGTAAATATCTCGATGTCACCCGTCGAAGTTGAATAATCAGGGGTAGGAGAGTAATCACCAACTTCGTATCCTGTGCCCGACTCGTCGGGATAGTAATCATAGCTTTGTTCCTGGCGCCTTCGTATGATGAACAGATATAACAACCACGGTATCAGAAGTAGCAACAACCCAACGCACAAAATGCCAATTGCAAGTCCGAACGTTTCTATTGGAATCCTGTTGCCAAACAAGGTTATATTCTCACCCAGTCCGGGTTGGGGAGTGGGAGTCACGGGGGTCACTACTTCGAAGAACCACTCCTTAACTGCACTCTGCCCCAAACTGTCAGTCACCTCTACAAACAACTTATGCCTACCAAGTTCAAGGTCTGTCTCAACGATACACTCAACAACTCCTTGAGAAAGGCTACAATCCTCCAATTCAGTATCATTAAGCTTGACTGTGACTGACTGTGAATCAATCTCCGCCCCTTCCGATGGTGCAGCACTAAACGAGATCTTTGGGGTGGTTTCGGTAGTCACACCATCTTCCGCCGGATCCTTTGGAGTTATCAATGGCACTTCCTCACCACCACCATCATCGTCATCAGTTGCCACAGTAAACTTATCACTTACAACTTCAAACAGATTACCGCTAGTATCTTTTAACCTGAGTCTCAGATAGTATTCTCCGGAAGTCATACCTGTCACATCCCAACTAAACTGCTCAGGGTTGCCTTCGATTGACGAGATTTCTGCCCACTCCTCAGTATCAGTTGAATAAAACAGTGTAATCTCCTCGACGTCGATATCTCCGGAGACGTTCCAACTAACCAGGTTCTCATCCTTTGAAAAAACACTCTCCGAATCGGGACTTGTAAAACTAACACTAAAATCTGTCTCCTGCGCTGTCACATTAATAGTAAAGACCTGAAAGTCCGTCCCCCCCTTACCATCTGCAACTTTCACCTTAACTTCGAAACTGCCCACGTTACTGATCGCACCTTTGGAGGTGATGACACCACTGTCGTTGTTGATCTTCAGGAATTTAGGCTTTTTCTGAAATGTGTATGTCAGCTTATCACCATCGGGATCCTTAGCCTGTACATCATATTTAAAGTCATCTCCCTGGGTCAGATTGAGCCCCTTAGGATTGCTTGTTATTTCAGGTGAACGATTGGTATTAACAACTTTAACTGAGTGCTTGTCACAAAGTGCATAGAAATTACTGGGGTTACGCTTGAACACGGCACAGATACGCATACAGTAGTTACCATCATTGATTTTGGATTTATCCAATATGGGCCCATCTGTATCCCACGTCCCATTATAAATCTTTCCACCACTGACTGATGTTTTTTCACCTGTAACAACGACTCCAAAGAATAAACCGTTAGCTCCACAGTTCTTTCTGAACAAGTCTACCTGGAAGGGAATCTTAGTTTGATCCGGATCCTTCATAAACCAACTAAACTGCTCATTGCCTTCAACAAGAGCTTTGTTTAGTGGTGTGGCTAAATATATCTCATCATTCCCGTTAGATATTGCACCAACATCTTTCGGAATCAATACTCCGACCGGCACCAGGAGAAGCACCAAGATCACTAGCACAAGATTTTTCGGCGCTGCTTTCATAATCACGGTGGATCACCTTTAGATTGGATAATAGAATCAACTCTGGATTCAATTGTCGTCAAGTCACTGCCCTTATCAAATTCATCATCAAAAACCTGTCTCACTGCGAAGCCATCTACCATTGGCCAATCCCCAAGCTTTGAAAACTGCTGCACATAGGGACCGAGCGTATCTTTAAACTGAACACTGTCAATAATCTGGCTTTCCATACTTTTTCGAGGAAAAAGAATACCAAACGGTCGCCCATTTTGCTGTACAGTGCTATCAAGCAGTTGGAGCTGTTCCGCTTGAGTAATAAAGTTAATGAAGTCCCATGCAGCGGTCGGATTAGCACTATCCTTCGCAACTGTTTGCGCCCAGTATGTTGGCCAGGCGACAGTCTTATCACCGCCAAGTTGGGGCATCGGGACGACCCCAACATCAAGACCAAGATTGTACTTCTGATTGTAGTCCAGGATGTTGATTAGTCGCCAACTTGGAGCTGCAAACATTGCTAGCTTCTTCTCAAGGAAACTCGCAATATCTATCTTGAGATCGTCAGACCAGGTAGCCTTGTCCCCTTTAAGGAAGTCCTGATAGAAGGTTAGGGCGTCTTTGGCTTTTGTCAGTTCTGGCTCAGTACCGAAAATAGCGTCCTCGCCTGTAGTATCAGTCATGTTTACCCCGTTTTGCAAGAAGAGGAGATTTATTAGATCAAAGTAAAACTCCGTATTTTTTACGATATTTGCTGAGAATCCTGCACTGACGATCTGATTGTTTGCACTTCGTTTGGTGAGGTTTTTTGCCTGTGTTTGGAACTCTGACCAGTCATCACTTGGTACCGTATAACCACTCTCGATTAACTTGTTCTTATTGTAGATAATCGACAACGTATCCAAGTAAAGTGGCAGCCCGTAAATCCCACTTGAGTCAGAAAAATCATTCTCTACAATAGGGTAGAAGTCACTGAAGTTGTTCCGAGCCACATCTGACTCAGATGCAACCCTAATGAACTGCTTGTATTTATCAACCCAGCTATTATGAACTATGAAGATATCAGGCGTACTAAGCGCATCCTCGTCACTCAATACCGTGTTTAGAGTGCTCCTGTAACCATCAACACCATCGTTCACACCTTTTTCATCGTACTGGATAGTTACATTAGGGTGAGCAGACTCGTATGCATCAATCAACGGCTGAACATTCTCCTTGGGTTCAAACATATTCCACCAGATCAGCACAATATCTTCCTGCTGAGTAGGTGTCGGGGTTGTCTCCCCGGTCCCCCCACCGCCATTACAGGCAGCCAGTGTAAACAATACTACTACTGTCAGCACGGCTTTCTTCTTGAATCCAGTTTTAAGTTTTATTAGCAGGTTCATTGTTTTTAGTAGAGCCATCGTTTATGAAGACATTGCTCACCTCCCTATCACCAACCTTTACAACATTAGCTACCCATATCTGCCCCCTTACAAACTCAATTTCGTTACCCTTTGTGTCAAAGTAATTGGTCCTGCAAGTTCTGCACTCTTTCTTCCAGGTTCCGTTAATCACCTTACCATCGCGCAAGACCGTGACCTTATCTTCACCAAGCATATCTATGATAATCCTTCCATGCCCATCATTTGCATCGCCATAGTTGTGCCACTCAATAACCACATTTTTTGGTGCAATCTGCTCATTGTTGAGTTGATCTATATCCGCTACTCCTCCAACAAACCTTTTGTATGTGTTGCTTTTCTTATCATAAACGAATCTTGAGCTGTAGTCAGCGGTGCTCAGTCCTAAAAATTCTAGTGTTACTGCTTTAAATTCACCTCTCTCCTCAGTTTCGGCATCGTATTTGAATTTTAATGGCTCCAAATTTTTTGATCCAATTTTCCATCCCAAAATTGAACCTAATCTCGAAATCTCCGGCTTTATTAAACTGAAATCAGTATAAAGCGCGTGGACAAGTCCGACCTGAGCAGCCCTGTCATAATCTCTATACCTACTACCAGCTGACTGCATACTTTTTATTCCAAATTTGTACAGTGCACCCCTTGCATCAGCCTTCTCTCGATAGGTTTCCCAGGGTGCATTATCATATCCTGCCTGTCCCTCATGCAAAATTATCGCATCAGCGTACCCCGAAGCCCACATTATCATGTAATATCTGAGGGACCTCACAGGTCCGATCTTTGAGATATCGAAGTTCTGATAAAACATTGCGACGTACCGTGTAATGCCTCCCTCTGCGAGTACTTCAAGAACGGTATCTGCCTGTGTTAGCCCATGCTGAGGCCTTGCAATTGAAGTATTATTTATAGTTACGGCTACAGGAGTCCTTTTAAGAAGGTTGCTGTAATCCTTTTTCGTCATTAACACTCCGTTTATAGGGTTCTCTTTATCCCTAACCTGAGGTGGTATGGGGATCTCTATACTCGGTGGCGTTACCTCGGCGTTCGTGCTCACCAGGTAATATCCGGTAGCTATATCCAGCTTTGGTTTCAATATTCCAGAGGTATCAACAGCGTATATGACGCCGAACGCCGCAGCGAATACTAAAACAGACAGGAATATCTGCTTAAAAGATGGCTTGAAAGCGGTAAGAGTAGTCTTTCTTCCGGCTGGCCTTTTCTTTGCCATCTGCTTATCAAGGTTAATTTTCACTCTGCGCTTGTAACTCCCTGTGTTCTGCTCCATAATATATAATACCGAGCCTGGGATAACATTGCTACTTATATGTAATTATTAGTCAGAAGTAATTTGGCATCTCAACTAACTCGCTCAACAAGTCTTGCCCGTAAAGCCGTTATCGGTTTTATCGTTTTTGCAATATTTACTTTTATCTGCCAGTTCATTCTTGATTTGGTCGATGAAGGGATTAAGACAACCCCAACTCCTTCCGACCCCGCCGCATATCTTAAAGTCGACAATGCACTGGGCGATATCCCCAGGCCAGTGATCACATCCCTTACACTTGAGTCTGGAACACAGGCATCCTATGCACTCGACGAAGCTGGTAGATTACCTGACTCCCCACCAGTGATAAATGTTTATGAGATATTAGAACCCCGAGAGACATTTGGCAGTACTCAACGTGGCAGATCAATGGCTGAGGTACTTGGTTTCCCTAGACAGGAGACCCGTCTTGCCGATGATATCCTTTTTTGGGAAAATCGGACCCTAACCAGAAGCCTTAGCTACCACAAGGTCCTGCAGGAATGGAACTACGATGTTACTATAGCAACTGACTCTGCAACTTCCCAATTCGTCCCATTAAAAAGTGAACAGGGGTTTTATACATCAAAAGCTAGTGGATTACTTTCGAATCTAGGCATATCAAACGCAAACTTCTCAAATAAATTCAACCGGGTAGATTTCATAAACTTCAGCAATGGCGTTATGTCTAGAGTACTTGATCCCGAGGATGGTAGATACGCCAGGATATCTCTTTACAAAAGTGTAGAATCGAGTACATTGGCCCCAAATTACAAACCTGATAGAGAAGATGAAAGCCCACCAGAAACTGTGGTGTCTGAGGTGAGAAAGTACGATTTCCTAAGTGGTCCAGCAAATTTTATCGTTCAGGGGACGGCAGAGACACCTTCCACAGATTATGTTCACTTAGATTTCAAAGACTACACGTACGGCGAAAGTGGAGTGTACCAACTCATCTCACCACAGCAAGCTTGGCTCGACATTCAGGCAAATCTCGGGTATCTGATCTGGCTTCGTCCAGAAGATATTGATGTTTTCGGAGAGTTTGGACAGTACCGGGTCGTTGAGTTCAATGTGCTGGTTGATTCTGTCAGGGTTATTTATATTGAGCCAGATGAGTGGAAAACCAGAGAGCCATGGACACACTATCTGCAACCGTTCTATATGTTTGAAGGCTTTGCTACACTAGACGATGGAAGACAGGCGGAATTTGCATTCATAGTCAATGCACTTTCTCCAGATTCATATCTTGCGTCGACGGAGTAAACGAAGTACACTGGTCAACACTTCAGAGATCTTTTTTCAAGCGTTATAGTTAATAACTCTATCTGGGATGTCAAAACATGGAAAGACTAGGTATATTTTTGTGTCCGGAGGAGTTATATCAGCTCTCGGAAAAGGAATTACTGCGGCTTCTGTCGCATTTCTGCTAAAGAGACGCAATTTCTCAGTTACACCAATCAAATGCGAGAATAACCTAAACTGGGATTTCGGAACCGTAAACCCCATCGAACACGGGGATCCTTTTCTCTGCGATGATGGACTGGAGGGGGATCAGGACCTCGGCAATTACGAACGTTTTCTAGATCAAGAGGTAGGACACTCCAACTTTATGACAATGGGGCAGTTGTACCTTAAGGTCATACAAAATGAGAGGAATATGCACTACGAAGGAGAGGATGTCGAACCTATACCACACGTTGTCGATGAGATCATACGAAGAATCAAATCAACTGCGAATGGATCTGATTTTGTTGTAATTGAGCTTGGAGGGACAGTAGGCGAGTACGAGAACAACAATGGGTTATACTATGAAGCAGCGCGCAAAATGTCACTTAGCGAACCTGTGGCGCATATCCATGTTACCTATATTCTTCAGCCTTCACATATTGGGGAGCCAAAGACGAAGCCCGCCCAACTGGGCATAAGAGACCTGATGAGTATGAATATCATGCCCGATTTCATTGTAACCAGGTCACAAGTCCCTATTGATCAGCAAAGGAAGTATAAGTTCTCACTGAAGTTTGGAATAAAAGAGGAACATATTATCTCCGCAGAAAACCTCGATAACATACATAAGGTACCGGTGCATCTACATGGTCAAAAATTGGACACCCGTTTACTCGATTTCTTTGATATCAAGAAGCACCCCCCTATAAAGCTCGATAACTGGAGAAGTTACCTGAAAAAACTCAAAAAACGAAAAACAAACACTGCAAAGATAGCTATCGTCGGCAAGTATTTCGGTACTGGCGATTCTCAACTTAACGATTCATACCACGCCTTACTTCATGCTATCGAATCTGCAGCTGTTGAGACCGATACAGAAATCGAATATAATCTGATCAATTCCGAGAAATCAGAAAATGACGTTGAGAGCCTTCTTGCGGGATCTAATGGGATCATAGTGCCTATAGGGTGGGGGACAAGGGGCGTTGAAGGCAAGATAAGGGCGATAAAGTACGCGCGCGAATATAAGGTGCCGTATCTTGGTTTATGTTATGGTATGCAACTCGCAGCGGTTGAATTTGCAAGAAATGTACTGGGGCTTAAAGATGCACACACTGAAGAAGTCGATTCAAAGACACAACACAAGATAATACACTCAATTCCATTCCACAAGAAGTATCAAACCATTAAAGGAAAAAGTACATCAATGAGACTCGGTTCTTTTGATTGCATACTGAAACCCGGTACTCTGGCTTACAGTATCTATGATCAATATGATCATTGGAAGAACGGCCAGAGAGGGACTATCTCCGAACGTCACAGGCACAGGTTCGAATTCAACAATGAATATAGAGAAAAACTCGAGAATAAGGGGTTTGTTATCTCTGGAGTATCACCAGACGATGTCTTTGTTGAAATGATTGAACTCACCACAGAACTACATCCATTTTTTGTTGCTACTCAAGCCCATCCAGAATACAAATCCACTCCACTAAACCCGCATCCTTTGTTTCTCGAATTCCTCAAAGCTACGTTCAGTTAAATCGTAGTCATCCTCAACATCAATAAGCTTCTATCTTTACTTCAGGTACAATTTGTCCCAATTTGTCCGACAAACGTGTTATTGTAGCCAAATTTCGTTAGGCAGACGAGATCTTTCAAAGAAGCATAAACGCTTTCCCCGCACATCGTGCGTTAGTAAAAACAAGAACATCTAGATAACATGGTTATATACCTAGTCTGTCGTCGTCGTATCCTCTATTTCTCGAATAAATATTTGACAACGTTACTAGATCAAAACGGATATTTCTAAAATTATAGCAAAGCTCCTTTCTTACTAGACTGTACAATTTAAGGCTCCTTCTATAGGCCCCACGACAATCTAAATGTCTAGATATAGAGACTCAAGGTAGATTCATCGAACGATCACAATCAAACCCGATAAAAAGCCGTAGCGAAGGAGGGAGTTGCATTCGTATCTAATGGAAGCAATTAATCTGGCAAGATTATCATTTTGCAAATGACACAGAAACCATTACTATGCGATTGATCAATATTTCCCACATCCGGTGAGTACGCCTATCCAGTACCTTCGATCTGTTAATTAGTACACTCTTGACACTTTGTCGAACAATATGGCACCCACCTACGCGCAAATCCATCCACACTGTATCATTCATTATGTTCCTCCTATATACGTATAAATTTGCATAGAGATGCTGTCTAATTTACCAAAGATGTGTGCCGCTTTTTGTGAGCAACGACAAAACGACTGTTCGCATTTAGGCTATAGGATATAGTATGGATTCAATTTAGCGAGTCAAAAAATGCTGATTGCTGCTATATCTTGTATCATGACTTTCGAATAGTGTAACATTGCCTTCTGTTTCTGTAATGGTATGCAATACCACCAACCTATAATCCATGTTTGTCAAGTTTTTTTGATTTCTATGCTATTTAGGTCATGGATGGAACAATTTGGGGGCTGTTTCAGGTACGTCAGATTATGCAAAGAAATACAACCCAAGAAACTGAGACGGAATCTGTGTGCTTCGGACAACTGTTATAGAAAGTTTCTCAAGTTCCTAGACCAAAGACAGAGAAACCCTTTGAAGTTAATTGAGCTAAGCTAATATGATCGTGAGGTATTTGTAACCTACTAAGCGTAAAACTTAGTAGAAGTGTGTGAAACCCATAAAAGCATATATACATTGACTACCACAACTAATCCACATAAACTGGTGTAACAATGGCAAAACAGTCACGAACACCCATTCTACCCATTATAATAGTGCTGGTTCTACTTATCGGTATACCGGCCGTGATTCTGGCTATCAACCTTGGTTTTAATCCATTTGCCAAAGCAGGACCTACAGAAACTCCAAAAGAGATAGTCATTGGAAATCAAACAGCAACATCCGCCACTGTTAGTTTTTTAACACCTGCAGCGGCTACAGATGCCACCCTAAAATATGGAACATCTACAGACAGCCTGGACCTGATTGCAAGTGATAACAGGGATATTGGAACGGGGACCTCAGGAAACTATACAACACACATCATTGACCTTAAAAACCTGCAGGCGAATACAGAATACTATTTTAGCCCCATTATCGGTGGTGTAGAGTATGACAACGGAGGGAGTCCATTCACATTTAGAACTCTCCCAAGTGTCGATACTGTGGCAACACCCCAGCCAAATTTTGGGAGAATTGAACCTCGAGAAGAGGGCGCGCTTGTATACACGCATGCTTTCCACGATGGTAGGTTTTCTACAGCAGCAATAGCCTCAACAGCTCAAAATGGAACGTTTACCTTTGATCTTGGAACACTACGAGATACTGAAACGGGGTCTGCCTTCGATCTCACCGATGCAAGGATTCTGAGCTTCGCATCCACAGGAGAAGGGGCGAAGGGCGGGGTTATTTACTCCAGCGACAGCTCTCCTGGAACAATTACCATAGCCCCAGGTTATGCTGCGACGTATTCACCTACTATGACGAGCCTGCCAGAAGTAGAGACACCATCGGGAACGCCTACCATTACAACTAGACCAACAACATCACCAGCAGTCACGACTGTTCCCACAACAACACCTTCACCAACACCAACGACGTCTCAGCAAACTTCCATTCACGAACAGATACTATTCAGCACTTACTCGTCCAGCCAGGAGAAAACCGATTCGACAATTCCCTATGAGATCTTTGTAAGTAACATCTCAGCTAACAGTTTCACGGTTAATTGGAGGACAAATGAGCCGACAACAGGAGTAGTGCGCGTGGAACAGGGGAGTGAAACAGCGACATACCTGGATATCCGCGACTCTTCCCTGCAAACAAGAAAAGAGCGTTATACCCACAGCGTTTCCATAGATACGTCTACATTGAACACAGGCACAGTTACAAATTTCGATCTCATAAGCAACGACACAATGTTTTCGCCCCCCGGGACCGAAGAATTTTCATTCACAATCCCCGATTTAACGTCTGCACCTCCAGCACCTGAGAGCAAAGAGCTCACAGTCGACACAACATTCGCATCACAAAACGATAGAGACCAGATTGTCTATGGTAGAAAAGTAAGCTCGGACGGAAATTCAACTTGGAAATCTGACGCTACAGGTGGAGCTAATATCTCGCTTGCACTTGGGGACAGTTACGGAGACTCACTTGATTCATTTTTCAGTGCCAGTACTTATACTGTAGAACTAGCCGCTGTTGGAGAGTTCAACAGCTCGGATAGCACAACTTCAGATTTAAACAGCATCTCAGAACTCACTCTTGAACCCGGAACCTCTCTCAACTCAATAAGGCAGGGGCAGGAGCTGGGAGGTATTACGACAATTAGTGGAACTGCCGATCCAAACTCATCAGTATCTGTTAGCATAAACGGATCAGCTAATCAGGCAACCGCCGATTCTAATGGTGGTTGGTTGGTCTCGGCACCAATAGGCCTTCTGGCAGGGGATAACCAGATAAATGTCAAAGCTAACGGAACACAAATGGGAACAGGTTTCTCTATCACTCTTACCAACCTCCCCGCAACCGATATCGACGATTTCGGTGGCCTGGCAATTGGGGTACTATTTGTTGTAATTGGACTCATCTTAAAACGTTATATTGCCAGAGCTGTCTTAAAATCGAATTGAAATGCCTATTGACGATATATATTTCCCCGCTTGACTTGTCGGACATTAGAGTACATAATTGTTCGATTTATTGACTAACATGAAAGATACAGAAAAAGAAGCTCAACAGAAAAACACAATAGTGAGAATGCTCAAATGGCCTGGTAGAACTGGCAGAAGAGCGTATAATTGGACACTCAAATGGGGCAAAACCAAGTATGCGACACTTGCACTGTTTCTACTTGCTTTCGCTGAGAGCTCGTTCTTCCCAATACCTCCCGATGTACTCATGCTCGCACTTACAGTCTCACGCCCCAAACAATGGCTTAAAATGGCTCTAATTACCCTGTCAGGCAGTGTTCTCGGTGCAATTCTGGGCTATTTCATCGGTTTTACTCTTTTTGAAGCAATTGGGCAGCCTATGGTCGATTTTTACCACTTACACGAAGAGATTGCACACGTTGGGAAAATCTTTGAGGAAAACGCATTTTACGCAATTCTCATCTCATCGATTACACCGATACCATACAAGGTCTTTACAATTTCAACAGGCCTTTTTAAGATATCACTTCCAATACTAATCATCAGCTCAATTATAGGTCGCGGCGCTAGATTTCTTTTGGTTGCCTATCTGACAGGCAGATACGGTGTAAAGATACAGAAGCTCATAGAGAAGTACTTTGATGTTCTGGGTCTTTTATTGGTTGTCGCTATTATCCTTGTGATTGTAATTGCCAGATTGCTCTAGTGCATTCAAAAGGTAGAATGAGCCAGTGACAAGTAACGTCTCATCATCCTCAAGATCATTCCTACTCTCAACAAAAGCTCTTCCAATATCTGCATCATATTTAATCTCCAGGCTAGGAAAAAGCCCCTGTAGATACTCGAGGTACTCGCCGGTTTCTTCGGATTCCAGCACAAGATCCTGGGTAACCTTGTACCTGGTAAGCTTGATACTCTTAACATTATCCCTAATACGAGCAAGTGGTTCCAGGAGGAGCTTGAAATTTTGGCCCCTTTTAAAGGCAAGAAGCAGGTTTATCTGAGTGCCCGGGGAGATCTCACTCACAGTATTGACAAGAGCTCTCATCTTGGAACGATTGTGTGCAGCATCAAGAATAATTGCTGGGTCTTTTTGAATCACTTCAATCCGTCCAGGTAAAGCACTTTTCAGACCACTACGGACACTCATGGGTATAGCCTTTCTATCAATCAGGCGAAGGAATGAACTCACAGCAGTAATCGCAAGCGATGCGTTCGATACCTGGTGATTACCAAGCATCCCTGTTATTAGTCCTCTAAGCTCTAGCTCATCGAAAAAATAGTCAAAGCCGTATCCCTTGATTGACCTAGTGATTACCTTCCACTCAAAATCCCTTCCTGCCAGTAACATTGATGCCCCTACATCTTCACATCTTTTTTCGACAATTTGGATGACATCTGGTTGTGACACACCGGTAACACATACAGTACCCGGTTTTATTATCATCATTTTGTCTCTTGCAATTTCACTAACCGTATCCCCAAGAACCCTCATATGGTCAAGTCCTACATTTGTCAGCACTGCTATATCACTCGAAACGACATTTGTTGGATCGAGCTTCCCCCCAAGCCCCACTTCAAGTGCAAGCACATCAATTTTCTCTTCTCTGAAATATTGGAATGCCATGACTAGCAGGTATTCAAAGTAAGTAAGGAAGAAATCGGGATTGGTTTTCTGAAAATCAGTTAACCTGCTCAAAATCGTTTTAAAAACACCTACAAACTCTTCTTCGGATATGTCACTCCCCTCAATCTGAATACGCTCCATAGGGTCAACCACATGCGGGGAATAGTATGCACCTGTTTTCAATCCATGCTCAGCAAGCATCGACTCGATAAACCTTGTCGTAGAACCTTTTCCCGCCGTTCCACCAATGTGAATTATCTTATATGACTTCTCAGGATTACCTATAAAAGACAGAAACCGCTTAATCCTGTCCAGATTATAACCCTCTACTAATATAGCCTTACTGGCAAAGCTCTCAAGTTTTTCTAGTACCGCTTTTGAATCCATCTTCTTTTGTTAAGACCGAATTGCTATTATACAACCTATTATGTAAACTCTGATCATGTTCTGCGTTAGTAGGACTATTCCCTCAAAAGATATTATTCAATTTATAAAATGATGGATTCAAACACAATAAGAAAGAAATATCTTGAATTCATGAAGAAGAACGGCCACGCCATCATTGAGAACATCTCACTCGTCCCAATTAACGATCCCAGCTTACTGTTCGTAAATTCAGGTATGTTTCCGTTGGTCAATTACTTGATGGGAGAAAAACATCCTCAAGGAACACGCCTTGCTAACTTTCAAAGGTGCATAAGAACCTTAGATATCGAAGAAGTGGGGGATACAACTCACCATACACTATTTGAAATGATAGGCAACTGGTCTTTAGGGGACTACTTTAAGAAGGAGCAGCTTCCCTGGGTCATGGAACTTTACACAAAGGAATTCGGACTTGACCCAAAAAAAATCTATGTTTCGGTTTTTAAGGGAGATGACGTAGCCCCAAAAGATGAAGAGTCAATTGCATTATGGAAGAAGATCTATAAAAAACACGGCATGGATGCTGAATACACTGACGATCCCTTTTTAGTGGGACAGGACAATTATCGGATCTTCGGATTTGACAACAGTGAGAATTGGTGGCAAAGAGGAGAAGCACCCGGCGAAGTAGGCGGTCCAGACAGTGAAATCTTCTTCGACAGGGGGGTTGTCACTAATCCAAATCACAAGGGCGATGTTTCCCTGATAGATGATTCAGGTAGGTTTGTAGAGATAGGCAATACTGTATTTATACAATACAAACTTAACGAAAAACTCAACTGGGAAGAACTATCTCAGCGAAACGTTGATTTTGGTGGTGGTTTTGAGAGGGTGGTCGCAATTATTCAAGGTGTCACTGATAACTACGATACCGATCTATTTCAACCGATCATCAAAGAAATCGAACAGATTTCGGGCAAGAAATGGAAAGACCCTGACGTTGAGGATAAAGCGAAAAGAGATGCACAGGATTTCAACTTCAGGGCAATAGCGGATCATATCCGTTCTAGTGTTTTTATTATTGCAGACGGTATTATTCCAGACAACAAAGACCAAGGCTACGTACTTCGAAGACTCATTAGAAGAATGATCAGGAAGGGAAGAAAGTTAGATATACAGGATAATTTCGTTCGAAGACTTGCCGGAGTCGTTATTGAGCGATACTCAAAGACTTATCCTCACATAAAAGAAAACGAAGGGAGGATACTAGACGAGCTAGAGAGAGAAGAGATCAAATTTGCTAAAACGCTCCAGAAAGGGATCAAAGAGCTTCAGAAATTTACAGGTTTAGGTGTTTCAATTGACGGCAAAGCTGCGTTTTTCCTGTATGAGACATACGGCTTCCCAATTGAAATGATCCTGGAAGAGCTTAGATCACTAGAGCAAAACGATTCTGGGGATCTAACACCAAAGCAGGAACAGAATATCATTAAACAGTTCAAAGCCGAAAAAGAGAAACACCGAAAGCAGAGTAAAGCCGGAGCTGAAAAGAAGTTTAAAGGCGGTCTTGCCGACCACTCAGAGACTACAACCCGCTTGCACACAGCACATCATCTGTTGCTTAGAGCGCTACAGGAAGTTCTTGGAGAAAACGTGCACCAGAGGGGTTCAAACATTACATCGGAGAGGTTAAGAATTGACTTCTCCTATGGAGACAAACTCACTCAAGAGCAACTCAATAAGGCAGAAGATATCGTAAATGAGAAGATCAGGGTTGGTTTAAAAGTCGAGAAGAAGACAATGTCATTCTCTGAAGCAGAGAATATTGGAGCCGAGATGGAGTTTGGAATGAAATACGGCGCAAAGGTGAACGTTTATATGATAACGGACCCGGATACAGCGGATGTATTCAGCAAAGAGTGTTGTGGTGGCCCGCATGTCAAAAACACAAGAGAGCTTTCACAATCAGGTAAATTCAGGATAATTAAACAGGAGAGCGTCGGCTCAGGGATAAGACGACTCAAAGCCGTGCTCGCTTAGATGGGTAGCGACGCTGATCGAACAGTTAAAACATCAAGAAACGATATTCTGCGTAAGGCGGTCCATATTAGCTTCGGAACAATAATTGCCATAAGTTATTGGAATACACTGGTTCCACTTTGGAGCTATCTTGCTCTACTGGTGGCGGGTCTGACTCTTTCGCTTTTCATCAAAACAGGAGGGCATGTCCCAATAATTGAGCTTATCCTACACGAAACGGACAAAGATGACTATCTACCAGCACACGGGGTAGTATTCTTCTACCTGGGCTTTATATCCGTGGCTGTGCTTGCGTCACTTCTAGAGCTGGACAAGGTGTTTGTTGTCGTTCCCGTTCTCATTACTGCGTACGCAGATCCAGCAACATACTTGGTCGGCCGGTTTCTTGGAAGAATATGGCTTCCATTTAAGAGTGATAAAAACCTTGAAGGTGTTTTGGGAGGCATGGTCATTGCAATTCTAACTGCAGTTTCGTTCATCCCTCTACAGGCAGCACTTCCTGTAGGAGTTATCTCTATGATAACTGAGATCCCTAATGTTAGAATTGGTGATATTGAAATCGATGATAACCTGATAGTGACCATAACAGCATTTATAGTTATGTACATCGTGTTATGAACCTGGATAAACTTGAGTCACAACTGAAAAAGCTAGGTGTAAGAAAAAACGTGCAGCTCGCACAGTACACAACCTGGAAGGTCGGTGGACCAGCAGATTTATTCCTAGAGGTTGATTCGACAGATGACCTGATCATGGCAGTAAAAGAAGCACATAAACATGCAGTTCCAGTGACGGTTTTAGGGTGGGGAAGTAATGTGCTTATCTCAGATGAAGGTATCAGGGGCCTTATCGTGCGCAACAAGTCCTCACGAATCGACATTAAGGGTGAATGTAAACATCCGCACTCCAAAAAAGCAACACACCCCAGACTCGTTCAGGTTGACACTGAAAACTACTATTCTTTTTCGGAAGTCGACTACGAAGAATCAGAAACTCAGCTTACTGAGGTCGTCATCGACTCCGGTGTATCACTGCAACTTGCAATTAATAAGCTAATTAACGAAGGGCTCACTGGGCTTCAGTGGTTCTCCGGGATTCCAGGTACAATCGGCGGCGCCATCATAAACAACATACATGGTGGCACCCACTTCATTGAGGAATACGTAGGCTCTGTAGAGATCTTAACAGCCTCAGGAGATGTAGAGGCTCTTTCTCACGATAAGCTCGGATTTGATTACGATTCCTCTCGATTTCAAAACAGCGACGAGGTGGTATTGAGGGTCACGTTTTGCCTGCATCGAGGGGATAAAGACAAAGCAAAGAAGGCTGCAGTAGAATGGGCTACAAAGAAGCAACTTCAACCGCACAACACTGCTGGTTGCTGCTTCCAGAATATAACTCCTGAAAAACAGACGGAATTAAAACTCGAATCCAACGGCTGGGGCTACATCATTGATCAGGTACTGAATCTAAAAGGCAAATCCATTGGTGGAGCGATGATCTCACCTAAACATGCAGCTTTTATTGAAAACACCGGTGGTGCGACAGCTCAAGACATCCTCGGACTGTTCGAACTCATATTTATCGAGTCAGAAAAGACGCTCGGAATAACTCCAAAAGCTGAGATCTTCTTCCTCGGATTCCCCGACGAAGTAGTAAGAAAGTTTAGGTAAGCCAAATGGTGCGATATATATCTCACGCACACATAGTCGACCCATAGTAATTCACCTCCACGATTACGAGAAAACTTATAGTAAACGGTGCTTTAGTAGCAGCCGATCTGTGCCACACTTGTATGCCATGTATGGACAATGTCTGACACTTGGTGTTATAATTACGACCACTCAAATGATGAAGAATAATAAATCAACCAAAATAGCTGTGCGCCTTGAGCCACGCGAAAAGAAGCTTCTATTTTACTTCGCGACTCGTCTCGGTATATCACCCTCTGCACTGGTACGCAACCAGATTAAATCCATGCTTGGCGAACTTGAAGACAAACTTGCAGACACACACTATCTTAACGTCACTAAAGTTTCCTCACTTAACGGCCCCACATATACACAAGATGAAATTGAGGACCTCTTTGAGATCAAAAAATGATGCAAACAATAGTCTACACATCACAAGCGAAAGACGATCTAGCCAAAATCAATTGGAAGACCAGGGAACGCATTATTAATATACTTGCTGACATCAAAGGAAAACAGAAAAAAGGGATTAGCCTTAAGGCCATCAGCAGCGATGGGTTACATAAGCTAACTGTAGATGAACACGTTGTAATAGGAGAACTAGAAGGGGATAACCTAAACATATTGAATGTTCAGAAAAAACAGCTTGTCAGAGTACCAGATTAGTTAGCCTCAATATACTCAACCACCTTGTCTTTCAACCAAAACTGTGGTCTCTCGCTTCCATCATAGATCTCAACTTCACTCCAGATCCACTCAAGAAAGCTACTTACATCTGGGCAATCAAGCATCTTCTGCCACTCTCGGTGACTATGCATTAACAACAAACAGATCGCATCTTCCTTCATTGTTATCGTTGCTATATACCTATTATAGTACAGACTAGATAAATATACAACCGCTACACATCAAATCAGCACTTTCGAGGTAGAATATATCCTCATACAGCAACCATATATAGGTGTGTGGGGATTGTTCAACTAGAAACCGAAAGTGGTATAATCTCTTAGACAGAAACCCTACATGTCATCTTCAAAAGGTATCTCATCAGAATTGGTGAGTGAGTTCAAAACCAGCAGAAGAAGCATTATTCCCTTCCTAATAGCGGTAGTAGGAGTCTCCATTATCCTGCTTTTTGTTTTGAAATTTGCATCGGACAATAACACGACCGAATCCGATCTCCCTGATACCGAAATTACTTCTCTACAGTTTAACGGACAAAACTTCCCTACACTCCGACTTGGCCATTATGCACTCTGGGCAGTTGATTCAACGGACAAATCTCATTTCTTAAAACGTTTTAACTCAGTTGGGGGAAGTCTCGTCAGCCTTAACGGCGAAAAACTGGAAACATGGGACGTAACACTACCTCAGGACATCACAAAATTTAATATCACACTTGAGAGAGAAGGGGATCGCAACGAAGAACCCAACGAATTCCTACTCTTCAGTGCAGATGCACTTTATTCGGACACATCGTTCAGTTCAACATTCGAGAACCCCACCTTTGACCCCACGGTGGAGCCCAAAGGCTCATTTATCCTTGCAACACCGACTGATGGGAACTCTAAAATCAATGAAGCCAGCGGTGTCTGGCTCATCAGAAAGGATAGAAACACGCCGTCACTTAGCCTTCCAGAGATCGATAGCGCCCAGTGGGTCTGGCAGACAAGGCTTGTGAGCAATTCGGGGACAACTCTTTTACTGGGCGACTTTAGAAAACCCGACGAAGCTGATAACAGCAGTAAATATTCCCAGACAAAAGCTTCAGGCTTTCGAGCACCCGGCGAAGATCTATTAAAAAACCTTCCTGAAGGACTGACAGGGCCAATCAACCTCGCGAACGGAAGTCAAACGCTGATCGTGAGTCTTGAACCACATATTGATGGTATTGACTTCACAGGCGAACTCATCTTCCTTGAGGTTCTCAGGGCTGAAATTCCACTTAATCTGAAACCTGGCTCCCCAGTTGAACTGGAAAACACTCTCAAGCCCCTAAAATTAGTGCTCTCCACCAGTTCTTAGACCTAATACCATTGATTGCCTATGGTACGGCATAAGCGCTATACTATAAATGTAACATTTCGGGTGAATTTTTATTTACTTTGGGGATAATTATGCGAGGCAAGATTCAACTACTATCCGCAGATCTGATCAATAAAATTGCAGCAGGCGAAGTCATCGAGAGGCCCGCATCGATCGTTAAGGAGCTTCTTGAAAATTCTATCGATGCCGGGGCAACATCTATCACACTTAAGATAGAAGCGGGTGGAACCCAGTTGATTGAGGTAATAGATAACGGATCTGGCATGGATAGGGATGATGCCGAGCTTGCATTCATTCAACACGCAACATCCAAGATTAACGCAGTTGACGACCTGGAGAAGATTAGCACACTTGGCTTCAGGGGGGAAGCCCTTGCCAGTATCGCCGGTGTTTCCAAAGCACAGATTCACACATCTAACGGGACTGAGCACATCAAAGTAACTACAAGCCAGGGGGACATCTCCGTTAACGCCGGAGAAGCCCGGAACTCAGGGACAACAGTCACAATCAGGGACATCTTTCACTCTATCCCTGCACGCAGAAAGTTCCTCAGAACCGACCAAACCGAGTACCGCTACATCCTAGAAACATTTATTAACGCCGCTCTTGCACATAAACACATTACATTCAAACTAATCAAAGACGGGTCTACTATCTACAATCTCACTGCTACAAAGACATTAAGCGAAAGGCTGTCTGAGCTCTTCAAGAAACTCAGGACAGAAAAACTGCTTAAAATAAATTACGATGGACCTGATATCAATATCTCTGGCTTCGTGGGGCACCCCGAAACAGCCACAAGCAGAAAACAACAACAGTACTTGTTCCTGAACAACAGACCGATATCAGATAGGCTTCTGGGCAAGGCTATCAAAGATGGATTCGACACCACTATCGCAAGAGATCAACATCCAATTTTCTTCATTTTCATTGATATCCCGACCAACATGGTCGATGTTAATGTCCACCCACGTAAACTTGAGGTAAGATTCACCGATCCTGGTTCGATCTACAAGGTTGTCAGGAGCAGCATCACTAGAACGCTCGAAAAAAAACTACAAGAACAACTCAAAGCGAGGTTCTCAGGGCAGAGCCCAAGCACACCATCAATATCATTCACACCGCAGCCGGCCTCATCTACACCGCCGATCAGATCTGACCGAACAAATGGAGCCAAAGACAATACTGTCATGGGGAGCATTGAGTTTACAAGAAATCTCTTGAAGACATCCTCTGTCACACAGGACACCAACGATAGCATCAACATGGGCAGTGACGTCCTCCAGGTGATGGACACTTATATACTGCTTGAGCAAAACGACAAACTGCTTGTAATTGATCAACATGCTGCAGACGAAAGGGTGAAGTACGAAGCAATTAAATCCAAACTGTCCGGCAACAGTCGAGCTAAGAGCCAGTCTTTGCTTATTCCCGAGACTCTACACCTAAGTAAAGGTCAACAAGCACTCCTAAGAGAGAATAAGAGCGATTTAGCGCGGCTTGGTTTTGAATTTGATCTTTCAGAAGTCTCAACAAAGGTAGTAGCCGTTCCCAGCCTGCTTGCACAGGGAGAGTTCATGAAAGCAATTGATGAGATATTGACCGAGATGGAGGAGAGCGGACTTAAGACTGGAAAAGCATTTGAGCTCGTCGAGGAGAACATCCTAGCTACAATGGCATGTCACGGAAGCATCCGCGCTGGACGCAAGCTGCACCAAAAGGAGGCAAGAAAGCTCGTTGGGGACCTGTTTGAGACAGCGCTCCCTTATTCGTGCCCCCATGGAAGGCCAATAATCTGGGAGATAGATCGCGACCTGCTTGAGAGACAGTTTAAGCGTAGAAAGTAACTCACATATTCGATTAAAGATTTGATGTCAGTAAACAATATATTCAATAAACTCAGGCCCTACCGAATTTTAGTATTGGTTCTGATAGTGCCGCTTTCCGCATTGATCGGCATCTTCTTTCTTACTGCTATTAATACTCAAACACTTTCCAATCCACCACTCGCTGCTCCACTCAAGCAAACAACTGTAACCATCACAACGGCGGATGGCAAGGAGATCAAAATAGATGCAGAAGTCGCAGACACCGACACATCCCGTATAGAAGGTCTCATGAACAGAGACTCTCTGCCCGATAATGCCGGAATGCTATTCATATTCGATCAAGAAAGCACACTCAGTTTCTGGATGAAGAACACCCTTATTCCGCTTGACATCATATTTGCCGACAGAAATGGAGTCATCAACACAATCTATCAGAACACGCTCCCCAATTCCAGTGTCCCGCACTATGTTTCGAGCGCACCCAGCCTGTTTGCCCTCGAAGTAAATGGCGGACTAACCCAAACAGAAAACATCTCGGTAGGAGACGTCATCGACTTCTGAAATTCTGTACAAAATTACACATTTTCTCATATATTTTTTCAACATTTACTACCTTAAGTGTACACGCCTAGGCGCCATAAACACCAAAACGCGCCCCTCTCAATAAATCGCAGGCGAATAAAATATCTACACATGTAGAATATAATACTAATTTTATTTCTTGACACCCTGAATTGAAGTCTGCTATTCTGTAGCTACAATTAAATAAAAGCAAAAGGCAGTAAAAATAGTTAAAAGTGCAAGCAAAAATACCTCGCAAGAGGTATTTTTGTTTTAGTAGGGGAACTGGACAAAATCTGTCTAGAACCCATATAATACACCTAGTTATTAGAAATGTTTCACAGTGAGTTCATATCTTGTACCAACAGTCATTGAA
This sequence comes from Candidatus Dojkabacteria bacterium, assembly GCA_046753765.1. GTDB lineage: Bacteria > Patescibacteriota > Dojkabacteria > B142 > OLB20 > JBHHUN01. The sequence goes on along the minus strand of JBHHUN010000003.1, from coordinate 11,366 downwards.
AAAACTCGGGATGGAGAACGGGCTTACGATATCTACTCCAGGCTCCTTAAAGACAGGATAATCTTCCTTGGCAGCGGCATAGACGACCAGGTTGCCAACGCTGTCATTGCTCAACTGCTATTCCTTGAAAAAGAGGACCCGGAAAAAGACATCACAATGTATATTAATTCTCCGGGTGGAGTTATCTATTCGGGTCTGGCAATCCTCGATACAATGAATTACGTTAAATCTGATATTGTGACCGTGGCCGTTGGCACAGCAGCTTCATTTGGAACAGTGCTATTGTCAGCCGGGAGCAAAGGCAAAAGGTTCGCACTTCCACACAGCATGATTCATATGCACCAGCCGCTTGTCAGTGGTGGGATCTCCGGACAGGCAAGTGACATTGAAATTGAAGCACGAGAGATACTGAGACTTAAAAAACTATTAACAGATATCCTTGCAAAAAACACCGGCCAGAAACCTGACACTATCACTAAAGACAGTGACCGTGATAAACACATGACCTCCAAACAGGCTCTGGATTACGGTTTGATTGATAAGATCATAACAAGCAGATAACTGTCATTTGCTATCAGGTACATAAACAGATACAATTTTCTATTCGTCCATTTTATTTATTAGTTTAGTTATATGAAGACAAAATTGGACCAGAAGGTCATGGTTAAAATCGCCATAATCGCTGCAGTAGTCGCATTGATCTTCGGCGTTTTTGGGTTTATACCATTCCTTAACATCTTCACAGGCATTGTTGCACTGTGTGCATCCTTTTTGATAGTTCCCGTTTGGGCTGCTTACTACGCAGTCAGAAAGCATAACGTTACAAAAGATATGCTTGCTGATGGACTTATAGTTGGTGGTATTGCAGGTCTTGCAGCAGGAGTTGCCTACTCGATAGTAAGTACTATCATGACTTTAATTCAAACTGCTCTGGGTTTTGGGTTAAGTGCAGTCTCGAACACAATTATAGATTCAGCTGATACAGGAGTAGATCTTGCTGCAGCAGGAGCTTTTACGGCTGTAGGTGGTGTTATTGGCGCATGCGTATTAATTGTTTCAATGACGGTTGTTGCAGGAATTGCAGGCCTGATCATTGCAGCAGTTACAGAAAACGGAGGAAAGAAGTAACCCTTCTATACTAAAGACTTTAAAGCTCTCCTCACGGAGAGCTTTTTTTCCAATTTATAAAATTGAGACAACGTGGTAATATTAAGTTTCGGGCAGTTAGCTCAGCTGGTTAGAGCATTCGCTTGACGTGCGAAAGGTGAGAGGTTCGAATCCTCTACTGCCCATAATCCAATTAAACATAACGTGGATCAGAAACAATCAGAGGAACAACTTATCGAAACAATGCGTCACAGCTTCGCACACGTGCTTGCTCAGGCAGTTCTGCGGAGGTATCCCGACGCCAAGCTCGGCATCGGCCCTGCCGTCGAAGACGGCTTCTACTATGACTTCGAGCTTCCGGAAGAGGTTTCGACCAGCATACTTCCGGAGATTGAAGCAGAGATGGTCAACATTATCGATGAAGGCTTACCATTCAAACAGATTCTGATCCCCAGGGAGCAGGCATTTGATACGCTTCATCATCTTGGGCAAATCTTCAAGACTGAGCTTCTACAACAGGTTCCCGATGATGACATCAGTTTCTATAAAACGGGTGAAGAATTTATCGATCTTTGCAGGGGCCCTCATGTCACAGACACATCTCAGTTACAGATCTTCAAGCTGACCGACATCGGCAAAACAAACTGGCTCGGTGATAAATCCAGACCGACAATGGTGAGAATCCATGGGGTAGCTTTTGCAGCCAAGAAAGAACTGGAACAATATCTCGACCAACAAAAAGAACTTCAAAAACGTGACCATAAGAGACTTGGAAAAGAGATCGGTATCTTCTTGTTTGACAAAGAGATCAGCGATACCTTACCGGTGCTGCTGTCAAGGGGCAAGACCCTCAAAGAAAACATTAAAAGCTATGTACACAAACTTGTATCACAAAACGGCTACCAGTTCGTTGAAACCCCCGAGTTGGCTAAACAATCGCTATTTACAGCAAGCGGTCAGTTGAACTATCAGGAAGGAAAGCTACTCCCAGTAATGCAAGCCTATGGTGATGATTATAGACTCAGAAACGAAAACTTTGGAGAGATCATCCAGATCTTCAAATCGAAGAAACGCAGCTATAAAGAACTCCCGCTCAAACTCTCTGAGTTTGCGGTCAACTACACTAATACACCCATATCAGCTTTAGATGGGTTGATCTCAACCCGAAGATCCTCATCTGACTCCCACTTCGTATTCACCACCAAAGACTCACTCGTTGAAGAGGTGGGGTCAGTCATCAAGATGATGACCGACCTTAGCAAAGCGTTCGGATTCAAAGACTACAGATTTGAAATGGTCGTCCCATATTCAGATCAAAGGGAGAGCTACATGGGTACTGAACAAGACTGGAAAGAAGGAATCTGGTACCTTGAAAAAGCTCTGTCTGAACTTAAAATTGTAGCCAGAACAATCGATGGCGATACGTCTTACTTTGGGCCGCAGATACAGATTATCGTCAAGGACATCTTTAAAAGAGAGTGGTCACTGTCAGACCTCACACTTGATGTAATTCTCCCCAAGCTACTCAATCTAAAATATATCACGCACAAAAGTGAGGATGAGACACCGGCAATTATTCACCATCATCTGCTTGGTTCAATTGAACGCTTCATAGGGCTCATGATCGAACAGAACGGCGGTGCATTCCCTACATGGCTCGCACCTACTCAAGTCAAGATAATCCCGATATCTCAGAAATTCAATATTGAAGCCAAGAGCCTTCTTGTGAAGCTGATAGATCTTGGCATCAGGGCTGAATTAGATATCCGAGATGAGACTATGCAGTCGAAAATACGTGACGCACAGATTGAGAAGATACCGTACATGCTTATCATGGGAGAGAAAGAGGTGAAGACAAACTCAATCTCTGTAAGACCAAGATCAGGGAATGACCTTGGTTTAATGCGTCTGGAAGAGTTTCTCCACAGGCTATCTGAGGAGATCACAACAAAGAGCAATTAGCACCTGAAAATTGAAAAAAAGACGGTATTCTGTTATTATCAACACCGAGATTGCAGTTATTTCTTAGGTTTTAGCAAAGATAGCAAGACGATATAAAAAATTTAGTGGCCGGAAAACGTTTAGATACAACCGGAACGAATACATAAGAGCAAAACAGTTACTGGTAATCGACGAGGACGGAACTCAACTTGGAGTCCTTGATCTCGATAAGGCTGTCGAGATAGCAAGAGACAAAGAACTCGATCTCATTGAAGTATCTCCGAATTCAAGCCCGCCTGTAGCCAAGATCTACTCGTGGTCGAAGTTCAAGTACGAACAGAGTAAAAAAGAGAAAGAGGCGAAGAAAAAGAAGCTAGACCTGAAAGAGATGTGGTTTAAGGCGTTTATAGACAAAGGAGATCTCAATCATAAGATAAAAAAGGTTAAAGAGTTTCTGGACAAGAAACACCCTGTTAAACTGACAATTAAAGGAAAGGGAAGGGTTAGCAGACAGAACATAAAGGGTTTAATGGATGAAGTTCTGGAGCTGCTGGGTGATGAGATACAATACGAATACCATCCAAAGTTTGCTGGCAGAAATATGAGTTTACTTGTAAGACCAGGCAAACCGAAAACACCGGATAAAAAAGATACAAACGATGAAAAACAAGATAAAAACACACAAAGCGACAGCAAAAAGGTTCAAGCTGACCGCAAAGGGAAGGGTACGTCATAATAAGCAGGGCGACAATGCTCACCTGAAAGCTCACAAATCCCGTGCTCAGAAGAAGAGAAAAAAGGGGAAAACTGACCTTGGTTCTGCAAATCAGGCAAGGAAGATTAAAAAGCTGCTAGGCAAGTAAAATCATTTCATAAAGATGAGAGTAAAAAGAGGCGCAACAAAAAACAAAAAACACAAGAAGGTACTCAAAGCCGCGAAGGGGTATCGTTTGAGCTACTCGAAGTTATACCGCAGAGCAAAGGAGGCACTCCTGCATGCAGGTCAGTATTCATTTGCTCACAGACGTAAACGACAGGGGCAATACAGAAGACTGTGGATTGAACGTATTAATGCGGCCCTATCTGACAAAGACATCAAGTACAGTCAGTTTATTAGCAAGCTCAAAGGGGAACAAATCGAACTTAACCGTAAAGTACTAGCTGATCTGGCGCTGAACCATGAGGAGGTTTTCGCTCAGATCGTTAAAGCTGTAAAATAGGTCAACCCTGGGCTTCAACAAAAATGGCAAAAAGCAGCGCAAAAACTGACAAGATACTCTCACAGCTTGACGACCTTTTATCGAAAGCCAAGAACGACATCACCTCTGCAGCAACCGATAAAGACCTAGAAGCTAAAAGAGTGAAGTTTTCAGGTCGCAAGTCACAGCTCACCAGAATTCTCAGAAATCTTAAAACACTAAAACCTGAAGAGAAGAGGGTTGTAGGCTCACGCTCAAATGAAACGAAGATTAAGATTGAGGAGTTGCTCGAAAATCAAAGACAGAAATTAATCTCAGAGCGCCTGGATGGTTTGGCTCTCAAAGAGGAGATCGACATAACACTTCCCGGAAAGGACTTAGCCTCAGGGCACAAGCACCCCGTCACAGCTATGCTGCATCGCAGCGAAGATATCTTCCAAAAGATGGGCTTTGATATTGTATATCCCTTTGAGGTTGATACAGATTATAATAACTTCCAGGCAGTGAACATCCCCGAAGGTCACCCCGCACGTGACAGTTGGGACACATTCTGGACGGAGGATGGGCAGATCGCGATCACTCACACATCATCAATGCAAAACAGGGTTTTGAGCTCAAAAGAGCCACCTATTAGGGTCATAGTCCCCGGTCGCAGCTTCAGGCACGAAGCAACCGATGCGAGGCACGAACACACGTTCTTCCAGATCGAAGGTATATATGTAGATAAAGGAATCACCTTTGGTGATATGCTTGGAACACTTAAAACGTTTTTCTCTGCATTCTATGAAAGGGAAATGGACGTTAAATTCTCCCCCGACTATTTTCCATTCGTTGAACCCGGAGGGATGATCTCGTTAGATGTCTCAGAGATGGGTGAGGCTTTCATGGAGATCTCTAAAGGCACAGGTTGGTTGGAAATATTAGGATGTGGGATGATCCATCCGAAGGTACTAGAGATGGCAAACCTCGATCCTAATGTATATACAGGTTTCGCCTGGGGGTTCGGGCTTGAAAGGCTTATCATGCTTAAATACGGAATTGAGGACATCAGGCACTTCTATAATGGCAACCTTAAATTTATCAGACAGTTTTAAGAATGTTGATATCTCACAAATGGCTCGAAAACTACCTACCTGATCTTGCCCAGTTTGATTCTAAAACTATTTCCGAGTCACTAACAACCTCCTTAGCAGAAGTCGAGGGGGTCACTCAGTTTGGGAATGGTCTAAGCAAAATTGTTTCCGGAGAAGTACTGACTGTAAAAGAACACCAATCTAACAAGAAGCTTAAAATCTGCACTGTGAATACCGGCAAAGATGAGCGCACGATTGTGTGCGGCGCACCAAACGTTGCTCAGGGGCAGAGGGTTGTTGTCTGCCTTCCAGGGGGGAGTGTCTACGACCCTTCTTCGGAATTTGGAAGTGCGACGACAGTACAGGTTGAAGAAAGGACAATAGGGGAGGTTACATCACAAGGTATGATCTGCAGTGCAAAAGAAGCTGGTCTCTCTGATGAACATACGGGGATCCTTGTTTTAGAACCTGAGATAGAACTTGGAATCGACATCGCTGAGCTCCTGCGTGACAAAGTATATGAGATAGAAAATAAATCAATCTCACACAGACCCGATGCATTCTCGCACCTCGGAATTGCACGAGAGTTGGCGGCCATCCTAAAGATGGATCTGGTACAACCAGCGTATGATAACAGCATTATTCCTACAGCAAAACTGGAGCTGGATGTTACTAAAAAAGTAGATGACGAGCTGTGCGCAAGGTTTAATGCGGTGGTCCTCAAAGACATTGTTGTTAAGCCAGCCCCACTGTGGCTACAAGCAAAGCTTGGTGCGGTCGGCATTAGATCAGTGAACAACGTAGTCGACATAACGAATTACGTCATGATGGATATTGGCCAACCACTGCATGCTTTCGATTATGACAAGATTGATTCACACAAGTTAACTGTCAGAAAATCGAAACAGGGCGAGAAGATCAAAGCCCTAGACGGAAAAGAGTACAAGCTAAGGAAGGACTCAATTGTAATAAGCGACGGTAGCAAAGCCGAGAGCATCGCCGGAATTATGGGTGGAGCGCGCACCGAGATCACTAAAAGAACAAAGAACGTTGTAATAGAGGGCGCTAACTGGAACATGTTTTCTATTAGAAGGACTTCAAGAGATCTGGGTCTCCGTAGCGAGGCAAGTACTCGCTTCGAAAAGGGCCAGGACCCCAACCAAACCGAACCAGCAGTAAAACAGGCCGTAGAACTTGTTCAGGATGTTGCCGGTGGAGAAGTGGCTTCGGAGATGATCGATATTTATAACGACCCACGTGCCGCACATCAGGTTGGCTTGCAGCTGCCGTTTGTAAAGCGTTTCTTGGGCATAGAGTTGGCCGAAAGTGAAGTCATTGAAATACTGGAGCGACTTGGTCTCAAACTAATTGAACAGGAGACGGCTAATACTAATGAGATCCAGAAGGAGACAAGGCTTTTTGAAGCTCCAACATATCGGCCAGATCTTACTATCCAGCAAGACCTCTTAGAAGAGATTGCAAGGCTACATGGATACGACAAAATCTCGCCTACCCTCCCTGCATCGGATCTAAGACCTGCTGTGTCTAATCCATCTTCGGTGCTTAGCAGAAGTATTAATGCTGTGCTCCTTGGTGCAGGAATGGATGAGCTAATCACATATAGCTTCGTTGGCAAAAAGCTCTACGAAGACAGCCAGATGGAGATTAAGAACTGCCTTAAAATCGATAATCCAATCTCACCAGAGCTAAGCTACATGCGCAACTCCCTGGTGCCCAGCTTGCTGGGAAAGATGGTCCAAAATGCAAATAACTTCGATAGATTTGGGTACTTCGAGATTAACAAGATCGTAGAACGCGAACTTGATGGTGATGGCATACACCTCCAACCAGGACGGGTTAGCGGACTGATCTTTGTCAAGGAAGCCGAACAGCTTTACAGCGAACTCAAGGGGATTGTAGAAGCATTAGAACATAAATTAAACCTGACTCTCACTTACAAACCAACCAGCAAAAAGGATACTATCGTGACTCCTGTACTGCATCCAGCCAGGTCAGCGCTACTCAACCTGGACGATCAGACTATTGGAGTGCTTGGAGAAGTACATCCTAAAGTTATGCTCAACTTCGACCTAGAAGGAAGGGCAGCGATCTTTGAAATGGACTTCGACGCTCTTCTTTCCAGTTACCAAAAAGTTACGCGTTATGTCCCGTTGTCTGAATTCCCCGAGGTCAAGAGAGATCTCAGTTTCTGGCTCCCTAAGGATACGACCTATGAACAGCTAACTGCAGCTATTTGGGAAAAGACCATAAAGACCCTGACGAAAGTAGAATTTAATGACCGCTTCGATCCGGAGGACAAAAAAGAGCGGATCAGCATTACCATCACACTCATCCTGCAAAGTAGTTCCAAAACCCTTGAAGACAAGCAGATCAAAGAAGTTGTAGGTGAAGTAACGAAGAGGGTAGAGGCTGGACTTAACGGGAAGCTCCGCAAATAACTAGCTCGCATTCACCGTAATCTCGTTTGACTCTTTACTGAATCCGTTTAGTATCCCATTAACCTTGATTGTATACGTTTTGACTCCAACAGGAGGTACATCCCATGTGCAGGAGGTCGAGTCACAAGTCCCCGCATTGATACCGTCAACAAACATATCCACACTATCCAGCGGAGAGCCCGTATGACTTACACTTATCGTTATCTGATCTCCGCCTGTGACTGCACCGGGACCAGTTATTGATACCAAGCCCATCACTTCAACCGGAACCACAGTTGTTCCACTATCGCCCGTTGAATCAGAAACTACGAATGAGAAGCTGTGTGCCCCAGCGATGAGTGTGCCAACGTCTATGGTATTAGAGTACGGTAAGGCAGTAGCTGTATCTTTGGGTACACCATCAAACAGGATCTCTACTTGAGTGATGTCACTACTGACCGAGAACGCATTAAATGCAACGTCCACACTGATCGCTGTTTCCGCCTCACCGATCACTTGACCGCTTGTTGGACTAGTAACTGCTGCCCACGGATCTTGAGTTCCACTCGGGTTTCGGTTAACGTTGCAGAACTTCGTAGGCTTCACACCACCAACCTTTGGATTTTTTCTCAGCCAACTGTCGAGAAAACCCTGAAGCCTGGTATTTGGCATCTTGTACGATTTGATGGTGACAGTCTTGGCCATTCCAACCTGGATATCAATATCTCTGGCAAGCCTCCTGGGTTGATCTGTGCAAACGGTTGCAGTACTGACAGAAACATATGATGGAGTTTTAATGCCTGCTATTCCAAGATCTCCACCCGCAACACCAGAGCAACTAGACCCTTCCTCGGCACTGCATGAGCCGGCCACAGCGACACCTGCAGGTCTTGGGAAAGGTGTCTTCGGAATTGACCCCCCAATTCTTCGGATGTATTCAGCAACCCACGGTCTTGCACTCATAAACCCTGATGCGCCATATCTCATTGGCGTATTGTCATTATTCCCAAGCCAGCCAACCGCGACTATCTCAGGGGTATATGTAGCAAAGATCGTTTCTTTTTGGTCTTCTGCAGTACCTGTTTTCCCAGCTATGTCACGACCATCCCAACTGTCTCCAGGACCACCTTTTCGCCCATTCAAAATATCATTCACAATAAACACACCGCGTTCGTCCGCTACTTTCTTAGACTTTGGTTCGTACTCAAACACAATGTTTCCTTCCCGATCCTCGATCTTCAAAATCACTTCGTGTTGTGTATACTTGCCTTTGTTTGCAAAGACACCATAGGCCTGAGCATGATCAATCAGTTTTACATCAGAACCACCAACAGCTATCGACGGTCCGTATCCTGCAGGATTGTCAAGAGTAGTGTATCCCCATTCATGCATCTCTTTAATGAATTCGCTCACGCCCATCCAGTCGACCAGGTAGATTGCGGGGATATTTCTTGACTGACTAAGCATAAACCTGACATCTCGTATTCCTAGGAATCCGCCTTCGTAGTTTTTCGGTGTATAGTTGCCAATTTTAATTGGTATGTCAGGGATAGGGGAACCAGCATTAATCGTGCCATCCATTATCGATTTGTAGTAAACCATTGGTTTCATCGACGATCCGATTGACTGTAGTGTGTCAGTCACGTTTACGCTTGGCTCGAATCGGCAGTTTAATCCAAGTGTACATCCCTTTGGTGTTGGCTCGCCAAAGTAATCTTTGGACCCCACCATTGCCAATATTTCACCGTTTTTAGGGTCCAACGAGATCAAAGCTGCATTGGCAGCACCATAATTGCTGCCGTAGTCTCGCACTCCCTTTTTTACCTGCTCCTGAGCTATATTCTGATAATCGAGATCAAGCGTTGTTGTAATCTTGTACCCTCCTGTCTCAATATCTTCAAGCGTAAAAGGCTCACCTTGGTCGTATCCTCTTTCTTGAAGGAGCTTTTGGGCGTAGAACACGAAGTGAGGAGCCTTGATGTTTATAATCGGCTTTCTGTACTCAAGTTCATATTCTCTTGCCTCATCAATCATCTCCTGAGTAAGGATATCTTCATCCATCTCACCATCCGATTGCTCTCGTACCCTTTCGTTAATAAGATCTTTATACCGCTCCATCTGGTCGAGTACGTACTGCTGCCTTATCTTGACCTGCGCCTGTGACTCCTCTGGGTTTGCTGAAAGCGTAGGGGAGAGCCTTGTTGGATCTTGTGGGATAGCAGCTATTATAGCCATCTCAGCAAGATTGAGCTTATGCATATTTTTTCCAAAGTACACATCTGCCGCACTTGTCACACCATAGATATTGCTTCCCTCTGGGGCCACAGTTAGGTACATCTCTAAAATCTCATCTTTGCCGCGCTCACGCTCAATCTGCAGCGCAAGTATTATCTCTTTGAGCTTTCGCTCAAGCTTACGTTCATCGGTAAGGGCTGTCTGTTTAATGAGCTGCTGAGTGATAGTACTACCACCACAGGCGGCAACACCTTCTCTTACAAAAACGAAACTACAGCGAATGAGTGCAGAGACATCAAAACCTGGATGAGAGTAAAAATCGATGTCCTCGGCCGCAAGAAAGGCCCATTTAAGTAACTCCGGGACTTTATCAATATCAACCGGATCTCGGTTCTCTTCGCCGAAAACACGGTAAAGCAGCTTGCCATTACGGTCATAAATCTCGCTAGCAGCACTTTTTTGCCCAAACGGTTTATCAGGGCTGGGAAGATCTTCTGTAATTGACTGAACGTATGAGAGTCCGAAAAGAAGTCCAATAAAAACGACAATTAAAATTACCGCACCACTTGTGTAGAGGATCTTTCTAATCTTCTCTTTTTTCAATTTGCTGGCTTTTCCGCGCTTTTTTCTACCTGAACGGGAAGACCGCTGCCACTTAGCGCTTGCAAAGTTTCGGTTTGACTTCTTTCCTTTGCGGTTTTTAGAACGACCGCCCAGCCGTACTTTAGTAGTATATCCCATGCTTACTCGTGACTATGCAGATTATTATAGCAACTATTGAAAGTGAACAGAATATAGATTGTATTGTATATCGGATAATTATCTATTGAGTTACAGTCTATTGGTCGGAGGGTGTTACAGATCTGAGTATTCAATAAAGCTTACAACTACATTTGCATCAATTTAAGCCATGTTATATAATCGCTCTAGAGATTGAAAAATATGAATCTATCAGGCTTAGCAAACAACATCATCCTTCTCGAACTCGGACTCATTATTGTGGGTCAGAAACGATACGGGAGGGTCAAATGCTAGCTTAGAAAATACAAGATTCAGATCACCTCCCAAAGGGAGGTTTTTTTATTTATATGAACATGACAAACACAGCAAATAGGCTTCAGAAAATACTAAATCAACTTGTTGTTTCGGAAAATGCTGAGGCAAGAAACATTGGAACCTTCACGTCTGTGCACAAAAATAACCATGTCTATAAGTTTCTTGATCATGTAATACACAAAAACTTTGTCGATAAAAAGGCCTATTTTACACTTCTGGAGATCGAAAATGTTATCACCGGTTTTATGCAAGACCACTACGGCCACAGCGGAGGGACAACAGTACTTACTTCTGGATCAACAGAAGCAATTCTGATG
>JBHHUN010000002.1:0-91844 GCA_046753765.1 Candidatus Dojkabacteria bacterium | reverse complement strand
TTGTTAAACGTGTGTCAAGCAGAGAAGTTGCTGAAGATCTAACTTCAGACATCTTTGAGAAGATATTGAAGTCCATCAACGATTTCCAATGGCAGGGAATAACGGTGAGTGCCTGGATATTCAGAATTGCCAGGAATCACGTTATTGACTACTATAGAAAGAACAGTAAACGCAAGAAGGATCGATCCCTTGATGATGTGGCTAATATGGTTGCTTCAAGTGCGCCAAATATCGAGGTTGAGATCGAAGCAGACGAGATTGAGACTGAGCTTTTCAACTCTATTAGAGAGCTCAGAGAAAACGACCAGTATCTAATCTACTACAAATTCTTCGAAGAGATGTCGAATAAGCAGATTGCCAAGATTACAGGGTTAAGTGAGACAAACATTGGTACGAGGTTACACAGAATCCGAAAAAAGTTAGAGAAGATACTCAAACGAAAAGAAATGACATGACGCAGGATCATCCGATTCAGAAACTTAAGAACTTCTTTCATCTTCTACAGTCTGTCCAGGCTAACATCAGGTATGGTTTCCCTGCAAGAAAGCTCAAAATTATCGGTGTGACCGGCACTGATGGAAAAACGACTACTACCGCCATGATTTATCACATCCTGAAGCAGAGTGGGTTAAAGGTTGGGTATATTTCTACAATTGACGCAAAGATAGGTGACAAAAACCTTGATACGGGATTGCACGTCACAACTCCGGATCCATGGGTGATCCCAAGGTATCTTCGAGAGATGCACAAAGCTGGGATGGAATATGTTGTAATTGAGTCAACGTCTTCAGGATTGGAACAAAATCGCTTGTGGGGAGTCAGATTCGACAGTGCGACAATAACAAATATTAAGAATGATCACCTCGATTATCACGGCACCTGGGAAAACTACGCCGAGTCAAAATTCAAACTTATAGAGATGATCGCCGGGCAAGGTGTTGGTATTTTAAACAGAGATGATGACAGATCCGCCTCATGGATAAAGAAGAGACTTGGATCCTCGGGCCGACCAGAGGTTGATATTGTGTGGTACTCAAAATCGGATGTTAGCAATTTGGAGGAATCTGTAGGTGGTATCGGTTTCGATTATGACAAGATGCATTACAACATACCAGTGATCGGTGAGTACAATGTAGAAAATGCACTTGCTGCGATCAATGTTACGCAGAAGTATCTCTCCCCCGAGAAGATTGCCAGTGCTTTGAGAACCTTCCCTGTTCCAAAAGGGAGGATGCAAGTAGTAAAAAACAATCCTTTTAGCGTTATAGTCGATTTTGCTCACACATCCAGCTCCTTGGAGCGAGCGCTCTCAGCAGTCAATAAAATTAAGTCCCCGGGCGGTAGAACAATATGTGTATTCGGATGCGCGGGTAAAAGGGATAAAGCACGTAGAAGCATGGGTGAGGTATCCGCCAGGTTAGCCGACGTGACTGTACTAACTTCAGAAGATCCGCGAGACGAAAAGCTCGGAGACATAAACGATGAGATCTTTGATTACGCCCGGAAACATAAGGGGAAGATGATACAGAGAATCTCGGACCACAAGAAATACCTAGGAAAGGCAATGCAAGCAGAAAGTCATGAAAAGCAGATTGATAATCTTCTTGCAGCCGGCGAAAAGCCCTTCTTTGCTTTTGATGAAGATTCTATTAACAGTCGGCAGGACGCTATTGACTTTGCTATACAGATAGCAAAACCGGATGACATTGTTTTTATTACGGGTAAAGCACACGAACAAAGCATGGCTTTCGGTGATACAGAATATCCCTGGAGTGATCACGAGGCAGTTAAGAGGGCACTAGATAAAAGCAAATAACAGGGCAACTATCCCAGCAACAACAAAACCGAGTTGAAAACCTCCGACGGTTACGATAATAAACCCCGCAAACAGAGCAAGTGAGATTGTATAGTTGATAGATATTTCTCTGATAACTATCTTTTCATCGATCTGTACTTCGTGGTTACTCTGCGAGAGAAAATCGTATGTCAACACTCCAAAGGCACTGTTTTTCAAATTAAGATTGATTTTAAATGCAGTTTCTGCAATCAGTATTCCGAGTGTTGAGCTGGCTATTGCTCGCAGTATCCAGACGACAAAGACAAATATTGCATCATAGTTTAAGAACTGTTTTCTGTTGTGCCTGTCAAGAAACTTCCCCAGAAATACACTGATTACTGCGTTAATAATCCCAACTATCGTAAACAGCTCCCCAAATCCTACGAAGCTCCCTCTGAGCACAATAAATACATAAATAACCCAGAAGACCCAAAACTGTCCCTGAATGGTATCAACGATCACCAGCTTTACCATTTTTCTAACTGCTCTGACTGACTCTATTCTTTTTAGGCGGCCGGAATAAAAGAACTTTTCGTTCTCTAACTTGAACAACGGTAGTATAGAAAGTCCCAGTATAAATAAGGAAGTAACAGCAAGCCCAGCAATGCTGTAATTTTCAGATATGTTCCCACCAATCAACGGTATAAGCATAACAGAGACAAGCATGATTGCATTGAAAATCCCAATTTCTTCTCCACGGTGGCGACTCGATGTCATGGTCGTGAAGTAGTAATGAACAGGGAGGTAGTAAACCAGTCTGGCTGCGATATTTAGTGTAATCCAGATGAAGATGGGAAACTGGATTTCTTCTGTAACAAATATTAGCGGTGAGAGTGATGCTAGAAACAGGATTGAGCCGAGAATCATGGAGGTTCTGATCCCCATCTTCCCTACATATCTAGCGAAGACTGGGAGTAGCGTGGCGTAGCTAAAGTGGATAACGATATAGGGGCCTACGGCATACAGTAGATTCTCGTCGAAGATACTGTAAAGATTTAAGATTCCGAACAGCTCAAACAGTGCTATTGCAATGTTAAAAAGTGTCCGGTTGGCAGTAAAATATCGCAGCTCCTTGTTCATTGTGTTTGTGTTGCTAATACAGAATAACAGACTTACAGCACATCGGCTATAATAATCACATGTCGAAAGTAAGTAGACCAAAGATCATTGTCGTAGCTGGTCCTACTGGAACTGGTAAGACAGACCTGGCTGTAAGGCTAGCAAAGAGAGTTAGTGGTGTGATTATCAATGCTGATTCTCGACAGGTATACAAGGGGATGGGCATAGGAACTAATAAAGGGACGCTCGGTAAAACCGGTCGGAGCTTGATGATTGCTGAAAAATCGATAGATGAGTTCGAAATTGACGGTAGTGGTGTCAATGGCTGGTTATTCGACCTTGTCGATCCCGGCGAGAATTTCTCTATTGCCGATTATCAGCAGTTGACTGTAGGGCTCATAACTGAGCTACATAGCAGAGGCGAGGTGCCAATACTTGTGGGAGGAAGCGGTTTGTATATTGATATCGTTCTTAAAGGGTATGCACTTTCTGGAGCACCAGCGAATGAGTCGCTGAGGGAGGCGTTAAGCAAGCTCTCTCAAACGGAACTGTTCGCAATGCTGGGTGAGGTCAATCCAGCCAAAGCAGACGCGCTCAATAACAGCGATCGGAACAATCCTGTAAGACTAATAAGAGCCATTGAAAAGATGGGAGTAGATGCACAAGATTCATCCCAAAAAGAGCTTAAGTCTGGCTATGATGCATACATGATATACCCAGAATTCGACAGAGAAGAGTTGTATCAAAGGCTCAACCTTCGGGTAGACAAGATGATTGCAGCTGGATGGGTAGAGGAAGTAAAAGGTCTAGTTGAAAGAGGTCTCAAGGATGCAAGGCCCCTGCAGGGCGTTGGCTATGGAGAGCTCATAGCTCAACTCTCAGGTGATCTATCACTCGAAGAAGCAGTCCAAAAGATCAAACAGGGCCACCGAAACTATGCAGCAAGGCAGATTACTTGGTTTGAGGGCGAGGGGAGAGGATATTACCTACACAGATATGACTTTGAGAAAGATGGGGAAACAATAACTAACGATGTAAGGACGTTTCTGATTGAGTAATCAGGTCGCTCGAAATGGTAAGGGATTGGTGCCGGTGAGAGGATTCGAACCTCCACGATATTGCTACCACTAGAACCTGAATCTAGCGTGTCTACCAATTCCACCACACCGGCAAGATATAGATCTCATCAGTCACCAGATGGACTATTATACATCCACTCGGATTTATTTTAGAATAAACCTATGGGTAAAAAACAAATTTTAGCAAAAATCGGCTGTCTTGGTTTGGCTTTTCTTGTGCTGGTCGGAGTAATCATCGCAACGCTGCGTGTTGCATTTTTTGCTGGATTTGGTATGGACACAGTGGCTCCCGCCGTATCAGATAAAGCTACAACGGAGTTCACTATGGAGCCCGAAGAGTGTTTTCCGGGAGAGAAATACGATGAAGTAGAAAAATTCTGTTACATAGATTGTAACAGTGAAGACGAGTGTGCTCGCATTGAGCAGCAGATTTTGGATAATCTTGAAGGTGTTGGGGACGATTTTCAAAGTGGGCAGGATCAATTCCAGGATGAATACAACAGCGAAACCGGTCTAATCACATATGAAGTAGCTGGGGACAAGTTGATCAACCCTGTCAGAAATAATGTAGGTGGTAAATTGAAAAAATGGCAGCAAGACAAGGAGAAGCACCTTGAGATCTGGAATACGTTTGTCAATCTCTTTCCATCCCAAATGAGAGAAGATGTTTCATCATTTGTGATATTTTCTGATGGAAGAGACGGTTCATTTGCAGCTGTATTTCAGGATGAGGAAAACCCTTTTAAGTGGGTTCTTGGCATAGACATAATCGATGCTTATCCAGACAAAGAAAAGATAGATCGCTCTGATTTTAAGTACAGTTTAATTCATGAGTTTGGTCACCTACTGACGCTTAGTTCGGATCAAATTGAAGTGGATATCAAACTGTTTAACGCCCAGACGGATGAGAAATACGAAGAGCGCTTGTTTATTGGCAGGTCCACCTGCAAACCTCGATATTTTACAGGCGAAGGCTGCAGCTATCCTAACTCATATATCAATAAGTTCACTTCCGCGTTCTGGTTCGATAAGCTGGCAGAACTTGAGAAGATCGAGGCAATTGCTGCTGATGAGAGATATGAAGAAGAGTTCGATAAGTTTTACCGAAGGTACAAAGAAGAATTCGTAACTGATTATGCTGCATCTAATCCCGGAGAAGACATAGCAGAGACGTGGGCGGCCTTTGTTCTACAGGAGGAACCGACAGGTACGTCAGTAGTTGACCAGAAGATACTGTTCTTCTACCAGTTTCCAGAACTTGTAAACCTGAGGAAATTAATTCGCCTTAGAATTCAATAGATGAGTTATCTGTTACTTCCAGGCAATTCACCAAGAAACAAGCAGTGGGCGCATACCCTTAAAAAGGATCTGTTGAAAAAAGGATTAGATTTCGAAGTAATAGATTGGTATCATTGGGAAGAAGGTGGCCCGATGCAGTACACCAGAGAGTACAAACGGGTGTCAGATAAACTGACTCCTGACTCGGTAGTTATTGCAAAGTCTATTGGCACAAGGTTGATTGCCGACATCCTGGTGAAAGAGGGAGTGCAAGTAGATAAACTCATTATGCTTGGTGTCCCCTCTCAAAACAAGCAATACCTTCATCTCCTGGAAACAATGTCTTCTGAAAGCTTAGTTTTTATTCAGAACGAACACGATCCACTTCAGAGTCACAGCAAATTAGAAATGTTTCTCGAGAAGAGTGGAAAGCACTTTGTGTTAATAAAAGGGGGGAGAGATGACCACAGTTATCCTTTTCCTGATATCATTAGCGAGCAGATTAAGGCGCAGTAGGGCCCGTAGCTCAATTGGCTAGAGCGTCGCATTCGCATTGCGGAGGTTGCCAGTTCGATTCTGGTCGGGTCCATTTTCGAGTTTATGATGTTTCATCTCTATAGAATTATATAAACTCTCAGATTGTAAATAACCTTGGGTATCTGGTATCATCTGGCAACTATCCGCACTCATATGGCTACCATTTTTGACGAATTTACTAACCAGTACTCCCTTACTAAGACACTGCGGTTTGAGTTAAAACCGATTGGGAACACTCAGCAGATGTTGGTTGAAAACCATGTTTTCAAGAAAGACGGTCTTATAAAGCAGAAGTACGAGGAAATAAAACCATACATTGACAGGCTCCATCGAGACTTTGTGAAGGAGGCACTTTCTGATGTCAAATTGGCAACCCTGGATAGTTACTATCAGACATTAAGAAAGTGGCAAGGGGATCGAAATGATAAGCAAGCGAAGAAGAGACTTGAAGAAGCTGAAAAAACACTAAGAAAGGAGATAGTGGGTTACTTTGAAGCAACTGGGAATCGGTGGGTTGAAGAACATTCCGGCTTGGGGTTGAAGAAAAAAGGGACAGAACTACTTTTTGAAGAGAGGGTTTTCAGTCTCCTCAAGAAACTCTATGGTGATGAAGACGACACTAAAATTGTAAGTAAACTTACAGGGGAAATGGTATCGATTTTTGATGGTTGGAAGGGCTTTACTGGTTATTTTAAAAAATTCCATGAGACCCGCAAGAATTTCTACAAAGAGGACGGCACTGCTACCGCTCATGCGACAAGGATAATAGACCTAAACCTTAGGAGATTCAGCGACAACTTAACTATATTTAGGAAAATAAAAGATAAGATAGATTTCTCTGAAGCTGAAGATGATCTTGGTATAGATCTGGGCGAACTCCTTGACGTGGAGTACTACAATCAATGCTTGTTGCAGGACGGAATTGATACTTACAATAGAATCCTTGGCGGAGAGGCTAAAAAGGACGGTCGAAAATTGAAGGGAATCAATGAGGTTATCAATAAGTATCGTCAGGATCATAAACAAGAGAAGATTCCATTTTTGGCAAAACTGGACAAACAGATCCTAAGCGAGAAAGACAAGTTTATAGATGAGATTGAAGATGATGATGAATTAAGAGAGCGACTATTAACGTTTCACCGAATAGCAACAGGAAAAGTAACAATCATTAAAAAGCTCTTCTCTGATTTTGCCAAGAATAACAACGACTATTCCCTCGATAAGATTTATCTTTCAAAGAAAGGGCTGGAAACAATTTCTCGTAGGTGGATTAGTGATACAGATGCTTTCAATAAAGCTCTTTATGAGGTAATGAAACCCGATAAACCTTCAGGCCTAAAATATGATAAAAAACAAGATAGTTATAAGTTCCCCGACTTTACACACCTAGATCATATTAGGCGGGCACTAGAGCAATTGAATGATATTAAACCCTGGAAGGATAAGTATTATGTGAGCTCTAAGTCGATAGATCTAAGTAAAGGGCAACCAGTATGGGAACAATTTCTAAAGATTTTTAGTTACGAATTCACTTCGTTATTTAAACATGAGGTTCAAAACACTATAACTGGCAAGATAGAACTTGCTGGTTATGACCCTTTTATAGAGGACTTTGAAAACCTGCTCAATGGAGGAAGTCGTTTGGGATCGAAAGAAAGTAAGATGGTAATTAAAAATTTCTTGGACTCTGTTTTGACGCAGATTTACGCCATGTCCACCTATTTCGCAGTCGAGAAAACACGAAAGTGGCTATCAGAATACAAACTAGATGTTTTTTACACTGATCCAGAGATGGGTTTCCTAGTGTTTTATAAGAACGCTTACGAGGGAATTGTTCAAAACTACAATTTAATAAGAAATTACCTGACCAGAAAGCCGTGGGAAGCTATCAAGAAATGGAAGTTGAACTTCGAGAATCCAACTCTTGCAGATGGGTGGGATAAAAACAAGGAGCGGGATAATAACACTGTACTGTTCAGGAAAAATGGGGATTACTTCGTGGGGATAATGAAAAAGGGGGCCAACTATCTCTTCTCAGAAGAAAATAAGGAAAGATTCTCTGTTGGTGCTGAAGAGGGTGTATATGAAAAGATGGTGTACAAGTTACTCCCCGGAGCAAGCAAGATGCTTCCAAAAGTATTTTTTAGTAAATCAAATATCGATTTCTTTGCTCCTTCCAAAGATGTCTTGGATATACGAAATTATTCAAGTCATACTAAGAACGGAAAACCCCAAAGTGGCTTTACTAAAAGAGATTTCAATATTAAGGACGCTCATAAATTTATAGATTTCTTCAAGGATTCTTTAGGTAAGCATCCTGAATGGAGAAATTTTAACTTTAAATTCAGTGCTACGTCTTCTTATCAAGACATAAGTGAATTTTATCGAGAGGTAGAGGAGGGAGGTTATATGATCATGTGGCAAGACATTTCAGAGAAGTACGTTAATGACAACAATAAAATAGGAAAACTCTATCTGTTCCAAATCAGAAACAAAGACTGGAATCTAAAAGAGGGAAAGCCTAAAACAGGCAGCAAGAACCTGCATACAATCTACTTTGAAAGTGTATTCTCTCCAGAAAATATGGAGCAGAGCTTCAAGATAAAGTTGAACGGGCAAGCGGAGATCTTTTACAGACCCAAAACAGATAAAGGCAAACTTGGCTACATGACTGACTCTAAAAATAGGAAAGTTCTGAGACACAAGAGGTATGCGGAGAATAAAATACTTTTCCATGTCCCGATAACACTCAACAGAACAGCAAAAAAGGCATCCAAGTTCAACAACAGAGTCAATAATTTCCTGGCCGGGAATCATGACATTAACGTTATTGGGGTTGATCGAGGAGAGAAGCACCTGGCTTACTACTCAGTGGTAAATCAAAAAGGAGAAGTATTACAGGATAGTAAAGGCAAACCAGTCTCTGGAACTTTAAACTTAGTGGGGCAAGGTGGCAACGGGGGGACTGTTGACTATCATCGAAAGCTGGAGGAGAAAGCTAGAAAACGTAAACAGGCCAGAAAAGATTGGCAAGACATACAAGGCATCAAAGATTTGAAAAGGGGATATATATCCCAGGTTGTTAGGAAGCTTGCCGATTTAGCTTTGGAGCACAATGCAATCATAGTATTTGAGGATCTGAACATGAGGTTTAAACAAATCAGGGGAGGGATAGAAAAAAGCACATATCAACAGCTTGAGAAGGCACTAATTGAGAAATTGAATTTTCTTGTCAAGAAGGACGAAACCGACTCTGAAAAGGCGGGCCATGTACTTAATGCGTATCAGCTTACTGCGCCTTTTGACACATTTCAAAAAATGGGTAAACAGACAGGTATTATATACTATACACAGGCTTCGTACACATCCAAAATTGATCCTTTAACTGGCTGGAGACCTAATTTGTATCTCAAATACACCAACGCTGAGAAAGCAAAAGAGTTGATTATGAACTTCGACACAATCGAATTTAATAGAACTGGGAATAGATTTGATTTTACGTACGATTTGAAGAAGTTTGTAACATCTCGAGAGTACCCTAATAAGATAAAGTGGACAGTATCTTCCAGTGTTGAGAGATTCAGATGGAATAGGTCACTAAATGAGAATAAAGGTGGATATGAACACTATGAAGACTTGACAGACAACTTCAAGAAGCTCTTTGATGAATATTCTATCGACTATTTCAAAGGCGATATCCTAGGGCAGATTGAATCACTAGAAGCTAAGGGCAACGAATCATTTTTCAAAGAATTCATTTTCTATTGGAAGCTGCTATCTCAAATCCGAAACACACAACAAGACAAGGATGGAGATGAAAATGACTTTATTCTCTCTCCAGTTGAACCATTTTTCGATAGCAGAAAAGCTGATACCTTTGGAGAGAAGTTGCCGCAGAATGGTGATGACAACGGAGCTTATAATATCGCCAGGAAAGGGGTGATTATCTTGGACAAAATATCCAATTATCACAAGAAACATGGTGATTGTGAAAAGCTATCATGGGGAGACCTCTTCATATCTCATATCGATTGGGATAATTTTGCCCAAAGCGGCGACTAGCCCATAGTAATCAGTCTGTGATATAATCCATATCATGGATTCGTACATACAGATAACCAAGCTCAATGACTTTGGATTTTGTCCACATTCTATTTATCTGCACTCAGTTTACGAAAGCTTCTCCGATAAAACATATAAAGATGTTCCTCAAACGAGAGGGAAAATTCATCACGAAAATATAGATAGGTCTGAATACTCAAGCTTGAAGAAGTACCTGCAAGGTCTAGCTGTATATAGTAATAGGCTGGGGATTGCTGGGAAAATAGATATCTTTGATCAGGAAACTGGAACGCTCATCGAGCGTAAGTACAAAATAAAAGAAGTTTACGAGGGCTACGTATTACAGTTGTACGCTCAGGCAATATGTTTGGAAGAGATGGGGTACACAGTCAGATCAATCAAACTCCACTCTCTGTCCGACAACAAAAAATACAGCATCCCATTACCTGCGAAAGAGGGTTTCAAGCGCCTGCAACATGTGGTCAAGATGGTTAGCACTTATAATCCCGAGGACGGTCCTTCAGATATTCAAGCATCTAAATGCAGTAATTGTATTTATAGTCAATTGTGTGTCTATGCTAAGTCTCCCTGATTTCAAAGAAAAGAAGATAATCATTCTTTCCAGCTATCGCGGGGATGCTAATGATTTGAAGTTCAAGAATAGTAATATCTGTTTGTATAAGAATGGCGAATTCGTCAGTAAGATTTCATGTCATATTGCCTTCTGTGTATTCATTCTAGGGGAATGTACTCTCACTACTGTGTTAATAAAGAAGCTCAAAGAACATGGGGTATCAGTGTTCCTGTTGAGTAACTCATTCAAAAAGTATGCAGAGCTCTTATCCCAGGCAGAGGGTAATTATGTGTTAAGGGGCAAGCAGTACGCACTATCGGATAGTGAAGCACTGGAGTTAGCACGTATGATAGTACTAAACAAGATTAAGAATCAATACAGGTTACTTAAAAAAGTAGATAAGAAACCGGATAAAAAATATTTGAACACCATTTTGAAAAAAGTACGAGCAATAAAGACTCGATCTTCGTTACTTGGCATTGAGGGCAATTATTCAAAGTACTACTTTAAAAAGGTATTTGCTGATTATGACTGGTATAGAAGGGCACCACGCACGAAAGAGGACATTAACAACTTACTGCTCGATATGGGGTATACATTCCTGTTTAACTACATTGACTCCTTATTATGTCTCTTTGGCTTTGATACGTACAAGGGGTTTTATCATCAATTGTTTTTCCAGAGAAAATCGCTCTGCTGCGATATTGAAGAGGCTTTCAGACCTCTAGTTGATCACCAGTTAATCAAGGCTCACAACTTGGGACAGATTGCTAAAAAGGATTTCAAATTTCACAAAGGTTCTTTTAGGATAAAGGACTATAAATTACAAAAAAAATACACTGCAATTTGGTTCAAAATGATTATGAGTAACAGAGAAGGGATTTACAAATACGTATCAGACTTCTACAGGTATTTCCTGGATAGCTCGAAATATAAGAAACCCGAATTCAAATTATGTTAATTGTCTCTTACGATATAAGTAACGACAAAAGCCGAACACGCTTCTCTAAGTTCCTTAAACAGTACGGCGATGCAGTTCAGTATTCTGTTTACAAAGTCAAGAATAGTAAACGAGTGCTGAATCTGGTGCTGACAGAGGTGAATGAACGATTTAAAAAGGACTTTGAACCCACTGACAGTGTCTATATCTTCAGGACATGCGAGGGTTGCACAAGTAAGATACAAAAGTTTGGTAGCGCTGCTTACGAGGAAGAAGAAGTGGTATACTTGGAATAAGTTCTTTTACAACTTTAGTGTAGAAGTAATCAGCAGGTATAGAAAACGCCAAAACCACAGCCTTAATTTTTCTGAGGGGCTACGTCGAAATGTCACAAAACAATAGTCTGACAATAATATCCAATATAATAGCCAGCGATACGAGTCCGGTCTTGCTAAGAGAACGTTGTATCTCTATCGCTAGCTATATCAGTATTTCCGCGGACTAATACCTATTGGATATTTCTACTCTCGTAGATAATCGATCGTCTCCACCCTCCCAAAAAGACTAATACCTATTGGATATTTCTACTCTCGTAGATGTGCGCGTTGAGGCGGGGACGCCGCTTGAGACTAATACCTATTGGATATTTCTACTCTCGTAGATTCATCATATGAATAGGGAGCTATACACGACTAATACCTATTGGATATTTCTACTCTCGTAGATGATTGGCTGTCATCCCGATATAGGAAGCGACTAATACCTATTGGATATTTCTACTCTCGTAGATTCTTGTCGCCCCAGCTCCATGTACTCAAGACTAATACCTATTGGATATTTCTACTCTCGTAGATCTATTCAGCTTTCGCTCGATAGCACTTGACTAATACCTATTGGATATTTCTACTCTCGTAGATCAGTTTTGGTAATGTGGGAGACTCAGTGTGACTAATACCTATTGGATATTTCTACTCTCGTAGATCCGAGCAGCTTTTTATCTCTCATCATGCGACTAATACCTATTGGATATTTCTACTCTCGTAGATAGGTTAGACGGAACAACGGGGTTAGAGACTAATACCTATTGGATATTTCTACTCTCGTAGATGCAATGTAACAAGTAAAATACTTACCCGACTAATACCTATTGGATATTTCTACTCTCGTAGATTGGAATGTCATCCCTGTCATTTGAATATGACTAATACCTATTGGATATTTCTACTCTCGTAGATAAACCCTTCCCATCTAATATTAAAACAGTTACCATATTTAATATAAGTTTTTATCTGCTCACTCATGAATCGCTTTCTAAAAGACCTGATTAAAAGCTTCATTACATAT
This sequence comes from Candidatus Dojkabacteria bacterium, assembly GCA_046753765.1. Lineage (GTDB taxonomy): Bacteria > Patescibacteriota > Dojkabacteria > B142 > OLB20 > JBHHUN01. The sequence continues at coordinate 79,134 of JBHHUN010000002.1, read as the reverse complement.
GCTGCCAAAGCTACATATGTGTTTGCGCTTGTAATGGCAGTCATGCTGCTTGCAATTAGCTTCTTCTTCAGACAGACAAACAATTTTACCGATCAGCGGACTTTTCAGGTTGAAGGTTCTGCAGAAAGAGACGTTGAGCACGATATCGCGCAAATCACTGTTGGATCATACATTGAGGGGAAAGATGTCGTTACAATCCAAAACCAGGCCAACACAAAGATCTCTCAGGCGCTGGACAAGATCAAGGCATTGGGGATTTCCGAGGAAAAAATAAAAACATCAAATTACTCCGTGAGTCCTGAGTACGACTACGAAATCAACAAAATCGATGGATACAGTGTGAACGTTGAATTGAGAGTCGAAATTGAAAATATCAAATTGGAGGACAATCTAGTTGGAGACGTAATCGCAGCTGCAGCAGAAGTTGGCTTAAACGAAGTCAGAAACCTGAGCTTTGACGTTAAGGACAGAGATGAGATTCTTGACGAACTCAAACTTGAAGCGATTGCAGATGCAAAACAGAGGAAGGATTCTCTTGCTGCAGCATCTGGATTAAGACTTGGAGAGTTGAAGAACATAGACGACTCCGGTGGCAGATTCTACTACGATGACTTTCAAGCAGTTGGAGCTGAGCCATTTGCGGGAGATGAGGCCGCACCAAAGGTTAAAGAGATTGAGATTCAACCCGGAGAGACTGAGCTCACATCAAGAGTCACTCTTGTCTACGAGATCCTTTAAAGATTTAAGAGCAGTTTCTAGATCGGGGAACTCGTAGAGTTCCCCATGGTCACCACCAAGGTAACGCCGGAGAATCTTGTAGATATCATAATCGAACTTGTACTTCCCGCTTTCCAGAATACACCACTGGTCGATCAGATAAACATCATTTTCATCCCCCTTCGTGCATTGGTATATAACAGGTCCAGAATATGGCCAGTTGACTATTCTGTATTCGTCAAATACCTGAAGCAGCCTTAAGTTATACCCTTCTGGGGGCTCCTCTCCGACACATGCACCACTGCATATGCCCATCTGGTGATTGAAGCAACCTCTGTCACCGGATTCAAGCCCCAACAATATCGAGCACAATCCATGGATCTTAGCTAGTCTGGTAAGCACGGACTGTAACTGTTTTTTTGACTTGAAGACACCTACAAAAGATTCAAGCTCTTCGACTGGAATCTCGTCAACTTCGCTGGCATTTAACTGGATGTGCCCGCTGTCACCTAGAGATTGCCTCAGAACTACTATCCCTTTGCTTCTTTTGAGCTGCCTATTGTACATGGGATAGTATTTTTTTATGAGCTGTGACTCTCGGATGAGTGCCCCAAGCTCGCCGGCAGTCTTGATGTAGTCGATCGATTTTGCTTTCTTTGTAAAACGGCTGGCATTGATTGTGAAATGAGAGGTCACTCTTTTACGGATATTGATGCTTTTGCCAATGTACAACGGGTAAGCGCTCTGATCTCTAAAGATATAGACTCCAGGAGAATCAGGAAGGTGGGATGTCTGCAGTAAGCTGTTCTTTGATTCTTTCCCAACAGTTGCCTTAGTAATCGCCCCACTAACAGCCTGGTGCCCGAACGCCCTGTAAGCCTCTTTGAAGAAGTCAAAGATAACTCTTGCATCATCAACAGCCCTGTGACGGTTGGCGACGCTGAATCCAAACCGTTCAACTATTCTATCTAAACCGTGTCGTCTGTATTCGGGATAAAGTTGCCTGGATACTTTCACACTGCAACAGTACGGTTTGTGAAAGCTAACGCCAAGCCTGGCAAGCTCTGCCCTGATAAATCTGTAATCGAAGTTGGCGTTGTGTGCTACAAATAGCGAATCCTCTATGAAATTCAGTAGATCTCGGTAAACGTCGCTGAAGGTAGGCTTTCCAAGCAAGTCTTTTTGATGAATGCCAGTGATCTTGGTGATAAAGTAGGGGAGTTCTCTTTTTGGATCGATAAGAGTGTGATATGTATCGATAAGTTTCCCATCCTTTACCTTCAAGGCCCCAATTTCAATGATCCTGTCCCGGTCGGCACTTACACCGGTTGTTTCTAAATCTATAAAACAAAACTGACCTTTCATTAAAAGATGATACAATAAACCTTCGTTCTAAAAAAACAGACCATGCGAGGAGTGGTGAAAATGGTACTCATTTTGGCGGTAGTTAGTGGGCTCGGCTATCTGGCTTTCACAGTATTTTTTTCATCCACACCCACAGAGATACCTGAGGAAATCCGCAATCCGTTTGCTGGAGCCACACAGGATGAGTTTACCCCCAACCCTGACCACAAGCTCGATTTCTCTGGATGGATCCCTGACTGGGCATCAGTGGAGGGTGAGAGTAGTTTCAGTAAGCTGGGGACACTGTTCAGCTCGATTTCGCCGGTATTTTATGAGGTCAATCCTGATGGTTCACTGATACAAAAGATCCCGGCAAATGCTGAGGAGCTTAAAAAGCTTGCCAAGGATAGCAGTACTGAGTATATCCCTGCCATTGCCATGTTTGATCATGAGCTGTTCAGCAAAGTACTGCAGAGTGAGGAAAACGTAGAGCGACACGTCAATGCAATATACCGGGAGGTAATCGATATGGGGTACGACGGAATTGATTTAGACTACGAATCCACAAAACTCGTTGACAAAGAAAAGTACTTTGAATTCCTGGAAGAGCTATCTGATCGTCTGCATGTACGTGGCAAAAAGCTTGTTGTGACTGTTCTTGCCCAATGGGGTGATGATGTTGTTTATCCATCGCTGCCTGAAACAAGGCAGGTGCAGGATTGGGAGCGGATCTCTGGTCTTGCAGATGAGATCAGGATCATGGCATACGATTTCACAGCAATCGGGTCAAAGTTCCCCGGTCCAATAGCCCCAACAGACTGGGTACAGAGTGTGCTTGAGTATGCACTCACCAAAATCCCACGCGAGAAGATCGTACTTGGGGTCCATCTGTATTCGTACGAATGGTTCAGGGTCGCAAAAAACAAAAAAGATGAGATATCGCCTGTGTTTACGCCCGACAGCTCTGACAACCCTGTGTCAACAAATTTACCGGCCAGATCATACACGTACGGTATCGTTTCAAGGGTCCTGAATGAGCAAGAAGGCGAGCAATACGAGTTTCAGGGTGAGCAGGTTTTTACCTATCAGAAAAGAAACAGCAGCACGGGAAAGCTTGAAAACAGGGTGCTAGTATTTATCGACCCCGCCGGAGTGCTTGAAAGGATCGAGATGGCACGGAAAGAGAACATAAAGGGCGTGGTCTTCTGGAGACTGGGCGGGGAGCAGGACCTTCTTTCAAAACTAACACCATGAGTATGAGTGGCCAAGGCCGCCACATTCACTTATACTATTCCCAGATTAGTACGGTTTGATATGAGTGTCTTTATGTTGTCTCTTTTGGCAATTGCCGGTTTCTTGGTAGCTTGGATGTCACATGGCTTGGTGATTTATGAGAATAAACTGAGGCAAAGTCTATTGCGTCCCATCCTTCGGAGAGATCTTATAGAAAGATTATTTGGGGGGCTTTTCCTGAGTACGGTTTTTGCTGTCACTACCCAGAGGGTTTTTATCCCGTATTACAGATCTGAGCCAATAGAAGCTTTTGTGAAACTTGTGTTCTTACTGGCGGTTTTTACTGTTGTCTATTATCTCTCCGTATATGACTACAAGAAACAAGTGATACCTGCCAAACTAACTTACTACCTCTCTTATGGACTGTTAATTATAAACATCGTATTGCTGTTCATCATCAAACTGGATGCTGTGACCTTCTGGGTAGGGAATCTATACCAGCCAGTTTACAATTTGGTAGCTGGAGCCACCCTATCACTTCTCATCTGGACACTGGTATACCTATCAAAAGAGAAATGGATGGGGGCTGGTGACATTAGGCTTGCACTGGTGATGGGTTTAATGCTTGGTTTTCAGAAAATCACACAGGGTTTCTATATAACAATATTTTCAGCGACAATAGTAGGTGTGTTATACGGGTTTAAGCTGGGTAGGTTCAAAAATGTGCCAATACCATTTGTCCCGTTTCTGGCTTTGGGTTTAATCGTTCCGATAGTATTTTGGGAAGAAGTACTCATAGTGCAGGCAGAAATCTTTAGATTGACGTACCCTTGATACTAGTTGATAACTACAATAGGATCCTGAGTTATGTCCACCGTCCTCATCTCCTCGTAGCTGAACTCTTCAACTGTACTTGTAATGTTTAGGTCACGGTAATCTGGATTTCCAATGTTGATGGATACATCAACAGTACAAACCCCACTTTCTGGGTAAGAGATTGGTTTGGTTCCAATGAAAGATGGGTCTAATCGAAGGCGATACAAACCCTCTTCAAAGCAGCTGACAGCTCTCAGTTCAGCCAGGATTGCACTTGATGAGCTTGATGCACTCTCCCCGACATCTATGCTGGTAAGCAGGAGAGTTACGCCACCAAGTATGAGTATAGCAGTGACTATGATTAGCGTGGTCAGTGCTATTACTCCTTTTTTGTTTTTTAAATGCCTATTTTTCATCAGTCAAGCGTATAAGAGGTAGTTATGGTTTTTGATATATCTGTCTCTTTGGGAGCAATTACTGTGGTGGTTATCCTCGCTCCAATTACATTGCTTTCTTTGTCCTGGATCTGCTCGACAAAAAAGCTGGAAAGTTCAAGTCCTAAGGGTGACAGGTATGAGCTGGTAACCCCGTTGTTATCAAAATTCAATCTGTCAGAGTCCAGATTGTATTCAATATAGCCACCTGTTACGTTAAGCCTTAGGACGCCGTTATTGTCATCGAAAGTGCTTAGACCCGTATTTACACTGCTGGCAGTGTCAAAGCTGTCGTTAATATGTTGATTTATAAATATTGCGGCCTTGTCAATCTCATTGATTGAGTTTGCTCTACGGTTGCTGTCGATTACAGTAAAGACAAATTGCATTACTGCAAAAAACATTACACCAAAAACAGCCAGATAGACTAGAGATTCAATCAGGGTTATTCCTTTTAGTTGTTTTGCCATCATTGATAGTTTATCTTTACGTCCGCCAGAACCGGAGTGTTTATCTGATCAGAGGTAAAATAGGCTTTGTATTGGAAGTATTGTTTTGACTGTATGTTTGATGGCAGATACTCACCGTTTTTATCTGTAAAGAAAGTCCCGCTTGTACCATCAGGCCCTACCCAGGTTTCTCCACTCAGATCTGCAGTGTTCCCCGCTCTGATCTGTAGTTCGAGATCAGTATTGGGGAAGAGTGTTTCTGTCCAGCTTATTGAGTAGTACTGCGTGGCTGTGGATCCGGTATCGAATACTTCGGATTCAAACTCTCCGGAGGGGAGGTATTTATCCCCTTGACCGTTACCTCCGCCACCTCCTGGTTCTTCACCACCCAGAATAGCATGGAATTCCCCAAGTATGTCGTTTGTCAAAATATACGACCAGGAGTTTCCTTGACTGTCAGTGACAGACGCAACGTCATTTATACCCCAATTCCAGTTTATACTCCCACATCTGCTTATATCATTCTCGTTAGAGATATCTATGACCTGATACTCTCTGCCAAACCAGCCGACCAATATGGCTCTGTTCTCAATCACAGTTAAGCCGGTGATACTGGTAATACCTGTATCGAAGCTGTCAACAGTTGGCCTACTACCATTTTTTGAGCTGGTATCGATGATAAAAAATTCTCTTTGGAAGAATCCCAACGTGGTGCCTAAGTAAGCTCTGGTTCCATCTTCACTTACCCATACAGACGTTCCACTTTGCCAGTTAACGCTCGCATATCCAGGGATTGACATGTTGGCCGGATCACTGATGTCAACTATATCCATCTCGTGGCTGCCACCGTTTATAGCAACATAAGCATAGTTACCACGAATAAAAACCTCCCTGCCGTTTTTGTTTAACTGAATGCTGCCGATTGCGGTTCTATCTCCTGTTTTCGAGCTAAGATCAAAGGCAATAAGATCATCACCCTGGGTGATGTATCCAACATCATTGACCTCATCTACAAATATCCCCCGCGCATCAAGTGATGTCGGAGAATTAAACTGTCCAACCTGTGTGTATGGTGTTGAGGAGACATCAAGTATGATTACCTCCTGATCGTCTTCACTTGTAGCAAGATATACGTAAGTTCCATCGGAGTAGATATCATTAGTGATAGGACTTGACGGCGACCACTCCCCATCTTCAGTGATGATTGGTGGATTATCTATAGATATTCCGATCTTTTTGAATGCAGGACCACTCCAGCCGTAGCTTGTCCCGAGATAAGCATTTCCAGGTTTAGCGAAGATTGATGTTGCAAGTGATAATCCAGTCAGGTTGTACGAAGTCCTGGTCAAACTTGGGATGCACCAGTCACCCAGTATAACGCTTTCGAGGTCCAGCTCGACTGCGCCATCGCCGGTTGAGGTTACGAGTGTGTCAATTGTTGTCCCGTTGTTAAACTCTGACTCAAGTGATTGTCGCCAGTTAGGGGTGTTCCAGTTGCTCACATAAACCAGATTATCAACATTGAATACTATTCCCAGCGGATCTGTCCAGGTTGCATTGAAGTCGATTGCCCTGGTATTGAGATCATTGGTTCCTCCTGTTTCAACGATGTCATCATTCCAGTTACGCATCACAGAAACTACTTCAAAGCTTACAGTTACACCATCTTTTGTTACAGCACCATCTGCAATACTGTACTTTTTTCCTGAAAACTCTACGTGTTTTGGACCATCATCGGTATTATTCAGCATATCTGCCCAAAGGTCTGTCTTATTTTGAAGTACAGCTGTGATCTCCTCCTGCATAATCAGTCCTGCTGCTACTTTTAGTCTGTTGATCTGTGAGAATCTGAAAGCATCGAGAGCAAAAATTGAGACACTTGCGAATACAAGAGAGAAAGCTCCGACAACCACTACGATTTCAATTAAACTAAATCCGGCAATTCTTTTTCTCATGAGTTAAAGAGGGTAAAAGTCAATAAGGCCTTCAGGGTCAATGTTGATCTGATATGTTTGTGTACCTTCAGTGATATTGAGGGTGCCGTTGTCTTCCGGTCTGAAGTTCCCACTCAGATATGCAATCTCGTCTCCTGATGCCAGACCGATGTTAGATATCGTAACGTTGTCCGGCAATGTAACCACGTCTGTACTTTCGGCAGTGCCGTAACTGTCACCTATAAAAAGAGTGTACTGATTCGTCTCAAAAAAGATACCGTAAGATTTGCCGTCTTTTCTTGCATAGGCATCTTGCTGCGCTGCAAAGAGTAGTGACGAAATATCTGCTGCTACGACCTCTGACCTGGCTTCCTGCAGTTGATTTACAGTTAAAGGTAGAACAATGAGTGCAACAGCCACCAGTATCCCCATAACAACAACGATCTCGAGCAGGCTGAACGCGTTCAGTGTTTTCATTGTGGTCTGATTGTCCCTGTCAATTGATAAATTGGAGCTATAATGGTCAAAGCGAGCAAGCCAATCATTATTCCGATAAAGATCAAGAGAAGTGGTTCTAACAAAGTTGTAAGATTGTTACTCATGTCCTGAACCTCTTCAGCATAAAACTCGTATAAATAGTTCAAGTTGTCCTCAAGCGACCCGGTTTGTTCTCCGATTTCGATCATCTTCACGTAGGTAGGTGGAAATAAGGAAGGGTGCTTTGATAGAGAGTCGGCAAGGTCTTTCCCCTTTTTAAGATTCTTATATGCTTTGATAAGCACTTTTTCGTAAATGCCGTTACCCATAGTGCCACTTGCAATCTTCATCGCCTCTTCTATTGGGATCCCACTTTCCAAGAGTATTCCAAGAGTTCTTGAAAAGGAGGTGATGATGTTGTTTTTGTTCAGTTTTTTAAGTACAGGCACCTTCAATTGGAACCAGTCAGAAAATCTTTTACCGGGTTTTGTCCCCAGAAACCGGGAGAACGTGAATCCAAGAGTTATAAGTATAATAACTAGCAACAAACCATTTGTTCTGATAAATGCGGCAATCCCTAAAATTGTTATTGTAAAAGTTGAGGTGTTTTCAAAAGCTGAAAAAAGAGATTCAAGTTTGGGCAAGATGAAGAAGATCACTCCCAGCATCTCTATAACTGTTATGCCAAAAACAATTATTGGGTAGACAAGTGCGCCTTTTACTTTACGCTGGAGCTCGTAGTTTTTTTTGAGATAGTCTGCCAGGAACAAGAGGTTTTTCTCAAGCGTTGCTCCTTGCTCACCAACATTGATGATTGAAATTATTATCTTTGAGAAGACTTTTTTGTGCTCCTGCATGGATTCGGCCATAGTCATCCCAGATCTTACGTCTTTCAACATTTTAGTGTAGATCTCCCTTAATTTGTCATCTGCAGTCTGCTCCGAAAGCACCTGAATAGCATCCTCGATGGCAAGGCCCGTCTTAAGCATGATTGACAGGTGCCGGATCGAAAGTGCAATATCCAGAGGTGAGACCTTATGGAAGAGGTAGAGGGTTTTAGTTTCACTTATTTTAATTATCATTCTTTTAGTGCAGTCACCCTTATTAGCTCTGAAATGCTGGTTATTCCCGCTCGCAGCTTCTTTATTCCGTCCTCAACAATTAATGTAAGCCCCTGTTTTCTTGCCTGATTGAAGATGTCGTCTGTATTGGCTTCATCGTTAATCAATCTTCTGATCTCCTCTGTCATTTCGAAAACTTCGTAGAGCCCAATTCTTCCCTTAAATCCAGTATCTCCGCATTTGTCGCAACCAACCTCGTGGTAAAGCTTCTCGTTGGCCTTTAAGAAAGAAGCGATGTCGGGACGCATCTTTGCCAGCTCTTCAAGATCTCTTTTTGAAAGCACGAACTCTTCTTTACATTCGTCACAGAGTTTACGCGCAAGGCGCTGGGCCATCACGACATTCACTGTTGAAGCTACCAGAAAATCTTCAACTCCCATATCAATCAGTCTGGGTATAGTTGTAACTGCGTCATTTGTGTGCAGTGTTGAGAGTACCAGATGTCCTGTAAGTGCAGCATTAATGGCGATACGTGCAGTTTCTTTGTCGCGGATCTCGCCAACCATAATGATGTCCGGATCCTGACGGAGTATCGAACGCAACCCCGTTGCAAAGGTAAGGTTGGCCTTGGTGTTAATCTGAATATGATTAACACCCTCAAGATCGTACTCAACAGGGTCTTCTATGGTGGTGATATTCACGTCCCGCGAGTTCAAGATCTTAAGAATAGAATAGAGAGAAGTTGTTTTACCTGATCCTGTGGGACCAACTGCAAGTATCATTCCATAAGGCTTCCGAAAACTTTTCTGTACTATCTCTAGATCCTTATCAACAAGACCGAGATCTTGCAACTCGAACGATCTTCCCTCCGAAGTGAGAAGTCTAATCACAACTTTCTCGCCTTTGGTGATGGGGAGTACTGAGATACGAGTGTCCAGTTTCTTCTTGTCGAACACAAAACGAATTCTTCCATCCTGTGGGGCAAAGTGTTCGTCTGTTCTGAGCTTCGCTGATACTTTTATCTTAAAGGTCAGTGCTTGTTCAAGGTTTTTGTCAATAGTAAGCACCTCTTGTAATATCCCATCGATCCTGTAACGGACAACCAGATCGTTTTCTCGGGGTTCCATGTGTATGTCACTGGCCTTGCGCTTGAGTGCGTCATAAACGATGCTATCGAGTAGCTCGATGATATTGACTGGGCCTTTTTCAGTCGAAATATTTTCGATTTTATCTTTATCCTTTACGTAGCCTTCACCAGTGACGGCTGACTGTTCCACGTCCTCTTTGGCGTCTGGTGGAGACTTTGTTTTTTTCTTCTTTTTCTGGGCAGTCATCATATAAACTTTTAAAAAGTCCTATTTATATTAAAGCTGATATGGGCACCCAATGCAATCAAAAAGAGCCGGTTATATATAACCGGCTCTTTAGATTTACGTGTAGTTTGGTGACTTACCTTTGCACAGAGATTGTCGTTCCCTCTGCATCAGGTGCATCGATCTGTACTCTCCCTGATCCTGTTGTGCAGATGTCATACCCTGTATCTGCTGCGGTTCCAGTTTGTGGGTCTTGTGGAATAGCTACAAGAAAATCTGGTACAAGGTTGGCTGCAAGGTCAACATTACCTGTTCCAGTACCAATATCTGCTGCAGGTCCGGGGGTACAGTTTGGAATTGTACCTAGGTCTGCAAGTAAATTACCTTGTTGTGCTGTGTACTGTGTGACAGCATTAAGTATCTGAGTTGCGTCAGATTGTCGCTGTGTGTTTCTTGCATCCTGAAAGTTCTGCTGTGGATTAATAGCGATAATCGTGATCGCAGCCAGAATGGCGATAAGGGCAACAACAACCAGGATTTCGATAAGCGTGAAACCTGGCAGTGTGCGGTTGTCTTTTCTCATCTTAATTTATAAATAAATTAAATAAACTAGCTAGGGCAAGTAATTAAATTTACTTCCTAACCCACTATATTAAGGGTAAATTTTGATGTCAAGCTATTATCAGAAAAACAAAGTGTGAGAAGCGCGAAGTTGGAAGGAGAAGTTAGAGCTTCTCAAATGCCGAGGAGAGGACTCGAACCTCCACTCCCGAAGGAACTGGTTCCTAAGACCAGCGCGTCTACCAATTCCGCCACCTCGGCATGTTGTCTCAATTCGCAAAGAGCAGTGTAATTATAGTAGAATCGTGCTAATAATAAAAGGCTGAATGCAACCGTAGTGCTCCAATGTCTACTCCGATGGAAGAACAGTTTAATAGATTGAAGCAGCAGCATCCTGACACCATCCTGTTGTTCAGACTTGGGGATTTTTATGAGGGTTTTGATGAGGACGCTCGCCGGCTTTCAAGAGTACTGGGAATCACTCTTACCGGGAGGGGCAAAGATGAGAATCGAAGACCGATGGCAGGTATTCCGTATCATGCTCTAAACCAGTACCTCCCAAAGCTTGTCAAGGCAGGGCTCAAAGTTGCAATTGCAGAGCAGATGGAAGATGCAAAACCGGGAAAGCTCGTTGAGCGGGAGATTGTAAAGATTATTACGGCAGGAACAGTGATGGATGAGGAGAGCCTGACAAGTTCGGAAAACAACTACGTAGCAGCACTTGAACTTTCTAGTATTAAAAGCCACTTCATCTGGGGTTTAAGCTATGCAGATCTCTCCACAGGTGAGTTCCACACAGGAGAATACATAAGTAATTCATCGGAAGTATCAACTGACCTGCTCACCGAACTCTTTAGAATGAAACCTGCGGAAATACTGCTCCTCAAGAAAAACATCTCTGACAACCAACTACCCTTAAGCGATTTCAACATTACCTACCTTGAGCCTGAACAGAAGGTGGGAGTCAACGAAGCAAGGAGGGTACTTACTGCACTTATGGGAGTGAGCAATCTTAAGGGTTACGGTCTGGAAGAGCTTACAACAGGGCTGTCCGCAGCTGCAATGCTGGTCAACTACCTAAAAGAAACTCAAAAAACCACACTTGAGCATGTTCGTTCGCTTGGAATCATTAATAAGAAAGACTTCATGTTGCTTGATCAGACAACGATTCGTGCTCTTGAGCTGTTGTTTCCTATTCAGCCTGATGCTGGTCTCAAGCAAACGTTATATGGTACTTTGAACAACTGCAAGACACCTATGGGGCAAAGGATGCTAAGAAACTGGATTCTTCATCCACTTATTAATGCTGAACTCATAATTGAAAGACTAGATAACGTTGAGGCATTCGTATCAAACAGAGAGCTAGCGCACAAGGTGGCTACTAAGTTGGATGGCATAATGGACCTTGAAAGGATCATTGCAAGGTTAGGGACTAAGAATGTAAACGCAAGAGACCTGCTTTTCATCAAGGAGGGTATCACAAATGCACTCAAGGCATTAGATGCTATTTACGGCTCAAGGTTGAGAAGTCTCCAGAAGTTCAAGATTGCCGAAACAATCACCGAAGTTCTGAAGCAAAAAGTTGCCGGAAGTATAGTTGATGCCATAAAGCCCGATCCAGGAATAACCATCACAGAAGGTAATATCATAAGGCGAGAACATGATAAACAATTGGACAAAATAAAATCTGAAGAGGAAGAAGGAAAGCAGTACATCAAAGATTTACAGAAGCAGGAGATCAGAAGAACTGGCATTAGCTCATTGAAAGTAAAATTCAATAAGGTATTTGGATACTATATCGAGGTAAGTAAATCGAACATTGATAAGGTTCCTGAAAACTATATTCGCAAGCAGACACTTGTAAATGCAGAACGCTATATCACAGATAAACTTAAGCATTGGGAGGGAATTGTGCTTGGCGCTGAAGAGAAGGCTGCAGCACTTGAATTTGAGATCTTCACAAAACTCCGTGATGACCTAATCGGGTACATTCCACAGATGCAAAAGCTGTCGAGGGTAATAGCTGAAGTGGACGTTATTAATAACTTTGCGAGACTTGCTGACGAGTACTCATACGTGAAGCCAGGGATACTCTCTGACCCGAAACAACAAACAACCATAAAAAACTCACGGCATCCCGTGGTTGAAAGAACAATGCCTGAGCGCTTCATTGCAAATGATTTGGCTTTCGATTTTAACACCCAGCAACTGATCATTTTGACAGGACCGAATATGTCTGGAAAGTCTACTTATATAAGGCAGGCAGCACTTCTGTTTATTATGGCCCAGATTGGATGCTTTGTACCCGCAGATGAGGCAAAGATAGTCATTGCAGACAGGATTTTCACAAGGGTAGGCGCTGCAGACAATCTGGCAGGCGGTGAATCGACCTTCATGGTAGAAATGAATGAGACAGCAAACATTTTAAACAATGCAACAGAGAGATCGCTACTGATTTTAGACGAGGTCGGGAGAGGTACAAGTACTTTCGATGGCGTTGCGATTGCCTGGGCAATTGTTGAGCATATCGGCAGCAGGGTTCATGCCAGAACACTTTTCGCGACACACTATCACGAGCTAATAAGCCTTGAAGAACAGTATAATTCAATTCGAAACTACAACGTTGCGGTGAAAGAGGATGGTGAGCAAATTATCTTTTTACATAAAATTATTGAAGGTGCTACAGATCAGAGCTACGGTATTCACGTTGCACAAATTGCAGGAATCCCTGAGTCTGTTATATCCAGGTCAAGAAAGCTACTACGGTTGTTGGAAGAAGACCAGTTGAGTGAAATACTTGGTGAGAAATCCAAATTTATTAATGTGGATCAACTAAGCTTCGGAGAAATACGGTATGATGATAAACTTAGAAGCCAAATTAAGGAGCTCGACTTAAACAGTCTGACTCCAATTGAAGCCTTAAATAAGCTGCAACAACTACAGGCTCAGCTAAAGGATGAGGAACAGACTGCCGATTAAAAGGCATCCGCAGTACGTAAAACTTCTGCAGGTCGCCGAAAAGGCAACAAAGGAAGAAGAGGGTTTGATAGTACCCAATCTCGAAATTGGTGGGGTTCCGTACGTACTTCAAGGGCATCTTATCTCTGAGCTCGAAACGGATCTCAAAAGCAGTATTCTTTATTCATCAAGGGACTCAATGGAGGTCAGGAAATATCTTGATACCCTTCAAAAGTTAAACCTCATTGAATTTAAGTTTACAGATCTCAGCTCATTTCTTGAAAACCATAACTTCGAGAATGTCGAGAAGATCTCCCAGACTGGTGAGTATTCTGTTATTGGTGACCAGGTTAGATTTTGGCCCGTGGGCTATGAACATCCTATCCGTGTCATCTACTTTGGTGACAGCTATGAAAAGGCAGAAACGTACGACGAGATTTACAATAAAACACAGAGCATTGTGAAAAGTGTTCTAATTGGCGACCTTGAAGAATTAAATTCACAGGCCGTACTAGACCAGATCCAGCTTGGTAGTAGCGATAAATCGCCACTAAAGCTATCTGTCATCTTCGGTGGTGACAATTTGGATACATACGACTCAAGTCAGGCAGTCACATTTGACTTTACATATCCACAGCTGTATTTCGGAAGGTTTGATCTTCTTGAGAGGGATATAAACAGGTTTCAAGATAAGGGGTATGAAGTTCATTTATTAACAAAACATAAAAGCAGCGTCCCGCCAAAGCTCAAAGGACTGGTTTCGAAGCACTTTGCAGATATTGAGGCAGGCTTTATCTCAAAATCTCTAAAATACACTGTATTCACAGACCGCGAGTTGTTTGGAACCGTCTTCTTGAGTAGACAGACGAAAGGCCTGTCATCCAAGCATGCAAGGAAGCTACTGGCACAACTTGAAGGGGAGATAGAAATTGGGAACGCTGTTGTGCACGAAGATTATGGTATTGGAATCTATAAAGGTATTAAACAGGAAGAGTTTGAACAGAAGATCCCCCTTGGTTTCAATGAGTTTAAACGAATCAAAGTCTACGAGGACTATTTACTTGTAGCTTACGCCGAGGGAGACGAACTTCTGGTGCCTCTCAGTCAGATCGACAAGGTCACAAAATACATTGGTCCAGATGATGATGATCCAAAAATTACACGATTGGGACGGGCAGACTGGGGTAGAATAAAACGTAAAGTTAAAGCGTCAGTTGCGGTCCTCGCTAAGGAACTTGTTGAGCACTATGCCAAACGCTTGCTGGCTAAGGCCTCCGCGATTGATCCTGAATCATCTAAAACGTATGAGAATTTCTTGTTGGATTTTCCATATCAAGAGACTGATGATCAACTCAGAACCGAGAAAGAGGTAATAAATGATATGGCAGGTGATAGACCAATGAATCGCCTTATTGTTGGGGATGTTGGTTTTGGTAAAACAGAAATCGCTATGAGGGCTGCTTTTAAGGCAGTCGAACAAGGGTATCAGGTTGCATTTCTCTCACCGACTACTGTTCTGGTTGCACAGCATTTCAAGGTTTTAACTGAAAGATTTTCTGACACACCTTATATAATCGGCTCTCTTTCAAGGTTCAGTAGCAGGAACAACAAGAGAACAATAGCTGAGCTCAAGGAGAATAAGATAGATATCGTGGTTGGTACCCACAGGTTGCTTTCAAACGACATCGAGTTTAGAAAGTTGGGGCTTCTGATAGTAGATGAGGAACAGAAGTTTGGTGTAAAACAAAAAGAGAAACTCAAGAAATTGCAGTATGGTGTTCATGTTTTATCTTTAAGTGCAACACCGATCCCCAGAACACTAAGTATGGCTCTGGCGACAATTCAAGACATCTCGATAATTCAAACTCCACCGGAGGGAAGGAAGTCAGTTGAAACTGTTGTCGCCAAGCACAACCCACAAAAAGTTGTCGATGCAATTCTCTCTGAGCTTAAGAGAGGTGGTCAGGTGTACTATGTTCATAACAGGGTGAGAACAATCAACTCAGTATATGCGAAGCTGCAAAGGCTTCTCCCCAAAGTACGGTTTGTAGTAGGTCATGGTCAGATGACACCGGAACAACTAGAAGAGAATATATCCAGTTTTTACAGTAAGATGTACGATGTACTCATCTGCACTACCATTATTGAAAACGGTATTGATATGCCGAATGTAAATACTATTATTATTGAGCAATCGCAAAACTTTGGACTCGGGCAGCTTTACCAGTTGCGGGGTAGGGTTGGAAGAGGGCAAATTCAAGCTTATGCATACATGTTTTATGAGGGTGAAGATCCTGATCAGAAATATTTCGATGAGCAGCTTGAGAGTATTGATCCAAAGCTGGCCAAAAAAAAGAAAAAACATCAGAAGTACAAAGAGAGACTGAGGGCGCTGATGGAGCTTCAGGAGCTTGGATCTGGATTCAGTCTGGCAAGCAGAGACCTTGAAATTCGAGGCGCTGGGAACCTACTTGGTAGAGAGCAACATGGTAATATTGCTAATATTGGATATGGAATGTATATGCAACTGTTAGCTCAGGAGATTGAGAGGCTCAAGCAGTTAACTGAATTAAAAAATCAAAATAAGGTAAAATGAAGCATGCATGACTATCTCACCTGGGATAAAACAACTTTAGACAGTTATGAACCGGAGACGATAACAGAGCAATACTCACAGGGATACGTATTTGGCAGGACAGGCAAGGGTGATATGTTCCAGACCAGATCCCTTCGAGTAGAGCTTTCCCGCTTTCAGTTGTCGAGCGAGAACAGGCGCGTAACACAGAAGTTTCCCGAGCTTAAAGTTAAATCAAATAGTCTTCCTCTAACTGAGGATGAATATGATTGGAACATCCATAGACTTGGAAAGGAATTCTATACTAAGAAATTTGGAGTAGGCACATTTAGTGCTTCGAAGTTGAGGGCTATTTTAAAGGATGACGACTCGACAAGCTTCAACATGCTTCTCGAGTACAGTCTGGAAAGTACTGTAGGTTATGCGATCTGCTACCAAAACAACTCGATTATTCATTACGCCTATCCATTCTACGAGTTCGAGTTATATCCTGCAAATCTGGGGATGAGCATGATGATTGGAGCTATTGAGTTTGCTGCAGAAATGAAACTTGAGTACATATATCTTGGCTCCGTCAAAAATGAGTCAGATAAATATAAGCTTCAGTTCTCGGGGTTACAATGGTTTGACGGCAAGGATTGGCAAGGTGACTTAAGTGTGCTAAAGAAATTACTGGTGAAAAGTTAAGAAAAAATTAACCTCCCTAAGTTAAAAAGGATTCATATTATCTTTTATATACTTATATATGAATCTGCAACAGGTATTCCTGCTCGGCCGGGCTACAAAAGATGCCGAAGTTCTCGAAAGCAAAGAGGGTAAAAACTACGCAAAGTTTTCTCTGGCTGTAAACCAGTACATGGGGAAAGAGCGTGACGAGCGCACAACTTTTTATAATGTGCTTGTTTTCAACAAAAGCCACTCAAAGGCAGATAAAATCAAAAAAGGTGACCTTCTTTTGGTGGACGGCCGACCAGATGTAGACGCTTATCTTTCAAATGAAGGAGAAGCAAAGGCAAGTTTGGTGGTATATGCTGACAGATGGAGGCTTATGAAGTAGAGGGTGCCAAATCTAAAACTGCCCGCATCTCTCCTTCTGGATTATGAAGCAAGTGTTGTCTTTCTAGTGACAGCTCATAAAGGCTTCCTAGAGATTCTTCGTCTCCCCTGTAGTGTCTCCTATTGATTACCAGAGTATTTCGGATCTCAGACCCAGTCATTGGCAAGATAGGGACAACAATGACATTACCGTTAGTATAATGCGAAGGTTGCAGGTTTCGGGGAGAAACTGCGTCCACCAGCAAAAACCCACTCGTTGCTCTATAGATCTCCTGTGCGTGATCTGATTTGAGGTACATCACGCCTGCCCCCTTCATTCGTCTTTCGATTACCGCGGGGTCAAACTCATATTGGGCCACTCTGCCTCTTGTACCGCCAGTAGAGCTAATGCTAATGTTAAGCATTGAGGTGTTGTAAGCAACATCTTCTAGAATGCCAAGAACGCTTGCAGCGTCACTGCTTGGCTCACCACTTCGTCTATAACCCGTAACTAGTGCTTTAAGCTTTCTTGACCCTGGGGCGAGATGGTAAATTTGCCCCGATGCAACCTGTAAATGTGGTTTTGCTGTCAGTGCCTCGGGAAGAGTAGAAACGGGCGCCGATAACATATCTACCCTGGTGAAATCTGCATAATCAAGGTAGTAAAAAGTATTGTTTACATAGAGCATGCTTTCGTATACATCGGGATGGTGATGCCTCTTCCGGCCTCGAAACCAACCGCCCTGTACCATCTTTCTCTCATAAGGCAGGTCAAGCACATCATCTTGAGGGAGGCAATCCTGTAGTCTGTTGATTCTAAATGTAACTTCGCTCATTATTCAGGTTATTTCACTGTGCTCATTCTAACGAATAATCTCAAGTTTCTTCACAGTGCCACCGCAGAATTTTTTAATGATCTCAACGGTCGCAATGAGCGTTTCTTCGACCTGTGCTCTGGAGATATCGTAAACCCCCTCGACATTTATAAGGAGATTGGTCGTGTCCAAGGTTACTTTTGTACGTTCAGCGTCCCTGAAGTTGAAGTCTAGATTATATGGGCCTTTCATATCGAAGTAACAGAGCTCTCCTTCCTTCAATTTGGTTGAATCCGTGTCACCTAACAGCATGATCTCTTCGTCGCCCCTGGCAATTCTGAGCTCAGTTGGGAACTGCAGTGTATCGTAATTAAATGCGCCTACACTGACGCGATTTTCCATGACGATAAGGTTATAGGCATCCACACATGTGTTAATGCTGTAAAGATCTTTTCCCTGGGTGAGCCTGCGTAGAAGCGCCTCTGGACTTGGTCTGCGTGAGTGCCAATCTACACCGGTCTCTTTATATAGCTTTCTGTAACTCATTATTTCAGGAAAAGAGTTGATCTGTCCTCTGGTAATAGCTTTCAGGCCAGACAGCCTCTCAGCCTTTAGCTTCTCAAGCTCTTTGTTTTTAGAAGCAATTTGTACACCTTCTATCTCCGCATAGCCAATTGTGATCGACGGCCATTTTGATCTAACCTCGTCTGAGACTTTCAGTCGATCAGAAATTGTAATTACCGGTAACAGGTCTCGAGATTCTACTTCTGCCAACTTCCCCTCAGCTATATCCGCCAGTCGTTCAAGTAGGGTCATTTTTTCAGTCTTCAGCTGTTCAAAGAGCAGCCATCCTGCTTTTGGTCCGTGTGTTTTGCCAAGCAATGAGAGATAGATTGCTTCGAAACCGCCCTTGCTGTGCGCTTTCGAAGCTTTCGCAATTTTATAGATAGCCTGCTGCAGCGCTTCTCCATCCTTAAAACTCTTCCTTTTAAGCAGATCGACAAGCTCCGAGAGGAACTCTCTTTGTCCACCTGTGAGTTTCTTGGTTTCACTGGGGATCTGGCTTTTTACTTCAAATATCTCACTTTCGTCAGCAAACTTATCTAGCCAGATCTGCGCATACTGGATACGTTCTTCGAGTATTGCCAGTTCGATGGTATTTAGTGGGGAACCTTTTTCCTTGGTGAAGTATTCCTTTAAGTCTACTGATGGCATTTGCAGCAAGGTGGCCACCTGTCTAAAACGAGGTAGAAATATAGCTTCATCAGGTGGTTTGTTAACATGAGCTGCCACGAAATATCGGCCAAAGTCGGTTTCTGTTCCAGATTCGAAGTAGGCCAGGGCGTTGCGGTCGTACTCATCAAAGAGATCTGGAATGGTGTTACTGACGCTGGGATCGAAATTGATTGCGCGTTGATACGGTGTACGCACGAATAAAAATCTTCCAAGTTCGGGAGGGATTATTTGGGAGAACTCTGCTGCAGTAGTGGCGTTTCCTTTAGATGAAGACATTTTTGCTCCACCGATGAGAAGAAATTCATGGAGAAAACCGAATGGTGGTTCAATATTGAAGACTTCTTTTATGATGGCCGCTGAGACGTACCTTGATCCGCCCTCGCTAAAATGATCTTTACCGGCTCCCTCAACTGTAATATCCATTGCAGCCCAGTGCGCGGCCCAATCTACCTTCCACATCAGTTTACCTGTTCCGCCAAAGGGGCTTATGCGGCCTTTCTCACCGCATCCTGTGGCCCATTCCACGAGACCTCTTTTACATTCGTACTCGACAGTATTACCGTCCCAGTCCGTCACTAGATTGGTCCCTATCTTCCCACACTCTGGGCATATAACTTGAAAAGGATGCCACTGTTTGGGTTTATGTTGACCGGCAACTTTCTTGTAGATTTTTCTGATCACCTCTGCATTATCAAGTGACATACGAATGAACGGATCTATTTTTCCAGACTTGTAAAGCTCAGATGACCAGTGAATTTTTGGTTTGAAATGTAGTCTGTTGAAGGCCTCAATATACTCGGAGGCATATTGTTTTGCATAACTCTCTGACTTTCCGTCGGGGGCATCAATCATAAATAGGGGTTTGCCCATGTGCTGTCTGTATTGCTCTTCCGAAAGATACACCGGAAGACCATCCATCGGATCCATGTCATTGACGACATAAGTAAAGTCAACATCGTGACCGGCCTGTTGCATCGCTTCGAATACAAGACCATGTGTTGCGATAGCTCGAAGTGACCCTGCATGTGCGTGTCCGGAAGGTGTCTTCATGTCGTCGACCCGGTGCTTTCTCCCTTGTGGGATCTCTTCTGCCAGTTTATCTGCCCAATACATTTAATTTTCTTAAGAGCTAAACGATTGTAATAAAAAAAACTCCCTTTTGGGAGTTCAAGATTAAAGCATGAGCAAGCGACCCCCGTCTAGGAATATAGTGTATGCTTGTGCTTTAAG
This sequence comes from Candidatus Dojkabacteria bacterium, assembly GCA_046753765.1. Lineage (GTDB taxonomy): Bacteria > Patescibacteriota > Dojkabacteria > B142 > OLB20 > JBHHUN01. Next base: position 58,946 of record JBHHUN010000002.1, on the reverse strand, counting down.
TATGTGTGATCCATGTCTGAATCTTACGGTATTTCTATGGCTTTGTCAACGATATATGCATTCTCGATTGCTTTTACCCCAGTGCATTTCGTATAATCACTTGGGTAAATTAAACGCATGAAAGTAACAATAATCAGCCAAAACGACCCTTTCTATACTAAGGCGTTTTTTGAGGAGTTTATCAAAGTACACGATAACGCGGACTATTCCGTAACGGGGGTATATTTTACATCACCGATGAGCGATTCTCTCCTGCAGCTTATTAAAAGGACACATAGATTTTATGGAAGCAAGGGCTTTATCAAGCTCGGCAGTAAGTACGCCTTCACCAAGCTGCAAGAGAAGATGGGCAGGGAGGTGACTGCACCGGTACTACTTGCGGGACGGGGATATTCTGTGGATGCCGTAGATGATGTAAACAGCCCCGGTTTTCTTGAGAAGATACGAACCGAAGCTCCTGATCTAGTTGTCTCCGTTTCCTGCCCACAGATTTTCAAGGATGAGCTACTTGCCCTTCCTAAGCTTACGTGTTTGAATATCCACTCAGGGAAGCTGCCAACATACAGAGGTTTGTTTCCAAACTTTTGGCAGATGAAGAATGGAGAGCAATACTCAACAGTCTCAATTCACGAAATGACAAAAAAGATTGATAAAGGTAACCTTGTTCTCGAAGAGATGGTTGAGATAAAACCAGAGTATTCACTTACAGACTTAATTATCGAAACAAAACGAGAAGCTGCGGGCGCCCTGGATAGAGTCATTAAAAGGTATGCGCTCGGCGACATAGAGGTCTTTGAAAATCACCAGTTAAAGCCAGGATACTTCAAATTCCCTGGTCGAAAAGATGTTAAGGAGTTTAGAGAAAAGGGATATAGATTGACATGAGCAAGAGTATAATCCTCACATTTGACGTTGAAGAGTGGTTCCATACCACATTTATGACCAAGTACATACCCGTAAATCTGCTTGAAGAAAGTCGGGTTGAACATAACATAAGCATGCCGCTCGAACTCCTTGCGAAATATGATATTCCCGCCACGTTTTTTGTACTGGGAGAACTTGCCCAGTCAAAACCGAAAGTTATCAAGAAGATTGTTGGAAGCAATGCACAACACGAAATTGCGTCGCATGCATATCACCACGAACTGATCTTTGAGCAGTCTGATGCCCTCATCGAGAAAAACGTAGTCGAATCTAAGAAATGTCTTGAGGATTTGTCAGGGCGGAAGATAAAGGGATTTAGGGCTCCCTACTTTTCAATTAATGATTATGCTATAGAAAAACTAATAGAGGCCGGATACGAGTACGATTCCAGCCTCCACGATTTTAGATTGAATCCACAGTACGGACATCTAACAGTTGGTATGGAGGCAACCTCCAGCCCTGGCATCTTCCACTATAACGGAATACACGAGGTGACTATCCCCGTAAAGAGGTACTTGAAGTTTCTCAAGTTTCCTTTCGGAGGTGGTGGGTACTTTCGACTCTATCCGTTGACTCTTCAACACTACTGGATCAGATCTTTCCTTAAATCGAGCGACTACTTTCTTATGTACATGCATCCATGGGAGTTTGATAATGAGCAGCCATACATCAAACAGGCCCCTTATGTATCTCGTAAGCGACACTATCTGGGAATCAAAAACCATTACAACAAAACTGAGAAGCTCATCACCAGGCTTAAGGATGATGGTTACAACTTCGTGACAATGTCTGAGTACCTTTCTACGCTCCGAGATTAGTCTGCTGCTACTTGGAGCTCTCAACTCTTTTCCAAGTCGTATTATATCTATGTGGAGAGATGTAATTTAATACGAATATCTGAAACCACAAGTAAATACGTATTGGATAAAGAAGTAACGCCCAGTAATACTCTTTTACGGTTTTTGCAAATTGCAGTGGAAATAAGAACATACCTATGTCCCCGCGTGGACCACGGTCGTTATGTTGATTCTTAAATATGTCGTACTGCTTCAATTGGAGATAACCACCGGTTGATCTCACTTTTTGTTTAAAATAGTCATTGAAGTTTTTTGGATAGCTAACGTAAGCTACTGCATCTGGGTTATAAGCTATTTTAAAACCCTTGAGTGCGATCATATACGATATGTAACCATCGTCTACAAGAACCTCATCCGGAAGTTCAAAGTCGATCAACTCACGCTTAACAGCCATAATGTATCCACTCATTGGATAAAACGTATTATCGTTTGCTGCCCGAATTCTATTGAGATCAAGGGCTTTATTGAACAGGTGACTGTAAAAGCCGAACATGGTCTTTCTGTTGTCAATGCTGATCTGCCTTCCACTAACACCTCCCATTTGTTTGTCCTGTAGTGATTTCACTAATTCAGGGACAGCGTTTTTGTCCAGGTAGACGTCACCATCAGTCAACACGATATATCTGCCCCTAGCCCGCTTAAAAGCAAGATTAAGAGCATGTGGCTTTCCTTTGCCAGGGTCTTCAATGTGTACATGAGACTTGAAACGGTACTTCTTCACTGTGCTTAAAGCCGCAGTTGCCGTCGGCCGATCAGGAATAACTGTGATAAGCTCAAAATTGATGCCTAATCCTGAGTATCCTTTTTCGAGGATTGCTGATACTGCCCTCTTTATTGTCTTGGGCTCCTTGAAGGATGTAATGATGATGCTGATTTCAACGCTCATGTTCGGTTGAGTTGGTCGTGTAATTGTTTAAGCTCGTCTTCCTCTGCCTGATCTCCACTGTGGCTTAATGCATCTTTAACCGCATCGGGGCCGTACGACGGGAACAACTTTATATGCAAATGGTCAACATCAAAACCCTCAATGAGTACCTGTACCCTGTCAACACCACTTAAGTTTTCTTCTATCTGTCTGGCGACCTTTTGCGCTACTTTAACTAGATCTATTAACTGTTTGGTATCCGTTTGTGAGAACTTTGACGTATGGTGTTTCTTAGGAATAACCAATGCCTGCCCCTTGTGTGATGGAAAGATGTCTAGAAAGGCCTCAAATTGCCCATCATCATAAATCTTGAATGCCGGGAGCTCTTCGTTTGCAATTTTGCAAAAAATACAGTCATCCATGAGTTGATTATATTGAGATGTGTTACCTGAATTAAAGTAAATTAATCTGATTTTGGTTAGATCGCTTACGTTTGAGTTTTCTCCGCGGTAATTTTATTTCAGCAATCTGTGATAGCTTCCACATAAAGAGTCTTCCTTTGTTCTTACCTTTCATGTCTGGGTAATCAAGTGCAAATGATGCTGCACTCTCAATCTTTGACCTGGGGACATCCTTGGCTAGTTTAATATAGAGAGCCCTGTGATTTAAATCGTTTAGGTTTGTTGCGAGGCGCAAACCGTAATCCTGATGTTCCGTTGATACATATCTGTTCGTATGCTCAATTCGGGCAATAAAATCATTGTTCATCAAAATATCTTTGGCTGATTTTGGCTCTCGCTTTTTCTTCACTTTATTTCCTCTATAAGCTGATTTATCATACCCCGAAAGCTATGGCTGCCCATAAAACAGATGATCTTAAGTACTTTTGTCTTTTTCTTTGCAATCTTTATGAGTTGTCTAACAAGATTGGCATCATCCTCGATGTAACTGACCTGAACACCTGATTTGGCAAGATAAACAGCCAGCTCGTCGCCATCAAATCTGTCTTTTGATGTTTTTGGAAGTTTTGTGAATCTTGGAAAGACGAGTTTATCTGCCTGTGTGAAGACGCCATCGTAAAGTGCTAGTGCAGTCGCAACTCTGTTTCCAGATGATGGTTCAAAAACGATTGTGATCTCAGCTCTTGGAAAATCTTTACGAAGCGCTGCCAGCGCCCCTTTTGCTTTGGGGGGTGAGCTGCCGAAGTCATCAATTACTATTATTTTATTACTTTGATATCGGATCTCAAGACGTCGTCGTATGCCTCGGAAGTCTTTTATTGCTTCGGTAATACTTTTTGAGTCGACACCCAGCTCAGATGCCATAGCGGCAGCAGCCAGCAGGTTTTCCTCGTTAAACTCACCTATGATCTGCTTTTCGTATGGGATTACCACACCGTCTTCATCCTCCGGCTTGCGGACGAATGTTGGCAGTGAATGTGAAGCAGGATTGAGGTACCAATGTGGAGATGCTTGTGCTTCATCTGGATTGATAGAGTAGTATATAACCCTCGCCCTTGATTCAGTAGCCACATCTACTGCATTTCTATCATTGGCGTTTGCAACTACTAATCCCTTTGGTGGAATGGATCTTACCAGCTTCTTGAAGTTCTTAATGTACTCCGCTTCATTAGTAAATACATCTGGGTGTTCCCAGCTGACTGCGTTTAGGATGAGAAAATCAGGGTGATAATAGAAAAATTTCGAACGCTTGTCAGAAAGCGATGTTATAAACTCATCTCCTTCAACCACTGAGTACATCGATTCTTCCCGGAGTGGGACGACTGTGAATCCTGTGTTGATACTGATTCCTCCAATCATATAACTGATTGGTCTATTTGAGACAGCAAACATCTGAACGAGGGCTGCAGTTATTGTTGTTTTTCCATAGGTTCCAGCAATAACAATTGAGCGTCCCTTTTTGATTACATAGTGTTCAAGTATCTCCGGATAGGTCTTGATGTTAAGCTTCAGCTTCGTAGCTTCGATCAACTCGGGGTTCTCTTTGCCCTTTGTTCCCTGTATCACCACAACGTCTGGGTGCTGACCTGTCTCGTCTGTGAGTCGGTCTGGTTTGAAACCCGGAAGTATCTCGACCCCATTGTCCTTAAGATAATCGCTGACAGGAGGGAAAAAACCTTTGTCAGAACCTGTGACCTTCCACCCGTAACGATTAAACATCACTGCCACGCCCGAGGTAGTGACACCTGCTACGCCTATTACATGTACCCAATTTTGCGACATTAGATTTATCTGACGTTTTTTCAAGTATATCAAAAATTTATACCGAAATTTTTCCAGAACTTAAAAACAAATGTTTTGAATTGACTGCAGCATAATTCGATGTTAAGAAGTCATGACTTCTTGACAAGCACAACCTGTTGTTGTTAGCTTGTATCTGCAACACAATTTATTGTGCTCTGCGTTGCTCACGCCCCAAGACTACTTAATCAGATTTGAAAGCCATGTTTTGTCCATATTGTCACTGTGAGGAGACAAAAGTAGTAGATAAGAGAGACAACAATGAAACAGGAGTTGCAAGGAGGAGAAGAGAGTGCCTGAGCTGTGCTAAACGGTTTACTACGTATGAGCGAGTTGAGACAATAAGTCTGAATGTTGAAAAACGGAGTGGAAAAATTGAGGAGTTTGACAGAGAGAAATTAAAAAAAGGCATTACAAAAGCAGTGAAAAAAAGGATGATTCCTGAGGGTGAGATCGATGAGTTGATCGATGATATTGAGCTTAAGCTACTAAATAGAAAAACTAGCCAGGTAAAATCGAATGAGATAGGTAAGATGGTTTTGACCCGACTAAAAAAGCTCGATACGATTGGCTACTTGCTTTTTGCTTCTGTGTATAGAGACTTTGACTCTATAGAAGACTTTGAGCAAGCAATCGCAGAGCTTAGAAGAATATCAGACAATCAATAATAATTCGATGATGCAAAAAAGGTTTTCAACACAACCAAATCTATCTAGTAATGCAAAGTTTATTGCCTCGAAACGCTACTATAAGTTAGATAAAAACGGCGATCCAGATGAGTCTCCAGAAGCTATGTTCAAGAGGATCTCCAAATTTATGGCCAGTGGTGATGCAGATCTAAGTGATAAAAAGAAAGGATATAAGAAACCCACAAAAAAGCAGCTTGAGGCGACTGAGGATAAATTTTATGAAATTCAAGCGAAATTAGAGTTTCTCTCGGGGATGTCTCTACTTGACCGGGGGAAAGAAGACTTGGTTGCGGCGTGCTACGTAATGCCAATTCACGACTCCATCGAATCAATCTACGGTACTCTTGCAAATACAGTCGTACTTCACCGTAGAGGTGCAGGGATAGGATATGATTTCTCAGAGATAAGACCTGAGGGAGAGAAGGTGAAAAGTACTGGCAAAGAAGCCAGTGGACCTATCTCGTTTATGCGACTGTATGATTTCTCTTCTGAAGTGATTATGAATAGGGGGGCTATGCGTCATGCTGGTCACATGGGAATACTAAGGATAGATCACCCGGATATGATGCGTTTCATTTCTGCCAAACAAGATTATTCCCAGCTTACAAACTTCAACATGTCCATTGCTATCACTGATGAGTTCACGAAGGCACTCCGAGAGGGTACCAAATACGAACTCAAGCATAACGGAAACGTATACGAAGAGCTTTCGGCGAGAGAAGTTCTGTACGATATAGCAACCAGTATCCACCAGAGTGGCGAGCCGGGATTTATCTTCATTGATGAGATCAATCGCTCTAATCCGACACTCAATGTTGGCAGGATGACGGCAACCAACCAGTGTGGGGAACAACCTCTTCTGCCATATGAAGCCTGCAACCTTGGCAGCGTTGTTCTCAATAAGTTTGTCGTTCAGGCAAAGCGGAAAGAGAAGATTCGACCAGAAGAAAAGATAAATTGGGATAGATTAGAAGAAGTTGTTAAGGTCGCTACACACTTTCTGGATAACACTATCACTGTTTCCAACCACCTTCTTCCAGAGATTGAAGAGATAGTAAAAAAAGGAAACCGTAAGATTGGGATCGGCGTAATGGGTTGGGCCGATTTACTGTACGAGCTCGACATTTCTTATAACAGTGACGAGGCTCTTGATTTAGCCGAAAAGGTTATGGCTTTTATTCAAGATAAGGGCCATGAAGCATCTAGAAGGCTCGGTGAGCTCCGTGGTAGTTTTGGTAATTTTAGTGGTTCACGGTGGGACGAGGTTGGTTATAAGACGATGAGAAATGCCACTGTAACTACAATTGCGCCAAACGGGACAACCAGCTTGTTGGCTGATTGCAACGGAGGGATCGAACCCTTCTTTGCACTTGCCTATGTTAGGAAAAATATGGAAACAATAGGTGATGAGGAGATGCTCTATGTGAACAAGTATCTTGAGCAAAGACTTAAGGATGAGTGGCTCTTTGATCAGGAATTAATGAAAGAAATTGCCACGAAGGGAACAATTCATGATATAAATAGGATACCCGATCGTGTTAAGAAAGTATTTGTAACTGCTTTTGATATTAAGCCTGAGTGGCACATTAGGATGCAAGCTGCCTTTCAAAAATACACTGATAACGCCGTTTCTAAAACGATCAATCTCCCTGAACAAGCTGATATAGAAGACATTGTCGACGCAGTTAAGCTGGCTGCAGATCTCAACTTGAAAGGTATCACAATATACCGGGACAAAAGCAGAGATAAGCAGGTATTAAATATCAAACAGACCAAATGAGAGCGACCTTACAGGATTTCAAACTTTCAAAAAGTGTATTTCTGCACAAAGTCATTAACGACCTCGAGTTTGGTGTGAGGGTCAGAACTGGAAGTGGAGACAACAAAGATGTAATAAGGGTCTGGACAGATACGAAAGAGTGGCAGTTCAGTATGTTTGGTCTTGTAGGAGATGACCATATTATTGAGGTAGAACGAGCTGAGATCCAGTCGTTTGGCGAAAGCCTCAAGTACATCAAATTAATCCTAAAGCACAGTGAACTTGACACAAAAATTGAGTTGCAGAAACTTAGCCCAAATTTTGCAGAGCTGAGCGAAGTGTCAGCACCGGAGGCACAGGGCTTTATTGAGGGGTACATGGCATCGACAGTAAACAGAACGCTTACCGCCAAGTTATTTAAAGAATACGCACGCAGTGAGCATCAATTAAATTGGTTAGAATATTAATTATGAGCCAAAACAATCTATTTGCGGTAACTCTCGGAGGACTCGTTATCAATGACAGTGGTGAATTTTTGTTGATCCGTAAAGCTGACACTGGAAAGTACACATTCCCATCTGCTGAGCTCACACACGTTGACGGACAGATGTGGGAGGTAATGGAGGATCAAGTTGCAAAGCTTGTGTTTGCGCAAACAGGTGTTGAAATTGCCGATGGCCCCATCCCTTTTACTGATCAGGCATTTATTGGGAAAGGCGGGTTTGAAAGCTTGATGCAGTTTTTTATTGGCAGGTACAGGTTTGGAAAGATTAAGATTGGCGACCCCGCGCAGATCAGCGAGATAGTCTGGAAAAAACTTGCTGACTTTGATACTGACACTTTTTTGCCAGTGGAGATGCTTGTGTTTGAAAAAGCAGATAAATTTCTAAAATCCCTTAAAGGTAATATTTAAAACGACCATCACTGAAAATGACAAAAAGTCCACCGGATGATCTAAACACTCCAGTTGTATCGAAGAATTCACTAAAGATTATGGAAAAAAGGTCCTTCCTCAGGGATAAGAAAGGTGAGTTAGTTGAAGGCCCACTTGAGATGTTCTGGAGGGTCGCTGCCAGCATGGCTGGTGAAGACGCCAAGTATGTAAAGGGTGCACCAGCAAGGAAGAAACGTGCTGTGTTGCGAACCGCCAGAGAATTCTACGACCTACTATCCAGTAACTTGTTTCTCCCGGGAGCAAGGGTGCTATACGAAGCAGGCAACGACACCGACGGAACGGGTCAACTGTCTTCGTGCTTTGTGCTGCCGATTGAAGATAACCTTGAGTCAATTTTTCAGACTATGAAAGAGGCAGCGATCGTTCAAAAAAACAACGGAGGCACTGGTTTTAACTTTTCACATATAAGGCCAAAAGGCGATAGTGTTGGCGGTACTCCAAATGTCGCAGCAGGACCAATTCACTTCATTCGTAGTTACTCTCAGGCATTTGACCAGGTGCTTCAGGGAAAGAAGCGTGGTGGTGGAAATATGGCGATCTTGAATGTTAATCACCCAGATATCATTGAATTTATTAATTTAAAGGGCCGTGATTCATCTATCAGAAATTTTAATACTTCAGTAGGAATAACAGATGACTTTATGCACGCGCTTCGTGATGATAAAGAGTACGACCTTGTCAACCCCAGAAACGGCAAGCTAGTAAAAAAACTCCGAGCCAGAGCTGTGTTCGATCTTATTTGCGAAAAAGCCTGGGAATGTGCTGACCCAGGTTTATTTTTTCTCGACACGTCAGAAAGAGCGAATCCAACAAAAAAGCTTGGAATAATCGAAGCCACCAATCCATGTGGCGAAGAACCCTTGAGGGCATACGAGTCCTGTAATCTTGGCTCAATTGTCCTGCCTACCCATCTCACTAAAACTGGTTCAGGACATAAAATCGATTGGGACCAGATTCGTAAGTCCGTGCATCTTGCAACACACTTTCTAGACAATATGATCGACCTCTCAAACTTCCCTCTGGGAAAAATTGAAGCTGAAGTTGAGAAAACTAGAAAGCTAGGACTTGGGATAGTGGGGTTTGCGACAATGCTTTTTAAACTGGGAGTCGCGTATAACTCTGAAGAAGGAACTGACTTGGCGAGAAAGATAGTCAAATTTATTGAGGAAGAGTCTCTTGTAGAATCAGCGAGACTTGGCACAGAACGTGGACTGTTCCCTGAGTTTAAGGGAAGCAAATGGGATAAACTAGGAAAAAGTCTACGTAATGCTACAGTGACTTCGATTGCCCCAACAGGAACGCTAAGCTTAATAGCTGATTGTTCTAGTGGAATCGAGCCTGTATTTGCCCTTGTTTACCGGCATTCGGTTTTTTATCAGGATGACGGAAAGAGCTCCAATGAAAGGAAGTCTCTACTCTATGTGACTCCACAGTTTGAGGAGTACGCAAAGAGCAAGGACTTCTATACTGAAGAATTAATGGAAAAGATAGCTGACAACAAAGGATCACTGTGTGGTTTAAAAGAGGTTCCTGAAGAAGCTAAGAAGCTTTTTGTTACAACCCATGATATTGCTCCCGAGTGGCACGTCAAAATGCAGGCTGCAGCACAGGAAAATGTCGATGCGGCTGTTTCGAAAACGATCAATTTGGCACATGAAGCAACGAAAGATGATGTCAAAAAGGCTTACATTCAAGCTTGGGAAACAGGATGTAAGGGAATAACAATCTACCGTGACGGAAGCAAGCAGTATCAAGTTATTGAAAACTCAAAGAGAAAGTCTGTTGCGGCCGGGCAAACTCTTGACGAACAGTCAGAGGTGCAGGGCATGGAGGTAGTGATTGCAACCTCTGACGCCAAGAAGAGCAAAGAGATAAGTGCTTTTATAAATGAACAAACAGACTTCACAGCAGTCAAAGAGGAGATTGAAAGTTTCACCAATGAAGATAAGGATTGGAAATTATCCGAAAGCAAACTCAGAGAAGGAGCTATCTCGAAAGCGAAGCTGGTGGCGAACCGTTTAAATAAGATTGCAATTGCTGAAGAGACAGGTTTCTTAACAGGCGAAGTTGGAATCTCGAAAGCCCAAGTTGTCGTTGAGTATTTTGGTAAATCTGGAGATTACTCGCAGGAGTTGTTTAAAACGGTGAAGAGCGTATCCGGTAGTAACGGATTACCTGCTACCCTAACTACTGCGGTGTGTATCTATAATCCTAAAACTAAAAGGATTGTGACAGCTCTTAGCAAGCTTCCGGGGAAGTTAGTTACATCCAGTCAGAACGATTATAAATTTATTTTTGTTCATGATAGTATAGGTGAGCACATTGTAGCTCCGACTGAAGATGAATTCTCTAAGAACCACCACCGTACTCTCGCACTACAAAAAGTCTTTTCAAAATTCGTTGTGACTTCATGTAACACCGAAAAGCATGAAGTCACTCCTAACGCTCTCCAGGTACTGGAAAAACGTGCACTCTCCAAAGACAAATCCGGCAACGTTATTGAAACTCCTGACGAGTTGTGGACTCGAATAGCTGCAAAAGTCGCTCAGGCTGAAAGACCAGAACTAAGAGAACAGGTTGCACAGGAATTCTATCATCTGATGAGCACAGGAGAGTTTTACTGTGGTGGCACGCTTCTATGGGCAGGAATGGGCGAGGAAACTATTATGTCCAAGTGCTTGGTTTTACCGGTTGAGGATTCGATAGACTCAATCTTTCAAACCTTAAATTGGAACATACAGTGTTTGCGCAGAGGGGTTGGCACAGGTTTTAACTTCTCCAAGCTTAGATCATCAATGTCAATTGTTAAAACTACTGGCGAACACGCTGCAGGTCCTGTTGAGTATCTACGCATGTATAACCGTGCGCAAGATACAATTCGCGGTAGAGGGGGCAGGGGACTTGGTTCGATGGCCATTTTAAACGCAAGCCACCCCAACATAGAGGAGTTTCTTGAATGTAAGGATGATCTTGTTTCAATAACACACTACAACATCTCGGTCGGTGCCAACGATGAATTTATGAAGGCTGTAAAGAATGATGAAGATTGGAACCTGATTGACCCAAATGACGGAAAGACCTACAAGACATTAAAAGCTCGTGAGTTGTTTGAAAAGATAGCAAGGCACGCCTGGAAGAGTGGTGATCCGGGGTTATACTTTGTAGACAGTGCAGAGCGTTCAAATACCACACCAGAGCTTGGAACCATGGATGCAACAAATCCATGTGGTGAGCAACCTCTCATCCCCTTCGAAACATGCAATATGGGACATATCAATCTAGCGAAGATGGTTAAGGGGTTCCCTTACGCAGCAGATGAAAAAGTTCGAAATTGGGACCTCGAAAGAAAGACAGAACTTATAGATTGGGACCGGCTTAGAGAGGTTACAGTGACTGCAGTAAGGTTTCTGGATAATATCATTGATATGAATAACTATCCAATCAAGGAGATAGAGGAGATGACACAAAAAACGCGCAATATAGGTGTTGGAGTCATGGGGTTTGCTGATCTACTCATAAAATTGGGAATTAAGTATGGTAGTGACGAATCTATTAATCTGGCCGAACAGGTCATGGGGGTGGTACAAAACGAGGCTCACAAAGCTTCACAAGAACTTGGTCGTGAAAAAGGTAATTTTCCTGCATTCGAAAAGTCTACTTGGTATGCAAATGGTATAGAATTTATGCGTAACACTAGGGTCACGACAATCGCCCCAACAGGAACTATCTCGATTGTGGCCAACTCAAATCCTGGAATCGAGCCTGTTTTTGCCTTGGGATATCGCAGAAAAAACTCTATGGGAGGGTCTGATCAGATGGTGGTAGATCATCTATTTGAAACTGTTGCAAAAGCTAGAGGTTTCCATTCTAAGAAGTTGATTGAGGTTGTGGCTGGAGGGTCACACCTTCATGAGATCAAAGATGAATTTGAGATCCCCGATGATGTTTTAGAGATATTCAGTACAACGCATGAAATTGACCCTGAAGATCACGTTCGAATTCAGTCTGCTTTTCAGAAATACGTCGACAGTGCAGTTTCAAAAACAATAAACCTCCCTAATAATGCTACATGGCAGGATATTGCGAGAGTGTACCAGCTAGCGTACGAGCTCGACTGCAAAGGAATCACTGTCTTCAGAGACGGATCTAAGGACCCTGCACTTCAGGTTGGTACGAAAGATGAAAAGACTGAGCCTCAGGCAGAACAAAAGACCGAAACCGAGAGAGTTCATGGGCAAGTCGAGGTTGCAGTTAGAAATGCGCTTGAACCAAGAGGCAGGAGGGATGTTATCAAGGGCTTTACATATGAAGTGAAGACAGAACAGGGAGATCTTTATATTACTATCAATGAGGACGAAAAGGGTATGTTTGAAGTGTTTTTGAATCTTGGTAAGAGCGGAAGCTTCACGGCTGGCTATACAGAAGCTATTGGCAGGCTTGTGACAACGTCTCTGCGGTCAGGAATCAAGCCCGAAGTGGTGATTAAGCAACTTCAGGGTATAAGAACATCTGCCCCAACAATGAATAAAGGGATGATAGTTTACTCAGTTCCGGATGCTGTAGCTAAGATCATGAAAAGACATCTTGACGAAATGAAAAACCAGATTAGTCTACTTGGTGACGATGAAAAAGTCGTGAAAGCTGATAAAGAAGAGGAACCTGAAAAGGTCGTGAGCACTGGAGGAGGTGAAGATCTATCCAGAGAAAGCCTCGAGGAACTTATTGATACTTTGGCGGTTGAAGAGAAGATTGAGGAAGTAGTACCTGAGCAAAGTGCTGAAGAGGTTAGGGTTGAAGAAGAGATTATCGTGGAGTCGAAGGCAGTAGCGAGTCTTGCGCCTACACCGGAAGAGAAAGCTGACGGGTACACAAAGGTAAATACATACGGCGACCTGTTAGAGTGCCCCGAGTGTTCAGGCGACCTTGAATACGCAGAAGGCTGCATTTTATGCAGAGGTTGTGGTTACAGTAAATGTGGCTAGTCTAGTGAATCAGCAGTCTGCCTTGCATTCGTAAGATACTTTCTGTAGTCTTTTAGTATATTATTTTATACGAGTTATCCTCATGGGTAAAAAATTAGTAATAGGATCGGTAATAGTAATAGCCTTGATTGGGCTGTTAGTTTTGGTTTTATTTATGGCTGACGGATCAAAGCCTGGAGACGCCCTGTATTCCCTTGATAGGTCACTTGAGGATTTTCAGTTTTCACTGAATTCTGATAAGGCCGCTCAGGCGAAGTTATATATTGCTCACGCAGACGAGCGTATTACAGAGCTAGAAGCAATTCTTAATCCATCATCCTCGGTTGCACTAGTTGGAAAAGTGTATGCTCAGGATTCGGACGACGATATCAAATCCATACAAACTCTTCTTGCGGAATTCCATGCCGATTTACAAAAGGCAGAGGAACTGATAAACCTACTCTCAGACGAAGACCCTAACAAGCAGGGCCTTCTTGACCTTGTGAGCGAATTTGCTGACCTGGCTTTCGATGTGGAGGCCAGACTTGCGGCACTCGCTGACAATCCCGATCCAGAGATAAGGGCGGAGCTCGAAGGATCATTAGCTGGTACGATTGAGATTGGGGATAAAATTATTGGCTTACTGATTGTTGATATTGGAGGTAGTAGTGATCCAGACCTGAAACCTGTCGTTGAATCGAAGGCTCAGATCTTACTAGACAAGGCAGCGTCGGACTTGGTACGAACTAGAGCTAAACTAGAGCTCTACAGACTGATACTTGATGCGCCTACGATAAGCGAGATTGAAAACTTTATAAGTCTTGCACAAGACTCTCTTGATACTGCAAATACGTATTACTCAAGTGGAGATCTTGAAAGGGCGTACCTGTATGCAAAACAATCTAGGAACCTCTCGAGTATCGCTCGTGACATCATGTCGATGGGAGAGCTGGACGAAGAGAACGTTATTATCGAAGCACAAGAAGAGATCGACGAAGCAAAGTCCGAACTTGCTGATGCGGAATCAATGTTAGCTGCAGACACTGACCTTACGCCCGAATTGAGAGCACAAGTAGAACAGATAATTGCTATTGCCAGGGATAAGATTGCAGTAGCAGAGACCCTGTTTAGCGCAGAAAGCTACGTAGATGCAAAGATTACTGCGAAAGTTGCAGAAGATATGGCTAAAGATGCGCAGAGGACGATCGAACGAAACGCAGAACTTCCATCAGAAGATGGAGAACACCTGTTAGACTTTATTTCGGACGTTGAAGGAAAGATTAAGGACCTTGAGGATAAACTTCTTGAGGCAGGGTGGGATACTACTGAGGTCGAGTCGTTGCTCGCGCAAGCAAAGTCAAAAATAGAGGAGGCTAAAGGCTTAGTAGACACTAATCTATTCCTGGCTGACGATACGGCAGAGCAGGCAAAGCAACTAGTCTCAATGGCCAAACTATTGCTCGAAGACGAAAATATCGACAACGATAACGTTGGTGATGACAGAATTAGCAACGACGAAGATGGGGATGGAATGAATGATGACAAAGATAAAAACGACGATAACGACGTAACTGACGACGTAGACGACAACGATGGAATCAACGAGGATGAAGATGTCAAAAAAGACGATGAGGAAGAAGATGAAGATCCCGAGGTAGAAGGAGCACAAGTGGTCACAGGAACTCTAGTACTGTTATAGCACCTTTGATAGGAAGAGCAGGTGCAGCTAATCGGTAGATTGAGCTGCACCCGCGAGTGCCGGATTGTTCTTCACGCCCGCAGCTTCATCCAGCTAGCGAGAACGAGAAGTATTATCGAGGAAATGACCCAGGTCCCAATTGGATCGGTTATCTCAAAGAAAAGGAGAGCTCCAAAGACTGCTAGACCAAATGCACCCCCGAGCCTGCCGGCTCCAGACCGCACAGAGTTCATCGTGGATCTGTTGTGAGGTTTGATGTGGGTATTTGAGTACGTGAACATCACGTTTTCAATGGCCCCACGGGGAATTTCGTGGAGAACGAAAAACAAAACTAGCAGCAACACGTTTGAATTCAAAGCCGAGGCAAACAGCATGGCCAATCCAGAACTCCCGGCAATTAGCGCTAAGTGTTGACCACTCACTACTTTGGCTTTTCCGCTCGCGTACGAACCTATAGCAATCGCAATGGCGATTCCGATCCATACAAATCCTTGCCACCAAGAGCTTCCGCTACTGGCTTGACGAAAGATCTCACTCCAGAACATGTTGAATGACTGGAAAGTGAAGAACGTCACAAACACAAACAGTGTCGAAAGTCGTAGTGCTTTGTTGTGTGCAGTCACTTTGACCGCCTCTATCACACTGACCTTCTCAGATTCACTGTGATTGTAGGATTCAGTAAGGTTCCGCAGCATAACGATTGCTACCCCTAATAAGACCAATGCCGAAATCGCCTCCATCAGCCAGGGCCATTCGAAGCCGTACTGCGATCCGATCAAACTCCCCGCTATTGCAGCCGGAATAATCCCGATCTTGCTTGCCCAACCAGCCCTCGCCCTGACGACCGGTAGCTCCTGAGCCCTTTCGGGAAACAGGTTCTGCAGCCACGACTCTAAGCTCTGTGAGTTGAGTGCATAGGCAAGTGCAGCAATTGATTCTGCCAGCATAAAACCAGGCAGATTGTTGGCTAGAAAATAGGTGAAGGTTCCCAGCCCCCAGAAAACTATCCCGAACAGGAACACCTTCTTCTGCCCAACCATGTCAGCTAACTTTCCGGTCCAGGGGTCAATCACTGAGCCGAGGGACATGAAAACCATATTCACCATCGTTAGATGATGCAACTGGTACCCATGCTGCAACAAAAAAAACGCGTAGGTAGCACTTGACCATCCGAGCATGCTCCCCTGCAGGGCTTTGAGTACTATGTATCTTCTGCTGTATTTCTTGAAATCCATTGTTATCTCCTTTTTGATTGTTTAAGAACCAGCTCAAACTGATCCGGCTGTTTGAGCCAGGAAAACTTCCGAAGAGGGAGTGAAAGGGTATTGGAGAAAGTGCGCCAGGAAAATAAAAAACCTCCGCTTCGGAGGCTCACCTGGTCAAAATTAATGAGAAGATTACCAAACAGCCTCCATATTTAGGACAAAACCGCATTTAACGCCTGTATCGGCGCAAATAGTGACTGGAAGCGATTGGTTGTGATGATAGTATTCATCTCTCATGTCGCTAGTATAGCGCACATATATATCAAATGTAAAGGCTTCGCAATGTCCGATTAAAAATCCGACAGTCCATGTAAAATATGGACACTATGGAAAACACAACAAGAATAATCACAGCGTGGGAGCTGTACGAAGGGGGGATGCCTAAAACCCATATTGCAAAACATTTAGGTAAGCACAGAGAAACAGTACATCTCTGGATAAAAGGAATAGAAGAGATTGGACTGAATAAGTATCTTGAGAACTACATGAATGCTAAAAAAGGTAAAAGGAGGAAGAGACAACTAGACCCAGTACTCAAGAGAAGAATATGGGATATCAGAGAGAATGAAAACGAATGTTGTGGGCAAAAGATTCAGTACTATCTCAGAGAAAGATATGGTTACAAGATTGCAGTATCAACAATCTACATTGCCTTACATGAGAAGTACGTAATACGCAGTAAATGGAAAAAGAACCAACCAAGAGGACATGTCCCAGAAGCTACTAAGCCAAGAGAGGTAGTACAAATGGATGCAGTGGACTTTGGAGAATTATTCGCATTTACTGGAGTGGATATATTCACCAGAGAAGTAGATGTGTATCTAGCGCCAAGACTTACAGCAGAATATGGTTACAGATTTCTTCGAAGGAGTATGCCTAGAAGATTTAACAGCTATTCTGAGATGATACAAACAGATGGAGGTAGTGAGTTCAAAGATCGGTTTAAACAGAACGTTACAAGCTACTGCAAACGACATAGAATAGCGAGACCATACAAGAAGAATGAGCAGTCATTTATTGAGAGTTTTAACAGAACATTGAGAAAAGAGTGTTTGGGATGGAAGAGATATAAACAGGATGACCTGAAATCGTGTAACATGAGGGTAGAGAGATTTCTTTACAAGTATCACAATACAAGACCTCATATGAGTCTTGGTATGAAACCGCCTCTAGTTTTTAAAAGAGACTGTCGGATTTTTAATTAGAATTGTGCGGGGCTTCATTTATGCTATTATGACCAGTATGTGTGGAATAGTAGGATTTGCGGCAAAACAAGACGACAAACTGCTCCAGAAACAGCTCGGAGAGATAATTCATCGCGGACCTGATGGTGAAGGCATCCATACGGACCAGAAGTTCTCAATTGGGATGCGCAGGCTCGCTATTATCGACCCAGAAGACGGATGGCAACCTATCTGGAATGAGGATAAGACAGTTGCTATCGTATTTAACGGCGAAATATACAACTACCAGAAGCTGTGGAAACAACTCGAACAGCTTGGTCACAAGTTCAGTACTGACCACAGTGATACAGAGACTGTAGTGCACGGGTACGAAGAGTGGGGTATTGATGTTGTAAAAAGACTCAGGGGTATGTTTGCTTTTATTATCTATGACCTCAAACGCAATAGACTATTTATTGCAAGAGACAGGCTTGGAATAAAGCCCCTGTACTACTTTAACAACAGCCACGGGATCTTTTTTGCATCGGAGATAAAGGCTCTTTTGAAAACTGGGTATATTTCGCCAAAAGTAAATAGAGAAGTACTGAGTGAATATCTGAGATTCCGCATTCACGATCACAGGCCTGAAACCTTTTTTTCGGGCATCTTACGTCTCCCCCCAAGTCACCTCATGGTAGTAAACTCTAATAGAAAGATTGAGCGACTCGAAAGCTATTGGAAGCCAGAGGTAAATACGTCGTTTAAAAGCACCAAAAAAGATTCTGTGTACGCTGACGAACTCAGAGAGATATTTGAAGAAACGATGAAGTTACACCTCATCTCTGATGTTCCGATCGCCGTGTCCCTCTCCGGGGGTTTGGACTCCACCGGCGTTCTCTCGATGACGAAGAAACTCCGTGATGATGGCCAGGATTTGCACACCAAAGGGCTTCTAACTTTTTCGGCAGTATACCCAGGTGACCCCATCGATGAAAGCAGATATATTGACGAGGCTATCCAGTATACTGGCGCAGAGAAACACATTGTTGAGCCGACCGTTGAAGGGTTCTGGAGCGAGATTAATGATTGGATCTATACTCAGGAAGAGCCTACTATTTCGTCAGCACCATACGCAAGTTACAGTGTAATGCGAGAAGCTCACAAGTACATAAAAGTCATATTATCAGGTCAGGGTGGCGATGAGCTTTTTGCAGGTTACATACCTTACTTTGCATCGTACTTTAAAACTGCACTTCCTGCCGGAAGAGGTCTTCGAGGACTCTACGAGCTACTACGAGGGGCGGATCTATATTTTCCATTCTTCAAAAGAGTGCTTCAAGCGAAGCTTAGCAGGAATAATGCTCTGAGCATGGGGCAGTTTCTCGAAAAGGGTGCTTTCGAAAAAAGAAATTTTACCTACAATCAAGAATCAAATCTGAACATGAGGCTTTGGAAGGATGTAAGCTCATACAGTGTTCCAAATATTCTGAGGTACGAAGACAGAAATGCGATGGCGTTTTCGATTGAAACCAGAGTACCCCTCCTTGATCACAAGTTTGTAGAATATGTCCTTGGTCTTCCTGCTGATCAAAAGATAAAACATGGTTGGAATCGCTTTGTTTACCGGAATGCAATGAAGGGCCTTATGCCAGAATCAATTAGATCAAGAAGAAAAAAAATTGGATTTACAACACCCGAGGCCAGGTGGATGAGATCAAAATCGAATAGATTTGAAGAGCTCCTGGGATCAGACAAAGCGTTCTCCTCAGGGTTATTTCAACAAGATACTGTAGTCAAAGCGTTCAAGGCCTGGAAGAGTGGTAAGATTAATGGAGATGCAATGGTATTCTGGCGCATTCTCAACACAGAATTATGGATGCGAAAATTTAACATCACTTTGTAAACACATGAAGCTCCCGTCACCGAATTCAAACAAAAAGCTTGAGATATCAATAGGGGAAAAGGTTGTGAAGCGATATCCGGTACGAACCAAACTGATTGTCAATGGAGACGATGTGGTGCAGGTCGTGAGTTCTGTTGTGAATCCTCTGAAAGATCTGGTTGACGATGGACACAGAGTTGTTGTTGTAGGAGAGAAAGCTGTTGCGGCATCACAAGGAAGGGCCTTCCTGATGGATGATATAAAACCCTCAAAGCTCGCAAAATTTCTGGCACGCTTTGTTACTAAAACAAAGGCTGGAATAGGCCTCGGCATGCCAGAAACAATGGAGTTGGCACTCAAAGATGTTGGAGTTCCAAGAATTGTCCTGGCTTTTTTTGTAGCGGCGGTCACAAAGCCGCTCGGAATTAAGGGGATGTTCTACAGAGTCGCAGGTTCAAAGGCGAGAGGGATCGACGGACCAACACCCTACACAATTCCCCCTTACAATCAGTCGGCTGTGCTTGTTCCGGATGATCCTGGAAAAGTGGCAAAGCAGATAAGCAAGAGTATTAGTCTACCCGTCGTGATCATTGATGCTAATGACATCGGACAAAATGTGCTTGCGAGCTACGGTTTGAGCGGGAAAGATACTGAAACACTCCGGCGGGCCTTCGCCGATAACCCTCTCGGACAGTCAACTGAACAAACACCAGTCGCGTTAGTAACCTGGAATGACTGACAAAATTATAAACGCTGAGCAATCAAGGCAGATCTTCTCTGAGCACAAAACTGCTTTAGTAACTGGAGTGTTCGACCTGTTGCACAATGGTCATACCTGGATGCTAAACCATGTCAGTCAAAAATTAGCCAGACTAGATAGTGAGTATAAGCTCGTTGTAGTTATCCTTGGTGACGAAATTGTCCGGCAGCGAAAGGGATCTAATCGACCAATTAAAATCTTGAAAGACAGAGTAAGTGAGCTTGGCAAACTTGGGGCTGTCGACTATATTCTCCCATGGGAGACAGATTGGAAAGGGCTGCGTGACTTTGTACTTGACGTTGAACCGGACATGCTAGTAGCTGTAGAAGGCGACAGCGGTGTTGACAACAAACGCAAGTATATAGAAAAAGCAGGTGGAAAGCTGCTGTTACTACCAAGGCTGGAGGGCTACTCAACCACTAAGATAGTAGATAAATTGAATCAGTCGAAAAATTGAGATCATACCGCGACACTGGCTATATTCTAAAGACTCGGCCCCTTGGTGAGGCCGATAGGCTGGTCATCGTTTTTAGTAAAAACCATGGAAAGATTGAAGCTGTAGCCAAGGGTGCACGCAAGCCGCTCAGTAGAAAGGCCGGAAATATTGACCTTTTGAACCTTGTAAACTTTGCTTTCCATAAAGGGAAGAACCTGGATATCGTTACAGAGGCAGAGCTCGTAGACGATTTTGATGTTCTTAAAAGGGATCTTCCAACCATCTCTGAGATATTTTATATTCTCGAACTCCTGGACAGGTTTCTTTCTGTGGATCTTGATAGCAAACTGATTTACAAAACACTCCAAAACTTTCTGACCTTAATGTCTCAATCTGGTTACAAAAACTCTGCACTAATGTTGGGGCTTGAATTAAAGCTTCTCGACTACCTGGGGTTTGGTCCTGATCTAACAAGTTGTCTGCATTGTGGGCAACAACTTAAAGAAGATGTTGCAAGAATAGCAGCCAGCAAGGGGATGGCGGGGTACCTTTGCTCAGAGCACTTCAATACACTTGATTACCCTGAAACTACAGTTTCAAATACTGTAATAAAGCTGCAAAGGTTGCTCCTCTCAAAGAGTCTGGGGTTGATTAAATCAATCAAGATTAACCTACAGCTCGAGAATAGGGTAAAATCAATTCAGGATTCATGGATAAGAGGTATTCTTGAGGCTGATCTTAAATCTTTGATGTTTTTAGAAGAAGTTCGTACAAAACATGGCAACCGCAGAAAAAAAGGATGATCTCGTGAATTTAGCCTTATCTGGGTGGGTAGGCGTTGGAACATCTACGTTAACAATCATGCTCGCCCTTATCCTTAAGCGAGAGTATTACTACATTGGTCGCGTAATGCGATACTTGGACGATCTCCTACACGAACACGGCCCGACCATGAGTATAGAAAACGAGCGGATGTTGCAGCCAACTGTTGGCAAAACGTTTGATAAATACGTTGACCATATCTTAACCAATTATTCGGGAATAATAGTTGAATCTGATATGAGTGCATTCCGCATAGGTAAACATCCCAAGGTCTACTCTATATTTCTTAAAGCAAATAAGACTCAGCGTAATAAAAGAGCAAAGGCAGATAAACGTAAAGGTGAGGAGAGCCTCGAAAGACGAGACGAGACACTCCAACAGGAATACATCAAGCTATGGGATGTAGACGTTTTTGACGTTGAATTAATTAAGCGTAAGTATAATCTTCTAATAGATAACAGCAAGTTCAGTGTTGAGCAGGAAATCGACGCTATTTTGGAAAGGCTTAGGCAACATCCGAAGTTTGAGGTTGATGCTAAATGGGGGCAGATTCAGAAACGCAAAGAGAAGTACTTGAGAGTGTACTCGAAAAAAGGGAAGGCTGGGATTAAACAACTGCTCGAAGAGAGTAAACTGGTGGTCAATGCAGAGAACATGCTTCGAGAGATGGTTCAGATCTTCCCAGAAGACGTGAGTTCATACCCAAAAGAGGTGCAGAAAATCTTCCTCGGACAGAAATGATTTGCAGAATTTCAGTATCATGGTATTATCTGAGCACAGTGAGTCAGAGATATAGTGAAAACTGACAGGATTGAATGGCAATTTATCTGAAAGCAATTAAAGATGTCTCTACCATTAGGTAGGGGAAATGGGGTGGAACCGCTCATATAGAGTCCCCTAAGTCAACTAGGAGTAGTTGGTTTAGGGGACTTTTTATTATCTATAATTCAGTTGTTTTATACTCATGAAAAAGAAGAAGGGCCAGGAAGTGGAACTGGATACAATCACTGCACTTGCAAAGCGACGTGGGTTTATCTATCCGTCGTCTGAGATCTACGGAGGTATTGCTAACACGTACGACTACGGTCCCTACGGAGTTGAGCTTAAGGAGAACCTCAAAAAGCTCTGGTGGGAGAAGTTTATCTCTGGCAGACAGGATATGTTTGGTATTGATAGTAGCGTGATTATTAATCCGAAAGTATGGGAGGCAAGTGGACATGTTGAGACCTTTGGTGACATTATGGTCGAGGACATGAAAAACCATAAGAGATATAGGGCTGATCATATCATTGAAGATTTTGCAGGAGAAGCCGATATCAGTGCGGAAGACAAAGAGAGGCTTACTAAAGTGGATGGTCTCCCTGCCGAGGATCTTCAGAGGATAATTGAGGAGTTCGGGATCAAATCACCTGATGGGAATGACTTTAGCGAAGCCAGAAAATTCAACCAACTATTTGAAACAAGGATAGGAATCATTGAAGGTGACAAAAACAAGGCCTATCTACGCGGAGAAATTGCACAAGGTTTGTTCATTAATTTCCAGAACATTATTGACTCAATGCATCCTAAACTCCCCTTTGGGATTGGACAGGCAGGGAAAGCCTTCAGAAACGAGATCACAAAGGGTAAGTTCACATTCAGAACTCTTGAGTTTGATTTGATGGAGTTTGAGTACTTTTTCGACCCGAAAGACCACAAGTGGAAGGACTTATTTGACTACTGGAAAGAAGAGATTTTCGACTACGCCATGTTGGTTGGATTGCGACCAGAGATGCTTCGCTGGAGACCACAGGAAGACTTTGAGCTCTCCCACTATTCAGATCACACCGAGGACCTTGAGTACAAATTCCCCTGGGGATTCAAGGAGATGTTTGCATGTGCATATCGAACCGACTTTGATCTGAAAAATCACTCGAAACACAGTGGTCAGGACCTGAGCTACAAATATCCGGATGGCAAGCGTGTAATGCCCGAGGTAGTCGAACCGACATTTGGTCTCTCAAGGCTGGTTACGATCCTGCTATTAGATGCCTACAATGAGGAGGAGCTTGAGAACGGGAAGAGCAGGGTTGTTTTAAAGCTTAGCCCAAGGATAGCACCTGTAAAAGCTGCAATCTTTCCGCTTCAGAAAGATGAAAAACTTGCCGATCTCGCAAAAGATATCTATGTTGAGCTTAGTCAGTACTTTCACAGTGAATACGAAAATAAAGGAAACATAGGTAAGATGTATCGGCGTCATGATGAGATAGGGACACCATTTTGCATAACGGTTGACTTTGACAGCCTGAAAGACAAACAGGTAACCGTTCGTGACCGTGACACGATGGAACAGAAACGTGTTCCGATAGATGAACTGGTAACTCTTTTGGGTGAGAGCATCCGTAAATGAAAAGGATTAAAGTATTACAAGGCGCCGTAAAAGTTGGTGGTGGGCACATTGCACTGCGTGACTTCTTGCATGGGCAGGTTAGTGACCTTGAAGAGTTTAATTCCGTAAAATTCGATCACCCTGGAGAGGCACTGGAGAGGGCAGACACGGTTATACATAACCTGGTACCGTTTATGCACGAGTTTCTATATTTCTTTTCGCCCCGTTATATCTCAGATTTTTTTCTGATTGCCACGATCAATTTTTTCCGGGAGGTGTACAAGGTACTTAAAAAAGAAGACCCTGACATAGTTCTTTCGACACATTTTGTACTCAGTATGCACTTTGCTGTAGCCAAAAAGTTACTAAAGTCTAAAGCCGTTATTGTAAACTGCATCCCCGACTACGGCCCACCGTCAAAATTAATGAATCCAAAGTTTAAGCCGTTCAGATCTGATAAGATAATGGTCTTCGAAGAGTGGACACGCCAAGGTGCGATAAAAAACATTGCCGATAGTGAAGAAGACGTTCTGTTGGCCGGATACAACCCAAAACCAATCTTCAAAAAAGTAGCTTCGCAGTACAAAGACAAAAATGAGGCCAGGAAGGCGCTTAAGAAGACGTTAAACTATTTTCCTTACACATATATTGATCCAAACAAAACTACTGTACTGATAACTGCAGGGGCAATATACGCAAGGAAAACTTACCCATTGCTTAAAGAACTTACAAGGGAACAAAAAGAAGACCTTTCACTAGTAGATAAGTACCAGTATTTTGTAATCGCTGGGAGTGATAACAAATTTTTTGAGAAACTGATCAAGAAGAATAAAAAATTCAGGTACTGGAGCAATATCTTTCCTGTCCCCTGGATTGATCCTCAAGTTTACGCCCTGCTTCAGTATAGCTGTGACTTTCCCATTCTGGGTGGAATAGCTCCAGCTACACTAAACGAGCTTCTAGAGTCAGAGTGTGGGCCGTTCATAATTTATAAAACGAGACCTGGTCAAGAGCTGCCTCATAGAGCATTTATTGAAGAAAAAGGGCTTGGTGAGTGGATACCTAACCGAAAAAAACTTGTTAAAAGACTACTTAAAGGCTTTAGTTACGATGAGGTGATGAAGTTTAGAAAACGAGGCAGGGCTTTCAGGGAAGAGCAGGCAAAAAGAGCTGAGGAGATACCGGGAATTGTCCGAAACTTGTACAGGGAGTTCACATAGTAGTTTTTATTTATTAGAGACATCAGATGTTCAAAGGAATCTATACATTGATCTGGTCAGAAGATCCGGACGAACTCGTTAAATTTTATACTGACGTGCTTGAGCTGGAGGTGAATGAAAAGGTTGATATCCCTGCAAAAGATGGTTTGGAAGCCGATTATGGCTATGAACTTGTAAGCGGCAAAACACCTATAGTCTGGATCGGTAAGCACTCAGGGGTCAAAGGGAAAAGTAAAGAGTCTTTAAGGATTATGCATAACCTTCGTACGGATAATGTCCAGAAATGGTTTGAGAAAGTAGAGAAGGCTGGTGTCAAAATTCTACAAAAGCCCATATTAACGCCTTTTTCAAGCGAGGATAATCCTGTATACGTTTGCACTTTCCTGGATCCTGATGGAAATAGCTGGCAATTTATGGGAAAATTGGGAAACTAATTTTTTAACTAATATTTTATGAAAATCACGCGGATCGATTCTTTTATGATCTGGACTGAGGATTATAGAAAGCTAGCGGATTGGTATATGGAGATGTTTGGACTTGCACAAGAGGAAGAGATTAGTTTGCCCGACGACACCGGTGTAACCTTAAAGGTCGGTGACGGATCGGTGTTGTTTTGGATCGGGAATCACTCTGGGGTTAAAGGTAAGAGCAAGGATCCATTTAGAATTATGATTGGTTTCCAGGTAGATGATGTTTACAAGGCACACGAGGAGCTATCAAAAAAGGGAGTGGAATTTATTTCCAAGCCTAAGGTATCTCCAACAGGCGACTATGATGTTGTGACTGCTAAAGATCCGGAAGGCAACATAATTCAACTGTTCCATGATCATGACTAAGAGGTTGAATTCTTATTGCGACATATTCGCAAACAAAAAGTCTATCCTCTTTGTCACTGCTCATCCTGATGACGTAGATGTCTTTTTTGGTGGGTTAATTGCAAAATTGGCAGATGATGATAAGGAAGTCGCTGTTGTGGCTGTAACTTTAGGAGCGAAAGGGAGTAAAGATAAAGAAATTAGCGAGGAGCTTCTGGCCAAAAAGAGGTCTACAGAGCAGACGAATTCACTTAACGCCCTTGGCTTAAGCAAAGAATCCTTTTCAAGTCTGCACTATGTTGATGGTATGGTAGAAAATGATATGAAACTGATTGGAGATATTGCCAAGGTCATCCGCAGGAACAAGCCTGATATTGTCTGCACCCATGAGCCCAACGGATACTACTATAGCCTAGATGATATGGGTGGTCATTATGTCAACCATCGAGACCATAGAAATGTTGGTAGCAGCGTACTTGACGCGGTCTACCCTTTTTCAAGAGATCGTTCTTTCTTTCCAGAACACTACGAAGACGACATCGAGCCATTTTCCGTTTTTGAGTTGCTCTTCACAGGGGACTTCAGGGTCAATACAGAGATCGACTACACTGACCTTCTAGAAAACAAGAGGAAAGCACTTACCTCACACGAAAGTCAGTTTTCAGCTGACGTTGTGGAGGAGATTCTTGCGAGTGATAAAGCCGAAGACAAGTATGTTGAAAAATTCAACCACCTGAAGTTACTCTGGTGACAAAAGCCCCACATAATTGCAGGGCCCTTGAGCATTTGCATGCGTAAGGTTACTTCTTTCCCTTATCTTTACTGTCTTTCTCGTCGACTACCTCGCCCTCTACCGCCTTCTCACTTCCCTGCTTATCTGCATTCTCGCTACTTTTGTCTTTGCCACCTTCAGCTTCTTCCTTGTCAACTTCCGACGCTGCTTGCTGGTACATTGCGGCACCTTTCTCTTGAAGCTTTTGGGTAAGTTCTTTTGTCTTTGCCTGAAGTTTCTCAACGTCAACACCTTCTTTATTCATCTCCTTGAGCTCATCCGCAAGCTTGGTGAGCTCCTCCTTGCCTTTTTTCTCTAGTTTGTCTTTCATCTCGTCCACAAACTTTTCAACCTGGAACACTAGACTTTCAGCTTCAATCTTGGCTTCAGCTGATTCTTTAGCGCTTTTGTCATCTTGGGCCTTTTCTGCAGCTTCTTTTACAAGCGTGTCAACCTCACTGTCGTCTAGCTGGGTTGAAGCGGTAATTGTAATTGACTGCTCCTTGTCTGTCGCTTTGTCCTTTGCAGAAACATTGAGGATTCCGTTTGCATCTATCTTGAAAGTCACTTCAACTTGCGGGACACCTCTTGGTGCAGGCGGAATGCCATCAAGAATAAACTTTCCAAGAGTTTTATTGTCTTTTGCCATTTCACGTTCGCCTTGCAGTACATGAATTTCTACCCCCGGTTGATTATCTGCAGCAGTAGAGAACACCTGTGTCTTTTCGGTCGGGATTGTAGTGTTTCGCTCTATGAGTGGCGTTCTGATCCCTCCAAGCGTTTCTAGTCCCAGTGTAAGCGGGGACACATCAAGCAGCGTAATATCACTCACCGATGAATCACCGGCAAGAATTGCACCCTGTATTGCAGCTCCGACAGCGACTACTTCGTCGGGATTTACTCCCTGATGCGGTTCCCGTCCAAAGAAATCTTTAACCTTAGAAAGCA
Source organism: Candidatus Dojkabacteria bacterium (assembly GCA_046753765.1). GTDB lineage: Bacteria > Patescibacteriota > Dojkabacteria > B142 > OLB20 > JBHHUN01. The sequence continues at coordinate 31,525 of JBHHUN010000002.1, read as the reverse complement.
CCATAGGCATTCGAGTCATTCCACCAACCAGCACAACATCGTCTATCTCTTTGATGTCAATATCTGCATCTTTGAGGGCTTTCCTTACAGGTTCAAATGTGTCATCTACCAGTTTTCCAACAAGCTTTTCAAGGTCAGCACGGGTCATCTCTTTACGCATGTGTTTCGGCCCCTTGGCATCAGCGGTTACATAGGGAAGGTTGATCTCGGTCTTTTCGGTAGAGGAGAGCGTAATCTTTGCGTTCTCAGCAGCCTCTTTAAGCCTCTGAAGAGCTGCGGGGTCTTCTTTGAGATCAATACCTTGATCTTTCTTAAATTCACTGATTAACCAGTCAATAATCATCTGGTCAAAATCATCACCACCAAGATGAGTATCTCCATTGGTGGATTTCACTTCGAAAACGCCGTCACCAATCTCGAGAATTGAGATATCAAACGTTCCACCACCAAGGTCGTAAACCGCGATGGTCTTCTCGCCTTCTTTATCAAGACCATATGCTAGTGCTGCTGCGGTTGGCTCGTTAATAATTCGCTTTACGTCCAATCCGGCAATCTTACCCGCGTTTTTCGTTGCTTGTCTCTGGGCGTCGTCGAAGTATGCTGGAACAGTGACAACAGCTTCCTTTATTGTCTCCCCCAGAAATGCCTCAGCATCAGCCTTAAGCTTTGCCAGTATCTTTGCGGATATTGCCTCCGGTGCGAGCCATTTATCTCCAAACTTGATCTCTACACCGCCCTTTGAGCTCTTTCGAATCTCAAACGGTAGTAATTCCTGGTCGCGTTTGATCTCTGGATCATCCCAGCGTCTTCCAATAAGTCTTTTAATGGAGTAGAAGGTCTGCTCAGGATTGGTTACCATCTGATTTTTGGCGCTTATTCCTACCAACTCCTCTTTGTTGTCGCTACTAATTGAGATAACTGATGGAGTTGTGCGATTTCCTTCTTTATTTGAAATAAGGTCGGGGCTTCCGCCTGTTGCTGCAGCCATCGCTGAGTTAGTTGTACCTAGGTCAATTCCTATTATTTTTGACATTGTTAAAAAACTTAATATATAAATTTATTTAAATTTTCCAGTTATTACCTTCGCAGTTTTAAGAATACGTCCAGTACTCGTGTGGCGGTAGCCTTCCGACGTTACTTCGATCACTGTATTCTCTTGCTTCTTCTTCGAAACTGGAGCAGTTGTGATAGCTTCCATTGTTTCAGATTCAAACTTGTCACCAGGTTTGACAGAGATCTTTTCTAATCCACTTTCTTCAAGGACTGCCTCAAGTTTTTCAAACACCAGTTGCAATCCCTTCAACTTCGCCTCAGTTTTACTTTTTTTGTCCTGTTGCGAGCGCAAATAGTCATCAATTATACCTGTAAGCCTCATCAGCAATTCGTCGGTGGCTTCGACTTTCAAGATACTTTGTTGTTCTTGAACGCGCCTCTTGTAGTTTTGAAAGTCAGCCAACACCGTAAGGTGTGCATTTTTTGCTGTTTCAAGTTGCTGCTCAAGTGACTCAGTATCACTTTCACGTTCTGAATTTTCATTTTCCAGTTCTTCTGGAGCCTTCATGTATTATCTCTTGTGAAATACTTCTACCAGCCGCTCACAACCTCGTTTAGATTGGCTGAAATAAACTCGATCAGTGGAATGTTACGTGCATAATTCATTCTGTTTGGGCCCACCAAAGCAAGATAACCTCTCCTGTCACCGTGAAGCTTTATAGGGCTGAATATGAGTGCAACGTTGGCCAGAGAACCGTGGCCTGTGTCTTCTCCAACTAGAATCCTGATCGCCCTCTTGCCTCGATATTTTTCAAATACCTTGTGCAATAAGGCCTGGTCTTCAATGATTTTAAGAATTTCGATTAGCTCATCCCTTGAGTTGAAATCCGGCTGATCAAGTAATCGCGAGATACCTGCGTAATAAGCTCTGTTACCCAGTAACACCAAAGCAAGTGCTTTGCTTTCGTTGGAGAGGGCGTTAACAGCCTTGTATATCAATTTATCCTTATCAAACCGTGATTGAAATAACTGCTCGCGAATCCTATTGGAGCTCTCTATCCCAAGGTCATCAAGTTCTCTGAGGAGTTTATCAATGAAGTACTTGAAGCCCATATTTGTCGGTACTCTCCCTGAAGACGAATGTGGTTTTTGGAGATATCCGCTCTTCACCAGGTTGGCCATTTCATTTCTGATAGTGGCTGGGCTCACTCCGAGTCTATACTTATTAGCCAGATTGACGGAGCCAACAGCATCTGCTGTTTGAATAAACTCATCAATAATCGCCTTGAGCAGCCTGGATTGTCGTGGAGTCATTTCACTTCAACTGAGAATGGGTCAACTATAGCACTTAGCAGAAAGAATCGTCAAGTGCTAAACAGCTTCCGGTTCTGGGGAGTATTGCGTGACAATGACTGTAGTGTTGTCTGTCGTATCGTTTCGGAGGGACGCTTCAATGAGTTGCCTCTGAGCCTTTTCAACTGAGGTGGCATTTTGCAGTATCTGCTTGAGCTCCTCTTCATCGATGAACTCATGTGCACCATCGCAGCTGAGTACCAGTCTATCACCAGGTTCTAGGACAACATCAACACTTCTTAGCCCTGGATCGTTAGAGCCCACTGCCCCCATCAATACGTGATCGTATTTTTTCGCAGCATCTTCGACAGCGGCAGGATCATATGGATCGTACTTATCTTTTTCATCAACAAGATCGACTGCTGGACATGGGTACTGTCTGATGTATGCACCTGCTGTGTTATCAGTGGTGCATCTGTGAACTTCGCCTTTTTTTGCTCGAAATACGTATGCCCGCACATCACCCGAATGCTGTATGGAGACATGATCTTCTATCTGTATTAGTGCTACACCTGCGGCGCACATGCCATCTAATGTGTTGCCTTCTAATGGGTTCACGAGACTAGCGAAGTATTCTTCCTCTGACACCCCGTTTGCTTCAGTTTGAAGCGTCAGGTAATTATCTATGTGTTCTAGTATGATCTCTCGATGAGGGCCCTTGAGCTGAGCCTCGAAGTCTGCTCGTGTCAACTCTATCTGCTCAAAGATATAGGGTATGACTTGTTCATAGATATTCTTCAAATACTGTTTTCCTCTGTCGACAAGATTGGGATAGTTCTTAGTTAATCGCTGCACAATTTGAGCGTGGTCATCTGAGTCCTCCGGAAGCTCCCTAACCTTGAGATCGCGAGATTGAGTTATCATCGCGGCTGCAATATTGTATACGGAGGTCAGTTTTGGATGAAATCCAGTCTTACTTTGATCAACTGTAAATAGATGCGCTATTGCTTCTTCATTTAGTCCAAGCATTGTATCTTCTATTGTTTTTACTACTGCCCCATGTATAGCGTCTTTGACACTGCGTACTGCATTGTGAGCAGCAAGCATATTGGCCCTTACAGATTCCACATTGGGATTTTTAATTGTTTCTGCATGAAATACAGACGAAGCGATAGCTGCTGCAAGCTCACCACCAAAATGACCTCCAGCACCATCAAGAAGTGATAGAACTTGTGCGTATGTCGGCGCTTCGGTGCCTGGAGTCGATAGAGTAAGTTCGGTCCACTCAAATGCGTCTTGATTAAAACGCCTTCGCCCGCGATCTGTACCACATGAGACAGTATATGGTCCTATCCCGCCATGAAATGATGCATTCTCCGCTCCCATAGGAGAAGCTTCCTGCTGAGAATGAACTAATGTGTACACTTTTGCTGAAGGTGAAGGTAACAGATCCTTCGTATCACCATTATTAGGTATATCTGGGTTAGGCATTGTATATATTAACGATATATGACTTATTATAACACAATTATATAGAATTCACACAAACAATGCCTCTTATATCGGTCAATCTCTGGAATTATTTCGCTCGTGCGAGCTACTAATCAATCAGCCACATTCTCAGTGTCAAAATCAATCGTTACCTTTCTAAGCCTTCTAACTCCGTTGTCATCATAATCCTTCAACAAGTTGTTGTACTGCCTCTCTTCGTCCCACTTCTGATCTTTCAGCTCTCCGTCAGGATGAGAAACTTCAACCCTTCCAGTGACGATACCATTCTCGTCACCATATTCTCTTGTTGAATGTACGTATTCAAACTGTTGTATAACATCATCTGTAAGCACTACCTTTGAAATAATCAGTATATGGTCAGAGTTTCTCTGCTTACCCTTAAGCCTTATAAAATCTCCAGGCTTGATATCGTTGAGATCTATGACTTTTTCGGTATTGTCTTCGTTTGTTAGCAGGTCCGCACTAATGTTCTCAACCGGCCTGAAATACCTCCTTATTCTGCTGATAAGACTATTATTCCTAAACTTAAGGTATGCCGCCGGATTGTGATGCTCCTGCTCTTCGAGTATCTTGCTTATCACGTGTACAGTGAAAGCGGAGCAATCAACGCCAATATCCCTGTCTTGCATGAATTTTCGAATCTGTTGCTCGTCCGCACCAGCTAAATCAAAACCCTTCAGCTGCGCCATAACCTGAACCTCCCGCTCTATTTCGCCTGGGGATCCTTTGCCAACCATCACCCTTAGTCCACCGCGTTGCTTCTTTACATTCATAAAATACGGTGAGCGGATCTTTTTTCCACCTATATTAAGGCACTTGTAGTTTTCAATCACATCGTAGGCTGCTTTTGGTAGCTTCAGAATCTGTTTCATTATATTTGGTAATTGTTAATTGCATTTAACGCCTCTGGAATCCACGGCGCAAGCTCACCGTTGTTATCGACTGCCTGCTGTCCAATCTGAATTCGAGCAAGCTCTCTTCCTTTTTTAACTATTCGCCCCTTTACTGGTGCCATGACCAACATTCCGGGGTTTTCGTCAAGATCGCTAACTGTATATCCATTACTTTGAAACATAAGCGGTTTATCTCTGTCTTCGTCAAGAAATATCGTACCTTCTACTACCTCACCACTTAAACGATCAATTGCGCTGTTATCACTAAGAAGCCTGTAAATACCCATCTTCACCTGCGAAGTAAGCCTGGATTCTGACTTCGCTCTCAGGAAGATCTGTGAGTACGCTGATGGTGCAAATGCAACCTCATTGTATCCCTCTACGTCAAGATCATACTCCAGCCCCATAAATTCAAGAAGATGGATGAGTGCCAATGGTACCTGACCTTGTCCTAGTTGAATTTTCGTATGCATAGGAATTGATGCTGGTTGACGGGCGTTGATCTCTATTATCCTCACATCATCTTTATGAACAATCAGGTCAACCCCAAACAACCCAAGATACCCAGAAGAGAGCATCTTTTCACCGATTAACTTCACAAACTGCTGAATTTTCAGGAGTACTTCAGGGGTAATACCGTCTCTATAGGAAAAGTCGTTACCAACCGTAGCCCCTCTGTCAGAGGTAAGCTCCGGAGCACCCGTGATTTGAAAGCTTAGCCCCCCCATAAATATTCCTTTTTTGGATACACAGGCGTTCAGAGTATACGGTCTTCCTGAGATATATTCAGCGACACGGACTTCACGCTTTGGAAACTGCTCTTTTAATTCAGCAAACCTGGGTTCCGAATCAATGTAAAAGGTGCCCCCTCCTGTGTGTCCACGGTCAAACTGAACGATAAATGGAGATCCATAAGTTCCTGTCAGTGCGTGGTAGAGTGCATCTTCTAGCTTCAGAATGCCAGTTCTCGGCATTTTAATATCCAGGTCTCTAATCTGTTCATACTGACTTAGCTTGTTTTCAAACATTCTATTGAGCTCTGCAGACGTATTTAGGAGTTCCCCCTCTAGACTAGACACACTTTTTGAAAACGCAGGTGAAATTTTGAAAGTCTGGAAATAGTTGTCGTTTCCTTTGTGTTCAGCGAAATAGCGCCTGAATTCGTCGTGATTAATCAATTTGATTGAGCTTCTGTAAACCGAACCCACTGTTCCAAGTATCTCTTCAAGGCTAAAATAGTTGATGTCATTGCTTTTGAAGTAGGGAAGCAGCTGCGTTTGATCAATGTGAACCAGGTGCAGGTTATCAATCAGACCCTCTAATCCTAAGCCCCTTTCGGGGTCATTACTCAGATAGAAGTAAGCATCACCCCCTAGATGTTGGTTTACTTTATCGATAAGTTTTTCAGTTTGATCGTCAGTCAATTTTGTAGAGTAAAATCTTAGACGCCCCCTTCTTTAGCGGTTTTTTCTTTTGCATACTGAATGTATTAGTTATTACCAAAGACCCAGATTTCAACTCACTATACAGTTTTTTTTCAAGCTTTTGCATAATCCCCGGATAAAGGTAAGTTACAACGATGTCATACTTACTCAGATCAGCTTTTAAGAAGTCCTCCTGTTTGATCTTTAAGTTTGGCACTCTCCTGAGCATTGCTATGAGCCTTGTAATGATTGTAAAAATGGGGTTTATCTCATATGCGGTTACCTCGAAACCGGCTTTTGCCAACTTAATCGCAAGACGACCATCCCCTGACCCAAGCTCAGCCACTTTGCTCTCTGGTTTTAGCTGAGCAAACTCGAGCATCTGTGCGATGGCATGTTTATTACTGGGATAATATGGCGCTCCCTTAAAGACTCCGTATACCCAGTAGAATCCATAGATCGAAATTAGAACTAATAGGGCAAGATAAAAAACTGTTAAGATCATCTTCCGCTAATAACAGCTACAGGTTTTACAAACTCATGTCCTGACTCTCTGGCTTTCAGTATTCCTGCCACAGAGAGAAGAGAGTTATACGAGATATCATCTAGTCCACCCTTTTCCATGGCAGATTGAGCCTTATGGAGATCGCTGTCGCTGAGCACCCAACCGGCACCACCCGACTTAGCGACACACTCCAGTAGGCTTTTTTTGCGTTTAGCTACTCTGTCAGTGATTGCGTCGGCCAGACTGGTCTTAGATGGTTTGAAGTCCTGATCTGTTTCAGATGCTATGGGATGAATTCGTGTAGTCTGGCAGACATGAAGCTGCACATCTTTATCCAGCTCTTCAAATCCCTTATTTATCCCCGTTGATCCGGTTCCGCTACTACAGGGTACAAATACACTGTCTAAGTCAGGACACTGCTCGTAAAGATCATAAGCAATAGTTTTGAAGCCGGTTACAGCGTGCTCATCCGTTGATCCACGCAGGTTCACAGCTTCGTTTTTTTTTGCAAACTGAATTGCTTCAGACTTAGGTCGTTGGACCTTGTGGATCGCAACCTTTTTGTCGACAAAACCCTTAAGAATCCCTGACTTCTCCTTGTTAATTTTAGTTGAAACAAATACGTCCAACTTTACATCAGCCTTATTTGCATATGCGACGGCGCTGATCGCTGCATTCCCAGACGAGGAAATTACAAAGCTACACTTACCTTGGCTTATATAATGGGATAGCTGGTACGCCAGACTTCTGTCTTTGAAGGATCCCGTAGGATTACGGTCTTCGAGTTTCAGGCAGATCTCAAGCCCGTCAACTTCGATATGGGTGACCGGTGTGAATCCTTCACCAAGTGTTAGCCGAAATGGCTCACCTACATCTACAATTTTGTTATAATTCCATATACTGTTCATAAGCTTGCATACTATAACGTGGTGCACGCTTGATTTTACATATTAATTGATAACTTATGGGTGAGCAAACGAAAACACAGAATCATAGTCTAACTTGTCAGGAGTGTAAAAACGACACGAAGCTGGCAGATGACTTGAAAGAGGGCGATGTGGTTGAATGCGAATTTTGCGGAATCGAATATGAGGTCACAGGAAAAGACGGAAGTGATCATTTACTGGAGATGATCGAAGAAGAGAAATAGTGTTGTTTTGCCCCAGGCCATCCCGATTTCTTCGCTGGAGTAGCTCAGCTGGCAGAGCATTCCCTTCGTAAGGGACAGGTCGTGAGTTCGATCCTCACCTCCAGCTTATCGGACTTCTGTGCAATAATTCGGCAATTCGGACTTTCCGAATTATCCCCACAGGCATACCTTTCAAGGATTCAAATCTTTGTTAAAAATCACCATATACCCTATAATATAGTATGTAGTAAGTATATATTATGGGTATTGAAACAACCTCTTTTCGAGAGGTCCCACCACCGAAAAATACCGTTAAGAAAGAGGCCTTTATGGCTGCTACGAGACGCGCCCTGGGTGCAACCACTTTGATTACCATGACAACACTGTTGTTGCTACTGGCTCCTCTGGGGGAGGCGGAAGCACAGGGGCCGACACAGACCCAAGAGGCACAGATAGTTTGTGTTTCCACTCAGCCAGAAAGCCTTCCGGACCAGATTATCCATATTGGAAGGTTTAGTTCATCTGCACACGGTTATGATGCAGCACTACTGGGTATTAGTCCCATAACAGACGTTTTCACACCCGGAAACGAATGGAATAACTTACTTCTGGATTCGCTCAACTGGATACGCGGAGAAATGCGAGGGGATACAGCTGAATATATCAATTCCATTGTCATTGGTGTTGGTGGTGAGGATGCCGACGAGGCAGTCCACAACAGAAATGGAAGTACCGCTACAACACCGTTTGTATTGGTTTGCACCGACGAAGGTGGGAGAACAATCCTCAACTCCAATCACATTGTCTTTACAGACAGCATTTACCCGCAATTAGTTGTAGAGGAAGTCGTCCAAGGCGGTATTCTTAACCAGACTGTTTTACCTCGTTTCAATACTGGTGAGTTACAACAATACGGAATAGGTACACCTGACCAGCTTGTATACCAATTCGAAAGCGGGACACTTCGCTATTATATTGAGGTGCTTCAACACGCTCTGTTAGAACTTTTCCACGAAGGATGGCATGGTACGGTTTCATCCGGTTACACATACCTAGTTGATACTCCAGATGCCGGAGCAAGCTACAGTGAGTTTACAACCGGAATGGGGGCAATAGGTCGACTCAACCAGATGTTAGAACCATATATGCACTGGGGTTATGAAGACTGGGAACTTCTGTACTATTTAATCACTGATGGAGAGCGAATTGACAGGCAGCTTAGCGCCCGTTTTGGTAGAAATATCTCTGCTATGCACCTAGTTGGTGGTAGAAAAGGAGAAAACTCTGATGTCAATCCACGCTACACTTCCGCAGATCTCTTGTTTATGGTACCTGCACCAACTGCCACGCAATTGATACCAACCGAGACTGCCACACGAACAGCGACAGTTATGAGCACTGCAAGTGAAACCCCAACCTCAACCAGCACCAGTACTGCCACCAACACCGGTTTTCCAACGGTGTCTGCCACACTAAACCCTACAATGACTGCTACGCCAACACAGCATGTTACCGTGAGCGCTATTCCAGCCACAATGCTACCCACCGTTGAAATCAATCAAGTCGAAGAAAAAGACAAGGCAGAAACTGGCAATGAAATTGAACTCCTTCTTCTGGCGTTGTGTAGCGGAGCAGCAGTTACTGCTGGAATGGGGTATGGAATCAGTCGAGCACTTCGTAAAAGGCGACGCACAAAGGAGGATCAAGAGCTTCTCAGGCAACTTCGCGATGCAGCGAAACGGAAAATATATCCTTAGTCCACAATGATTTTGTTCCCACCATTCACTACTCATAACATTTTGTGGTATGCTAACGACACCCATTTGTTATCTTTAATAAAAGCAGACTAAATGTTTCATGTACGAACCAAAATACACACTCACTAATCGTATGGTAATGAATCTGGTGAAGCTGGAGGTTGAGAAAAGTCAGATAGAGAGCCAGCAACTAACAACTCAGGCAACCACAAATCTACAGCTGAGATCCAAAGCTGTAAACATGTTCCACCTTGCACACATTATTGGTGTCGAGCTTACACTGAAAGACGCTGAAAAAGCAGCTGAGGGTCGAAAGGTTAAGACAGATGACGCAAGGGGTATCATTTTAAATAACTTCAGAAACTGCATAGAATTCATTCGTTCGAACGTCACAGACACCTACGTCGACATAGATATCAACATTTTACTCCATTTAAACAAGATACTCCTCTCTGACTGGAAAGAGACGTGGGAGTCAAAATTTCGAACAGGTGGGGAAGACATTGATGTCATTTTGGATAATTGGGTAAATCTCAGGGACAACAGAATCGAAGCAATAGCTATCCAAGACGAACTGCTCCAGGTGCTCGACTGGTATAAGTCATCAATTGCAAAAGTACACAATGTGATTAGGGTAGGGGTACTTCTTTACAGGCTTATCCGTGTCTCGCCATTTATTGTTGCTAATAAACTCACGGTCATCTCAGTAGCTGATTACTTACTTCAGAAAAATGGATATCTAGATAAAACATTTCTTCCATCAACCAGAAACTTTGACATCTATGAAGATGAGTATCTTGAGGCTTGGTCAAAAGCAATTGAACACAATGATGACCTGACCCTTTGGCTTGAGAGGTTCATACGTAATCTGGCAAACGACATGGTAGACACAAAAGATGAAGTCAACCGAAATAAACCAAGTGAAAGCAGATCGAGCAAACAGCCATTTCTTGACTTAAACAAACGACAGCTTAAGATACTACGTTACTTGCAAACTATTCCGACGGTTAAAAGAGAAGACTACGTTCAGATGATGGACGTCTCTACAATGACTGCATTTCGTGACCTGAACGCCCTTGTGAAAAAGAAATTGCTCAAGGTAGAGGGGAAGGGCAGAGGTACAAGATATATGTTGTCAAACAGGTAACCTGCTAGACTACTCCTTATAGGAGCCTTCTAAGCTTCGTGAGAGTTGACCTGTTCTTAATCACCTGTTGCAGCTCCTCATCTTTTGCCTTGCGAACGCCCTCTACGCTTCCAAACGCTTTAAGTAATCTGTTTCTTGTGAGTTTGCCAACTCCGGGAATTGAATCCAGTACAGACTTGGTTTGGCCTGTACTCCGGAGATTTCTGTGATAGTTAATTGCAAACCTATGAGATTCATCCCTTATTCGTTGGACCAAAAATTTCGACTCCGATCCACGTCTCATGGTTCTTTTGATAAATTCCCATCCTTCATCATCTTTTGATGGCTCAATCATAAAGACCTCCTCAAACTTTTTTGCAAGACCTATGACAGCAACCTCGAGGTCCAGGTCTGACAATACCTTGTATGCCGAACTCAGTTGTCCTTTCCCACCGTCAATAATGATGAGATCTGGCTCCTGTCTGAAACTCTCGTCACCTCGCTTCTTGTTGTCAATTGAAAATCTCCTCTTTAATACCTCTTTCATCATCAAGAAGTCATCTGGTGTATCTTTTGTTTTAATCTTGAACTTTCTGTATAGCTTTTTTGAAGGCTTACCATCAACAAACACAACCATCGAGCCGACTGCGTACTTTCCCTGTATGTTTGAGATGTCGTAACACTCTATCTTAAAACCCTGCTGATTCACGAGAGATAGTTTATCCAGTTTGCCTATGAGTTCTTCCAGGGCTTTAACTGCGCGATCTGACTTGTCCTTTTTGAACAGGTCCTCATCGTATCGTTGATCAATCGTGATCCTCTGGCTGATATATTCCAGGTCTAATATCTTGTCACGAAGTTTTGCAGCTTGTTCGTAATCTTTTAGTGCAGAAGTCTTCCGCATCTTTGATGTCATTTCTTTTAATATCTCATTTTTCTCGTTTTTGAAAAATCGCTTTATCTGGCTCAGCTTTTTACGATACTCGGATTTTGATTCTTCTCGCACACAAATTCCTTCACAAAGGTCGAGATAGTAGTGAAAACATGGCTTCAGTTGCTCCTTCTTAAACTTGGACGAACTTGACCTTCGTAGCTTTTCTTTGTCGGTACAGTAGGGAAATATCTTTCTAAGCATGCGAAGTATTCTCCTGACTGGCATTGTATTTGAGAATGGTCCGAGGTAGTCTGCATTTTTGACCCGTTTTTCTCTTACAATCTGTGGAATAGGGAACGGAACCCTTTTGTCAAACATCAACCAGATATAACTTTTATCGTCTTTGAGCATTGAGTTGTACTTGGGCTTGTATTTCTTGATCAGGTTTGTTTCAAGGATCAAAGCCTCAAGCTCGGAGTCTGTGACTATTGTCTCCACCGAGTGAATCAACTCGACCATCATAGCGATCTTCGGCTCAAGTTGCGCGCTTTTTTGAAAATAACTCCTAACTCGATTAATCAGAATTCGAGCCTTACCGATATATAGAACTTTTCCCTTTTTGTCGCGATATATATAACAGCCTGGCGCCTTTGGAAGCTCAGTTAGGTGTTTTTTATTTCTGATTTGGATTCTCATCTGATCTGGAAGCTACACTTCGTGCTGCAGGGCACGTCTGAACGTATCTACATCTTTATCGTATATGAAAAGACGCGTACAGTTACATTCAATCAGGTTGGTACTATTGGTACGGCTTTCTCTTAACAACGCCTTGTCTAGTGGTCTGGTACACGCAGGACACAGTCTACGCCTTAGCAAGACTTTTTGCATCGGTGTTATGAGTTTCTTAATCATTGCTAGGAAATGATAACACAAAACCCTCTTTGTTTAATCGACCAAAAGTATTAAAATGGTGCAATGAGTTGAAATACTATGATTAATGGGATAGACACGTTTCAGGTGATTACGTACATCATTTTTTCGACACTGCTTACTGGGGTGATCGCCTTTCCCCTGATTGCCCTCCTATACAAGTTTGATATTGTTCGCCATTTCGATGTTGATTTCTCAGCATTAATAGAGAGCCGAAAAGAGAAGGCTGGCACTCCTATTATGGGGGGGCTCATGATTATTCTTCCTATAGCTTTTATGAACCTGATTGCCAACTTTGACACTTTCACCGATATTCCTATAGTGATATTTGTTCTTTCCGCCTTACTTGGGGGAATTGACGATGTGTTGAATATTTATGGCAAAGCGCGGAAGCTTAGGCCACTTAGTCGAGTGCGAAAGCTTATAGCGGTTCACAAAAGCCAGTTCATGCGCTTCAAACTGGTATTGACCTACCCATGGGCATTTTACTCGAGACTTGTCCATGTATTTGAGTCACACCCCGGAAAAGGTTTGTTCGCTCACGAGAGACTCCTGGTACAAACGGCACTTGGGTTATTGTTGGGTTACTGGTTTTTTACTTCAGGTGTAGTACTCGATCCAGGATTTGTCTGGTTGCCATTTATTGGAGGAATCAATATTTCGTTTTTAGTAATTCCTTTTGCTACGTTTACACTTGTTGCCATGACAAATGCAGTCAACATAACTGATGGAATGGATGGACTCTCGGCAGGAATATTACTACCTGCATTTGGTGGGTTTCTTGTAATTGCTACACTAGAGGGAAACACTTCAATGGCCTTACTAACAGGGACTGTTATCGGTTCGCTTGTGATGTACCTGTATTTTAATGTTGCGCCTGCCAGGGTACAGATGGGAGACGTTGGGGCTTTCGCGCTTGGATCACTGCTCACAACGGCTGCTTTTGCACTCGACAAGCCAATTCTTCTTTTAGCCTTTGGGTTACCGTTTGTAATTGAAATTGCTAGTGTTGTAATTCAGAGCATATATAGAAGGTTCTTTGGTCGTAGATTTTTCAGAATGGCACCCTTACACCATCACTTTGAGTTACTTGGCTGGAGCGAAGAGAAAGTAGTCATGCGTTTTTGGCTTTTTGCTATCGCCAGTATGCTTTTAGGGGTCTGGATTTACTTTCTGTAACTTGTGAATATCCCTGAATTTCAATATAATCTATACTGTTTTAGAGTGTTCACGGTGTCGGGCCGAGGTAGCTCAGTTGGTAGAGCACGCGACTGAAAATCGCGGTGTCGCCGGTTCAAATCCGGCCCTCGGCACCATTGAAAATTAGTTATATCAGGCGCTAAGAGTGAGCCGGTTCTCCCGACTTTGTCGGGATTAATTTGACTATTACTTTTACTTCACTGCGTTTGTAAAAGCAAAGTCTGCATTGAAAAATCCGGCCCTCGGCACCAAAGTTACAAGTTTGCGAGGTATAGTATAATTGAAAACTTCTGGGCACCTAGCTCAACTGGTTAGAGCAATTCGTTTACACCGAATAGGTTAGGGGTTCGAGTCCCTTGGTGCCCACCAGATAAGCACTCTTCCATAATGAAAATCCACATAAGAGAAGCAGAATTAACAGACCTCAAGCAGGTAAGTCAGTTTGCAAAAGCTCTTACGGAATATGAGACGAAAAAGTACAAAGATGACTCATATGATCCCACCTGGGGCGAAAGGTCTCCTGGAAGAGAATTTTTTGCCAGGCAGATTGTGAGCGATAATGGCGTAGTCCTTCTTGCTAGTGTCGAGGGCAGTATTGTTGGTTACTTGGTTTGTAAGGTTCATGACGTTGAGTGGAGAATCCCCAAGAAAACCGCAGAGATCATCAATTTGTTCGTTCTCCCTGAGCACCGCAGTAAAGGTATCGGATCAAAACTCATTGAGAGGTTTAAAGATGATGTAAAGAAACTCGACGCTAAAAGAATAACCGTAATGCAGCATGTCAAGAACTCTGAGGGTCTACGTTTTTATGAGAGACATGGCTTCAAGAAGGCTATATTAACGCTTGAAATTCCTCTTCCATAAGCTCCCACTCTTCGCAATATAGGCCTAACTTCAAATACAAACAGCTCTATGGTATTTTTAAGAAAATAACATCTACATGTTAGATAAAATCAGAAAATCGCCGCTCACTGCACTTCTCGTGCTTGGACTTATTGGTGTTGGGGTCGGCGCGGCTATCCTCATCAATGTAAGCCTGCAACAAAAGACAGATGTAACACCAGAGGACACATCAGCTCTATTTGGTGGACAGCTAGAGGCCAGCTACCCTTTTGCTGGTTTCATGGTCAGTTACGACGAAGAGAATCAGGGGAACCTTTGTGGCTTTGCCTTAATTGCTCCAACAACTGGTGTCACTGCAGCTCACTGCATAGACAACGGCAGCAGTTATTTTGCAGGTGTAGGTGAATTCACAACAAACCCCTCTAATCTTGCAGAGGTCTCAGATGCAACACAGCTTCCAGGCTGGAATGGACAGACAAGCACCAACGACCTGGCTGTTTTTAATCTCGAAGCCAGTCCGCCTGACTCTACACAATTTGCTGTCAGAGGAGAAGTTGATACAACTTGTCGGTATCGCGTTGTAGCATACGGCAGAACAGAGGATGACACAGCTGTCTTATCTTTAAACAGACCACGCAAGAGTGCTCGCATATGCATTAACGAGATCAACGAAAATACACTCAAGGTCACTGGTTTAGACGGCGGGCTATGCCTTGGTGATAGCGGCAGCCCTATCTTTGAGGATGGTACAAACAATCTAGTTGGTGTAGTCTCGTCTATTCAAAGTGCGAACAATAACCAATCCCCCTGTTTTGTCGCGAATACAGGCTTTGCCGTAAGGGTGGATACAAACATTGAATTCATTACTGCATCTGGAAACATTACCGAGGCAGAGTTTGCTACAGGATCCTTGAACGAGTCCAATGTGCTTGCTGAGGTTCCTACGGCTACACCTGTCGCTTCGCTACCACAACAAACGCTTTCCTTCGAGCAGATACAACCCGGGCACTTACTCGTTGGCGGGGGGATAGCCTTGATTTCCGTATCCACTCTGCTGTTTTACTTCAAATTCCTGAAAAAGCTCTAATTTGTGCTGCAACACAATGCGGTTCTTCCCACAGATGTGGTATATGCATGCCATACTTGTCTATTACCATGATCATACACGTCGAAAACAGCTCCAAGACGATAAAACTCAGCCTTTTTGGTCTACTGCTTATCACCTACAATAAACGCAGGCTCTCTCGCGACAGATGGGGATTTGAGTTACCTGATTAATCAGGTACAATATCCATTACGGTCAATACCTTTTTATGTCAGAGCAAATTACTGGTTTAACCAAAAGCGAAGTCGAAAAGCGAAGCAGAGAAGGAAGAGTCAACGTTGGTGAGGATCCACAGTCAAAGTCGATCGTTCTCATTGTGTTTTCTAACCTCATTGATCTGCCCAACGCCATTATCTTTATCTCAATTGGGTTCCTCATACTTTTTGATCAGGTAAAAGATGCATTTTTGGTCTCTCTCGTGATCATTACTAATATGATTATCTCCATAGTGCAGGAGATCAAAGCACGAAACTCAATTAAACAGATCAACTTTCTAAATCCTGAAAAGGTCACTGTGGTCAGAGACGGACAGGACGTAGAGATAAAGCCAGAAGAAATCGTGGTTGACGATGTAATAAAGCTCGAAAGTGGCAAGTATCTGCATGTCGATGGCGACATTATTAACGAAGAGGCTTTATCGGTTGACGAATCTATTCTAAGCGGCGAATCGGAGTACGCAAAGAAAGAGCCGGGGGACAGACTTTTATCTGGATCATTTATCGTTGCCGGAAAGGGATATTACAGCGCTGACTCTGTTGGCAACGAAAGTTTTGTGAACAAAATCACAACAGAAGCAAGATCCTATATATCATATCTTTCACCACTACAGGCCAGGGTCAACCTAATCCTTAAGACACTTACCTACATTACAATAGCTGTGATCGCCGTGTTGCTAACCATCAATACTATCACCTCAAACTCGTCTGAAGTGGAAATTGTGAATGCTATCGTTTCGGTTATCAATTCAATGGTACCGCAGGGGATTGTGCTGTCAGTAACCATTGCCTTTGTTCTAGGGGCACTAAGAATGGCACGCAAAAAGATCATTGTCCAGAAAGCAAACACAATCGAAACGTTGGCAAGTATAAAGGTGCTTTGTATGGACAAGACGGGTACTATCACCGAAAACAAACTCAAGATGGAGGACTTCATCAATCTGGCTGACGGGGAGAGGGCTTCAGAGCTGACCTCAGTATTTTGTAACAACACCCTGGAGCAAAACAAGACCATATTAGCTATTAGAGATGGACTTAATGGTAAACCAAGAGGGAAAGATGTGAAAGTGCTAAAGCAGATCCCTTTTACATCGAGGCGAAAGCTCAGTGGGCTAGATATCGTCTATAAAAAGCAAAGATATCAACTGCTACTGGGTTCTTTGGACAGTCTGGGGAGTTACACTAGCGAGAAAAACAGAGAGGTCTTAAGCAGCCTGGAGACAAAATATGCCTCGCTTGGAAGAAGGAATCTTGTTATCCTTTACCGCAAAGTGAAAACTTCTGAAAACTCAGATATTGAAAGGCAGAAGAAGGGCTTTGATACGCTCGCATTCATAAGTCTGGAGGATAAACTAAGAAGAGGAGCAAAAAGCATCATCGATAGCTTCATCAACCAGGAGATCAAACCTGTGATCATTTCCGGGGATCATCCTGAAACACTGAGAGCGTTGATCAGTCAGCTAAATATCCCCTCAATCAGTCATTATACTTCTGGCAAAGAGCTTGAAAACAAAAATCAGGCAGATTTTGACGAGGTGGTTATAAGTAATGACGTTTTTGCTCGCGTTACACCAGAACAGAAGGTTGAAATTATAAAATCTTATCAGAAGGTATATGGATACGTTGCAATGATCGGTGACGGTGTCAATGATGCGCTTGCCATAAAGCAGGCGAATCTTGGTGTCGCTATGGGTAGTGGGGCTAATGTAACCAAGAAGATCGCAGACATCATTCTAATTGATGACAACATTGCTAAATTGGCTGACGTGGTTGAGCAGGGGAGGATTATTCTCGCAAACACGCTCCGAGCTACACAACTTCTGGTCGTAAAGAACGTCTACTCACTAATATTGATTGTAGGTACACTGTTTCTCGGTCTGTTATTTCCATTTTACCCGCTAGGATTGTTTTATCTGGCGTTTATAAATGGCTCTCTACCAGTGATATGGGTAATTCTGGATAAACCAAAGTTAAGATCAGATGCAATCAATTTCTTGCCTAACCTTTATCGCTTCATTTTCTCGGGGGGGCTACTGGCCGGACTGATCGGTCTGATATTCATCTACCTGTATACCGATATCTATTCGCAAACGGCTATCAGAGGCGTTATCCTTTCGTTTCTGATTCTTTGCGGGATGGTGAACTATCTCAGCGTAATCAACAACTCTTTTTCAATACCCCAGATGTTTTCAATTAACAGAAATATTTTCATAGCTCTAATTGGCGTTGTTTTATATCTTGGCGGGATAGCAATCGCTCCAGTTAGGGATCTATTCAGGCTCTACGTATTAGATGAGAGGCAGTGGACAATGGTGCTCATGATGGCTCTGGTGTACCTAGTCTTGTTTTCAATCACAAATCGCTTATTGATCAGTCGTACCGTGCAAACTTGAATCTACATGGTTACAGGCGTATAATTGACCACTCTTTATGATCTGGTCATGTCAGAAACTATCGATGTGAGCAGGTACGGAGATTTGGCCCCCGCATTGAGGCTGATTCAAGGAGAGCTATTAATCGGAGAACCGTTACAAAGAGTCATAAATGCGGCAGACACTAACTTGAGAGTCTTTGGTGTCTCGATATTTCCAGGAAAGGATCAAGAGATAGTTGGCGTAGTAGACCGTGATCATTCGTTAGCCGCTAATCTTGGTGAAGTGTGTACAGCGTTCGTTCAAGCTGTGAGCCCCGAAACGGATTCTCACGTAATTCCAGACGCACTTCACGCAGCTGCCGAATCAGGCAATAGATTCGCGCTATTTAGACTCCCCCAAACCGTGCCAAGCAATAAAACCCTAGCCAGTCAAGCCGGAGACGCGCTCACAGAGTTATTTATCCATATTAGAGCCAACTACCAAGGCACAGACTTACAGTCTGTCAGAGATACACTGCCCCGTCATCAAGATTGATGATTGCACGGCCTTCGCCAAGAATCCTCACGGCTGAGCCTTCAGATAGCATTACACCATCTTCTGCACTGAACCAACCGTCTTCGGCAAGCTTGGCACTTACCTGATTACCTGTCGGGAAAGTGAGTGTTTGATCAGTTTGTATAAATGAGAAACCGACTTGTTAAATCTTCAGCGACCTCAACCGAGCTTACTCGGTTGCGGCAGTAAGCATGAATCTTTGGAAGATAGTACTCATACAGCCTATCAAAGACGTGAATATCACCTTTTGCCTCTTCCACCATTTTGAGTTCCTGGTCAGTATCCATATCAAACTTACGAAAACATTATGAAGATTCGGGGCCGGAAAGAACAACTTTGATCTTTTCGATGACTTCGTTTAGCGAGTTTTGGGCTTTTACAAGATAATATGTCGGTTGCTGTTTCACCATTTCGTTAATAACTGTGTCATCTTCATCTAGATTGGTGAGAACAATCACTTTAGCAGTTAACCCCCAAACATCCTCTCTGATTCGTTGCAAAGCAGCAACTCCATCCATATTCGGCATAATCAGGTCCAGGAGAATGAGGTCTGGATGCACGCTAAGCGCCATATTAACTGCCCCATTTCCATCCACGGCTTCGATTACTTCGATGCCTTCGCCTTGAAGCGCCTGTTTTAGAGCACGTCTGAGGCTGCCGTCATCTTCAACAACCAATACTGATTTTCCACTGAAGTCAGCCATTACATATATTCGTCTAATTGCCTAGATTATAAACTATTTGTCGTGATGGGCAAACTACTTTTTATACTTGCGGGCTACACGTATTCGGGATGATTGTTTCTCGAGACTCGCTTTAACTCTAGCAAAGCGCACAACGTCTCAGCTCAACTAGGTGTATATTTCACACCATAATGGATCACTCCAGCATCGCCATCAGAAGAAAGTTTTCTGAATGCTGGCTTGAATTTCATACCTCTTTTCAACTCCTTTGAGCCTATGTCAACGATTTGAGTAGTTATTCTGCTGCCATCTTTTAATTCGAGTATTGCTATTACGTAAGGTACGTATTGCTCGAACCCCTCTGGAGCGGCATGTACAACTGACCAGGTCAATAATTTACCATCCTGGCTGCCTAGATATCTCGCTTTGTATCTTCTCCAACTTTTCGAAGGACTTGCTCGGTACATTAGGTGTTTGTCTTAAAAATATTTACTACGCTGGTGCCGCCACTGCCACCTACATTGTGCGTCAAGCCGTGGTTTAGTTTTGTTTTCAACTGTCGTCTTCCAGCTTTTCCCGCAAGTTGTTGATAAATTTCGTGAGCCTGCTTTACGCCGGTGGCACCAACAGGATGTCCACACGCTTTCAGTCCTCCTGATGTATTGATCGGCAACTTTCCATCTCTATTGAATTTTCCCATTGCCAGTTGTTTTACCCCTTCTCCTTGATTTGCAAAACCAAGGTCTTCGTATGCAATTATTTCTGCAATACTGAAACAGTCGTGCACTTCAGCTACATCAATGTCGTCTGAAGAAATTCCGGCAGCGTTGTACGCAGATTCCGCAGCGATTTTAGACGCTTTAATAGATGTGAAAGATTCCCGATCGTGTAGAGCGACCTTATCGGTTGCTACTTTCGAGGCCACAAGCTCCACCTGGCTTTTTCGAGAGGAGAGTAAGATGGCAGCGGCACCATCGCTGACGGGAGAGCAATCCAGAAGCCCCAGTGGTTCAGCAACATCAGGTGCATTTAAAACATCTTCAACTGAGATCTCCTTTTGAAACTGTGCCTTCTCATTGAGCTGTCCATTAACATGATTTTTAACAGAGACTCCTGCCAGATCTGATCGTGTAACCCTGTACCTGCGCATGTACTCTCTTGCCATCATCGCGTACAATGAAGGGAAAGTTACTCCCCAGAATGCCTCTTTGTCTTCATCAGACGCCCTCGCTAGCACTTTTGTGATGCCTGCACCGCTCACATCTGTCATCTTCTCTACACCAACAACAAGTACTGTTGTGTACTCACCAGAAAGAATTCCCAGAAAAGCCTGATTAATTGCGATAGATCCAGAGGCACACGCTGCCTCGACTCTCAGTGCGGGGACGTTTAGTCCTAGATCACCCGAAAGTAGTGCTCCAATGTGGTCCTGGCCTGAAAAACTACCTCCCTCCATATTTGCCACTATAATCGCATCGACTTCAGCAACATCAATCCCAGAGTCAGCAAGTGCATCACTGGCGGCTGTGTAGGCAAGATCGGCTATATCCATATCCCACAACTCACCAAACTGCGTCATACTGCTTCCAATTATGTGAACCTTATTCATTAGCGTAGTAGTTTGTTGACATTTGTAATGTAAGTCGTATATGGCACGTAGCTTTTGTGTGATATGAGCTTGTCTACGGTATTTTCAGGCCTATATCCTGATATGTTATCTGTCACCTCTAGAATGAACGCATCGCTACCAGAACCTGAACCGTAAGAGGCAAGAAGGATCTTAGATTTTGGTTTTGCCTTGTCGAGAACAGCAGCTAATCCAATCAAAGAGCAAGCAGAATATGTGTTGCCAAGGTAGGGGACAGTGAATCCCAGCTTAAGTTGCTTCTCGGTTACTCTAAGCATCTTTGCTACAGTTTTAGGGAAACGCCCGTTTGGCATATGAAACACAACATGATCAAAATCCTTGATTTTAGCTTTGGTCTCTTTGAGTAGCTTATTTACTGAACCGGTAACGTG
Organism: Candidatus Dojkabacteria bacterium; assembly: GCA_046753765.1. GTDB lineage: Bacteria > Patescibacteriota > Dojkabacteria > B142 > OLB20 > JBHHUN01. The sequence goes on along the minus strand of JBHHUN010000002.1, from coordinate 10,094 downwards.
CTTAAAATATGCGGGTCGACCGGTGAATCGCCCACCATGTCTTGGATAGGTCTGGTGTTCACGCCTCCAAAAATCGGGAGTATCGGAGGTGAACGAAGATGTGTGTAATATCTTCGCAATTATCTGTTTAGGGTTAGCACCTATTAAAAACGCCGCGCTCCCGGCCGAGGCTGAATACTCCAGAGCGTCTCCGGGCCTACTTTGAGCAGTATCTGAACCTATAGCCAATCCATACTTAATCATGCCCGAAGAGACCATTCCTGTAACGATCTGAACGGCCGCAGTGCCTGCCTTGCACGCAAACTCTAAATCTGCTGCGGTGTAGTTGTTAGGTAGTCCAAGCGCTTCTCCTACAATTGCAGAAGTTGATTTAACAGCATATGGATGGCTTTCTGATCCGGTGTAAACGGCACCTATGTGAATAGATTGTGGAGAGGAAGACCGAACAGCTGCTTTTGCTGCTTCAACTGCTAGGGTCGCTGCATCCTGGTCGATTGCCGGCACGCTTTTCTCAATTACTCCCAGTGAGCCCACAACCTTTTTAGCATCTTTCTTCCATACTTCTGCGATGTCGGAGACTTTAATTCTGCCCCTTGGAATAGCCACGCCGTAACCTGTAACTCCGACATTATGTGAGATCTTCATATTTGCTTCCTCCCTCTACCTAATTTTTGATGGGCTTTGACTAGATTTCGAGAGCCAAGAGCAGCGTGCAAGTTAATATCTCCCGCGAGTACTGCTACAGCAAGTATTTCTGCCAATTTATGCGTATTGTTAATAGATTCTTTCCTGGGATCGTCTATGTTGGTAAGCATGAGTTTCTGAGCTGTAGCCTGATCAGGAAGTCCAGTACCACCACCAATGTTTCCAACCAAGAGGGAGGGTAGCGAGAGGGCAGCATAAAGGTCATCACCTTCCAGCTCCATTACCATGTATCCTTGACTTGAATTTACTATGTGAGCAAGATCCTGGCCGGTTGCAGCAAACACAGCTGCAATGATATTTGCAAAGTGTGCATTGAATGAAGCAGAGCCCGAAATAACTCCGCCCTGCCATACCTTTGCCTGATTTACTTCAACCATCTCTTCAGGCGTGGTTTTGAGTACCTTTATCACATCTTCCCGTTTCATTGTTACCTCAGCGTGTACCGATCTGCCCCTGCCAAGGAGCATGTTAATTATGCTTGGCTTCTTGTCGTTGCACAGATTCCCCGAAATTGAAAGTAGCCTGGCACCTTTGTTCTGTTGTACGATAAGGTCTGAGACTACTTTTGCTGCTTTTGTTGCCATATTCATCCCCATGGCTTCAGATGTATCAAACGACATCCTGAGCCACAGGTTTCGACCGAGTTTGTAGCTCCTTATGTCTGTCAATTCAAGAAAAGCACTGGTCTGTGCAGCTTCAACCTTTAGGGCATCAAAGTTGTGTTTTACCCAAGTCTCAACTTGCTCCGCTGCCCTGATTCCGCTCACCCGGAGAAGTGGAGCTCGTGTCATTCCAGGATATGTTAAAGATACTGTAGCTCCACCCGACATATTAATTATCTTTGATCCCCTTGCTACACTGGCAATAAGGGTACCCTCAGTAGTGGCCATGGGAATATAGAATTTTCCTTGGGCGTACTGGCCATTCACTAACAAAGGCCCAGAGACCCCCAAGGGAATCTCAATCGATCCCGTCAGGTTCTCTATATTTTTGTTCTTTAGTTTCTTGGGTTCAAACTTATAGCCTGAGAAAGTTTTGAGATCTAATCCGGTTACTTCACTAAAGTATCGCAAGCGAAGGTCAGCTGCTTCTTTATCACTGACGTGCTTTTCAAGATCCCTAATCTTTATTTCACGATTCTTCAGTTTTCTTAATATCGCCTTATCCTGCGCCATGGCGCCATCAATAAATAATAGCTATTCATCTTAGCGTAATTAGGTGTTTTTGTATAGCGAAAGAGAGCAAATGTACGTATAATCTCTGTATAAACTTGGTAATATCTTGGGGCATGGCCGGTAAGTCAATCATCACAACTTCGAAGCTAACCAAGACATATAATAAAGGGGCAATCAAAGCAGTTTCAGAGCTGGATCTGGAGATTGAAAGAGGAGAAATATATGGTTTTTTGGGGCCAAACGGAGCTGGTAAAACCACAACCATCCGTATGTTGCTAAACTTCATAAATCCAGATAGCGGAGAGGTAAGAATATTTGGCAAAGATCCCACAAAAGAGCGTACAAAAATAACCGTTGACACAGGTTACGTTCCGGGAGACACTGCTTTAATCGAAAACTATAAGGTTAGCACTTATTTCGACTACATGGATTATCTCCAGGGGGAGAAGTCGAAAAGCAGAGACGGGCTGGTTGAAAGATTTAAGCTTGATGCAACTCGAAAGATAAAAAATCTCTCCAAGGGTAACAAGCAAAAGGTCGCAATAATCCAAGCACTTATGCACACTCCACGACTACTAATCATGGACGAACCCACTATCGGTCTAGATCCTTTGCTGCAACTAGAATTTAATAAAGTAGTACTCGAGTTCAAAAAGAAAGGTGTCACGATATTTTTCTCTTCGCACGTGCTTTCCGAAGTACAAAGAATCTGTGACAGGGTTGGGATTATTAAGGAAGGGAAATTAATCTCTGTCGAGAAGATCAGCGAGCTTCGAAAGAAAAATGTTTATGAAATTGATCTGATATTGGCTAACTCAAGCGATATGAAAAAAATAAAGCTAGAAGGCATCTCAGACATCGACAGGACTGATCATTCGACTACATTTACATACAAGGGGGACATCAATAAACTAGTTGCAGAGCTTAAAAAGTACAAACTTATAGATCTGCGCATAAAAGAACCAGATCTGGAGAAACTGTTCTTAACTTACTATTAACGTTGTGAAGAAAACACTTTTAATAACTCGAAGATTACTTAGTGATTCAAGAACGTCACTTCTCTGGGCATTCATTGCACTTTTTCTTCTTGCAACTATGTTGGTTTTTGCGTTTCCCTCAATAAAGACCGTTGACTTCTCAGGATACCTTGAAAGTTTCCCTCCAGCCTTAATGGAGGCATTCAACATAAACTCGACAGATTTTAGTGATTTTACAGTTTTTATCTCCACTGAATATCTTGGATTTACCTGGGTATTTGTGCTTCTACCATTCGTTATCAGCTGGGGAACAGATCTAGCAGGAAGGGCAGAGAAGGGCATAACGGCACTTGACCTTTCATATCCCGTTAAGAGAGTCGAATTGGTCTCAGCACAATTCCTAAACCTGATCATAAAATCACTTCTGGCAACAGTATTTGTAGTTGTCGGAATCTTGATACCAGCTCAGTTTATTGAAACGACAATAGACTATGAGTCCTGGTTAAGATTCAGTTTGTTCCTCTGGTTATTTATAACATCGCTTGCCTTTGTCGCAGGACTATTCAGTTCGGTACTACTGATACGTTCCAAGGCGACCTGGTTTACAGCTGGGTTCTTAATAGGGAGCTATTTCCTCAATATACTCGCAAAACTAGTAGAAAGTATTAACGATTTAAAATACCTCTCGATATTTAACTACTACGGCGATCCGGTAAGAATGTTGAAGGAAGGTGTTTACGACGAAACTGCTGTTGCAGTTTTCTTTATCATAATCATCGTGACTTCTTCTCTTGGTATTTTCATCTTCCGCAGAAAGGATCTCCCAGCGGGTTAATATGATGCAAATATAATGATAGATTTTGAGTATGTTCCTCTTTCAAAATAGAACTGCACACGAGTGGGTTGTTTGAAAATCTTTATCTGCTACTGTAGAATCAGTATACTTCTTTAGTATTAAGCGGCAGTAGTTCAGTTGGCTAGAACGTTTCCTTGCCAAGGAAAAGGTCGCGAGTTCGAATCTCGTCTGCCGCTCCAGAATCAACAATGAAATTAGACGCAGTAGTAGTTACAACCAGTAACATGAAAAAGACGATAGAGTTCTACACACTCCTGGGATTTAAATTTACGCGAATGGTGACTTAAAAGACCGTGTCGCCCCCAATACCTCTAATTGTTCTGCAAAACTAATGATTGATACGAAGGCTGTTGTAAGAGAGATTATAGAAATCAAGCCAAGACCTGGTAACCACTCTCCATTTGCACTTCAATATGACAGTCCAGACGAAGTAAACAGTATAGTAGAAAAATAGAATCTGCGGGTTTCAAAGTTGCAAGGGCTCCCTGGGATGTTTTTGGGGGGTAAAGATGCGCTGTAGTTGAGGATCCACATGGTTACAAGGTTGACCTATACGCCTAAATCACTAAGTAATGTATCTACTCAACATCCCTCATCTCCCCTTGGTCCAGTAACTTCCATTTTCCCTGCATCATGTGAGGTGGAACTGGGGATTTTCATAACAATCACCTATAATTACTCATAATCTTTTACTGTATTCTTATGGATCTCAAGAAACTCATTGACGATTATCTTGGTACACAGCGCCTCATGGCCTTTGCAACGTACGGGGATTACCCCTGGATCGCAAATCTATACTACGTACACGACAAAGACCTTAATCTGTACTTTCTCAGCAAGCCAACACGAGAGCACTGTGAAGCGCTTGAAGTCAACGATCTGGTCTCGGCAGCTATTGCTGACTCAAGCCAACCAATCCACAAATCTCAAAAAGGGATACAACTGAACGGCACTTCGAAGTCTATCAACTCGATCTCTAAATTGAAGTGGATGTTTGAGATGTGGAACAAATTGGTAGCAGGCGAAAAGGGAGAACGACTCTCTAACCCTAAGCAGTTTCTTGAAGCCGGAAGATCCAAGGTGTACAAGATTACACCGAAAAGAATAAAATTCTTCAATACAGAACTCTGGCCTGAGAAGCAAACGCAAGTTTTGAATCTATAAGTAGATTCAGAGCCCTAGCTCAAGCGAGATCTTATCTGCGACAACCTTTTGTCCAAAAGCATTCAAGTGAAAGGGCGTTTGGAAGTACTCCGGATGGCCGCCTTCAAACTCAGAAGCGATATCTATTGTATTCCAGGACTCATGGCTCAGAATACCAACGTTTAGTTTTCCTATCCGGAGTCCCATTTCATCTGTAGATATAGCAGGATAAGTCAACACATAGGTTATACAATTGTTACTCTCAAATTCCATCACAGTGGCATCTATATTCTCAAGTACTTCAGCCTTAGAGATAGTGTTATGTCGAAAATCATTGACTCCTATCAAGATCATACAGATGTTGTTGAATCCTGGCTCTACAATACCTTTAAACTCCTTCGAAACCCTCGTTTTCAGTGTGGAGCTGGTCTCACCGTCAATCCCCATATTTCTAGAGTTTACGTTCAGTCTCTCACTGTATGTATAGGTCCCGACCTTATGTCTGTCTGAAGTATTGGAATCTCCGTACAGCCAGTATAAATCCGGTACAGGTACTTCCTGAGCGCCAGTTTGTTGACCTGGGATCTGAGTCACCAGAAGTACGGTCGCCAGATTTATGACAAGTACAACCAATAGTATTTTCGTGAGATTTCTTTTTATAATATTCATTTGACTATGAGTATGCTCTTTATTGTCTGATTGTGCCATTATGTTCTTAACAATTTCTTAACTATAGCATTTTTGAATTTAGCCAGTTGAGGTTGAGCAGTTTAAGTTCCCCTTTCAACGAGGAGTTTTTGAGTCGTCCTCGATGCGAAAGCCAACACTTCAGTCAATTGGCTCTCTGGCTCAGTTGACTCATACTCCATGGTTGAGAGTGCATGAAGACATGCGGCCAGGAACATATCTCCGGCGTTCGTTGTGTTCCCGTCATATTTCTCATCCTCGGGCAGCGCGTAGGTAGAAGCAACTATGACCTCACCAAAGTTATAGAGAATCTGTGCGCCCTCTTTCCCATAAGTCCTAAGTAGAATCCTGACACCCAATGCCTGCATTAGTTGCTCGACTTCATCAAATCCGAAGGTCTCTAACAAACACTCTACCTCTCCTGCATTGCCCGACATACACAGGTTGCGAGAAACATCAGCGATTTCCTGGAGATTCTCGCGAGCTGAGGGAATGACGAAAGTAGATCCTAGACCAATCGTAACAAATGTATCTGGGTCTCTGGCAGCTAGCATTTTAACTGCACCTGCATAGGTAGAGTCCGGGGTCGCAAGTTCATACGTATCTACAACAATAAGCGCTTGTCCATTGTTTGGAGGGATCTCAGGCATTACTATGCCTCTATTTTTGCAACCTTCTATCATCACCATGCTTCTATGACCACCACTAACAAGGTTAAGACTCACAGGGGTATGAGTGTCTGAATAAGTCGTTGCTCGCAACACTACGCCTTCAGTTGCTTGGGTAAGTTTATCAAATATTCTATTAACCGCTGCATCAAAGCTTTCATCATCGCTTTCTGAAGTCACGCCTATCGGTACGATTGCGTCGATCTGTCGAACCGAACCGTTGTGTGTTCTTAAGTTACATGCGGTAGTATATGAGGTTCCACCGATTCGAATATCAGTATCACCTCCATCCTGTAGTATTCGATCCCGAAGGCTTATTCCAAAGGTCAGCTCGTAAAGAGCCAAGAACGCAGGAGTTTCTTCCGGTGACTTTGGAACTCAATCATCTGCGTTAAGCCCCATTGCCGGCGAAACAGTCGGACTGGGAGCTGTAGATCATCTACTTTTTTTGAGATCTCAAGAACAGATCATGCTCAGCTGGTTGTCTAATTAGACACTTTGGACCCACAATTCAAGCAATTGCAGAGTTTAACAGCATGTCTACCATTCAGCTTTGGGAGCATCTACAAGCTGGTTGAATATTGTATGATGTAGTCACGTATTAACTTACCTGTGTTTAATATGATTCAAAGCTAACGCAAACTATGAGAATACTAATTATTGAAGATGAAGAAGATATTGCACTCCCCCTCAAAAAGTCACTTGAGCGAGTTGGATACGCTGTCGATTTTGAGGCAACCGGCACCGATGGCCTTAAGGCAGCCCAAATCAACAGCTACGATCTAATCCTTCTTGATCTCAATCTTCCCGAAATAGACGGCATTGACCTGGCAAACAAGCTCAGAGATGAGAATAACAACACTCCAATAATAATGCTTACCGCCCGAAGCCAAATCTACGATAAATTAGAAGGATTTGATAAAGGTGCTGACGATTACATCACAAAGCCATTCGTGTTCGATGAGTTGCTTGCGAGGATTAAAGCTGTCATTAAGAGAAACAGCACAAACAAAGATCAAAGCCTTAACTTCTCGGGTATGACCCTTAAACCTGCAGAAAACCTGATTGTTGGTACTAAGGGCGAGAGTATTGCTTTGACCAACAAAGAGACAGGAATTCTTGAATACCTGCTCCGTAGTAAAGGAAAAATTGTCTCGGCAGAGGAGTTGCTTGAGCACGCCTGGGACAGAGAGGCAGATATGTTCTCAGATACAGTCAAGACACATATCAAGACGATCAGGAAGAAAATTGACCCACAAAGAAACATTTTAAAAACCGTTAGAGGCAAGGGTTATCAACTAGTATTGTAGCAAACGCTCGAAATTTCTCCCTCTTCACATTGACTTCACCTTCGATTGATTAATATGCAGGCAGTTAATTTATTAATTTGCCTATATGATCTAGAAAACCTACTCAGTGCAATGTGCACATATTTAAATCAATTATTGTAAATTTAGTTAAAAAATATTTCATCATGAAAAAATTATCAAAGTACTCCCTTATTTTACTTGTAGTCTCAGCACCTTTGCTTCTGATCCTCGGAACAGTAAGTGCTCAAACATCGGATGTTGGTAAAGAGTTCGGGAATAGGGTCCAAGAAGAAGGTAACTTTAGGCCAGGTATGAGAAAATTCGGTCGAAAACACCCCGGTGCAGCAAAAGAGCATTTAAGTGAATTTTTCGGAATGACCGAAGAGGAGCTAATGCAGGCAAGAAAAGATGGTAAAACGATCGAAGATCTTCTAGAAGAACAGGGCAAAACCAAAGACGATCTACGTGAGTTTGCACAAGAGCAGTTTGCTGAGCATCTACAGGAAAAGATTGACTCTGGTGAACTTGACGCAGAGAAGCTGGATACCATGATAGACAGAATGCAGGAGCAGCAAGATCGGTTAGGTGACAGAATTGACCAGCTGCAACAGATAAGAGATCAGATTAGCGAATAGTACCAAGCCAGTATTGCATACTAGCTCGACACTGATATAATTTCGGGACCGGCACTACGCTGGTCCCGGAAGGCTTGAATTAGAACGCATGAATATAACTTTTGCAAAAACAATCAAATTTAGACTCACGCTGTGGTATTCACTGTTTGTTCTTTTGATATGTGGACTATTCATCATAGTCCTGAATTTATTTGTAGCTGACTCCATCCACAGACAGTCTCGAATTACTGATCGCAAACTTCCTCCCCGTCTGGAATTCCTAAGACCAAAGCTCGATAAGTTTTCCGAAATCCAACTGGAAGCATTGCAGGAAGTTAGAAAAGACGACGTTCGTAACCTTCAGGGTCTCTCGCTACTTGCCTTTATTCCCTTAACTGTACTCTCATTTGCTGGCGGGTACCTGTTGGCAGGCCGAATGCTCTCACCAATTCAAAAACTCAACGAGCAGATCAAGCAGATTAATGTCAAGAATCTATCAACAAGGATAGACCCTAACGGAGATGATGAAATCTCACAGCTTATCGTAGCATTCAACAGCATGACCGATCGGCTCGATAGTTCATTTGTTCTTCAGAAGCAATTCATAGAAGACGCTTCACACGAGTTAAAAACACCACTTGCAATTATGCAGTCCAACCTTGACGAACTTAAAAACAGCTCCGCAAAAGCTACAGCAGAAGAAGTCTCGAGAATCCAGACATCAATAACATTCATGAACAAACTTGTTGAAGATCTGCTACTACTCTCACTGACCGAGGGAAACATAGAACTCACAAAAAAGAAGCTAAATAAGATTGTGAGCACTGCAGTTGGACACATGCGACCACTGGCAAAGCTCTCGGATCAAAGGATCGTCTCACATCTCCCCCAAAAAGTCCTCTTAGTCAAAACAAATTCTGCGTTTCTAGAGAGGGCAGTAATGAATATCATTGAGAACGCCCTCAAGTACTCACAGCAGGATGTAGCAGTTGAGCTAAGCTCAAAAAATGGAGAAGCTATCATTTCCATCAAAGATAAGGGGAAGGGAATCTCAGGTGAGCACTTAGAGAAGATCTTTTCGAGATTTTACAGAGTTGAGAAATCACGAAGCAGAAAACAGGGGGGGAGCGGTCTTGGACTCGCAATTGCTAAGAAATTCATAGAGGTCAGCAATGGCTCAATCGAGATCAACTCTGTCAAAGACCTGGGCACGGAAGTACTGATTAAGATCGCAACTCTCTAGCACCCCATGTAGGTGCAATTGTACTACTGGGGGAAAGCTCATATCATGCTACACAGGAGACTGGTCAAAAAACGCTGCTTACAGAGGTAATATAAAGGCAGTGTTGGAAAAACTGATTGAATCACAGCACAAGTTCTAAAGGGGGATCAAAATCTGTTATATTTAATTCATGGAAAATCAATCAAAGCAAAAACCCAGAAAAAGCCCAAAAATTACGATCTCACCTGTCCTGCAAACCCTTGGGGTAATAGTCTTTCTTACTGTCGTGGGAATTGTAATGGCACTTGTTGCCTCAAGTATCAGGAGCCGGGGAAATACAGTAATTCCTGAAGCCTCAAAGTACGAGAGCTGTCTCTACAATCTAGAGACTTACGAGCATGATACAAATTTTCAAGCTGCCGATGGGTGCAACACCTGTTCGTGCAATGACGGAACAGAGAACCTTAACAGTCAACTTAACTGACCCCATACTTATCCAAAACCTGATCTGCCATGGAGAAGGTTTGTACCATTGGATCCTGATGGCTTCTAGCCCAGTCGGCAAGGTAACCTGTTGGCCCATTGATCTCTGATTTGTCCAACACAAGGATCGGGATCTTCAGGTGGTATGCAAGTCGTGCTGTTGCCAATGTTCCACTTCGCTCAGCTCCCTCGATCACAACGACTATTCTGCTCATCCCAAGCATAATCCTATTCCGCGCTTTGGGATTGAAGAT
>JBHHUN010000001.1:0-113719 GCA_046753765.1 Candidatus Dojkabacteria bacterium | reverse complement strand
TGTCAGGGTAACACTAACTCCTCAGGCTGGTCTGGAATCCACCCTGCACGCGTGCAGGGCGATGGAGGACCAGGAATTAATAACCCGCTGCGAGTCAGAGGGATTTACGCAGATCCTGACGGAAGAAACGATCTAGATTACCTTAAAGCATGGGTTTCTAACGATGATGATCAGCCTTCGGGTAGCTCACCAAACAACATCAGGGTTGCTGCCTATGGCAGCTTGCGCTACCTCGGTAGTAACAACTACAGGCTTGCTCCAAATGGGAGGAGCGAGGTGGCCTTTTCACTCGGAAGTAACAGTGCTATTTGTACTATGGCAGGTTCCAACATCCAACAGATTTGCGACATTAATAACCTTCCGGGAACTGCAATAGGTTACGCCCATCCCGTCAATATCGCACCATCGGGTAACCAGGTAGTTGTCGATTGGGATATGGGGATGCTTGATAACGTTTTCTCATCTGCTACATTCGATGATATCCGCTATGACGTCAGGGCAGAGGACGATCCTGGCGACACATCTGGGTGGGTGTTTGTCCGCTTCTGGGATGCCGATCTTAACCCACCTGTTGTCACAACTGATCTCACCATAACCTCCGATACAACGTTAGACGTCAACAACACAGACACAGACGCAAACATGATAATCATCAGAGAAAAGGCGTGTACAGCTGCAAACAACCAGAGGGGGATAAGTATGGCCAGAACAAACCCCGCAAGTGGCAGTGTGTTCTTTCCACCAGGAGGGGCCACCTTTGACCCTTGTATCGATACACTCGAAGGAAACATCAGTTATGAGGTCGATAACATTCCAAAGGATGGTTCGCTCAACTTCCTATACTGGGCAACTGACCTGGCATGTAACAAATCGCCATCCGATGCAACAAACAACAATGTCGCCCTTAAGCCACCGTGGCTTGTTACAACTGAAGGCGACGAGTATTCAACAAACAGCATTCAGCAAACTAGTCTTGCAAACGTGACTATTGTCAATGGACTGCTTGGTGCACTAAATAACACCCGCGCACTTCTTTCGACATATAACTTCATGCAAAGTACCAATCTACTGCCTGCCAGAGACAGTGAACTGGATTATGTAAACAATGGATACACCGATCTCAACGGAAAGCCACGTGACGAGTTTGGTTTTCCAGATTGGTATTCATTCCTTGAAAACAGGGTCGACATCAACTTTGATGGAACTGCAATACGAACTCTTGCCCCTAACCAGAATGACTTCACAAACACTAATACCAATACAATCGGAGGAGTAGGTGTAGGCGGACCAGCAGGGACAACATTCAAGGACAGAGTAAACATAGTGAAAACACAGGGTGATCTCAATCTCGACCGCGTTACCTGTAACAGTAAAACAGTTTTCCTTGTAAATGGAGATCTCACCATTTCGCCTGATTTCACTATTAGTGACAATTTGCTAAATCCATCATCGGGTCTGGGGATGAACGGGTGTTTCTTCGCAGTATCAGGAACGACAACAATTCAACCAGGAACAGACAAAGTTTCAGCCAATCCAGTGTGGACCCCTTATGATGAGGTGCATGCATTTATTGTGACCGATAGTTTTAAGTCACAACCAGATCTTGAGGCAGACGGCCTTAAGATTACAGGCGGTGTCATTACTAACCAGAATAACGAATTTCTGCGAGATAACGGCACAGTATTGAATCAATTTTCACCCTCCGAGTTATTTATATATGATGGTGGAAGATACATACATCTATTCGAAGACGTTCTCGACATGCCTGTTGAATTCACAATACAGGAAAAGCCCTTTATTGAATCAATCAGTGACCATGAATAACAATAAACATAAAAAAGAACAATTAAAAGGGCAGATTCTTGTGATTGTGCTTCTTGTACTTTCGATACTCGGTATCTTTGTTGTTGCTGTAGCAACAAATACTAGGCGCGATGTTATTGAGAGGATTCAAAACGAACAGTATGAGCAGTACTACTCACTAACCGAAAAAAGAATGTTGCAGGTTGTGCAGCAGGTTCAGATCAGCTCTTCAATCGATGGGCTTGAAGATGTTTTTGGCGAGTGTGAACCTGGTTCGGGCATTTTGAATGAATACATATGTGAGTTTGCTGACAAACCAGAAGATGATTCCCTGGATACAGCTTTAGTGCGAGTGACAATTCAAGATGACAACAACATTGAGAAGCTCCCGGTTGAAAAAGATCAGACTTTTAAGATAAGTCTCGATGATGGTTCAGCAAGAGGATACCTTGGGTTAGTCGAGATGCAGTGGACAGGCGCCGATGTAGCCTGGGTAATAACGCTTGATTATAGAAACCCAAACACCGGAGAATACAAGGTGATCAAAGATGTTTATGATAAATCAGGAGTATACTACCAACCCGTTACAACACATGCTTTCACTTTTAACGATTTAGTACAGGGGAGTCAAACTCTTCCACCTAGCAACAATACTGGTTTCAGAATAGACTCTGTCACTGGTCTGCCCGCAGGGTTTGAAGCACTATCTCTTCGACTGAAGCCGATTATTGAGAGTGGTGAGCTACTGACAGAACTTAGCATTAACGGAGGAACGGGTTTTCCACCGCAAGTCCGAGAGATAATAGGGGAGGGGATCTCCAACGAAGAGTCCCTAACAGGAGATGAATCACCTGCCGCGATTCTTGAGATTCAGCTGCCTCTACATGCTGCCCCAGCTGAAATCCTGGACTATGTCCTCAGAAGTGAGACTACTGTAACGAAACCATTCTAACTGGAAAGAACGCTAAATCCCACACTGGTTACAGCCAGTTCCTAATGCTTGCCAACCACCATACCAGCATCTGTATAGTTGCCAGTCTCTACCGCATACAGTGTATCCACAGTATGTGTTATTCGGATTTATATAAGTGTTGTTGCAAGTATACCCATTGTAGCACCTGCAAGGGGATACTGACGTAGTTGTAGTTGTTCGCCTTGAAGTAGTTGATGTTGTTGTTGCCGCCGACGATGTAGTTGTTGTAGTTGGTGAATTTGAATTCGTGTATGTTTCTCCCGAGCCGTCTCTACATGGACACACCCTGTGCATAGAGTTATTCTTAAGAGTGCAGCTTGGAGAGTTGGATACACGGTAGTACAACCCAGAGCCTAACATCGTTGGTCCATAGTTTGAAACAAGCGGATTACAACTAAAATTGGAAGGATCGGTTACAAACCTGGATACAATATCACAGTCATTGTATTCCCGCAATGGGTCAAAGTCCTCAAGTTCACACGTTCCTCCAGCACGATCACATGTCTCGTCACAGCTCTCATTCAATGCCCCAAAAAACAGAGACCCAGAATACGAATTTGAGCCACATACACCTTGGAGTTCAGGAGTACCGGCACACGTAGTCTGATCTGGCGGGGGGATTAGAACTTGCGAGCCACTACCAAACTGTGCCGGGTCACGAAAACAGTTGACTATCCCCGTAGACTCACACGCCTGACCATTGCTTTCATCTGTGATAACGTTAATTGTATAGGTACCTCGCTCTTGCTCTACTGAAGTCGTCAGCTGCCCAGTACCGCGGGTAGTCCGTGTAACACCGGGTCCACTAACATTCATCGTTGTATCTGTTGCTACCTGATTAAGGTTGTTGTTATGAAAGGAGGCGTATTCGAATGTCTCGCCACACAGAAGATCCAAACTACCAAGATTCCAATCGTTATCACCCTGTTTTCGCACACCAATCTGTGTGCTGTTGTAGTTACATATGACCTCTTCGGGTTCACTTTGATCAAGGAAAAAATCTCCAAGGGTGAAATTCCGTGTAGAAACAGCTATCTGCCTTACCTGATTGTTGACCTCGAAATTCTCGTTTGCGCTTGAGGCAAGCACAGTTACAAGAATTGTAGATTTGGTCCCGTCATCACCCTGAGAAAGACCGACCTCAAGCCCGAAATCATCAACGTTAATAAGGTCTGATGTTTGAAACAGCACGTCAGGAACATCACCGGGGATAGCTGGATCAACAACAGTAAGCTTGCATAACCTCTGAACTTCACCTTCATCGGGACAGTTATCAGTCCAAACAAACTCTTCAGCGTGATAGATCTGACATTCGGTGAAGGTTTCGGACCCTTCTGTTTTCTCCCCACATTCACCAATTATCTTCGCATTACGAATATCACGTTGGATAAGAGTGACCAGCTCGGACATCTCATCTCTTATTCTTGACCGAGCGAATGTTTTTCTACTGATGCTTATATTTATAATCAATATCTGCGAGAGCATCGCCATCAAAATCCCAAAGATAGCCAGCGTTATCAGCGTCTCTACTAACGAAAACCCTTTCATGAGTTTTGATTGTATCAGCTTAGTTTGTTCCACCTACAGTATTTCTAAATCCAATTAGTTCAGAGCTTTGTAACCCTTTTGATGTCCCAAAAACAATTATGGACCTGATTTCAAATGTACCATCCTTGTTTTCATTTATAAGCACCTGATTGCACAAAACCAAATTTGGAAGATCTACAAAATTGACCTTAAACGCAGAGGCCTGTCCACAGTCGTCCAAAGGCTGAATACCGCCTGTACTGGTAACGTTCCCCATCACGATCCCTTCCTCTGTATTCTGTGAATCAATATCATTCATAATTTTAAATGAATGAACATCATTTGTTGCTGCCGGCAAATTTAGAAGATCGGGGACAACTGCGGGAGACTTCATATACTCCATTGATCGGATCATCACCGAATTTGCAATATCTGCAAGCTCGTTATCTTTTACCGTTCGGAGTGATGCAACGGCAATCGCCACTGTTGCTATCATTGCAGTGCCAAAGATGCCCAAAGCGACAATTATCTCGGCGAGTCCGAAAGCTTTTAGTTTATGCTTTGCACTCATTCGTCTATAATTCCATATGTATTGCTTACTGCATCAAAAACAATTACGCGAGAGCCATCAGAGAGCTCGTGTTTAACCTCTATGGTGCACTCTGCTTCTTCGTACCCAGCGCCAAAGCCGGTATCGGTTCTTACTTTGATGTCCCCAGTTAGATTCTCAAATAGAACATCCTTGCACCCTGTTGCCCCATCGATTACGTATTCTATTTGAGCAAAAATAGCCTCAGACTTCAACTGCTCCTCAGTTGCTCCGTCACAGATCCACGAGTTTGCAGATGATCCGGAGAGCCTTGAGCATAATCTGCGATTCATCTGATTATTCTGAAAATTGAGGTTATATGCATACAAAGTTTCTGGGGCACCAGCAATCCTGTTGCTACCCACAACTATCTCCTTTGGAAGCACGTTGTTCTTGGCAAGACCGCGACTCTCCTTGGCAACAGAAACTACCTCGTTCACAGACTGAGTGAGCTGAATCGATCTACGGAAAGTGATGAAACCAAAGATGCCCAGTCCACCAACGAGAGCAAGAATAGCCATGACGATAAGCAGTTCGAGTAACGAAAATGCCTTCAAAGCAATTAATGAATAACTACATAAATCTTAAGCTTTGCTCCTATCGGTGTCAACTTAAAGCAGGGCCAAGAGCTGTTCTCCTGCAAGTAGAAATATTAAAGTCCCAATAGAAAGCAGCGGGACAAACGGAAGCTGGAACTTTGTGATATTTTTTCGTCTAACTAAAGCTATTGCTAAACCTAGAAGAGCTCCAACTATAAAACTGAGCACGAAGGCTGGCAGTGCCATTTCGATACCGAGAAATGTTGCGAAAATAAATGCGATGAGTGCATCGAGGTAGGTAAGTCCTGAATTCTCCAGTACTGAAAGCACAAGTATTATCAGGTAAGCATATGCACCCGCCATCAGACGAGAGGCAAGATCAAACCCAGGGATATGATAAACGGAAGCAAGCAGCAGGTACACAAGTACCAGCAAGCTCCCCACGACAACCGAATTTTTATCAAGCTCCCAGTACAATAGATCGTACGCAGCGTAAAACACAACCCCAACAGAAAATACTAATGGTGCAAGTAAAGCGAATAAAAACTCAGGAAGTGGGAGTAGGGGACTAAACCACTTGAAAAATATGATTAATGTAACCGATCCCAGGAGCAGTTCGATGAGTGGGTAGACTATAGACAGCTTCTTACCTGTAACTCTATCCCTACCTTTAAAAATAAGAAAAGATACAATGGGTATCAAATCAATCGGCTTGAGCGGTTGTCCAGTGAAATCATTGTAAGATCTTCCAAGTAAGGTCTCTCCCTTGTGCACCCTGTATGTCAACATATTAACGAAGCTCCCTAAGGCCGCACCGAGAACAAAACTTAGCAAATGAATTACTCCCAATACAACGGCTTCCATACCCAAAAATATCTATATAAAGAAAAGAAGTACTGATAA
Source organism: Candidatus Dojkabacteria bacterium (assembly GCA_046753765.1). Lineage (GTDB taxonomy): Bacteria > Patescibacteriota > Dojkabacteria > B142 > OLB20 > JBHHUN01. The sequence continues at coordinate 107,385 of JBHHUN010000001.1, read as the reverse complement.
ACAGTACTTCTTAGAAATCCTCAAGTAAAGTCTTTAGTTCGCAGTCACCGTACAATCTGTTATTGAAGTACCTGCCTGAAACTGCTCATCTGATTCTAACAATACACCAAGTGAGTAACCGTCTGACTGCTGAGCATAGCACCAGGAACTCGTGTCTGTAGTTCTACTACCCAATTGGCCACCCGTACCTGACAATACGCCTGACGTACCTATCTTTGCAGCTCCATCAAGTGGAACAATCACACATGTAACACCCGCTGTACAAGTCGTTGCCGGCGGATTTGTGATTATCACCTCATCATTATTGAACCCCAACCCGGTGGGGAAAGAACCAGTCTGACTGAAGTAATCAGCTGTTCCTGCATTTATATCCTGGGTTGCTGCACGTCTGGCAGTATCTCTGGCATTTCTTTGTGCAGCTGCGATACCAAACAGGGACAACCCAATTAGAACTCCGATAATTGCCATAGCAACAAGCAATTCAACCAAAGTGAAAGCTTTTTTGTGGAACATGATTTACAATCGAACAAAATAAAATTAAACGATGTTAGCGACGTTATAGATCGGGAGATATACTGCTACAGCAAGTAAGGCTACCAATCCGCCAACTATTAATAGAATAAGTGGTTCCATTAGTTTTGTCAAATTAGATGTAATCTCGTCAACCTGATCACTATAGAACTGAGTAAGGTCGCCAAGAATTTTCTCCAGAGAGCCTGTCTCTTCACCGGTAGCAATCATTTTCACAACAATTAACGGAATTATCTTACTTTTTGCCAGTGGTGGAGCCAATGGGGACCCCTTTGCCACCTCTTGCGCTGCATATTGAAGTGCAATCCTATAGTGGATATTACTCATTGAGTTAGCAGTGGCTTTTAGTGCATCGATAATTGGGATTCCGCTTTTAATTAACATCCTGAGCAGTCTTGACAGCTGAAGGACTTGCATTTTTGACTGCAGATTGCCAAAAACCGGTACTCGCAACAAGATCTTATCAACAACTTTTCTACCTGACTCAGAGGAGTAGTACCCCCTAAACCCAAAAATAGAGGCTACTACTACCACGATCGTCACTAGGAGTCCAAGAGGGTTAGAGAAGAAATCACTAATCGTCACCAGGGCCCTTGTGATAGCCGGTAATTCACCCCCACCGAGGTCAGCATAAAGGTCTTCCACAGCAGGTATCATAAATACCACAAGCACAATCACAACTACGATTATCGCAAGAAATATCACTGCAGGGTAGATCATTGCACCCCTTATCCTGCTACGTATCTGTGCTGATCCTTGAAGGTCGTCGGCGATCTGCAAAATGATCTCGACCAGGTTACCACTTTGCTCTCCGGCCTCAATCAAACTGAGCTGCAACTCATTAAAAATAACATCGTACTTGCGAAATGACGCAGCAAGGGGGAGACCACTTTGCACATCTTTGTACACATTCGTCAGCTTCTTTCTAAGCCCGGCGTATTTTGTTTGTTCAATAAGAATCTCAAGAGAACCTGCAATCGGAAGTCCTGCAGAGAGCATCGTAGCCAACTGCCTGGTAAAGATCACTTTCTCTTTCAACGGCACTCCACCAATTTGGATCTCATTGAGATTTCCAATGTTGAGTCCCAGTTTCTGTTCAATAGAGATCACAATTAACCCCTGATCGTGCAGAAACTTCACTACCTCTTCGCGATTCTCTGCCTTCCGGGTCCCGGCAACAGCCTCACCAGTTTGTTTAGTAGCTTTGTAGCTGTAGTTTGGCATTAGTTTGCTTTCATTAAACTAAGCAGCTCATCTGGCTTGGTTGTATGAGATTGCGCCTCTTCAACTGTAAGGTCACCTTTCCTAACTAACTCTATTAGAGATTTTTCAAGGGTAACCATCCCCACTTCTGCGTTTGTTTGGATCATGTTGTCAATCTGGTATGTCTTACCTTCTCTGATTGCATTCTTAATCGCTGGGGTAGCAATCATTATCTCGATTACAGCCTTTCTACCTCCTTTACTTATCGGCACCAACCTCTGCGAGATCACTGCCTTTATCACGTTAGCTAATTGTGCTCTTATCTGTGCTTGCTGTGCATCTGGAAACACATCAATCACCCTGTCCATGCTCTGAGCTGCAGAGTTTGTATGTAGAGTAGAGAAGACCAGGTGGCCTGTCTCAGCAACCGTGATTGTTGAAGCGATTGTTTCAAAGTCACGCATCTCCCCGACAAGTACAACGTCCGGATCCTCACGCAGAGCTGCCCGGAGCGCTCTCTTGAAACTTTTAACATCTGTTCCAATCTCTCGTTGATCAACTAGGGCTTTCGCTTTTGGAAATACGTATTCAATCGGATCTTCAAGTGTGATGATATGTTTTGCTTCGTTCAAATTAACCTCCTGAATCATGGAGGCAATTGTTGTACTTTTACCGTGTCCCGTAGGACCTGTTACAAGGATTAAACCCTGTGGGGTTTTTGCGAAGTCATAAAGTACCTCAGGCAGTCCCAATTCTGCGACCGTTCTTATCCTTGAAGGAATGAGCCTGAACGCACCTGCCAGTTTCCCCTTCTTATAAAATATGTTCACCCTGAACCGCGTACCTGTTTTGTGACTGTATGAAAAATCAACATCAAGGTCACGGTTAAGCTTCTTCTGCTGATCTTTCCTAAGTATCTTTGTAAACAAGGCCTTTGCTCTCTCGTTAGTTAGGTTTTGGCTTCCAAGGGGCACCAGTTTTCCATCGATACGAAGCATGGGCGGGTACTCTGACGACAGGTGAAGGTCAGATGCATTCCGTTCCTCTGCCATATTTAGAAAGTCTTCAATGTTGGCACGATCTGCGTAGAACTTCTCACCTGCAGACTGTGGCTTCAGACCGCCTGCAGAAGGTGGCAGTTTTTGCTTAGTGTTTTCTTTTTGTATAGTGTCAGCTTGTTTGAGGATCTTAGAAACCTCCGCCTCTTTTCCTTTTGCAGTTCCGCTGAGGTTTACAGCTTCTCCAGCTGCATTTTCAGTGCCGGGCAAAGGAGGAAGCTTACCAGCATCGTTTGGTTGGACAGCTGGTGGGCTTGTCGGATCAGTAGGTGTCGGTGCTGGTGTTGCAGGTGTCGCCACAGAAGCAGGCGCCATTACTGTCTCGCTTTGCTGCGATTCCGTCACCGACTTAAACTCGTCATCAGTCAAGACCGGTGCCGGCTCACCTTGAACCGTTGGTTTTGGCTCCGGGACAGCCGCCCCCGGTGCATCAGATGGAGCAGGCGCACCAGATGGTGCAATCGAGGGTCCATTAACCTCAGTAATCCCTCCACTTACCACTGAAGCAGATTGATCTGTAGTAGACGCCTGTGCACCGCCTGTATCTGTTGGCGGTACCGTTGGAGTCGCGGGTGGTGTTGTGGTTGCAGGTGGTATAGCCGCAGGTACCGAACCAGACGGCCGTGGATTTGTAGATTGTGGGGGGGCTCCGGCAGGTGCAGGTTGCACACCGGCGGGCGTTCCTCCCTGATCATCTTTGTTTGGACTGCTTAGGTCTATGAAAGGCATAATTTATATGTTTTCAAATAAGTAATACTATTGTTCTAACTTACAACACGAAGCACCTCTTCAATCGTCGTTATCCCCTCAAGTGATTTTAAAAAACCATCCTGCATCATCGTTACCATCCCCTGGGATACAGCTTCTTTTTCGATATCCATTGTACTTTTGTGAGAGATAGTCATTGCCGCTAGCTTTTCAGTTAAAGCAAAGCCCTCGAAAATTCCGATTCGCCCTTTATATTCACTATCTCCACATTGTGGACACCCCTGACCCTTGTATAACATCATCTTACCACCGTTCTTTTTCAAGAGCGAGTCGAAGCTAAAGCCACTAATCGGCTCAAGTACTTCGCGGAGTTTTTTCATCTGTTCTTCAGTTGCCTGATATGACTTTTTACAGTGTTCGCAAATCTTTCGAACAAGCCTTTGCGCAGCCGCAATGTTAATAGTTGAAGCAAGCAGAAACGGTTCGATGCCCATATCAACAAGCCTGGGGATCGCCCCTGCTGCACTATTTGTGTGCAATGTTGCCAACACCAGATGACCGGTGAGCGATGCTTGAACAGCCAGCTCTGCAGTCTCTTTATCACGAATCTCTCCGACCATAATTATGTCAGGGTCCTGACGTAAGAAGGCTCGAAGCCCCTTGGCGAATGTCAACCCGACATCCTGGTTAACCTGTACCTGAGTAATACCATCCACCCTGATTTCAACCGGATCTTCCAGTGTCATAATGTTTACTTCGGGCTTATTCAAAATCTTGAGCGAACTGGCCAAAGTTTGTGTTTTACCACTTCCAGTTGGTCCAGTAACCAACACGATTCCTTGAGACTTAGCAATGTTCTCTAAAAACAACTTGTATGTCCTTCCCCGAAGCCCAGTTTTTTCAAGCGTAAGCGTACCACCCCCCTTGGCAAGCAACCGCATTACCACTTTTTCCCCATATACCGCGGGCATAATTGATACACGTAGATCAATAAGGTCTTTATCAACTTTGATCTGAAACCTCCCATCTTGTGGGACACGATGTTCATCGATCTTCAGATTACTCAATATTTTTACGCGTGAGACAACTGCCGAGCCGAGCTTACGTGGCAGCGTAAGTTTCTCTGAAAGAACACCACTTACTCTGTACCGGACCACAACACGTGTCTCCCGTGGCTCAATATGAACATCCGAGGCTTTAAATCGGGCGGCATACTCCAGGATCATATTTACTATCCTGGCAACAGGTGCGTTTGCAATGTCACCCTGGATATCCTCCCCAGCAGCAATCGTTCCAGAAATCTCAACGACATCACCAACATCCTCCAGTGCTTCAGTAACCTCTGCGCCAATCTGAGCGCCATAACGTGTGTCAATAATCTGCTTGATAGAGGTTGGACTTGCATAGTGTGGTTCAACTCGTTTCCCCACCATTGTACTCAAAAATCTGACCTTTTGAAGATCAAGCGGATCCATCATTGCTACCTTTATCGCTCCCTCGCTATCCTCAAATGCAACGGTACCATTCTTCTTCGCAACATCCTGTGGAATCTTATTTAGTGTCTCCAGGTCAATCCTAATAGTGTCCAGGTCAATAAAAGGTGTTTTATTTATCTCGGCCTTTGCCTCATAAAGAGTTTTCTCATTCACATATCCACCAGATAGTATGACCGCCTCAGTGTCCTTCCCTGAATTTATAGTTTCAAACCTGACTTTCTTGAGTGTATCAGCATCAAATACTCCCTTATGAAAAAGCACGTCTGCAATGTTTTTACCGCCCTGAAGCGCTCCACCACCCAGTTTAGATGGATTGTTTGCAGCTCCCAATTGAGGTAAACTTGTGCCAGAGGAAGTACTTTGTTGTTTATTAACATTACTTGCTGTTGCCATATGGACAGTGATCTCTATTTACTATTATGATTGTGGGATTACAGTTTATACTAGGTAAAAGCTCATTTATTGTCAACTTTTGAAATGGGAAAATCGCGCATCATTTCTACCAATTCGCAGGACTTTGCTGAGGAGAGATTGAACGAAATAAGGTCAGAGCTTGGCATAGATTTTGATAGTGTCAGCGACTATTATAAGATTCATCCAAAAGAGGGGACATTGAGTATTGGCATAGACCAGATGCGCAGTTTCAAGGCTTGGGCATGCCTTAAACCATATGCTGCAACGTGTAAACTTGGTGTGATATTTAATGGTGAACTAATGACGATAGAAGCACAAAATTCAATTCTTAAACTCCTTGAAGAACCACCACAAAGTACCTATCTTGTAATTGTAACCAGTGATCATCACCGTCTTCTCGCAACCGTAAAATCCAGATGCGAACTAATTGCCAGTATAGAGACTAGAAGCAATGAAGGCGAGCTGCCCGGCAGGTCCAGAGTTGAAGCTCTGTTACAGATCGAAGAACTTCTAAAGATAAAAGACCGGACTGTAAGACAACAAAAGGTTATCGGAATGCTGACGCGGATGCTGCAATACTACCGTCACAGCCTCAGAAGGGGAGAAGATTCAGCAAACTCACTCCAGCAGATTGCAAGAATTGGTCAAACAGTTAAAATGTTAAGAGGGAATGTATCTTATCGCCTAGCTCTTGAGAATCTAATTATTAACGGCTAATCCATGAAAAATCCTGCTTTCATATTATACAACTGGGGGAGTGCAGCAGCATGGTTTGGCGTCATCCTCATCGTTTCGTCAATTCCAAACCTTGATATCGTGGGTGATGTTAACGACTGGGTATTACGAGCAGTTGGTTATGCACTAATGTATGGGTTACTGTTTCTCTTAATTATGAGGGCGCTCTTGGCGACATTCCGTGCCCAGGTTGACAGGTTAATGTACTGGAAATCTAAAAGAGAACAGGCAGAAGACAGTGAATTTGCACAAATAGTAGAATTTCTGCTATTCTTGGTAGCTGTCCTTATCTCGGTTCTACTTGCAGCTTTTGATGAATACTTCCAGTCAGGTATCTCCGGAAGGGTGGGTGACATTGTGGATGTATTTATCGCTGCCATGGGGATGATAATAACTTCGGTGCTGGTGCTTAAGTTCCCAATCATCGCAGAATTTGAGGCACGTTTGCTAAACTCAAAGAAGGGTAAAGCAAAAAAGAAAAAGAGGTGATATCTACTGTCAGTTAAGCAATATCAATTTCTCTAAACTCTGAATATATGTTAGAATTGATTACATTTTTTCCAAATATCGCTATTCCTATCCATGGCTAAAAGTAGTTACGATGCATCCTCAATAACAGTTCTTGAGGGCTTAGAAGCTGTACGTAAAAGGCCCGCTATGTATATCGGGGACTCAGATGTAACAGGGCTGCATCATATGGTTTACGAGGTTGTTGATAACGCTATCGACGAGGCACTAGCCGGATACGCAGATACAGTTTTAGTATCTATCAACAAAGACGGATCCATAACAGTCGATGATAACGGTCGTGGAATACCGGTAGATATTCACCCCCAACAAAAAGTAAGCGCGTTGGAGCTCACTACAACTGTTCTCCACGCAGGTGGTAAATTCGGTGGAGATGGATACAAGGTCTCCTCAGGGTTACATGGAGTAGGGCTTTCTGTTGTAAATGCACTCTCAAAGTGGATGAAAGCTGAAGTGTTTCGTGATGGAAAGCATTACATACAGGAGTATAGAACCGGTGTCCCTCAGGCGAAGGTTAAAAGCATCGGTAAAACTAAAAGAGAGGGAACGAAGATCACATTCATGCCCGATAACGATATCTTCCGGACCATACAGTTCAATCTTAAAAGACTACATACAAGGTTCAGACAACAAACTTATCTTACAGGTGGTTTGAAAATAAACGTCCTGGATGATCGAACTGAAGAAGATCGTGAGCACAACAAACAGATGCCACGAGATTATTCTTTCTTTTTTGAAGGAGGTGTTAAATCATACGTAAAACAGCTTAATCGTAGTTTTAAAGGAGTTAATAAGAGTATCTTCTACATAAAAAAAACACTTGACGAAGTTGAGGTTGAAGTAGCTTTTCAGTACTCAAATGATATTCAAGAGCGGATTCTGGCATTCGCCAATAACGTTCATAACCCTGAAGGCGGTACTCATCTTTCGGGATTCAGGATGGCTTTGACTAAAGGCCTCAATGATTACCTTAACAAAGAGGGAACTGAAGAGGACAAGGAGGCAAAGATCACTGGAGAGGATACAAAAGAGGGAATCACAGCTATAGTTTCAGTCAAGCTCCATGATCCACAGTTTGAAGGCCAGACAAAGATCAAGCTTAACAATCCTGAAGTGACACACATTGTAAGAAGGGTCGTTGGAGAAGCCCTAGATACCTACCTTGGAGAAAATCCTGATGCAGCAAAAAATATTCTTTCAAGAGTTTTACTCACTTACAAAGCAAGACGAGCGGCAAAAGCAGCTCGCGATGCTGTAGTCAGAAAGGGTGCTCTTGAAGGTGGAACACTACCAGGGAAACTGGCTGATTGTTCGACACGCAAACCGGAAAATGCAGAACTGTTTATTGTTGAGGGAGATTCTGCGGGCGGATCAGCCAAACAGGCTAGGGATAGACACAGCCAGGCAATCTTTCCGCTGCGCGGAAAGCCACTCAATAGCGAGAAATACAGAATTGATAAGGTTGTCGAGAATAAGGAGTTAAAAGACCTCATTGTTGCCCTTGGAAGCGGGATAGGGGAGTCAATGGATCTGGAGAAACTGCGATATCATAAGATAATCCTAATGAACGATGCGGACGTTGATGGCGAACACATTACTACTTTAGTACTTACTCTTTTCTTCAGGTATCTGAAACCGATCATTGATAATGGATACTTGTACGTTGCCCAACCACCTCTATACAAGATTGAGGTCAGCAAAGATGAAAATTATTGGGTCACGACCGATGAAGATAAGGACAATATCGTGTCCGAATTGAAAAAGAAAAAAAAGACAGCAAAGAATATTCAAAGGTTCAAGGGACTCGGAGAGATGAACCCTGAACAGTTGTGGGAGACCACGATGGACCCCGAACAGAGGGTAATGAAAAAGATATCAATTGAAGATTTTGATGAAGCCGAAAAGACGTTCGAGATGCTAATGGGTAGTGAAGTAGCACCGAGGAAGAAATTTATACAAACCCACAGCCAGGAGGCTGAGCTAGATATTTAATTTTGTCCTAATATGTCCGAATGGAGGAGCCAAAAAAGATTCAAAAATCAAAGTTTGTAGATGAAACAGATCGAGATTCTAAGGGAATATCATATAACACAATTGGTACTACACTCCAGGCGCTGTCAGTACAGCTCGATAAAGGCGAAAAGATAAACTCCGAGGCAGGAAAAATGTCATGGAGAACAGAAAACATTGAAATGAAAACAAGGGGGCAGGGTATTAGAAAGATGATATCCCGTGTTTTCGCTGCAGAATCCTTGTTTATCAACGAATTTACATGTATTGATGGAACTGGGATCGTGACATTTTCAACCGATCAGGCAGGAAAGATTATTCCCGTTGACCTAAAAGAGGGAAAAACCGGAGTTGTGTTTCAGAGGGGAGCTTATCTCTGCTCAGAACTTGGCGTCGAGAGAAGCACAGTAATTGTCAAAAGACTTAGTGCAGGATTTTTTGGGGGGAAAGGATTCATCCTTCAAAAGCTTACAGGAACTGGCAAAGCACACCTTATCGCTGACGGAGAAGTTGTAATGTATGAGCTCACAGACGGAGAAAAGATGCTGATCGATCAGGGCAACCTGGTTGCATTTGATGAGTCAGTTGATTTCGATATACAAACAGTTGGGGGTGGTGTAAAAAACTGGTTGTTCGGTGGTGAAGGGATCTTTCTCGGATCGCTAAAGGGGCCGGGGAAAGTCTGGATGCAGACTAGAAAAATCACTGTTTCAGGTTCCGCTATTGCATCTACACGAACAAGACGCTCCAGTGGGGCTTCTGGAAATCCTCTTGGCTGTATTATCGGCCTGGGGATAACAGGTCTAATATTTGCTTTTATGCTGGGACTGTCAGTCTTGGCTGCATTAGCTGGATAAACTATGGCTGATATATTTATCTGCTTGATATGTGGGGGATCTTTTGGAGTATTTGCAATGCTGTTCACCGCTCTCACAGTTGTTATGGCTTACGAAAAGAAAGTTGGTAAATCTCACAAACCAACAAAAACGAGATATAAATTAAAGCAACAAAAAGAGATTAAATGATGGCTGACGAGAATACACAGACACAACTTAACGATAAACGGGTTCGGAATCGTAGCATCATCGAAGAGATGCGCAGCTCGTACATTAACTACGCTATGAGTGTTATTGTCGCACGCGCTCTACCCGACGTAAAGGATGGATTAAAACCAGTGCAGAGGAGAATTCTATATGCAATGTACAAACAGGGCTTTACACCCGACAAGAGTTACAAAAAATCAGCCAGAACGGTTGGTGAGGTTATCGGTAAATACCATCCTCATGGAGATGTTGCAGTTTATGATGCTATGGTTAGAATGGCGCAGGAGTTCAGCTACAGATATCTACTCGTAGACGGGCAGGGAAATTTCGGGTCTATTGATGGTGACTCTCCTGCTGCAATGAGGTACACCGAAGCCAGATTGCATAAAAATGCACTCAATATTCTAAATGATCTTTATAAGAAAACTGTAGATTTTTCTCCAACCTATGATGGCAGTTACAAAGAGCCTGTAATCTTACCCTCACTGTTTCCAAACCTGCTTCTAAATGGAGCAGAGGGGATTGCTGTTGGAATGGCTACAAAGATCCCCCCACACAATCTTCGCGAGATAGTTGATGCACTTGTTGCAATCATTGACTCTGGCAACACAGCTGAAAACAAAAGCCCGGACACAAGATACCTTAAAGAAATTAAAACGATCGATGGATTAAAGGAGTTACCCAAAACTAGATTTCCGAATTTTCATTCGGAAATAGAAATCGGACAACTACTTAAGATAGTACCGGGGCCAGACTTTCCTACAGGTGGAGAGATCTACGATAAAGAGGAGATATCAAAAGCATACACAACGGGAAGGGGCAGAGTACTCATGAGAGCCGTAGCTTCAATTGAGGAAGCAAAAGGAGGTCGCTTTCAGATAATCATAAAGGAGTTACCATATCAGGTTAACAAGTCTAACCTTGTCGTAAAAATTGCTAACCTGGTAAAAAATAAGAAAATAGAAGGGATCTCTGACCTTCGCGACGAGTCAAATAAACTTGGAATCAGAGTTGTAGTCGACATCAAACGTGATGGTAAACCAAAGACTATCCTCAACAAGCTATACAAATTCACCGAGATGCAAAAGGCGTTCAATGCCAACATGCTTGCACTCGTGGATGGTGAGCCTAAAGTTTTGACGCTCAAGAAGATACTTGAGCTGTTCATTGAGCACAGGCAAAAGATTGTTATCCGCAGAAGTGAATTTGACCTTGCCAAGGCGCGTGAGCGTGAGCACATCCTCGAGGGTTTAATAATTGCCCTGGACAATCTGGATGAGGTAATTGAGACGATCCGCAAATCAAAAGATGCAGACGTAGCAAAATCAAACTTAATGAAAAAATTCAAGCTGAGTGACATCCAGGCACAAGCAATTCTGGATATGCAGCTGCGCCGCCTTGCAGCATTAGAAAGAAAGAAGATCGAAGATGAATATAAGGCGATCAAGAAGACAATTGCCGAACTTCTCAAGCTGTTATCATCTCCCGAAGAGCTTCTGGATGTAATCAAGGCAGAGCTTCTGGAGATGAAAGAAAAGTTTGGGGACAACCGCAGAACAAAGGTATTCAAGGGTAAGGTGGGAGAGTTTAACGAGGAGGATCTGGTAGCCAAGGAAGAGATGATCGTAACAATAAGTGAACAAGGGTACATTAAAAGAATGAAAGAAGACGTTTACACACTCCAAAAAAGGGGTGGGGTAGGGAAGAAAGGGATGACAACCAAGGAAGACGACGCTGTAGCTCACATACTGAGCACAAACACACACGACGACATCATGTTCTTTACCAGCAAGGGTAGGGTGTTTGTTAAGAAGGTATACGAAATCCCTGAATTCGGACGTACAGCCAGAGGCCAGGCAGTTATCAATCTTATAAACGTTGATCAAAACGAAACTATTCAGGGTGTACTCACCAAGAGTACTAACGGAAAGATCTTAGACGAAGACATACTGCAGGAAAAAGAAGCGAAAACTGAAACGAGAGAATACAAGTATCTTGTTATGGCGACACGTAAAGGAATGGTCAAGAAAACATCACTCAGCGAATTCGAAAACATCAGGTCGAATGGGCTGATCGCGATTAAGCTCTCCGACAACGACGAACTCGCCTGGGTTAAACCCACAACAGGGAACAGTGATATGTTGCTAATTACCCGGTATGGGCGAGCCATTAGGTTTAACGAAAAAGATGTTCGAAAGACAGGACGCGCAACTATGGGCGTCATAGGTATTAAATTTAAAGATAGTGATGATGAGGTAATAGTTATGGATGTTGTGAGGAATACTGAAGACTTAGTGTTGATCGTCTCAGAAAACGGATTTGGAAAAGCAACTGAACTTGACCAGTACCCTGTTCAAAAACGCGGAGGGATGGGAATCTACACTTCAAGAATCAATAAAAAAACTGGTAAGCTTGCATCTGCAAGAATACTTGATCATCCCAAACTAGAACTGTTGATTATCAGCCAGGGTGGTCAAGCTGTTCGCATTCCTACGACAGATCTACCTCGTAGAAATCGCCAAACCAGCGGAGTCCGCCTTATGAAACTCAAATCAGGCGACCGTGCCTCGGCTATTGCAATTATCTAGATAAATAGTGTAAGATAAACAGGAATTCGCGTTTTGATATATAAGAGTGCTTGTTATATAACAAGCCTTTAAAGTTAAGAGTTGTTTTCGAAATGGATCATAGTTGTTTTAAGACAATCAAGGTGATTTTGACTGGCTAGAGAGGCTAGCTACTAAGTATCGGATCAGACCTCTCAAAACCAGAGAGGTTTTTTATTGAGGTTAAGTTTATTTATTAATTTCTTAAGATGGCAGGAATAGACAGAAGAAAAAGAATACTGACAAAAATCGATGAGCTTAAGAAGCAGATCACCGAGCTAGGCACAGAGATTGAAAGAGAGCGCAGTGAAAGTAGTGAAGAAGATTCAGCTATTCGCCAGGAACTACTTGATAAAAGAGAGATCCTAGACCAACAGATAATTGAGCTTAAAGATTCGTTGGCACTCGCAAACAACCCCGATCTTGAAAACACTGATGTGGGAAAATTGTTTGTAATAGAGATAAACGGGAGTAAAAGAGAGGTTGCGATTGTGCTTCCTGATGAAGCAGATCCAAGCAACGGCCGAATCTCAATTCAGTCTCCGCTTGCCTTAGCGCTTGCAGGACGAAAAAAAGGAGAAACAGTTAGTGTTGAGACTCCAATTGGGCCTCAAAACTATAGAATTACCGGAATAACGTAGTCTCAATCAATCGTAGTATCTGAAAGGGTAGAGGTAAGGCAAGTGATACATCCCCTACTCTTTTTTTATTTGTTCTTCAAAGGATGATAATCCTCATGGGTTTTCTCAGCAAATCGATCACTCGAATGCACGTATTTACTTGTCGTCTGAAGAGATTCATGACCAAGTAATTTTTGAATCCCAGCTGGGTTGGCACCGTTTTCAGCCAGATATGTCGCAAAGCCGTGTCTGAGACTATGAGCGCTTGTGGGCACTACAATCCCAAGCCTTACACGGTATTCCTTAATCTTTGACTGCAGGTAATTGGCCGAAATTCTTACTATGTAAGGATCCTTAGTACCACTGCGCAGACCTCTGTATGGAATAAACAATGCGGGGAAAGTATCTTTTCGACTATTCAGATACCGCTCGAGATAGAATCTACTTCGCGGTGTCAGGTAAACGAATCGCTGCTTCTTGCCCTTACCCAGAATGTAAATCCTTGAGTCTATTCCGTCGATTCCACCGTCACTACCGCCATCACCATCACCTGTTTTACTGATCTTCAAGTCTTCACGATTGAGGTTTATAAGCTCGGAGATTCGCATCCCAGTTGCAAACAATACTTCCAGCATTGCGCGGTTACGATATTTTATCTTTTGTTTTGCCTCGAACTGCTCAGGAGCTTCTACAAGATTTATTAGCTCATCAAGTTCGGCAACCCGGCTTTCTTTTCTTTCAGTTTTTACAAGTTTAATGGAGTCAGGAGAAATTGGAACCTCGTAGTCAGCATCCAGCAAAAAACGGAAATACGACCGCAATGCCGACAACATTCTGTTTACACTTCGACTACCGAGTCTACCCGAATACATAGAGAGCCTCCTAGATGCCTTAGAACGCGACTTCCCGTTTACGCCTATCCTAGAAGCCTTTTCGGGGGCCTTGTCTTTACGTAGCTTATTTTTGAGCCTCAGATAACTGCCGTCTCTTAAAAACTCCTTATATCTGCTGATCTCTAATTTGCCAAACTGCGCAAATGGTAACTGTTTATCAGACAGGAACAGTCTAAAGATATCTAGGTCCCTCCTGTAGCTGTCAACGGTCCTTTGGCTGTAATTGTTATTGACCAGATCCAGGAAAAACTCATCGTAGAGGGGCAATCCGAGAAGCTCAATCTTTACATTTTCCATGAGTAGGGGAGTAGATCAGTAAAATCAGGGTATTTCATTGGTTCAAAGTAATCGATTCCTGGTAGAAGATATAGGCATAATAAATGAAATTATAAGTGAAAAGAACTTAAAATAAACTTAGTTTTATGAAATTCGACAATTCACCTGCTCTCACCTTTCTTATTAAATATAACTGAATATAAGGGTGATTATACTCAGTTTACAATAGTCAGGATTTAACTACAAAGCATTTAAAAGGGGAAAATAAACTTTTCTCATATGGGACATTACTTCTGCATTGCCCCGTACGACTTCACTCTCTCTAAAATACTGATTAGGCAGGCACTATCGTGACCTCTGTTGCAGATAGACATACCTCTATCTAGAGTTCACAGGACATTATTTACTCAATCTATAATTATCCACATCGAATCGTAACACTATAGTAACACCCTATAGTTTCCCAGTAATATACAACTATGGGCTTGGGTACGCCTCTACCCCTACTCCACCTTGACTATCCATGAGAAGAAAATATGCTGAGCACTTTACTTTTGAAAATTCTTTAGGAAATTCTATGGACGATTCTGGAGGAAACTTGTATTTGTTCTAACACAGCTATCTACAGCCAGACCATATTCTCTGTTCAGGGTACTCTGATCAAAGCTAGATAAGAGTGCCATTGATCCCCCATTCCGCAACAAGACTCAGCATCGCAGCTATTAGTATAAACAACGAGATGTATTCGACCCATACCCATCGGCTGATTATCTCCCTTATCTCAAGTGAGATCCCAAGCGTGACGTAAAGGAGTAAGCTTAAAGCTAGCGCTAGATAAGGTGATGGAACAGGCCATACACTAAGTACACTGCCAGCAAACGTTAGTAGAATCCCGATCCCTAACGAAGCTGTGAACCTTTGCTGCACACGCATATTAATGCTCCACAGTGCAATATAAACAAGAATAGTTCCAAGTAGAAGAAACCCCGATAGCTTGAAGAGGATGAAGAGGTCATTACTGAAGAGAAGAAAGAAGACAATATAAGAGATCACGAGTGTAAGAACAAATTGGGATGCCCTGGCAGCCTGCCCCAAAGGGATATCCGCCTCATGTGCTGCATTCAATATATTTATTGTGAGGAGCATAATATAGGTAAAAACCCAGAAGAAAATCGAAGAAACCAGCACTAAACTAAACTGCCCAAGCTCTGAAAAGACGGCAAGAATAACAAGCTCAGCAAACAGCGACAGAGCAAACACACCGATTGCTGGAAAAAGCAATATCGTTACCAGTCTTTCACCTCTAACCTTGAAAAATAGAGCCCACATCCCTCCTAGATACGCCAGGAGAGAAAGAATAAAGGGTTTTATAGGGTCAAAGTTAAACTCGAGATTCAAAAGCACCCTGAAATCGCTCTCCTGGAGGATGAAGTACGCAACAGCGAGTACTGTTGTGACTATCATCATTCTTGTCCTTGAGCTCAATTTGCTCATAATTTCTGTCAATTATAACTCAGTGTAATACCTTGTTGCTTTTTCAGTTACTGCCCTCCCCCTCGGTGTTCGAATGATAAAACCCTCTTGGATCAGGAAGGGTTCATATACATCCTGAATCGTATCAATATCTTCTGCCACAGCAGCTGCCAAGGTATTGAGACCAACGGGACCACCATCAAAGTTATCAATTATCGTAGCCAATATCTTGCGATCAAGATTATCGAGACCGTAGCGGTCCACGTCTATCATCTCTAGAGCCTTTTTTACTACACCAAGCTCAATCTTATCAGAACCCTCCACTTGAGCATAATCTCTGACGCGCTTCAGTATCCTAATGGCAATCCTTGGCGTTCTACGAGCTCTGGAAGCTATTTCAACGGCAGATTCGTGGTCTATCTCAATGTTAAATATGCCTGCCTTCTGTTTGATTAGCCTGACCAAATCGGGGATCGAATAGTAGTCCAGACGCATATCAACACCAAACCTGTCCCGCAGCGGAGAACTGAGCAGCCCTACCCGTGTTGTTGCTCCAATAATTGTAACCTTGTTGAGTTCGAGCTTGAGTGTTCGAGCTGATGGGCCTTTTCCAATAATGATATCAAGCGTATTGTCCTCCATAGCAGAGTAAAGCATCTCCTCTACTGCCCTGTTAAGGCGGTGGATTTCATCGATAAAGAGAATGCCATGCTCCTCGATATTTGTGAGTATCGAGGCCAAATCACCTTTGCGCTCTATTGCGGGGCCTGATGTGCTGTTAAACTCAACACCTGCCTCATGGGCAATAACGTGCGCTAAAGAGGTCTTTCCAAGTCCTGGTGGCCCATGCAATAAAACATGGTCTATGGAATCCCCCCTTTTACCTGCGGCATCAATTAGTATCTTAAGGTTCTTCTTTTCTTTTTCACGTCCGATAACTTCATTGAAAGAGCCAGGTCTTAAAGAACGCTCAACAATATCTTCATTTACATCTGATTTTGGATCAACGATCCTTTCTTCCATCTTACCCTGACAATGCCTGTTTGATTAATGTATCGATGTCGCCACCATCCAAGTCAATGCGATCGATCATCTGAGTGATCTCATCTTTGCTGTAACCAAGCTGACTAAGTGCTCCAGCGATCTCTGTTTCTTTTGAGGAGACCTCTGACTGCTCGGTCGTGATCTTCCCCTCAGAGGTAAGACCAGAAGCGGCAAGCTTGGATTTAAGATCAACTACTATCCTTGCTGCCGTCTTCACCCCAACACCTGGGCTTTTAAGCATTTTCTCCTCTTTACTTTCAACTGCAAATATCACTTTCTCGGCGCCAAGATTAGATATTAAGGCAAGAGCAACTTTTGGACCTACACCAGAAACTGTGAGCAGTTTCTCGAATAACAGGAGTTCTTTCTTGAGGGGAAATCCAAATATACGTATCTCCTGCTCGCGCACATGCATGTACGTAAACACGCTTACCTCCTCGCCCTCAAGTCCAATCTGTGCAGGGGATTCAACGCGGTACCCCACTCCATTAACCTCAAGTACTGTATAGTCTGAAAAGATGTCCGTGATTGTTCCAGTCAGTTTTGCGATCATAAAGATATTTTATCTTAGCGCACATTTGAATTCAGATGACAGATACCAACAGCAATGGCATCTGCAACGTCATCAGGCTTTGGTATCTCTTTTAATCCGAGAATCTTAGATACCATAAATTGTACCTGTTTTTTCTCGGCTCTTCCATAACCTGTAACCGCAACTTTAACCTGCGGTGGGGTATATCCATATACAGGGAGGTCATATTCCGCCCCTGCAAGAACAGTCACACCCCTCGCCTGGGCAACCGGAATGATAGTCTTCTGATTTTTAAAAAAGAAAATCTCCTCAACAGCCATCTCATCAGGTTTGTATCTTTTTATGATCTCAGAGAACTGTCTGAAGATACTTTTTAGCCTCAAAGGCATATCATCATCCTTGGATGTCCTGATGTCTCCATAGTCGATATGTTTTAACTTATTACCCTTCTGCTCGAGAACAGCCCACCCCACAAGGGCACTTCCGCAGTCTATTCCTAATACTGTTCTGGGGAGTTTGCTCATTGCATTAGTTTGTACTGTGGATAGTTTTATACATCGGCAAGATTATTCCAAACCGAATCAACATCATCATGATCTTCAAGTATCTCTACTAGCTTTTCGATTTTTCTGGTTGTTGCACTATTCCCCTCCAACTGTTCGGTAGCAACTTTAACTAGCTCCGCGCTCTCGACCTTGAAAAGTAAAGACTCAATAGCTCCCAGCACTTTCGCAAAATCATTCTTTTCTGTAAATACCTCCAAGGTCGTATAGGCCTTACCATCCTCATCCTCCGACTCACCTTCCAAGATATCCTTGATCCCTTCAATTTCGAGCAGTTCAAGCTGTGCTTCTTCGATATCAACTGCCTCATAGGAATCCTTGATGCCAAATTTCTCTGATTTCTGAAGTTTTGCAGGAGCAATTGTAATTAATCCCTGTTCAACAAACTGCCATGCAACACTGTTGACCGTAACCATTTTGGCACCATTTGTCTCAAGAAGTTTCCGAAGCTCAGAAACTGTACGGTTTGTGTTGTCTGTCTGAGTGTCAATCAATAGACCAACACCTCCGGGTCCTAGCGCTTCGTAGGTCACCTTTTGAATATCCAGCTTCTTCCCATCACCCGTTCCCTTTTTGACCGCCCGTTCAATGTTATTTGAAGGCATATTCGCAGCCTTAGCTTTGTCGATAGCAAGTCTGAGCGCGAAGTTTGTGTCAGGATCACCTCCACCTTCACTGGCAGTAATTGTGATGTTTTTGCCCAGCTTTGTAAACAGGGCACCGCGCTTGGCATCATTTGCACCCTTTTGGCGTTTGATCTTCGCCCACTTTGAATGTCCTGACATATTTGTTGGAGCTTGATTAATCTACATCTTTGCCGATGACAACAATTATGTCACCGATGTGTTTGTGTCTGTACTGCGTGTCTGAGTATACCACTTTGCCATTGAATATTCTTTCAATCTCTCTGAGAGTAGCAGGGAACTGTTCCCGATCGTCAACGTAGATCTTTGTAATCTCTTCAACCTCCAAGCTGTTACCGAAATGTACAACCCTGCCGCCGGAGTTCGTCATCCATCTAGACCTTGAAGATGCAAGACCTCGAATACCTGAACCATTGAGAATCTCTACCCTCGCCTGCTCCATTGCTATGCTGAAATCATAGAGGATACTCTCCAGATCATTATCGATACTATCACTTACAGGATCGTATCTGTCATAAAGCCCCGCAGTGCGACCCCCAAGAAGCGAGCTCTGCCTCGTGAACCCAAGTTTTATCTGATCAGTACGCAAACCAAGCGCCGTTCTGGACATAAGAAAGAGCTCTTCACGGCTTAGGTCTGATTTTACATGAGCCTTAAAGGAGTTGAGTATCGAAGGTAGATTAGACAACGTGACGGGAGAATCAATATCTTTTATAATCCCTGCATACAGCTGCGCCTGTCTGTCAGCCTGATCATTGATGCCATTGACATCACTTGCTAGAAACGCAACAAATTGATTGGGCCATACCAGCTGTTTACCAGCGTTCCATCCAGTAAAGCCATCTTCACCGGTTCGCTCAAAGACATCTTCATCTTTCACATCATAATCTAGATCAACCGAGACCGGTTCGAGTTTCTCCGTGATCTTCGTGAACCCATCGTCGCTCACCTTCAAATACCTATCCAGCCTTACAGCAAGAAGATTTTCAACTGCTTCTTTTAAGTATTTGATCTCGGAACCTTCTGTTTTGTAGTTATTAAGGAAAGTTCTAACATTTAGCCTCGCATCTATTGATTTCACATACAGATTCAGGTCGGGATTGATTCCAAAGACACCAACTGTACTAAACTCCGGATCAACAACGACAAGTGCCATGGCGTCAATGAACTCATGTTCGAGGTCAGTTTGATCAGTACCAATTACCAGGGTTATCAATCTGTTTGTCCCATACCAGGGAGTAATCTCTCCCCCACCATCACTAGCATCGCGCTTTATTTCAAATGTTAGGATGGCATACGCATAAGGAACAGCAATGTACACAAGAAGTAGCAGTAACAACGCAACAACTATCCTCCTCACAATACTTGACCTGAACAGCCCGGGAAACCTATAAGACGCATTGATTCCCCTATCCTTTTTGCGTCTTGCGAGCTTTCTACTTCTGCGATTCCGGTTCAAAAGATTTTTCAGTGAGCGGAGTCCACGCATATCAGAGCTTGGCTTCAAGGTTTGTAAACACGCGAGGTAATGGTGCAATCAGTTCTTTTTGTTCTCCGTTGAGAAGTTTCAAGTTAAGCTTCCAAGCATGTAGCATAAGCCTCTTGAATTTTGAACGACCATAAACAGTATCTCCAAGTACAGGAAACCCAAGGCTTGCAAGATGCACTCTGATCTGATGCGTACGTCCAGTGGTCGGTTTAATTTCTACGAGTGAATAGTCTGTGCCGTCATATGTTAAAGCCGAAATAAATCTTATCGCTGAGATGGCAAGCCTTCCCTTTTTGGGATCGACCTCAGCGATTTTTTTTCGCTGCTTTGGGTTTCTTCCGAGGTAATTTCTCACCTCGATACTTCCGCCCTTTGTCTTTCCCGAAATATCTCCTCTTACAACTGCCCTGTAGGTCTTTTCAACTTTGCGTTCAGCAAACAGTCGCGAGTAATACCATAAACCCCTGTTCGTTTTCCCTATCAGGATTATCCCGGACGTTTCCTTGTCGAGCCTGTGAATTAATCCTGATCGTATGGGGTCACCAACGTGTCGAAGCTCATTGAAGTGAAATACGACCCCATTCATGAGGGTACCTGACCAGTTTCCTGTAGCGGGATGGGTAACCAACCCTACAGGTTTGTTCACAGCCAAAAGGTGCTCATCTTCGAAAATAATATCGAGAGGAATGTTTTCAGGGCGAATTGTGTTCGAAGGGTTTTTACCTTCTAGAGATGCTTCGATGACATCACCTTTTTTAACTCTGTACTGTGGCTTAAACTGAGTTTCGCCATTGATTCTAACTACACCATCATTAATCTGATTTTTAATATACGACCTGGAAAGATCCTGTAACTTGAACGTTAGGTACAGGTCAAGCCTTTCACCTGCTTCATCAGGAGCTACTTTTATTTTGATGCTTCTAGGCTCTTTCATTAAATGCAAAGACTATCACAACAACTATACCAAAACTCACGAGGGCATCTGCAACATTGAACGTAGGGAAACTCAGTACCTGGATGAAATCAACAACTCCCTCATACAAAACTCTGTCAATGATGTTGCCAAACCCACCGGCAAATATTGCTGCAAATCCAACAAGTTCCACATACCTCTCGGGCTTCGTATGCAGAAAAAGGTACACAGCAAGAGCGATGCCCAGCAAAGCCAGGGCGAAGCTAAGACCGTTGCTACCTCTGAAGATACTTAATGCGATCCCATCGTTGACCTCATACGGGAGAGTGGAATTAACTACAACTAACTTCGAAAGCTGATCTATGCCAATAAATAATCCTGTGAGCAGGGTTACCAGTTTCTTTGGTTTATGTTTGCTCTTTGTCTTTTTCAATGTCCTTTAGCCTGTCGGAAAATGATACTGAGAAACGGTTTATATTTCCGGTTGCTGTTCTACGAGGATCTCTTGCCTTGCGTTCTCCTGGAGCAACCCTAGTAGTTGCTTGCTCAGACTCCACACCTCTTTTTCGAGCAGGGAGCAGGTTTAAGCCTGCAATCAAGAACAAAACGCCGATGAGAGCCACCATTACAGCAATGATCTGGTGGTAATCAAGACTACCCACCACCAATGGGGAGTACTCCTGCATTAGCCCCCGTACAATAAACTCTGACGCTCCAAAAATTATCAGGAACAAACTGGTTACTAGCCCGTTTTTCTTTGTTTTCCCGAGCTTGAATATCAGTATTGCAGCTAGGAAAATGACATGAACCATCATCCTATACAAATTAACAGGGTGTCTTGTGAGCCCGTCTCCAAGGTCGAGGCCGGGGCCGCCAATCACCTCGATACCCAAGTCAGTACCCGAAATCATCATCCCAGCAAAAAGGACGAACCCAGCAATAACGTAGGCGACGATTATCCTGTCAAAAAGCTGAAAGACTGATTTTCGCTGATTCGAATTTTGATAAATGACAAGCAAACCTATGATGATTCCCATAAACACTCCAATAAACTCAAAATGACCATCTGTAAAATTCAGAAATGACCATGGGAGTTGTGAAAACAACAGAATACCTGATTCTGATTCATGGATTGGAAACAGATTGAAGCCGGCATCAAGATAGTCATTGAGGTGCGAGAGGACGGCAAGCAGCCTCCCGCTTATCAGCGATGCAAGAAGCGTTAGGAATGCAATATCAAAGATGGTGTTGCTTTTAAGCTCTTTCCTCGATGTAATCCAGAAGACCACAACATAGACAAAAGCAAAAAACAGCGCACCAATCAGCATTGTTTTCACCTCAATAGAACCTAGTGTAAAGAGAACTGGCTGCATTTTAGTCGATGTCAGAGATATCTTTCCCGGTCACTTTGCTTTTCGGGCCAAGTCCAGTAATAAGAAGATTATCATTGTTTAACACCTCGCGCCAAACCTCAATAACTTCATCCTGGCTAACCTTGGCTATCTTTTTAATTATCTCATCACTGGTCAAGAATTCTTCTTTTAGCAAGGCCATAAGACCATACCATGAAGCGACATCATCGCTTGTCTCGAGCTGAGTGGTCAGCGAACCTATTAAGAAGTTCTTGGCCCTTTTAAGCTCCTCACCTGAAAAATTGCCACTCTTCAGATTGTTTAACTCATTGATAACGGCATTAATCGCTTTTACTGCTTTTGAATTGTCTACTCCCATACTAATCGTAAACCTTCCTATATCAGCAAAAGATGATATTGCTGAAGAAACGTAGTAGGCCAACCCAAGCTCGTCTCTCAGAACCTGGAACAGGCGTGAACCAAATCCTGAACTTAACATAGCATTTCCTACCTGGTAGGCAAATCTCTTCTCGAAGTTGCGCTGATACCCAAACCCGCCCATGACAATGTGTGTTTGCTCCAGTTTCTTAGTTGTAAATTTTACCTTTTTTTTGAGCTTCACCCGGCTCATCTTTTCAAATGTAGCCTTCTTCCCCGCAGATAGATCCCCGTAGTTGTCGTTAATAAAGCTTTCTACTTCAGTGATATCAAAGCCACCCCCCAGACTCAGGAGCAGGTTTTCACCGGTATAGTTCTCCTCAACAAATTCTAGAAACGTTTCTCTTTTTAATCCCGCGACAGACTTTATACTACCTGCTATATCCCTGCCCAGTGGGTTATCCCTAAAAAGCGTAGAGTTAAATATCTGTCTTATCTTTGCTCGTGGGATATCCTCATACATTCGAATCTCTTCACTTATGACCCCCCTCTCTTTCTCAATCTCAGTTTCAGCGAACAGTGAGTTTTTCACCATATCCGTCAGGATTTCGAATGCCTGCATTGCATTGTGTTTAGGTACTTTTATGTAGTAGCCTGTGTAATCGTACGAAGTGAAGGCATTTGATGTCCCTCCCAACAATTCGATATCCATACCAATCTTTCTGCTGGTTGGTCTTTTGGAGGTTCCTTTGAAGATTGTGTGCTCAACGAAATGCGCAAGTCCTGAGGCGTTTTTATTTTCGTACCTTGAGCCGATTCCAACGAGTGCAAGGATAGTGACACTTGGACTATTTACATCATGAACCAACAGCGCCCTGAGATTGTTTTTTAGTGTCTTTTTTTCTATCCTCATGCATTGTTAGCGTCTTTCCTTGCGTTTCTTCTTCTTTTTCTTTTTCTTTGCCCATTGATCCCTTTGAACTTCTTCATCCGCAGGCTCACCTGGTTGTGTTGATGGGGCATCCTGATTCACTCCTTCGTCGCTCTTCTGCCCCGGTTTCTGCTCCTTGTCTTTCTTTGCTTTCTCGGCGACAAGTTCAGCGGTCGGAACCTTCTCAATCAGTTTGGATTTTATTGTTCTTAGCCTCCCATTAATACTTCGAACCAGTGTTGTCAATTTAGACTCTGCCTCCACCACGGGCTTACTCTCAGCACTTTCAGCCTCCGAATCCTTTGAATCCTTTGAATCCTCCTGAGTTGGGAACATAACCTTTTTTTCACTGACCGGCTTTGGTGACACAACACTCTTCGCCGCGTCTTCACTGTCAAAACTGACGTCTATCCTCATCTCCGCATCTTTATCAGTTGCTAATCTCTTAGGGAACACCCTTAATTCAAACGACATTTCTACACCCTCTGGCCCAGTAAAATTTACAACCGGTACATTGACTCCCCCATCGATCCAGTCGTCAAAGTCTTCCTGTGAGTGAGGCCTGATTAACAGGTAAACAAACAGAAACGGAAACTGGAGAAACAGGTTAAGAATAGCTATCAGAATGGCAACAGGGATGCTCTCAAATCTCTTTTTCGCGTCAAAAAAGACCCAGATACTGACAATCGTCCACAGCACAAATAGATACAAGAAGATGATCGGAATAATTATTGAGTAATCAGGAACCTCACTATTGAAGTCGATAAGCTCTAAAAAGAAATCAACCATTCTTAAATAAATAATGAATAAATGCTATGAAACTCTCCCGATGTACTCTCCTGATTGAGTATTAATCTTAACATAATCCCCCTGCTTTAGAAACAGCGGAACCTTAATTTCCAAGCCTGTTTCCAGCAATGCGTTCTTCATTGCGTTCTGGGCAGTATTTCCAGTTACTGCAGGCTCAGTCTCTTGAACCTGTAATTCAACAGTTACCGGTAGTTCAACACTAATGGGATTTCCATCTATATAGAGTGTAATGACCTTCATCCCTTCTGTCAAAAACTTGAGCTCTTCTTCTACAACTTCTGTATCGAGCTGAAACTGATTGAAGTCATTTGTATCCATGAAGTGAGCTGCACTGCCATCGGTGTACAAAAACTGAGCTGATTTTTTTGATACATCTGCCTCAGAGACACTTTGTTCATTAGTGTAGGTTTTTTCAGTTATTGTCCCCGATTCCAGGTCTTTGACTTTAACTCTGTTTATTGCCTGTCCCCTTCCCTTCTTGATGTGTTGGAATTTAAGAACAATGTACTTGCGTCCGTCGTCCTCGAAGATTGAGCCGGGGCGAAGTGCACTTGAAGAGATTGATACCATAACTTATAGTCCTAAAATAATAATTCCCTTAAAAACAATATGAGTTGATATATCAACATGCCGCCGGTGGGAGTCGAACCCACACACGGTTTAACCCGTACGGGATTTTGAGTCCCGCGTGTCTACCAGTTCCACCACAGCGGCAAAATCTGTGCAATAAAAAGAGCTATGCCTTCTTTTTTCCCATTTCGCGGTTGTACATCGGCATACGTGCCATCTGTCCTGCCAGCCGTTCAAGTGCATTTTTTCTCGCCTGTATCCCCTGATTAATCCCTTTAACAGCTTCAGCAGTTTGTGCTAACCGTTCAGACATACTGGAGAGCTGCGAAACAATCGTTCTTCGAGAGTTTTTCAGCATTGCCAGACGTTCTGTTATCTGACTTTTGATCTGTGGTGGCATCTCTCCCGCAAGCTTTCCCCGAAGTTCAGCGACAGCGCTATCAAGCTGCGATTTTTTTCCTCTTAATTCTCCAATAGCTTTACGAATAGACTCACGCTGAGACTCAACAGCAGACTTCTGCCCTTCCATACGCTTAACTTCGGATTTCATCTGCCCTATCTGGGGCATACTCTTTCTGCCTGGCATTGGTAAATCCTAAAAGCTATCCTTCCTGAGGTGCAACTATGCCTAGATACTTTGAGCGAAAATCCATTAGTACGTTCATTATCTGAGACTCCAGATCCGGGATTGATTCGACCAGAAAGTTCAGAAGGCTGTCCTGGTCACTCCCGCCATCAACCATCTGGTCAAACTGTCCCCGCTGGTCATCGGTGAGCATCGGCTCAAAGTAACTCACAAGCTGGTCACCAAAGGTATCATACAGTCTGTTAGACTCCTGATTAAGAAACTCGATGTCAGTATCCTCTCCGTGTTTCTCCTGAACAAGTTGCATCATGAAACTAAGTACGTTTTGATCCTTTATGTCAGCCTGATCAGCCACTGGTGCTGTTGCCATATTAAATAAATAAAATCTATATTCTGATTTTACAAGATAAAACACGAAAATAATAGTGAAAATTGACAGCAGATCCGCTCTCAGCTAGATTGTAGTAAGCACTTATTAAACAGGGCTGGCTTTTGTATACAAGACTTAACCTGCTTAAAATCATTGCACTGACTTCCCTGGCGATTTTCGCCCTATTCCTTTTAGTTGTAGCGTATATCAAGATGTTTAAACCCGAAGAGGCCGATGTTCTCGGTATAAAGCTTTGCGGAGGTGTTTCTCCATGTGTTTTTGACACCGAACCTGGTGTCTCTGTGTCAGGATTTATTAGAATCGCTACAATTACATTTACCGTTCACCCTGAGAAACGCCACCCTTTGACAGGAAACTGGGACACAACCGTAAACGTTCAGCTTCAAAACTGCACAACAGGTCAAAACTTCACGTTTAATGGGATCTCGACCAACACATCAGGTACTGCAACTATAAGCCTGCCACTATCAACGGTGATCCCCGATGGCGACTATCGGTTTTTCATCAAAGGATACTCACACTTACGCGAACAGTTTAACTGCTACACACTTGCAACACAAAACCCCAATATCGATCTTACTGTTGAAGGCAAAGACCTGCTTGCAGGTGAGGTCAGTGTGATCTATGATAATTACATTAACTCCCTTGATATGTCCGTGCTTTACAACAACCAATTTTCAAGCAGTAACAAGAATGACCTTAACCAAGATACCAAAGTGAATTCGCTTGACATAGGCAATCAACTTTATAATATCTTTGTAGCTGGAAACTAGTTCTAATGAAACGGATCGTACAAGGTGTTGTCTTTTTCGTAGCAGTAACTGCTGTCTTCTTCATTTCTACCCAGAGCGCTAACGCTGCCAGCTTCAATTTCTCCCCTGCCGGGGGATCGATTGTTCAGGGTTGCACTGAGGAAGTGGTTGTAATGCTCGATACAGCAGGGATCACCAGCAATGCGGCAGATATCGAGATCACCTATGATGCCAGCAAAATCGAAGTTCTCGACCAGGATAGCGAATCCAGCGGAGTACAAGTGGGGACGGGCGAAGCGTTTGAAGCCTACGTTTACAACCAGGTTACAAGTGGAAAGATCAAGGTAGCCGCAGGATCATTCGTAAAAAGCTTCAATGGAAACAAAATCTTTCTTAAGGTGAAGTTCAGATCTCTTGGGTCAGCCACTACCGGACAGTTTACGATTAATTATACAGGATCTGGGGACACACTCGACAGCAATATCGCTGAGCACACGACTAGTCTGGACAAGTTAACATCTGTTACAAATGCAAGTTACACCTTTGGATCAGGAAGCTGTATTGCTGATACTGAACCCCCGGACATTAATTTTATCTATCCAGAAAGTGAAACGACTGGTGTACAAGAGAATGCATCCATAAGAGTTGATCTTTCCGATACACTGAGTGGCGTTGATATTGACTCCGTGAGTGTTTTTGTAAACGGCACCGAATATGTTAACGGCGACCCTGAATTTTCATTCTCAGGAGACCCATCTGACTATCAGGTTACTGTCACACCAGCTGGGGGCATACCGCAAGGTGTAGCATCGACTATTATTGTGTCATCTGACGACCTTGCAGGTAACTCTGGTACCAGAATAGTAACTTTCAATATTCCGCCGGGCGAAGGTGGACCATCTGCAGATATAGAACCTCCGGTAATTCTTCCACGGAACCCGTTTGAGGGTGATACTGTCATCGAGGTTGATGAAAACCTGCAGATTAATCTGACAGATAGCTTAAGTGGAGTTGATCTAAACAGTCTGGTCTTGATTCTAAATGGACAAGAGTATACAGTTGATGACTCGGAGGTCAGCTTTGAGGGAGACATCAACGATTACACAGTAACACTTGATCCATCATTCATGTTGCCCGACTACCAGCTTTCGTATCTGACTATTTTTGTCAGGGATAACAATGGAAACTCAAAATTAGTAACCGTATCTTTTGGTCCTGAAGAGCTGGCTGAGCTGCCAGATACAGGTCCACCGGGATTGACCTGTGACTGCCCCAAAAGCTACATCCCCTTGCCGGATATAAAAATGCCGCAGACAATCTCTGACATATTTAACGAACTCGACAGTATCATGTCTGATAATCTGACCGAAACAATTCTCCCCGCAGCCCTACTTGGGTCAGGACTTCTGCTACTTCTTGCCAACATGCTTGCCTTCCCTGGACTGCTTTCATGGTTCTGGCTGTTGCTTGGTAAACGCAAGGGTAAAGCCTGGGGAATGATATTTAATCAACAAACCGGACTGGGTATCAAGTTCGCTTCAGTCAAGCTGTACGCCGGCAAGAAGCTTATTACGACCACAAGATCAAACCGATATGGTGAGTACCAATTACCGGCGGACCAGGGCGATTACAGGGTGGAGATCGACCACTCGGACTATCAGAATCAACAACTTAATGTCAATATCAAAGAGAAGAACCACGTTTCGGGTCAGGACGTTGGAATGGTATTAAAAGAAGGACTAACTGAGTCGTCTGGGCAGTTCAGATTCCAGAACATTACGCTGATTCTAAACAAAGTGTTCCTACTTGCAGGCCTGACACTATCTCTAATTGCTGTCACGCTTTCGGGAACCTTTCTAAACTTCGGAATATTCTCTACATTTGCGTACTTCTTCTTCTACAGCCTAATTGACTAGGTGGTCATTGGTTTTGCTCCCGACACTTTGGTCATTCCTGTAATGGGTATACTAACATAGAAGGTTGAGCCTTTATGAAGCTCTGATTCAAACCAGACACGTCCGCCAAATTTCTCGAGAACAGATTTTGTGATATACAGACCAAGTCCAGTGCCGTCAACATCGAGCTCCTTAATGTTATCCGCCCTGAACATCTTTTCAAAAATCCTATCCTTTTGCTCCTCAGGAATACCCATTCCGGTATCACTGATCTTGAACATCAGATGCTCATCCTGGCCGTCTTTTTTATCAAGGTACATGTCCACAGTTATACTACCCTCCTCCGGCGTATATTTGATTGAGTTTGAAAGTAGGTTATTAAAGACCATCCTCATGATCTTTGGATCAAGCATCATTTTTGGCAGGTTCTCAGCAAAGTTTTCCGTTAGATTAATCCGCTTCTTATCGATGCCCGGCCTGTGTTCAGATATAACTGTTCTAGCCATCTCAACGATGTCGGTCTCTTCAGGGGTTATCGGTATCGTACCAAGCTCTATCCTTGAGACATTTAGTAGCGCATTGATAAGATCAAGCATCCTCTGCGTAGCACGTTGAATCTCGTGCACATACTGAATCTTCTCCTCATCCATGCTGCCTTCAGCCCCCTCTAGGATCATCTCTGAGTACCAATTTAATGTTGTGACTGGAGTTCGAAGCTGGTGGGAAACCATTGATACAAACTCACTTTTCGCCAGATCAATCTCCTTCTGCTTTGTGATATCGCGGACAACTTCAACTGCTCCAACAACCTTGTCACCATCCTTAACCGGAGCGACGCTTGAACCAACTGGAAATCTTTGACCTTCAGCTCCACTAAGATAGTACTCACTTTCCCTACTTTCACCTGATTCAAATGCTCTTATGATAGGTAGTTTATCAAGCTTCATGAAGTTACCCTTCTTATCTTTGCCTATTGCAGTGACCGCTTCGAGCACAGATTTTCCAATCATTTCTTTCTTCTTGCCTCCCAGCATCTTTTCGGCAGCAGGATTTGCCAAAACTATTCTTTTGTTACTATCAATAACAATCAC
This sequence comes from Candidatus Dojkabacteria bacterium, assembly GCA_046753765.1. Lineage (GTDB taxonomy): Bacteria > Patescibacteriota > Dojkabacteria > B142 > OLB20 > JBHHUN01. The sequence goes on along the minus strand of JBHHUN010000001.1, from coordinate 77,850 downwards.
TCCATCCCTGATGCTTGTAAGAAACGCCTCTGTTCTATTGCGCTCCTGTTCACTGCGTTCCCTCGACACTTCTAGATCTTCCATCACATTTAGTATCGCCTTCTTTGTCTCCTTAAGACGAACATTACTCTCTTCAAACTCAGCAAGTTTAGTCTCAAGCTCCTTTGTCTTTGACTTCACTTTTTCCTCAAGCTCTAGGTTGATACTGGTTATATTGTCTGCCATAAGGTTAAACTGATGCGCCAGCTCACCAATTTCATCATTACTATCTGACTTGGCCCTCAGTGAGTAATCACCTCCAGCTATCTTAACCGCGACATCTGAAAGCCTTTTTATCGGGTCTGTAACTGTTTTCTTCGCCATCAGGTATGATAAACCGACCATTACTAGGAAAAATGCTGCATTCACTATTGTCAACTGTGCTCCCAGGTCAGAAAACGGAGAAAACGCCCCAACCCGAGGGATCATCCCCGAAACCACATAAAAAGACTTCTCCTCGCCATTCGGAACAACTCTCTGAGAGGCTACTATCTCCCCCCCCATAACCAGAAGGTTCTCCTCCTCACTAAGGATCTGTGAGGCGACATCTGGAAAGTCGTCGAAAAGAGTTTTACCAGTCCCAAGGTCTCTTTCACTTCCCCAGAGCTTACTGTTATCTGGATTTACAATATAATATCCATCCTGATCAGCCAGGTAGAATTCTCCATGCTCCGAACTATCTGCATTTTCGTGGTGCAAACCCTCCAAGAAGGAATCGGCAAAGATATTTGCTAATACAATACCTCTCTTCGTTCCATCCACGTCAAGTACCTGAAGAGCATATCTTATTACCGGGACGTATGGCTCCTCAATAGCTGCACTCGGTCCTTCCCGGTTGAGATCGATAGGAGAGATATACAACTGATCCTCTGCAAGCTGCATAGAATTCTTAAAGTAGTATCGATCGCTCTTATCCTGTAGATTTGCAGGAACGGTCGCTGCAGGCCGGCCATCTACGTTATCCACCCTCGCTATTTCAATCCCCTTTTCATCAATGTACCTCAACTGCATGAAATGAGGTTTATTGGTTATCAAATTGCTAAAGAAATTCTCAAGGGGGTTTCTGGACTCATCTGAGTTATCATCTAGCAAGTCTCGCAAGGCATCAGCGTCTCTCATCAATTTGATATCTGATTTAATGTTCTCAAAAAAAGTACTGAGTTCACCTGCGTGGTCCTCTACATGCTTGGCAAAAACTATGCTCTGTTGTTCTGTGACAACTTCTTCACGGATGTAGGAGTTAAACGGTGCTAAAGAAACAATGGCAAGTGCAAATACCACAACCGAGCCTAAAATGAGTTTTTTCGAAATTTTAAGATTTTTGAGCATTCTTTTTCTTCTCAATTAACTTTGATCTGAGCAAAGTGATCTCTTTTTTAAGCTCCACCATACGAAGCTCTCTCCCAATAAGAGCTGTATTAAATCTTTCCAACTCCTTATTGCTATTTCTCAAATTGCCTTCGAAATTATCACGTTCAATAGCATTTACAATTGTCTGGCCAACCAGTTCAAGAAGTAGAATTTGTGACGGATCCCACTGTCGGGTCTCTCGTACAGAGTCAAAACCTATGAGCCCCCTCAGCTTCCCGGAGGAATAAATTGGGACAAAGAGAATTGCTTTAATCTCTTCTTTTATGAATTCTGCTTTCTCTGCAGAAGCCTCTGGTGGCATATCATCAAGATTGGAGAACATAACCTTTTCACTTCTCTTCATCTTCTCAAGCATCCAGGGAAAACTATCAGAGGCTATTGCTTGGAGGTGCTCTTTCTGAGATGATATACCCTCTCTTACCCACTCGTGCGTATTCGTCATTGTCGTCAAATCATCGGAGTACATTATGATGTAGCACCTGTCAGCATCCGTAGAATTACCGAGCAGCTCCAGTGCTTCACTAATCTTATTAGTCAATTCACCAGATTGGACGTTGACAAAACTAGTCGAAGTGTCCGCAATGATCTTCAGTATGGAGTTATTTTCTGATAGTTGCTGCGTAACCTCTTTCTCCTTTTTTTCGGCAAGCTTCTTAATTGTGATATCTCGAAGGATACTGAACATTGAAACAACCTTTCCCTCCTTTTTAATAACGCCTGTACGAACTTCAAAATGGACGAGATGACCATCCCTTGCGTTTATTGCTACCTCGACCGGGTTTTGAACTATGCCTTTCATCATCCCCTCTTTGAACAAAGCCGCCATCCTCTTGAGATTGTCTGAATTGAGAATTCCAAGAGTGAGGAAGTTCTGACCTATGAGTTCATCTGCTTTATAGCCGAGAATGTCTTCGACTTTCTTATTAACATCCAGGATCTTACCGGTCTTGCTAACATAAGTGATGATATCTCCAACGTTGTTGAAAATCATCTCGTAAAGCGAGTGTTTATCGCACATATCATATTGAGAATTTATTTTCTCAAATATTCCCTCCAGTTCGGGAGGAACCTGATAATCATCGCCAAGAAGCTCATTTATTTGTTCGGACAGTCTTTTATTCAATTTGTGATTACTCAAAAATCTGCAACTTCCTGCCAGCTTGAAATCAGTATCTGTGGGTTTAGCTGACTTGTTGTAATTAGTACCTTACGGATAACTGTGTCGACCGTGCCAGTTACTTCAATTCTACGTACCTCACCACCCTGATTTGTCACAGTGAAAGAACAGTTACCTTCACCAAGTGATAAATTAGTTGTACCAGTGTAGCTTGTGTTCTCCCTTATAGTTTCGAGCCCATCCTGAGCACAGGCATCTGCAAGGGCTTTTGCCTTTATTGAAAGTTCGAGTGATTCACTTGTTTGCGTCGCCCCAATACCAAGCATAATAAATGTGACAGTGATGCCCACTGCGACAAAGCTCACTATTATTACTGTTATTAAAGATATGTATGCCTTCATATTTTAATTCTGTTTCAGATTTGCTGAGCCGTAAAATATTTGCGCATAATCGTACTCAAATCTGCCTTCAGGATTAACGTGGGTGAGGGTGAATTCTATTCTTACTATGCCGTCTGTGCCCGGGCGAGTCAAATTTTCAAACACAAGCCCCGAGGCAGTAACCCTGCCAGAAGTCAGGTCTACTACCGCGCCGCCTCCTTCGGTGATTGTGAGTGCTCCACCTGACAGGTCGTAGACAGTAGGGTCTGCCCCACCATCGACAACATCAAGCGAAAGTGTTGCAGCCGAGTTACCTTGTGTTGGAGAGTTTATTGCCTGTGCGTTTCTAACTGTCTGAATTATGTCCTGCATAACCTTCACGCCCTGACTGTCCACCTCTGATACTGTTTCAGAACGTTCTCGCGACTGAAGCACAGATGTGAGGAATCCGGCCACTACAACCAAAAGCATGGAGACCAGTCCGACATAAAGGATAATTTCAACCAAAGTAAATGCTTTTCTTGTTCTGGGTTTTCTCATCTTTACTGTGGCTGAAAGATAATAAATTCTTCTGAGTTTGAATCACTTGCCCCAAACGCCCTATCCAGTCCCGGAGAGTAGTCAATGCCCTTTAGTTTCCCGGAAACATTAAGTCCTCCTACCAAAGTAATACTTGCAGGGGATGAGATGTCAACGACCTGAAACTCCTGTGAGCCGTTCTCGGTTGCCAGAAAAATGTAATCTGATGAAGGATGGTATGATACACCCTTTACTTTGCCACCGGCATTGAATGAGCCTAATACAGTTGGTGAAGTTGGGGTTGAGATATCAATTACGTAAACATCGTTTCTTCGGCCAAGTATTATCATTGATCCGGCACCATCAATAGATTCAGGATCGTCATTCCCGCTCAAGTCCAGGCTGCCTGCAATGCTTGGGGTTGCGGGAGTAGTTACATCGATAACCTGCAGTTCCTGGGAGTTGCTTTTATTTCCAATGTAGAGATAGTTGCCTATCTTAACCACACCTTTCGCTTCGTCACCCAGCTCAAGTGAACTGATTAGCGATGGACTGGCCGGTATCGAAACATTAATAATAAACAGCTCATCACCACCACCTTCCTTCTTCTTAACAAGATAAACCGTTGTTCCATCAACAGTTAGCGCCTTAGCATCTTTGTCTCCAGCAGCATTGTATGTTCCGACATGGCTCGGACTGGATGGTGTTGAAACATCAACTATTTGCAACTCCCCCGAATTACTTTTGCTGCCTACATAAGCACTACCCACAGCAACAGATGTCGGTTTATCAGGTAAACTCAGGGATCCAACTACCAAAGGGGTTGATAGGTTACTGATATCTACAACTACGAAATTTGTGCCGGCGATGTCCCTTACAACGTAAGCGTAATTTCCCTGCACCCTAACCCCCAGAGCGTTTTCATTGCCTGCCAGGTTGATCTGGCTTTGCTGAAGCGGTGCACTCCAGTCGCCGGTACCACCGCCCCCCGTACTATAGGTAATAGCAGAGAAGTTAATCCCCTGAATCCATGCAGGCCAGTTTTGGCCTGTGCGTCTTCGTTCAGCCCTGACCGTAGTGTTGTTTATGTACCGCGCCGAGAAGTGCGGACGTGGATAGGCGTTTCCGGTCCCGTTCTGGCCGTTATAAATCAACGCCATGCGCGCATCAACATCCGACGCAGAGTCTACTGTAGTATCTAGTGTCAGATTGCCAGCATGCCCATCTGCCTTGAAGCGATAGTCAACTGCCAGATCGGGATGTGTGAGCGCATAAACCTCGAAATTCATGGAATTCCCTCCGTACTCCATTCCAACGGACACCTGCGTTTCTGTTCCATTCTGATTGACCCCGTCACCCAGAGTAACCAGCACGCCTTCGGCTGCATCACCGATCCCCTGGTCGTTAGTGTGTCCAGTGCCCCACACCCAGGTGTTATCTCTGGCAACACCTGAAATGGCCCCGTTTGAGTACTCTCCAGTGGCATCAGCACCGTTACCACCGTTGTTTCCTGTCACGTTTGCCCTCTGGATGGTCCACTCACTGCCCCACTCTACTACCATCGTTGTGCTGGTTGCAGTTCTCAACGAGGCACCACCGGAGTTACGAGTCCAGTTTACTGTATTTGATCCTGAAGGATACATCCTCACATGACACACTTTGGACCTAAAACTCCTTGTCTGGGTTGTGTCACAACCCGAACCATTGAACCCACCCATCAACATCACCTGACCAATATCTGACCAGGAAGTAGTTGTAACACTACCCGATGTTGCTGTGCCTGAATGAGTCACCCTCTCAACATCCAACAGTTCAAACCCAGAGGCATTACAGTCTCCAAGACACTCAACAACTGTTACTACCCCTACCCAGCTGTTAACACTGTTCTGTCTAGTGAAACCAAGGATAGCCGTTCCTCCCGATGTTCCGAGGGCACCTGTCCCAAATGGGTCAGCTGTAAGCGAGACGTAATTTTCATCTGGTCCACGGGTCCCTCTGCGACTTCCGTTGCCGTCACTCCCCTGAACGATAACAAAGTAATTACTTTCAAGGTCCTGATTCAAAGTAAGGCTATACGAATTTCCCGAAAAAACGCCAGTTCCCAGGTAGTATTCGGTTGCTCGGAATGTGCTATTTGATGTAACCACAAGTCGAGACCAGTCAGAGACGTACGAGTCAACCGTAACTACTCGTGGTAGCTGACCTGCCCCCTGGCTCCAGGTGACCTCAGATGTTACCTGCTTAGTATACGTATCAACCGTTGAAATCGTGACTACTCTCTCGAAAATATCTGTAGTATCACTCGTTCCCGAGAACGTCCAGACCCCTCCTGACACAGCAAGTCCGTACGTACCATCGACAAGATTCGCAAAGTCCTCATCGGCAATATTATCTACAGCCTCAACCCCCTCATCAGCGATCAAACTTGCTCTTGCAGTATTGCCAGCAGCAAGGCTGCTCTCTTGACCGAAGCCAAGAGCTCCAGCCAACGACATCATGATAATACCCAGCAACGTCATTGCCAACAGTACTTCTACAAGACTAAATGATTTTAATTTCTTGTTCCGGTTCATCTTAGAAATCTACTGTACCCCTTGAATTAATCGTAATAATTCTTGTTTCGCCACTGGCTATGGAGAGATTGATCGTACCTGTCGCTGAAGGATCACCCGTAAATTTCTCATAAACGAGCTCACTTAGCCCTGAGAGGTTTATCTTGTCGCTAATCTCCAGGTCTTCATCAAAGCTTGTATCCCTCGTGGCGTAATCGTCACCTTGAAATAACGTGACACTCCCGTTCTGGATATATACACCCCAATTTGCATCACCATCACCACTCATAGCCAATGACTGCGCTCTTCTGAGTGACTGAGTAGTTATATCGGCCGTCAACTCAAGATCGTTGCTGGTCTGAAAACTCTGGTAGAGCGGTACTGAAAAAGCTGCAACCATTGCCAACAGCGACATCGACAGGAGTAGCTCGAATAATGTAAACGCTTGCTGTAGTCTTTGCTTTGTCATCGCTATTCTGATAGATCAACTATTATTTGAACCAGTTCTTCTTGAATCCATCCTGTATCCTGAGTAGTTTCATCAATCACAATTTTCACCCAACCGTCTTTTGTCGCCGTGAATCTTAGGGTAATTCCACTCTCAATTGTACTTTCTACGGGAGATTCGTCTGCTGGGTCTTTGTATACATTTACCTGCTCCTGATCAGACACGACTGTGAGTGTTCCTGCTTTGTTGAAATCAACCACTGGAGACGAAACCGACCCATTACCGTTACTTTGACCAACTCCACCAACAAGATTATAAACAGGGAATATGACCGAAAGAGCCACAAACACAACACCCAGCCACACGATAATGAGCATTAATGGTTCAAGAACGACTGCAAGATTCTTGCTCGAGGAGTCGATCTTCTCTTCAAAACTTGTGCCTATCTGCGAAGAAGATTTCATTAGCCTTCCAGAGTTTTCAGCGGCAATTACAATCTGTTGTATTGGTACCGGAAAGATCTTTTCTATTTTTTTAAATCTCTTGAACGCCTGTTGAAAAGTATAGCCCTCCTCAATCATCCGTTCGAGATGGCGATAGAATTTACTGTAGTTATAGTAACCTGTTGACCTGCCTAAAGATGAAATTGCATCCAGGATTGGCAGTCCTGCTTCAAGCAAAGTTGAGAACATAAAGCCAAACCTGGCAATCTCGATATTCCTGACGATCCCTCTCAACGCAGGGATCGAAAAGATCATTCGCTGGCCAACATGCTTACTCCGCTCTCTCACAAAAAGGAAGTAAAAGACTATTGCTATTAATAAACCAGCAAGAGGTAAAACGATAATTCCGTAGTCACGCAGAAACGTCCCTGTAAATATCATTACCTTTGTGATAAAAGGAAGATCAATACCAAGTGCGTTATAGACGTTAGAAAGTCTCGGCAGGACAAATACAAAGATCCCGATCCCTATAAAGATACTCAGGCCAAATATTATCGCAGGGTAGATCATTGCTGAAATGATTTTCGATTTGAACAGTCTTGTTTTTTGTTGCTGTTCAACAATGATTATTAAGTTCTCGGGGAGCTTCCCGGTCTCTTCACCAATTCTAACAAGAGCAACCATATAGCTGGGGAGAAGATTATTTTCTTCAAATGCTTTCCACATAGGCGATCCCGCGTTAACATCTGCGGTAATCTGATCCGTCAGCTCACGCATTCGTCTGGAACGGATATCAAACTGCGTGGCTTTCAAAGCTGTTATTACATCCAGCCCAGAGGTAATAAGCATTGAGAGGTTTTGGATAAACAACTCCTTTTCTTTAGTTAGTCCCCCTATAGGAGTTGTAAGCACCCTCTTTACTTTAGAAGCAAAAGTTAACTTCTTTTTCTTTTTGGGGGCAGTTTTATCAATTTTCATTAAGCATGGGTCTCCGGTGGCTTAGCCACACGCAAAAGCTCATCCAATGTGGTAATTCCATTGAAAACCTTATCCAAACCATCTTCGAACATTGTGACAAAACCCTGTTTTTTTGCCAGGTCAAGAATCTCATTTGTAGAGGGGTCCTGAAGGATTAAATCCCGCATCTCCCTTGTCACTTTAATGAACTCAAAGATTGCAGTCCTTCCCTGAAAACCACCCCCCGGACACGCTTTGCAGGGCTTTGTGTCATAGAGTGTAAACTCTTTCTTCTTCTTAGATAGATAATCATCGAGAAAGGGATGCTCTTTTACAAGAGCTGCTCTTGTGTATTTTCTGCTGATACGACAAGCAAGGCAGATCTTTCTGACCAGTCTTTGTGCCACAACCAGCTCTAAGGTTGATGCAAGCAGAAACGATTCAATTCCCATGTCAAGCAATCTCGGAATAGAGGTTGCAGCGTCATTAGCATGAAATGTTGATAATAGAAGATGTCCGGTCAGTGCAGCGTTAACAGCTATTTCGGCTGTCTCCTGGTCACGTATCTCTCCAACTAGGATGATATCAGGATCTTGCCTGACGATTGACCTCAAACCCTTTGCAAAAGTAAGTTCTGTTTGAGTGTTAACCTGAATGTGATTCACGCCTTTGATTTTGTATTCAACAGGATCTTCGATTGTCGTTACATTTACCTCTGGAGTGTTTAAAATCCTGATTAGAGAGTATAGGCTACTCGTTTTTCCTGACCCAGTTGGACCAGTAACCAGAATCATCCCAAATGGCTTCTTTCCGGCTTCGATAAACAGATCCTGGTCTCGTTCGGACAAACCTATGTCAGAGAGGGAGAACTTGCTTACATATTCCGAGAGTATCCTGACAGTGATCTTCTCACCGTCGAGGGTGGGCATGACAGACACACGCATGTCAACTCTCCTGTCGCCCTTAACAATTCGCATCGAACCATCTTGGGCTGCATTGTGCTCATCGATTCTCATATGTGCGTTTACTTTGATCAGGTTTAGAATATTGTCGTAGTACTTTTTACCTATACGGGCAGCTTCACGCAATACACCATCGATTCTGACACGGATTAGAACATCTTTCTCCTGTGGTTCAAAATGAATATCCGAGGCCCCATCAACTATTGCATCATCAATTATCTCAACTACAACCTCAGGCGCAACACTCTCAGAGTTCTCAAGAATCTTCTTAAACCTGGTTTCGAGGGGTTCACGATAATGCACAAGAGACGCATCGATGTCTTCTGGGATTGAGAATGCTAGAGTTATTTTTTTATTTCTGAAAAGATCTTTAAGTGCCGGTAACAGTCCTTTTTGTTGAGGATTATCAGTTGCAATCGTATAGCTGTCTGTGGTTTGGTTTGCTATGACCAGCCGATATTTCTTTCCAATATCTGCAGGAATCTTAAGTACATCTTCACGGGTAGGGATGTTAGTGTTAAGGTCAGCATAATTTACCTTGTAGAACTCTGCTATCGCCTGCCCCAGAAGGTCCTTATTAATCAATTCCTCCTTGAGCAGGTAGTCTACAACGGTCGCATTTCTTTCTTTTGCATACTTCTCAGCTGCTTTGATGTCGTCTTTACTTACGTAACTGTTCTTGAGCAGTAGATCCCGTATGCGTTTGTCATCCAGTCTCATTTAGCGAAATATTGATTGATTTTATCTACGATATCAGCGAGCGGTGTGTTAGATTTCACGTAGTATCCAACTGCCCCCATCTGTTTGGCCTTCTCGATGTCTTCATCCTGGCTTAGGTTGGAAGTTACAATAACGGGGATCTTTTTCCCTTTCTCTTTCAGCTGCGTGAGAAATCCAAAGCCATCCAGATTTGGCATAACCAGATCCAGTAGGATGAGGTCAAACTCACCGTTATCTACCAGATCAATCGCCTTCTGGCCATCTAGGGCTACAGTCACTTCGAACCCCGAGTTAGAAAGCTTCAGCTCCAACGCGCGTGCTATGGGCTTCTCGTCCTCAACAATTAGTAGTTTCTTCCCCATAAAACCCTACGTCTAATCTAAAACTGGATATGAGATAGCTTTATGATAAGATATTTGTCGCTAACCGTCTAGGTGCTACCGTGATGTTTATCGAGTTCCCGAAAACGCGCCTGCTCACCAACAAAAAAGAGCTCAACCGCACCTGTCGGACCGTTTCTGTGTTTTGCAACTGTCAGCATTCTGTTTTCATTAACCTCTTCTTCTTCGCCTCCCCCCATTTTGCTCAGAAATATAACAACATCAGCGTCCTGTTCAATGGATCCTGAGTCACGAAGATCGGAAAGTTGTGGCACACCATCGCCACCTCGCTGCTCAACCGATCTACTAAGTTGAGAAAGCGCAAGAACAGGAATCTCAAGCTCCCTCGCCATCGATTTGAGAAATCTTGAGATCTCAGACACCTCTTGCACCCTGCTCTCCTGGCGACGTCCCGCCATCAGCTGTAGATAGTCGACAATTACCATATCCAAACCTTTTTCGACCTTCAGTCGTCTGGCTTTTGTGCGCATCTCCATTATTCCAATTCCCGGAGTGTCATCAATGTAGAGATTTGCTTCTGAAAGAACTCCCATCGCTTCAGCAAGCCTTGAAAAGGCGTCATCAGATATCTTTCCCATACGCAGGTTCCATAGTCCAACTCCAACCTGCATCGACAACAGTCTATCCATTAATTGCGTGTTCGACATCTCAAGAGAGAAGATACCAATATTCTTCCCTTCAGTAACTGAAGCATGCCTTGCAATATCCAGAGCCAGCGCAGTCTTTCCGACAGAGGGTCTTGCAGCAAGTATTACTAAGTCTGACTCCTGAAAGCCCCCCAGGATTCCATCCAGGTAGTTGAAACCACATGCGATTCCCCTTAATTTTCCGGGGTCTTTGTTAAGTTCTTCGGCACGTTCATATGATTCCTCGAGAAGCTTTGCTACATGTACAAAGTCACTGTCTGTATGCGATTCTGCTATCCCAAGTAGGTCCCTTTCTGCCTTATCGAGCAGGTCAATCAGTTCTTCGTCTTCTTTGTATGCCATCTCATCAAGCATTGCTGCAACACCAATGAGCTTTCGTCTTACACTTGCATCCTTGATAATATGACCGTACTCCTCAATATGCCCCGCAGTAGGGACGTTAGCTACAAGTTCAGACAAAAATGCAGTTCCCCCGACCTGTTTAAGTTGTCGCTTCTTTTTAAGCTCCGCCGAAACAGTTAGTACATCGATAGCCTTCTGCTGAGATACGAGCCCCTGCATTACTGCATAGATCTTCTGATGTGTCTCACGGTAGAAATGTTCAGGTAGCAAAAATTCAGCGATTTTGTATATGGCATCCTCGTCGATAAGAAGAGCCCCAAGAACTGATTGTTCTACTTCGAGGTTCTGTGGCGGTAACTTTAAATCGCTCATCAATATATTATTGCAATAGTACCAGCTTCAGCCCATAATCTTCTTCGCTCAATTCTGAACTCCTGATCTTGAATTTCTTCTCTGTATCAGGAATTTCAAGCTCCAACTGCTTGGCCAGCTTTTTAATCACTTCTTGCGAACCAAGAGGTATTAGATACTCAGGATCGAGCACACGGATAACATTCACCTTCTCTTCGAGACTACTGTTTTCCATATCGATCACTACAATATTCGCTATACCTACCTGGTCAAGCACCTTCTTTCCTATCTGGCGGGTCTGCTCATCAACATATACTATCTTTATATTCTCAAGGTCGATGCTGAACAGATCTACTAATTTATCTCCATTTGTACTTAATGCATAAACAAAAACATCTTTAATCTCATATTCACCAGCGGAATCTATTAAACTCTGGCCCTCCGTAGGCTGTAAATCATCTCTGTTTGACAGTATGATGTCAGGTTCAACCTTGCCTCCGGCATCCTTGCCCTTGGCTGTAGCTACTAACACCTTAACGTCCTTACCTTCAAGGACTAGGTTTCCTTTTACATTGCGTAAAACCATCTAAATCAATTAATAAATTAACGAGGTTTGATATTATACCCGATTCTTGATGGGCGTTAAAAGCAAGATGGCAGTATTTGAGGGCAGTTGAAAACTAAATCCTGTCTTCTCCCAAGATTATCACGACATCCGTATCTGATTCTAGTTCGGCATTAGGTAGACCTTCGACCACTTCAATCCCAAGAGCATCTGCAAGAGTTTTAATATTGTTTTCTTTTGTACCATCTGTGAGGTCATACAGCTTTGTTTCAGCATACCCAAGGATCTCAGCTGTGGCCCTGTCGGTGACAGTGTAATCGCCACTAAGATCTTCTATCTCCCCTTGATAGCCGAGGGTTATACCAGGAGCTGTTGTTCCATTCAAAATCAAGATTGTTAGTCCGGAAATCTCATCAACCGTGCCAGTTGTTTCTTCGAGTTCAATCTCATCTATTGACGGCACCTGACTTAGCGTCCCGATATTTACAACCTTATTGGTAGTCTCATTGAACAGAAAAACCATATTTGACTCTTGATATATGATAACCTTATAACCAATATAGGCTTTCGCATAAAAAGCTGCATCGACTTCTTTAAACTGTTCCAAATCGTTGATAGTTGCAACAAGTGGGATCTCATTGGGGAGCTCAGCAACCTCTGCCAACAGATCGACTGTACTCCGAACAAGTTCGACCTCAGTTGTGTCGGTCGTCATCTGATCATCCGTTGGTGTTACTTCTGAAGTTTGATTATTCCGGGAAATAAGCAAATAGGCAAAAGCAATTACTATTAAAACAAGTGATACTCCAACAACGATATAGAAACTCTTCTTGCTTTTTTTCTCCCCCTTGTCTTCCTCCTCATCTCCACCGATCGCACCCTCGTCTGCCTCACCTTTTGCCCGCATAAGAGAACTGAATCTGCTTCCTGCTGGTTGATCTTCTGGCTCTGCATTTGTTTCGGTTTCTTTCCCTATTACTTCACTCTCCTCAGAAACTTCAGCAGGGGCTTCTTCTTCGGCAGGGGCTTCTTCGACAACATCCTCTTCCACCTCTTCCACCTTCTTGGCCTTAGCGGCTGCTTTTGACTTGGCACCACCAAGAAACGTAGGAACAAACTTATCTGAGTTTTCTGCTTTATCTTTCTCTGCCGACCTTTTTACTGTCTCTTTCTCTGACTTTTTTGCTTTACTAGATTTTCTTTTGCTAGTTTTCTTACTTTTTGGGGCTTTTTTTGCCATGGCAGATTTATCTTTAAATGTACACTCAAACTACATAAAAAAGGACGTATAGTCAAGAATGTGAGCTTGCCGGGAAGGTGTTTTAGCTGCTATAATTGCATCTACCTGATTAACTTGGGACAAATATTTTGTGAAAAAAGGAATCCACCCAACAACACATACAAACGCCAAAGTAACAGATCTTTCCACTGGGAAGAGTTTCAACCTGGCCAGCACAAAAGAAGAGATCACCGTTGAGGTGACTAGTACCTCACATCCCTTCTACACAGGCAAACACAGGATCGTTGACACTGAAAACTTGGTAAAGAAATTCGAAAAGAAACGTAAGTCTGCTTCTGGCACAAAGCGTGTCAGCAAACGCGAAAAGGCGAAGAAACGCAGGAACAAGGGTAAAGTGAAAAAAGTCGATGGCAGCAAAAACCTCACTCTGCGCGACATGCTCAAGCAGCTTCAATAACCCACCTCTAATTGTTACAATTGCACTAATAAAGGTGCGATATCTCTCATGGACACAATTGCCGAAACAGTAACCAGGTACGATGAACTAACAAAAATGTTGTCGGACCCGAAGGTAGTGAGCAATTCTGCCCTGCTTCAGAAGCTGTCACGCGAACGCGCTGCACTAGCCGACAGGTACGCACTTGCACAAGAAATCACAGACCTGAATAGAGAGATAAAGGAAACAACGCAGTTAATAAAAGACGAAAAATCCCAGGAGCTTCTGGCTTTCTATGCCGACGAACTCGCTCAAAACGAAGCGACCCTAAATAATCTTCACAGTGATTTCACAGAACTTACAAGAGTAACTGACCCCAATGATATCCGCGATAGTATAGTTGAGATCAGAGCAGGTGCCGGTGGTGAAGAGGCAGCACTGTTTGCCGCTGAGCTTTTCAGAATGTATAGTCGTTTTGCAGAAAAGATGAATTGGAAGATCGAACTTATAAGTGACGCTCCATCGGATACAGGCGGATTCAAAGAGATTATCTTCTTTGTGAGAGGTGAAAGTGTCTATGGAAAGCTTAAGTATGAAAGCGGAGTGCACCGTGTACAACGAGTCCCTGCTACAGAATCATCAGGGAGGATCCATACCTCAGCTGCCTCAGTAGTTGTAATGCCCGAGGTAGATGATGTTGAGATTGAGGTTAAAGATGAGGATCTGAAAGTTGATGTTTACCGTTCCAGCGGGCCTGGTGGGCAAAGTGTGAATACTACTGACTCAGCCGTGAGGATGACACACGTTCCAACGGGAATCGTTGTCACGTGCCAGGATGAAAAGTCCCAGCTAAAAAACAGGACTAAGGCGCTAAAGGTTTTAAAAAGCAGACTTTACGACCTCGAGACACAAAAACAGATGGATGAGGAAAGGGATCAACGACAATCCGCCATTCGTGGTGGGGATCGCTCTGCGAAGATACGAACATATAACTTTCCACAGAGCAGAGTTACAGACCACAGAATCAAAAAAAGCTGGCATAATTTGAGCGGAATACTGGATGGAGACCTTGAAGATGTGATTACAGCAACAAGTGAAGAGCTCATCAAGGCACAATGAGACCCGAGAACACAACAGCAAGTACAATCGGGGAAGCATTACGAGTAACCGTCTCCCAATTGAAACAAAGCGAAAGTCCGCAACTGGATGCTGAGCTGCTGATATCTCACTTGCTGAGGCGACCACGAGAATATATCATCGCCCATGGCGAAGAAGTACTTACTGAGGACCAGCTCTCCGGACTCAAGAAACTCATCACTAGACGTACCCACGGAGAGCCACTTGCATACATTGAAGGCTCAAAAGAATTCTGGGGACTTAAATTCGAGGTCAACAGGGACACACTGATCCCGAGGCCGGAAACTGAATTAGTAGTTGAGCTTGCCTTGAAACATATTGAGAGCAGCAACAAAGAACAGCTCTTCGGGTTGGATCTTGCTACTGGAAGCGGTAATATCCCCATTAGCATCGCGAAGTCCTCTCCCAAAAAGACCATTTTTGACGCAGTTGATGTATCCACAGGAGCAATCTCTGTTGCCAAGAGAAACGTAAACACTCAAAGTGTTTCAGGGCAGGTACGATTTATCCAGGAAGATATTAATGATTTTCAAACAAACAATCAGTATGACATAATCACGGCCAATCTTCCCTATATACCCACAGACGAATTGCCAGACCTAAGTGTAACAGTGCGTAAATATGAGCCTGTAGCTGCTCTAGACGGCGGAGAAGACGGACTAAAGTACTTTCCCCTGCTAATAAGAATACTCAGCAAGAATCTTGCAATGGGAGGGATTGCTTTAGCTGAGATACATAGCACTTTAGCTCAAGAGACTGAAGAGCGGATAAAAGCCCTGGCGAACAATATACCTGACTTAAAACTTAATCTGTCACTACACAAAGATCTTGCCGGCCATGACAGGGTCTTCGAGATCACAAAGCCTTAAAAATCAGAACCCCTCTCCCCAATTTTAAGCGTTGCATTGAAGGTTTTTCCTGCTCGCAGGATAACCAGATCTACCTCATCACCGATCTCAGTTTTTTGAATGAGTGAGAACAAACTCTCGTCTTCAAGATCAGATCCATTGAACTCAACGATAATATCACCACGCTTTAGCCCTGCCTTGTCGGCCGACTCTCCCTTCAGCACCCTGCTGACTTCTGCACCAATAGTTGAGGTATTATCAAGGAAGACTATCCGCATACGGTATTCAACGCCTACAAACGGTATCCTGAACCGCCCATGTTCATTCAACTCGGATATCCTGCTTTTAATTCTGTTAATTGGAATGGCAAAAGAAAGATTGTCTGCGCCCGAGACAGTCGCAAAGTTAATTCCGATGACCTCGCCGTTCGAATTTAGCAGTGGACCGCCTGAATTTCCGGGGTTGATAGCGGCGTCAGTCTGAATGACATCTTCATAGGTCTCGAAGGCGCTTGAAAAAAATCCCTCACTGATGTCAACCTCACGGTTAAGACCGCTAATGATACCCGAAGTTACAGTTCCCGAGTACTTTCCTAGAGGGTTGCCAATTGCAATTACTGTCTGGCCCTGCATAAGGTTATCGGAATCTCCGAGCGGAAGGGAAGAAAGCTCATCCTTTTCGATTCTAATAAGAGCCAGATCATTCACTGGATCGCGGAATATCTCAGTTACGGAAATACTCTCTTCACTGTCCTTGAGGTTGACAAAGTAGTCTTCTTTGGTTGATTCGACAACATGCCGATTTGTTACTATCAGACCGTTCTCGGTGACCAAGAAGCCAGTACCTATCACCTGATCGGCACCAAAGTCATTGCCTTTGATTCCAATTCCCACGACAGCAGGACTTGCTTCATTAAATACTTTCGTAATAACCTCTTCAAGATCGGAAACAACGATATCGTCCCTCGGTTCAAGTTGTTTGGTAACGTACTCAGATCTACTTTGATCATCATTCGAAGAGCTTAAATCACAATCGAATGAAGTGTGAATCTGTGAACCAGCGACCACCCTGTCACAGGTGAACTGCCTGATGAATCCGCCATACCAAAGTATTCCAAACACTGAGAAACAGATTGTAACGATGAATAACACCACCACTGAGCAGGTTAGCTTTCTCTTAAATCCAAGCCCTTTCCTCTTTTTTTTGGAATCTTCTGCCTTATCGGTTTTAATCTTGTTCGCTTCGTTCATTGATAGTCTACACTCAAATTATAATAGTGATTTAATTTTCTCGAGCGCTTTATCCTCCTGTTCCTGATACTCCTTAACTTCCTCGTCAGGCATAATAGGATCATCTTCACTTATATTTTTCCCACTTGGTGTAAGCCACTTCTGAAATACCAACTGTAGTGTTGAACCATCACTTAATGTGATGAGGCGCTGCTCTACGCCTTTTCCAACAGTCTCTGTACCAATCACTTCGGCTCTCTTATGGTCTTGGAGAGCGCCGGCAAAGATCTCTGAGGCAGATGCACTTCCTTGGTTAACAATCACAACTATTGGCATATCTGTGAGTCTCCCATTTCTATCGACTCTGTGCTCAACTTTTTTACTATTTCTATCCTCTTCACTGAATATCAGTGTACCTTTTTTAAGGAAGTCACCAAGTACATACTCAACGGAGTTTACAAATCCACCTGGATTATTGCGAAGGTCAATGACCAATGCTTTAGCGTTTTTTTTCTCTATCTGTGAAACGACATCATCCCATTGGTTATTGAAGGCCTGAACAGATTCTTCTGTAAACTTAAAGATTTTAACTTTGTAAAGATCGTCCTCAAGATGTTCAAGTGAAATATTATCAATATCGATCTTTGCCCTGTTTATTGTGACATCAAATTGCTCACTGTTCTTCGGTCGAAAGATCGAAAGCGTTACATCTGTACCTGCTTCTCCACGGATAGTCGCAGCCACCTCGAATACTGATATCCCCTGCATATCCTCACCATCTACCTCAAGAATCAGGTCCCCCGGTTCAAGCCCAGCTTTTTGTGCTGGAGCACCATCAATAGGGCTTTCGACAGCGACGAATTCACCATCCTGACGAAGTGTTGTTCCAATACCTTCAAACTCACCTTTGTTCGCGCTGAAGTAGTCATTTGTTTCCGTTGGGGTTAAGAAAGCTGTGTATGGGTCGTTTAGCCCTGAAACTAACCCCCTGACTGAGCCATACAGAAGCTCTTGACCAACGATTGTCTTTTCAATGTACTCCCTCTCAAGAAGTGACCAGACCTCCCACAGGAGGTTAACGTTGACGTTGTCCCTGGTCTCTTTTAGCTCACCACTAATCGTATATCCATCCACTTCGGGGCCACCCGCCACAGCATTGTTTAAATCAACCCTCCCGAGGTAAAACCCAACCACAAAAAATATTACCAAGCCGATAAATATAAGTAGTACTCTTGTGGCTGTTTTGGGGCTGTTAGTCTGTTCCATATCTTAAGATTAAGGGCTGTGAATTAATGATATTAAAGTCAAATGCACCTGTGCTATTAACCCCAAGTGCATCACTGTCGGAATGAACCTTCTCTATTCTAACATAAGCTTCTGTGTCAAGATAACTAAAAACTTTGATTGTTTCTCCCTTACAAAGCTGACCGGTAAAATCCTTTAGACTAAAGCTTAACTGCCGAGTGTCGTCACTATTACCCATTACAAATTTTGATCTAGAGACATTTAATGGAATACTGAGTGCTCCCCTATCGATCAAAGCAAACTCGCCCAGATACTCTTCTAGCTTTAGTTTTATCTCTGCTTCCATCTTCTCTTCAAACCCAGTTAGCAATCCAAAGGACAAGACCTTCAACTGCCTGATATTGGATTTTATGAAGTTTACATATGAGTTTCGTGAAGACCTGCGAAATAGAATCGCGGCGATCTGCCTCTCAAATATCTTCTCAATGCTCAAGTCAAACTCTGAAACATCGTCCATTATTATGATCTTCTGACCAGAATCAACCTCTGTGACAGAAGATGCCAAATAGCCAGAGACCTGTCTGCCAGACCACTGTGCCAGGGGGAAGTTTAGTGATGTTGCTTTAAAAACAAATCCACCCGATTTCAGCTTGTTACTAATATGCATCGGAAACCTGAAGTTAAGAGCTTTTTCTTCATCTACCTTAAGAAGAATTATTCCATCATCAATGAGCCTGAGATCAATTCTGCCGTCGTGTGGCGCAGTTAGGTACTTATCCCAGACACCTCCCAGTGTAGGAACTATCGTTAGCCGCGATCCCTTTTTTACATGCTGGTGATCGTTAACCTGCAAGTGACTTTTAATTTCACCGGCATGACTTTGGTAATTGAAAACCGTCATTGTACTACTTGTATACTTTCCAAAGTCTTGATTGTCGCTTACCTTGCTTCCCTTATTGAGATCCAGACTGTAGCTCGAGAAATCACTTTGGCTCAACATGTGTTGTGACTCATCTACCCATAGTCTTGGCAGAGGCCAATATTTTACATTTGCATACTGACTATCCCATTCCAACGGTTGCACCCATGCCTGTTCGTATTTTTTTGTATTCGCGCTATCGACAAGCCTAGCAACACTAACGAACACATTGATATAGATATACCTCGTAATTTCTCTTCCAGCTAACTTATATCCACTCTCTCTAAGATCAAACAGTCCGATCCTGTCTTTCGTAAGGATTAGTTTTTTTTCTCCCCCCTTTTTCTTGAGATCCAACTCATGCAGTTTTCGATTTTTGGTCAGAAGCGACCTGTCATCTATCCACGTAACCTGAGGCTTCAGGAGCTCACCGTTCAGTCGACTCAATTCTTTTATCTTCAATTCTGACATTAGTAAAAGTTGAAAAATCGCGTTGAAGTCAATGAGAATCTCAACTTTTCTGCCTGCAAAGATAAGCTCAAATATCGCAAGTATCCCTGAGATATCAACCCATCTACTCCAGACCATCTCACCAGTAAATATCACCTGCTCAAACTCTAAAAGTTGTATAGATTGGGAACGCAGAATCTGCATCAGCAACCGTGCGTTAAACACTTTTGAGAGAACGTCTGTTGCAACTACGGGAGCGTTAATTAGCGCCGATGTCAATTTTGAGTTACTGAGTCCCATATCCTTAGCTAACTTTCGCACGCTCTTCGTGAGGGAGAGCTGTTCACCGTCAAAGGGGATCATCACGTCGTCAGAGTCTGACGTTATTTTTATGTAGTCAAACGTCAGCTCGATCACCGCCAGTTTTCTATCAAGTACCTGACTAAGCTGAGAAATCTCTACACTGCTCGATTGGTTTGGTACAATCATATACCTGGCCGACAGTTTTGTCCCCCAGGTGTCTGCATCGTTAGCATAAATGATGTCACGCCCAATCGTTTCTGAATCGTCTAAATGCTTGGGTGTTAGGTACTGAGGAATTCTGAATAGGGTGGCGTTCTTTAATTTGTATCCGCTGTCTTTATGATCCACTAGCGTTGTCTCAATCCCGAAATGTTTTCCAAGAAGGAGATTATGTAGCTGTTTAGCCATGGACAGTCCTGATTTTAACTAATGGGCGTCAGATCAATTCGTTATATGGCAACAGTGCCATATATCTTGCCTTTTTTATCTCAACAGCTAACTTGCGCTGGCACCTAGGACTCACTCCAGTGCGTTCGGGTGGCAGCATTCTGCCACGAGTTGTTACAAACTTCTTTAACCTGTATACATCCTTATAATCAATAAGCTCTGTTCTGCCCTTAAAGGGACACGATGGCTTATGAAATTTCTTGAGTTTTTTCTTTTTGTGAGTCTTTGCCATGTTTCTAGTTTAGAATAGATCTTCTCCGTCATCTTCTGTAGCATCTTCCGCTGGGTCTTCTTCTGCGACTTCGGAGACTTTCGTGCTTTTGGTCTTTTCTTCGGACTTTGAATCATCAGAATCGTTTCCTTTATCCACAGATTTGCTGTCCTCGCCAGCGTTAGTGGCCCCTCCCCCTTCGCCTTCAGCCTTGGCTGCTTCAATACCAACTCCCTTTTTCCCTTTATCATCAAGTAACTTCATATCGTTGATCTTGATCTCTGTTTTGTATCTGCGATTGCCGTTCATATCTTCCCATGTTCTGGTTCGAAGCTCTCCTTCTATCCAGACAAGCATTCCTGTTGCCAATATCTGTGCGCAGATCTCAGCCAGTTTATTCCATGAGACTAGATTGTGAAATTCAGTCCTCTCTTGAAGGTTTCCGCTTGAGTCTTTCCAGGAATCGTTGGTTGCAAGACCAAACGTACATACTGTGGCATTGTTTGCCGTGCTTCGGAGCACAGGGTTTCTGGTCAGATTACCAATTAACAAAACCTTATTTAGTGATCTCGATGTAGCCATCTCTTCTTAAGTAAAAGGTTAAATATTATTTCTTAGCCAGAAGATACCTCAACACATCACCCATAAGCTTGAGCTCTTTCTCGAACTCATCAATTAAGGCAGGTTCCAGCTCGAGGTTGTACACTATGTAGTAACCCTCGTTGTGGTTTGTGATCGGGTATGCAAGGTGCCTTTTCCCCCACACATCCTGTGAGACCATTGCCCCCTTAGCCTTCTTCACTAAAGCTTCGAGCTTTTTTTGGATTCCTGTGCGGATATCTTCGGGAAGTAAGGGCTTCAGGATCACCATCAATTCATATTTCATGCGCTTCCAGCTCTTTATTATCTATAAATTATATCTGTTTGGGTAGTTGCAGTGATAATACCACACTTATCCAAAAATTTGAACATCCGTGCAGCAGAACTTTAGTTAGAGTTTATTGAGGTTGTATAGCTTCCTGACTGTATAACCGATGTTCCTGACTCATTTGCCCTTACAAGCACTATCAGTTGTTTGCTAGGAAATACAGCAATAACGTCACCTTCCTGTACGTTTGCGTAGAAACTGGCATCCTGGCTACGCAGTACCGCAGGATCTGTGACCACAGACATTTGTGGATTTACCTCTTCTCCCTCAGGGATAAGACCCTTTGTTTGAGCTGCGTTGATAACGCTCTGTCTAAGATTCTGTTGGTTTTTATTTAGTATCGATCCGGGACTCTCCCCCTCATAAACAACCTCTCCAGTCTCTCTTCGATAGATTACCATCTTATCTGAAAATCCAAGAACATAGTCACCGTCCTGTGCGTTTGCATAGACATCTCCCTGGATGTTATTAGCGGACCTTAAGCTTTCCGCATCTGCAACAACACTAACAATAGGTGTTTCAAATGGATTTACTTCGACCATCTGGGATACCTCATCTATTACCTGTCTTGTAAGGTTCTGCTGAGCAAGGTAAGGCGGATTCACTACTAAATACAGTGTTACCAATTGAAGGACAAACAAGACAACTGCAATTCCAAAGAGGACAGCTATTTTGCTTCCTCTAGAGGGAGCCGAAGTTGGTGAGGGATGCCCCATCTGATTTGCAGTGGGTTGATTGTTTGTGGGCAAGTTTTGTGCGTGCATTGTTGTGATTCTAATATTTATGAATAAGAAGTACCAAACAAACAGTAAAAATTGGGTGTAGATACAGACTATCAGATCAAGAGGTCTATGCCAACATAATATTCACAAATATTGAATGCTCGTTTGTGGGTAAAAAGAAAAAATTCAAGCTGTGCAGGCTTGAATTTTTTGTAAAGCTTAGGCAGCTAAAATAGTTACAAGTGCAAAAAGCTAATTCATTATTATAGATATATTCAGTCGAGTCAAGATTTAGTACAAGAAAAAAGATATTTTTTATGCATTATTGTAAAAAGACTCTATCCGAGAGTCATATGAGACCGAAAGAAACTGATAACAAGTGCACTATTCAGCCTAAATATCCGATCAAATGATATGAACAAGGGGACTTATTCGAGAGCTTCCGTCTCTTCCCCAGCAACTTGTGTTACCGAATCCTTTAGATCATCCCTCGTGATGGGGAGGACATTGATGATCAGACCGTCCTGAGCCCTGTAAATGATCGCCCGGTTGCTGTAAATCAGCAGCTGGTCTCCATCTAGTGTGTTCTGGTAGAAATCCGGGTTGGCTTGTTTGAGTTTTTCACTATCAACAATTGTCGCAACCGTTGGTGTTTCATCTGTTGAGATCAACATTATCTTTTCAACAGCCTCCTCCACTGACAACTCGCTACTACTGTTGCCTCCTGCGCTGACATTCTCACTCGATCGGGAACCAGATGACAACTGTTCAGGAAGTACTCCACCCTCATTAGCTAACTTATATGCAAGACCACCAAGCAAAAAGATCACTACTAGCAGGATCAGTTTTAACAACCCCTCGACTAAACGCCCAGAATCACTGTCCAGAGTGCCAATCACTTCTCTTTGACTTTGTTGATACATAGGAGGATTTATATAACATATACACTACAACGACACCATCGAAGTGTCAATAAACCACTGCATTTGCCACTCAAGATACACCGAAAGAAAGTGCACACTTCACCCAAAGGCTCTGGTTAGTTAATAATGAAGTAGTTGAAGACTGTATCGTTGTCGATAGCATCATCAATTTGTATAGTGAATCCAATTCCGGGTTTCATGTCTATGACTCTGTAATTGACAAACTGATCTTTTGTTATATGGACTGAGGAATATGGAGTTATTTGATTATTTTCAACAGTGATCTTTGTCATACCACCTTTAAGAGTCACCTCGCCTGCGGCTTGGTGGTCTTCTGTCCCGACATTGATTTTTCGTTCAACAAATAGGCTATTTGTTGCAGCCTCCTGCGCAAAGAGGATTCCAAGAACATCTAGATCGCCTTCTACTGTGAGCGATCCGGCGACGATCAGATCTGAGACATTCACCTTGAGTTTTGTACTTTCCACATTGTCATTAATCTCAAAGAGATTGTCTCCGTTAGCAAGGGCAAAGCTTTCAATCTTTAGAGCGGATAGTAGATTATCTTTCTGACCAAATATCTCACTGTTTACAAAACTGACATCTACAAACATCATGACTCGACCTTTTGTATACTCTGCCTGGTCTTGCAGCTCTGCTTCCAGGTCATCTTGTAGATTCTTAAGAGCCTGTTCTTTTTTGGGATCGGTTTTTTCGGAATTTGCTATCTGTTGGGCAGTTTCAGTTCCTTCCTGCATCAGCTCATTCTCAATCATCTCGGCTTCTTCTTGTTCATCATACTCAGCCGTTACCTCCTCCTGGATACTGTACAAGAATTCGGTTGCTTCCCCGTCACTAAGCTCCCCACTTTCAACCAGCTCTGCAATCTCTTCTTCAGCTGTTGCGAGTGCACTCCCGAGCGTGGCCGTTACCATCTCACTGTCCCCACTATCGAAAAAATCTGGATCAAAATCTTCCATTGCCCTGCCGATTATCACACCACCCCTCACCGCCTTCATCGCGTAGCCCGGTGTGCTTGCGGGAGTCAAAAAGTCACCTCGGTGTACTGGACCATTCTCGTCTGTAACTTTGACAGGCACACGCCCCGCCAATGCTACAGGTCTACCGCTCTCACGGTCTTCCTGCCAGTCCTTTAAGTATAAGCCGGGCTTTGTGCTTATCACACCAATCGCATATTTATCCTGTGCTTCGTCGGTGCGTTCAACAAAGAGACTGTCAGAACTGTCCTTCTTGAATCTAACCACATCCCCTGCCATGATTGTCATATCCTCAACCAAGTATTCTTCGGCAACATCGAAATTATTGATCGCTAAATCCTGACCATGGAATGTGTTTGCATAAACATCGTCAAAATAGGCTTCCGGACTGCCCAGATCAATTCCATCTGTGATTTGTTGACCACTCTCATCAGTGAGGGTCGCAGGCGAACTCTTAGGAAGAACATCTTGCGCAACCTCAATCTCGTTGTTCTCACCAAGGCTCATCTCTGGGATTCCGTCTCCATTGGAGTCAAACTCAAAAGTACCAGTCTCTTCATTAAAGGAGATCAGTCCCTTTCCACTTTCCCCAAGATATAATGTCCCTTCCTCAGTCGCAGAATCATAGTGAGTATTCTTAATCAACACCATAACATCTGTGTCTCCGCTAGTAGATGTCCATTCTTCAAGGGCGATACCAACAATCATCCCACTGCCCTGAAGTTTTTGTCCCTGCCCATCCTTATCTGAAGCCGATATCGGATCACCCTTGACTATATCAGCTGATGCAGCTGATATTTTGACTGGTACCCTACCTGCAAGAGCCAGCGGGCGGAGGTTTGTAAGATCCTGCTGTTCGTTGGGATCATTTGCCGTGTTAAGTAAGATCCCAGGGTCTGTTGATATGATACCCATAAGCCTACCGACATTGGTAGTGTTTGACTTCTCAACAAGGAAGCGGTTGTAGATATTCTCTTCTTGGTAGTCTTCTAGTGAAACGCTCACAATATCACCCGCTTCGATGGTGGTGTCGTTTGTTCTAACGAACTCGGCTATGTCAGGGGTTCCAGCACCGTTTGTAATGTCTCTCCACTCATATGCACCTGCAGTATTTTGCCTACACAGATAGATAGTTCCGTCCTCAGCAGCGTCACGGTTGTATATTGTTGTCCCGACAGTCGTTGAATCACAGGTTGGCGCACTTCCTGTTGCTACATTTGCATAGACGAGTCCGGCAGCTGCACCAGAAATCGTGATATTCCCATTTACAGTAATATCATCCGAAAGATCAAAGGCATCTGCCGTTGCATCCCATTTGAATATCTCTGTATTTGTGCCCCCAAAATTGATCGATATATCTCCAGCCAGGGTGGTGTCTATGTCCGTTTGTAAATATAGATCATCATCTGTATAAATAGCGCCTTCGACCCCTAACAGACCAGCAACAAAAAGGTCATCTCCACCAAGGACAAACCCAGCGTCTGAGATTGTGTCTGTCGAGCTTGTTGACGCACCAACAACTAGATCCCCACCTATAAAACCATCATCTGCTGCTTCGAAATCATCTGCCACCTTTAAGTCCCCCGCTCCGGGAGTGGTTACATAACTGAATGCTGCATCAGCACCTACAATTACCGATTCTGTGTTGCTGTAGTACCCGCTAGTTCCATCAGCCCAAAGCGCTGTGGTTACATATCCGCAATTTGCCACACTGGCGTCACAGAGCAGTTTATCGCCCCAGTAAAGGTCATCGGTTGCTGCATTAGTTTGTGATGAAGCTGCAAGGAAGTTGTCTGCTGAACCTCCAAGATGAATTATATCCTCCACCTGCAAGCGGTCGTCAACAATTACATACCCAGCATTTTGGGCACTCAAGATCAAACTGTCGTTGCTCACTGCGTCCCCAGCAGTGATGTAAAGCGGTGCCAATGAAGTGATAGTTGACGATGAGCCGTTAGTGAAGTTGATATCGTTAGCGATCGACACATCACCAGCACTGTTAAATGTTGCAGGGACATCAGCTGTAATGCCTGTTGAAGTTACTGTAAATATATCTGCCCCGTCCACATCAATATCAAGTAAAGTTCCAGTAAATCCAGTTGTGGGATTGATGTACAACGCTGTTTCAGTGCCTGCAAGTGCCGTACCTAAGCTGGTCGTTCCTGCGAAATTGAAGTCTCCATAAGTTTGGGCCGTCACATCATCAATGTATCCGAATTGATTAGCCCCAAAGCCAAACTCGAGACGGTCATCGGTTAGCTCATCATAACTGAAGTAAGCATCTGCATTTGCGCCAAAGAAGAGTGACTGGTCGTCATCTAACAGCAATCCGGCACCGATCAGTTCAAAGCGGTCATTGGTAGTAAAATCAATCTGTCCGGCATCAGCGTCTGAGGCTTCAAAGAGTAAGCTGGGATCAGTTGTGTTGTCAGATCCAAAGTAAAAGTCTCCAGTTGACTCATCAACTGCAAACACTGACGCTGCTAATGTTGATCCACCAAGGGCGAAGTCATCTGTTGTACTTGTGAGGTACGTCACTGCTCCACCGTCAGTAAACAACGTGCTACCCCCGCCCGCTAGAAGATCTGTATTACTCGATCCATCATAGAAGTATAGATTTGTGCCGTTGTACCACATGTCACCATCTACTGGTGCAGAAGGATCAACTGCTATCGATGGGGATAGATTGAGTTGCGCAGAAGCTGTCGTTGGAGCTGTAATATCAAGAAAGGCATTAGTTGTGGTTGTACCTATACCAACGTTGCCACCACCATTCAGCAGGACGAGGTTACCCGTTGAATCAATCAGGAGATTATTTGCTGTTGTGTCGTAACTGACAGTACCTTCATCAGATGTTGAGGTTCCAATGTGCAACGTATTCGGCCCCAGGAAGAGGTCGGCCCAACGTAGTGTATCTATGCCTAATGTACTGACATCATTGGTAGCAGGGAGGAAGTCATCAGATAAGCTGAAGGCATCATTAGTTGCATCCCATTTAAGTATCTCAGTGTTAGTGCCCCCAAAATTGATCGATATATCTCCAGCTAGGGTAGTATCTAAGTCCGATTGAATATATAGATCACCATCGGAATAGATGTCACCTTCGACACCGAGCATACCTGCTATAAATACGTCGTCACCGTCAACAACGAAGCCTGTACCGGCAATTGTTTCTGCTGCAGCTCCAATCATTACCGATCCGCCACTTAAAAAGAATGAATCGTCATCCTGGAAGATCAAACTTCCGCTATCTACAGCATCACTCGCATAAAATGTCAGTGTAGGATCATTGACATCACTTGCACCATCTCCAATTCTTATTAGGTTAGTATCAACATCAATATATAAAGGAGCAACAGCACTTGAAGCACCGACTGCAAGATCATCCGTAATGCTGGTTAAATATGTTAACGTTCCTCCATCTGTCCACTTGCTCGATCCAGATCCGCCTGCAAGGATGTCTATAGTACTAGACCCATCATAGAAGTATAAATTTGTACCGTTGTACCACATGTCACCATCTACCGGCACCGAAGGATTAACTGTTGCAGAAGATGAAATGTTAATCGAAGCACTTCCGGCTGTCGCAGGCTTAACATCAAAGAATGCATCAGGCACAGCTACACCGATTCCAACCCTATCGGTACTACCATCTGCTGTTATCAGGTTTGCATCGGTATCACCTTCGATAACAAAATCAACAGCATCTCCGGCCTGATTGAATACGAACCCCGCATTATTAAGTTCGACAGTATCAGTCGTGGTCAACTCAAGCCTAGCTGAATTTCCATTAGATGAGTATAGATCTATCTTCCCGTTCGCAGTTGCACCTGTTCCGACGCGGAGCAAGTTAGCACTAACGTCCATACTGAGAGACGCTGTAAGAGACGTTCCCCCTATTGCAAAGTCATCGGTTGTGCTAGTCAGGTATGAGACCGTTCCTGAGTCTGTCCAGATATTCCCGCAGTTTGCCTCACTGACATCACAAACGAGTTTATCCCCCCAATACAGGTCTGTTGTCGGTGTATTTGTCTGAACGCTGGTTGCCAGATAGTTGTTTGCACTCGCATTTCCAAGGTGTATTAAGTCTGCTACCTCAAGTCGATCATCTACAATCACATATCCTGCGTTGTTCGCGGAGAGATACAGATCTTCGCTACTGGCAATATCACCTGCAGTAATATATAGAGGTGCATCAGAGGTGATGTTTGATGAAGTCGAATTCGTAAATGCAAGATCGTTCGCTATCTGTACGTCCCCTGCACTGGCAAATGTAGCAGGTACATTGGCTGTAATTCCCGTAGTGGAAACTGCAAAGATATCACTACCATTGACATCGATATCTAGAAGCGTACCTGTGAATCCGGTCGTCGGATTAATGTAAAGAGCAGTTTCAGTACCTGCCAGACCCGTTCCCAACGTAGTTGTTCCATTAAAGAGGAAGTCGCCATATGTTTGAGCAGCAACATCATCGATGTAACCGAACTGGTTTGCGCCAAATCCAAATTCCAGCCTGTTATCTGTAAGCTCGTCATACCTAAAGAAAGCGTCTGCATCGGTCCCAAAGAACATTGACTGGTCATCGGATAACAATATATCCCCGCCTGAAAACTCCCACCTGTCACTTGTAGTGAATGTGATTGTGCCTGTACTTGCGTCACTGGCAAACATGCTTAAAACTGCATCGGCTGTTGCACCACTCCCAATCCTTACTGTGTTTGCGGAAACATCAACGCTAAATGCCGAAGCAAGCGCTGTTCCTCCAACTGAGAAATCATCTGTTGTTTGAGTTAAGTATGTGAGTGCCCCTCCATCTGTAAACAGTGAGGATCCGCCAAAAGCAATACCACAGTTGGCTTGGCTTGAGTCACAAATAAGATCATCACCCCAATAGAGATCACCTATAGCAGTCGACCCTGTTGTCCCTACACTCAACACATCAGCAGTATCTGTTCCTAGATTAAAATTGCCATCAACCTGCAGATTCCCACTCTGGTCAATGCTACCAACTTCTGCTACCTGGCCGTCATCATAGAAACTTATCTTGTAATCGGTATTATCTGTAACATTAAGAAGGATACTCATATCTATCTCGGTATCACTTACATTGAAGTAATTACCCCGCAGATATAAAGCCCCAGAATTAGCTGTTGTGCCTGTAGTAGAGTTATCAACTATTACATCAAGTGGGGTTGTCCCCTGCACTAATACATTGCCACCAGTGACTGTCAAACCACCACCTGAAACAGTTGCAGCTCCACCAGTAACACTTAAAGCCCCACCAACAGTGAATGAGTCATCTGTCTGTAACAGATTCGTACCGTTGTCGTACAAATTTGTGTCATCGCCAATGACAAGTCCACCGCTAGAGCCCGTTGACGACACTGTGAGCTGTCCGCCTATTGTGAATGAGTCAGCTGTCTGAATTAAATTGGTTCCACCATCATAAAGTAGAGTGTCATCGCCAAGAGCTATCCCCGCTCCAGCTCCAACAGTGTTCAGTGTCAGCTTGCCAGCACTTGTATCAAAGAAGAATGGCCCTGCGCTTGTTGTTCCTCCAAATACAACATCATCTGTTGTGCTTGTTAGATAGGTCAATGTTCCGCCATCAGTCCATAGACTTGACGACCCGGCTAGTAGATCTGTCGTCACTGACCCGTTATAGAAGTTGAGATTAGTACCGTTGTACCACATGTCACCATTAACTGGAGCACTAGGATCGACAGCGACAGAAGGGCTTAAGTTAATCTGTGCCGCACTGGTGGTAGGAGCGGTTATATCCAGAAATGCAGTTGTCGTTGCAGTTCCAATCCCTACATATCCACCCCCACTTAAGAGAACCAGATCTCCAGTGCTCTCAATGGCTAAGTCATTTGTGGTTGTGTTATAGCTGAGGGTACCTTCATCTGAGGTTGATGTTCCTACATGTATCGTCCCGGGGCCTGTGTAAAGATCACGCCATCTTAGCGTATTCGAACCAAGATCAAGTGCGTCATCAGTGGAAGGCAAAAGATCGTCCGATACCTGGAAACCGTCAAGCGATGCTATCCAGGCAATGGTCTCCGTGTTCGTTCCTCCGAAGTTAATAGTGATATCCCCTACTCCAGTCGTGTCTACATCTGATTGAAGTGTAAGATCTGCGTCTGTGTAGATATCTCCCTCAACACCAAGCTGGCCGTTTACGAACAGATCGTCCCCGTTCAATACGAACCCTGCACCCGCTATAGTTTCGCTCGCAGCTCCTACTAGCACATCTCCACCGCTAAACTGAAACCCGTCCGCATCCAGATAGATAATACTTCCGGAATCGACTGCATTGCTGGCATAGAAAGTCACTGTTGGATCATTAACGTCACTAGTCCCGTCACCAATCCTCACTGTATTTATATCTGTGTCCACACTAAATGGTGAGGCCAAGGCACTTCCGCCGATGGCAAAATCATCGGCTGTCTGTGTAAGATACGTGAGTGTCCCTCCGTCAGTGAAGAGCGTCGATCCACCAGCTGCCCATCCACAATTGGACTGACTTGTATCACAAAGCAGATCGTCACCCCAGTAGAGATCACCATTTGCTGCAGTTCCAGCTCCAACGCTAAGTACGTCTGCAGTGTTTGTACCTAGATTAAGTGTTCCGTCAACCTGTAGATTCCCTGACTCATCAAGGCTTCCAATCTCAGCTGCCTTTCCATCGTTATAAAATCCAAGCCGATATGTGGAACCGTCAGTAACGTCCATAAGCAAGCTCATGTCGAGCTCAGTGTCAGTGTCAGGGGTATCGTCAAAGAAGTTTCCCCTGAGAGTTAGGTAGCCTGAATCGCTTGCCAGATTCCCTCCCGTTGGAACTCCTACCGTCGAATTATCAATAACGATGTCATAAGGTGTTGTATGCTGCACAATAACGTTACCGCCCGAGAATGTAGCAGTTCCGCCAGTCACAGTAAGGGCATCACTGATCTGGACTACATTTGCCCCCGTTGCAGTAAGCACAAGATTCGAGTCGCCATCTGTAATACCACTGTCACTAAGCGTAAGTGCTCCACTTCCGGCAACGATGTTGTTTTCTACGTACAAACTATCCCCAACACCAAGCAGATCGAGTACAAAAAGATCGTCTGCTGTGGTACTGTCTAAAACAAAGCCGGTATTGGTCAATGGCGTATCGTCACCAGCCCACGTTCCAACGATTACATCGTTGTCGTTTTCAAATGTTCCAGTATTGGCACCTGTATTAAAAGATAGCGCCTCCCAGAGTCCGTAGTCAGTGCTGCAACCAGTTCCGTCAGCAAGACACACTGTCTGGTTTCCCCAGTATAAACTGCTGGTAGCAGCCCCCGCTGCTGCACTGGTTGCTAGCACATCATTTGAGCTTCCTCCGATACTTACAGTTCCGGTAACAAGGAGATCGCCGGTAGTGCCCGCGTCATCAAGTGCGAGCAGTAAATTAGTGCCATCTGAAAATTCCAGCCTCGTATCAGTAGTGCTGTCGTAAAGAACCTGTATCTGATCTGAGGATCCGAAATTTACAGACGTATTATTGGCAATTCTCACACTCCCTCCACTCCACTGCAGTGTGTCTGTTATGTATTCAAATCTCCCCGTATCCCCAGTTGATGAGTAGAAGTCGATCTTACCGTTGCTGGAAGAACCGTCTCCTACTCTAACCAGGTTTTCGCTTTCATCAACACTGAATGCAGATACTAAGGTGGAAGCGAGCGATAGATCTGAACCAGAGGAGGTAAGATAGGTTACGTTAGCATTGATGGTCCAGAGCCCGCCTCCACCTCCAGATGCAGCATTTAATGCGTGCAAAATGGAATTTGTACCTACTGGCAACGTAGTGTTGGAAGCATCACTAAAGGCAATATCCAAAGTGTTACTGTCGTTGAAAGTCAACACAGAGGTGGAGTTGATAGTGCCCCCATTGATGTTTGCATCACCCGTTATGGTGAGATCGCCTGAATTATTTATGGTTGCGATATCACTGCCGGCGACTTGCAGTTGTAGCAAATTAGGCGTTCCGGTACCATTTTCGTTTAGATAGATCAATGGATTAGTGGTATTCCCGGTTGTCTGTACACTGCCTGGCGCAAGCTGGACAAACCCGGTTGAGTCAATACCATCAAGCTGATCAGCCTCGTAGGCGTAAGGGACACTAGTCAGCAGTTTTCTGGTAAATGTCTCAGCACTGACAAAGTCGCCGTTACCGTCATCATCAAACTCTATCTGCAGATAGATCGTTGAATCACTCCCCCACGTTAGGCCTGAACCTGAACAGCTACCGCCGGGGCTGCTCCAGCTGGCACACACAGAGTTTAGTGAAAGATTAAACACACCCTCATAGTCACCTAGCTCAACGTTACTTTGTGGTTCCTGCCAAAGGAGTGTTCCACCTGTAGAATCGGTGTATATGCTTGCCCTGAAGTCACAGGTATCGGCGCCTGCTGCAACACAGCTCGGGGAACCAGCTACGATGTTCGTACCGTCGGAGAGATTTACAACCTTCCCCTGGAAGTTCATTGTGCTATTAACTGTAGCGCTCACCGTTTGGGATACAAGCAGGAATAGGGCCGAGACTATCACGAAAGATGCAAAAAGGGTGAATACACGGAGTAATCTCCCATAGAATGCTCTAAATGGCAGTTGTTTGACAGTAAAATGCAAAGGCAGCATATAAATTTACCTATCTTAATTTCGTTGCCTAATACATATTAATGCAACAAAAGGTTAGTAGCAATACCATTTGTGCACTTTTGTACGTTTTTGAGTAATGTTTCATAACAAAAACTCTTAATTTTCTACTTCCAAAGCATATTTGAAGTATTAGATAATGGCAATGACTGACTTCAAGGGCTATTAGCTTAAGGGCTATCGGTTCAACGAATGCAACGATGATCAAGAAAGGATTGGGCTAAACCAGGAATTTATACCCCCTTTATTATCAGACGAGGGCCACCCTTGCTAATAATTAGTAAAGACACCTTGATTCGGGAGCTATTCGAACCTCAAGGCGGCACCCTGCGAGATATAAGACCTATCTCTATCTTCCTTCGAAAACGCATAGTTATAGACCTTTAATTCGTCAACGATTCCGTCTAATTGCTGTGTGGCAGAGAATGTGTCTGGTCTGTTACCTATTGCCCAACCGACTGTTGAGGTACCCAAACTACCTGCAAAGGCCGCGGTATCAGTCAACTTTCCATTTACATACAAATATAGCATTGAGCCATCCATAACTCCAATTAGATGCGACCATTGATTAGCGGTGACAGCGGCGTTACCGGTTGCTCTATAGGCGGTACCACCAGTATTTCTGGATACCAATCGCCACTTCCCAGCAATAATATCCAAAATGATTACCTCGCTTCCACCTGACCCACCTTTCCTATAAATTGCAGGGTTGTTGGCAGTTGACCTCGGATATACCCAAGCCTCTATCGTATATTGATTGTTTGGATTAAAATTCAAACTTGAGCTGTGATTCCCGACAATATAATCATCCGAACCATCAAAATCCAAACAGCTGTTTAGTTTACAACTTTGCGAGCCAAGCCAGTCCGACGCAGGAGCCATATTCGTAAGTGTCCCATTGTTCCCATTTCCGGAGTAATCATATGCTGTATTGCCCTCCCCTCTATCCATCTTCCACCATCCTACTGGTTTTCCACCGTTGTATTCAATAGCTGCCTCACGAGCAGTGAGAGCTCTATCCCATACCCGTACCTTATCAATCTTCCCAGTGAACCTAATCGCACCATCCTTTGACCCGACCATCACACTGTTATTATTAGGGGTTATTGTAGTGAATGTCCCACTGTTCGTATATGTACCGGTCTGTTTTACACCATCTATATAGAGGGATAATCTGCTATTGCCGGAAAGTGAACTATCGAACACTCCAACAACGTAATGCCACTCGTTAATACTCATTGCAGCTCCAACCGTCATGTAGATCAAGGAGCCACCGTTAACACCAAATTCTACCTGTCCTGCATTGAATCCACCATAGTCCCAGCTCCAGCCACCATCCGCACTCGCCCCAGTTCCTTTCGATGCAAATGAACTCCTTGAGGAGTCCGATAGATATACCCAGCCAGCGACCGTTAGTGTGGTAGTTTGATCAAAATACGATTCATTAGCCACTTCGACAAAATCATCGACACCATCAAAATCCAGTGCATTGCCCACCTTCCCGTGCACCCAGTCGCTGTCAGTCATAAAACCATTTAGCGTTCCGTTATTTCCGTTCCCACTGGAATCCGTAGCTGTCGTCCCGGATTTCTCATCAAGATTCAACTTAAGAAGTGGGCCACTAGCTTCTCTCTCGGTGTTCACTTTCAAAGCAACCGCATTAGCCTCCTCTTCTCCAACTGTTGCGACGGGTTCGTTTTGATCAAACTTTCGTACGCGGATATCATCCAGATACCATCTATGAGTGGCATAATCCTGCGAATGCCCGTAATTTTGCCTGTAGATATTGAACTCAGTATAACTAGCAGTCTGCCCCGAAACAGTGATATTTCCGGTGTTAACCTGAGTACCGTTCTGATACACAGTTTTACTGGCGTATGTTCCATCTAGACCCGTACTCATCTGGTACACGGTAGTATTACTTGCTGTCCAGGGACCAATATCAGAGTACGAGCTGGAGTTGGCAACTCTTCCCACGAACGTCGGTACACTTACACCATAGTCTGTATCCATCGTGTACCCACTTCCAATCATACTGGTGCGTGGATCGGCCGTTCCCGTGGACAGCCCTACAGATCCAAACTTATCCCCATATTTTCCGTGACTTATATAGTAATACCTCTGGACAGAATAATCCGTTGCAATTGAGTCCTCCGTAATTGCGGATGGTAAGGTCCAGTAGCGATCCACGTTTGAGCTGCTATCACGTCGAAACTGGAAGTAGATCCGATCGTTTGTCCCATCATAATACGCATAGCTGTTCGTGCTGTTTGTACCTGTTAATCCTGGATCAGAGGTAAGATCTGTGAAGTACAAAAATGTGTTCGTACCATTGCTTGCTGACGACAGAGCCGTATTTCCGTATGTCATGACAATAGAAGAAGTACCGGACGCTGCAGCCTCTACCCAAACCACTGACGTCCCGGATTCATCCCAACTCTCAATCCAGAAGTCCAGTGGACTGCCGCCAAGATCTTCAAATCGAATATCTTCACCAGCATCTTGAGTTTTTGTGTAATCGATTTCAGCTGAAGTCAAAGGAACTCTCACCTGGTAGTTGGCTGAGGGCGTTGATGGCGAGAGTGAAATCACTTTCTTGTACGGATTCTTAGAACTACTTGTTGAACTGGAATATAGATTGAAAACTTCAGATGTGGTCAGATCATAATCGTACATTCTTACGTCATCAACACGTCCACTAAAGTAGTTGGCACCAGATTGACCCCCAATCACAGCTGCATCAGCACTGGCTAAAGTCCCTGTTGCAGAAATGGTCGTATCAGCAGTTCCGGTCTCTACGCCATCAACATAGAGTCTAATGCTTGAACCAGCATCCTTGACACAGGCAACGTGGTGCCATGCACTATCATCTTGATCAGCACTACTTGTAACACTATCTTCAGGAAACGTTACTGCATCATCATCTATCCCGCATACAACATTGCCAGTTGCATCCAAATAGAGTGAATACCCAATCGAATTGCCCAAACCACCTTTACCTACCAACTGCTGCGTAGCTGCCACCGCACCAGTAGTCTTAAACCACGCTGCGATACTGAAGCTTGCGCCAGCAATAAAGTCCAGGTCGTCATCGTCAGCCACAGATACATAATCATTTATTCCATCAAAATCTAAAGCTCCTCCCGTTCTCCCCTGAACCCAATCTGTTGCACCATCCATTCCAGTAAGTGTACCGTTATTTGCACTGATAGATGAGTCGTATGCTGTTGTTCCGCTTTTTTCGTCAAATTTCCAGCGTGCCACTGGTCCAGGTCGATATTCGTATAACTTAGCTATCTCTGCTGCACTTAGTTCTTTGTTGTAAACACGTACTTCATCCAAGCTCCCATTCAGATCATCTAAAACCCCAGCCTGCCATGCCCCCATGTTAACACCGGTGCCGTCCACAGTAGAAATCAGTTGTCCCCCAAGTGTATGTGTTGTGTCCAGATCTCCGTCAATATAGATTTTCATAGTAAGATCCCCATCATATGTGCCAACTAAGTGATACCAGATTCCTGTTGTAAGGGATGTAGTAGAAGTTGCACCATCAGCCCAAGAAGTAAACTCAGGTTTATTTGCTGTGCTGATATCCATCAAAAGAGTGTTTCTTGTGATTGAAGGTGGTCCGTACTGGAAGATAACTTGCTTGGTCCCAAGAGCATTAAGTTTGACCCACGCGGAAACAGTTCTTGGACTTGCACCTGTCGGCATTCCCACTGGAGATGAATCTCTGATGTAATCGTCTGTTCCATCAAACACCGTTCCACTACCCAGAATACCTGCAGTTGCAGCAACATTATTTGCCCAAGCTGCATCATTACCACTTCCAGAAGAATCACACGAGTCATTATTACCCCCTGAACATGTATTCGCACTGACTTCATCCATCTTCCACCAGCCAACCAGGCCATCACGAAGCCCATTGGTGTCAGTCCCGAGAACATCTGCATAAGTGTTTAACTCCGCAAGCACTTTCTCTTGATCGATGGCATAGTCATACACTTTGATTTCATCCATCATGCCCTGAAAATTCTGATCTGTAACGACCGGCTGATTCGCACCAAACCGTAGATTTGCAGTGTCTGAAATATCAATACTTGACACAGATTGTGATTTATTCAGAATCCCGTCAATGTATATCTCCAAAGTTGTCCCACTCCTTACAAACACATAGTGCCGCCAACGACTATCATCCATTCCTGTTGTTGTAGATTCTGCCTCATTGTTGCTATCGAGCCTGAATTGAACACCTCCATTTGGCGAACTATATGGTGTGTCCACAAAAGCAGTCATACCTGCATAAGGAGAACTTGTCTTGTCAGACTTCATAAACGCAATTGAGTAGTTGTGCGTACCTCCGGCTTGATCACCGAAGTTCATCCACATTGAGACGCTAAAATCGTCCGTACCGAAATCGATCAGGTCATTGTCTGGGATTTCAAATGCATCGTCCACGCCATCAAATTTCAGGCAGCCGCCAGAAATACACTCATCTGTCCAGGATGGATCGTTGCTTGTGCCGAAACTATCTACACCAAGATATCCGTCAAGCTGTGATCCACCGCTGCCAGAATTACTAGCTGTCTGCCCCTGCCCTTCATCAAGCTTCAGATAAACTAACGGTCCCGGTCCGATTTCTTCGGTCCCGACATTTTGCGTATCAGGTGGATCTGAGTTATAGCTTGCAACAGCCACCCAGTCTACAGATAAGCTCTCACTGGTATTATTAACCTCTATCCTGATATTCATGCTTTCATCAGGAAGGTTAGTGACTATCGATCCATCCGTCGCATTGTCAATCCTGTAATCCACCGTTGTTGCTGTCCAACCGATCTCAAAGTCGTGCGCGGATGTATCCTCAATTGTAGAGCCAGCAGAACTAGTTGCTATACCCTCATTGACCGCTTCCCGTTCAAAGTTTGCCCCTGTGGATGAATCAAACAGATAGCTTGCCGCATCATCAGTATTATACGAAGTCGTAAGTGCTGTATTAGATAAACCTACTCTTCCATCATCCAGACTTGTTGCTGACTCAGTACTCCTGAAAACTAGTTTCGAATCAGAGCTAAATTGTGAAGTCGAGAGGATCCCTTCCTGTCCTAGTGCATATGAAAAGCTAACGGCACCTGAGGTATATGCAGGTGAACCTGTATCCGTCCACTGACGTGGGCGCAGGACTCTCGATGTTTCAGTCTCAGGTTCTCCCAGATGATAAAAGTTACCTGGGTCAATTTGATTACTGTATTCCGCAGCGATCCAATTGGCCGATTTTGCATCGCTGGTAACTCTGACCTCATCAATAGTCCCTTTCATGTAACTAGTTTGATTCAGACCTATACGCAATGCTTCACTGTTGTCTCTCACATTCCCGGTTGCACTTGCAGAGTTATCTTGGACCCCATCGAAGTATATCTTCATACTACTGACCGATGCATCGTAAACTCCCACGACATAATACCATCTTCCGGTGAGCTTATCTGTACTGCTTAGTACCTCCTGCCAGGTTGTTGAGTTAGCGACAGCAAAATTAAATATGGCTGGCGTACCGTTCGAACAAGGAGAAAGTAGGAAGCCTCCGTATGGATTTGACGCATTAGCCCTTGTAATCCCACCATCACATGCTCCGCCGTATTCCTCAAGATAGAACCATCCTGAAACTGTCAGTTTGTTCGTAGCATTTACTCCGCTTAAGGAGATGTAATCATTGGAACCATCAAACTGAAGACCGTCTCCCACTACTGCATTGACCAGGTCACTAGTGGCCATGGTTCCATTGGAAGTCCCGTCATTGTTATTAGAGGTACTATCCTGCATCTGAGGAGCACCTCCCGACGGATCCTCATTCAGATGTTGAACAACTGCATAGGCTGAAGTCCACGTCCCAGTCGCATTTGTCTCAGATGCTGACCCATTGCCATAGTAGATGAAAAAGTCTGTATCCGTAGTAGCATTGAGATCCCCCCTGAACCACAGCTCACCAGTTCTAGCTGTGGTATCAATACTCACCAACTCTCTATCCAGTTTCGTTCCGTCTGAGGATGTGACAACAAGATCATTACCGCCACTATCTGCATTACTGAAGAAGTGACCTGGTAAATCCGAGAGGTCAACAAAAACCGGGAAATCAGTGAGTGCCGCATCAACCTTTGATTTCTGAACGCTCAGCCTGATTCTGAATGACCACAGCGAACTGTACCAGTCTACGATCGATTCAGAAAAGTCATCGAAAAACTCGAATGTCTTATCTCCAGACCCTCCCGCTCCAGCATCGGGATTCCCATAGTACATGAAGATGGTTGTGCCTTCTGATTCAGCTCTCTGAAGTCTCACCCAAAAATCTGTTGTCGTATCGTCACTGCAGTCAATCCCATCATCCTCGACCCAGTAAGGCAAAAGATTCCCTTGAACATCAGTAAATCTAATATCTTGACAATCTACCTGGAGTTTACCGACCGAGTACAGAGCACTAGTGTCTATTCCGGTTACCTGGAACTGAATGTCAGTTAGGTCGCTCGCGTTACCTGAGATATCGATCTGTTTTCTGTACGCCCAGAGATCGTTGTACCATTCTGCTTTTGCTTTACGGGGTGTGATGAGATGTCCAAATACAGCACCAATCAGGAACATCAGTACGAGGAATATCACGGGAACCTTTGTGCTCCAAAGCCAGCGCCAATGCCTGAGAGGATACGTTCTAAGTTTTGACCTTGCCTTACTCATATCTGATTGCTGACCCCAGGTTATAATCTAGAAGTACATCGGCATCAGTCAATGCGTAATTAAAAACCTTCACTTCATCCAACTGTCCCAGAAAGTTCCTTCCGTTACTAAGATCGGGGGCCCAATCACCTATGTAAAGAGCTCCACTATTTGATGCATCCTGGTCTCCATCGGTCACAGGAGACGCATCCTGCGCACCGTCAACGTAAAGCCTCAGTTCATCATTCTTGCGATCTCTGACCGCTACGATATGATGCCATTGGTTGTCCCTAAGGTCGGTTGTTCCAGTGATATTTGTAAGATCTCCGTTTGTTGAGGACTCAATTTCAAACACAACGAAGCCAGAAGATTTGAGAACGTCAACGTCAAATCGTGGCTCCTGCAGAGATGGAGCCACTTTTGAGACAATCGCTCTGATAGTACCGATCCCGGCGCTGATATCAGATGGCATCTTCACCCATGCTGAATAACTTCTATCGTTTAGCGACGCATCAAAGAGATCATCGTCTGCTACCCAAAGCCTGTCGTTAATACCATCAAAGTCTAAGCACCCATTCATCCTGCAACTTGTCCCCGAAAGCCAGTCGGAAGCTGGAGCCATATTAATCAATTGAGTATGGTTTCCATTTTCAGAGTAGTCATATGCCATATTTCCTTCTCGCCTATCCATCCGCCAGTGACTAACAGGTTTTCCGCCGTTGTACTCCATTGCTATCTGTCGGGTACTCAGGGCAAAATCCCAGATTTTTACTTCATCTACCCTGCCGTCAAATTCATTCCCCACATCATCTCCTCTCTTCCCAATCTGAACATCAGCAGTACCGTTACCCATCGTAGATGAAGGTGTACTATC
The DNA here is from genome assembly GCA_046753765.1 of Candidatus Dojkabacteria bacterium. Lineage (GTDB taxonomy): Bacteria > Patescibacteriota > Dojkabacteria > B142 > OLB20 > JBHHUN01. Next base: position 37,736 of record JBHHUN010000001.1, on the reverse strand, counting down.
TGTTCCTTCCGATGCGCCATCCAAATATATATTCATCTCCGAATTGTGCTCAATGACACAGGCAACATGATGCCACTCGTTTGCACTGGTTGATGTTGAGCCTGAGACAGCAAGGTGATTTAAGCCTGCGAGTGTCCATGCTGTGCAACCAACCTCTCCACCGGTACCAAGCCATATTGCATACTCGTAGTTTGATGTGTCTCCTTTTGTAAGTATGTATGTGTTTCCTGCGACAATTGTATCCGGCCTAATCCAGGCACTCATTGTCACAGCTCCGGTCACTGAGGGAGAGAAATCATTATTATCTGAGACACTTATGTACTCATTTGATCCGTCCAAATCTACTGAATAGTCAATTTTCCCAAAACGATGGTCACTGTCTTCTGTGTTGTTAAGTGTTCCGTTGTAGCCATTACCACTGATGTCTTCCGCCGTCAAGCCCGACTTTTCGTTTAGAGGCAGATAGAGCACTTCCTCTCCCGCTTGTTTTCGTTCGGAGACTGTTACATCGTAAAAAGAGTCATACAAGCTATAGACCTCTTCATCACTTAAGACTCTGCGGATAACCCTCAGTTCGTCGATCTGCCCAGCATAATAAAACGCTCTGGTAGGTTGATTTCCAATCGCCCCTCCTCTTGTGTTGTCCAAACTTCCAATTGAAGATATGCTCGTGGCTTTATCAAAAACGCCATCGATATAGATAGACCCGGATCCGCTCCGGTCAAAAACAAAAGCTAAATGATGCCACTTCCCATCGTTTACGGTTGTGCTACTTGCAGTAGTAGTTCTGCTTAAATAAGTCGTGTTGTCGTAAAGTTCAAAAGCAGGCTTATTATCATGTAATAAAACAGCGTAGGAATTGTCTCCACCACCTTGCATATTGCCATCCCCAAAGATAACACGCATATCCGCCCCTGCATTATCTGTTTTTACCCAGGCTGTGATCGAGAAATCATTTGTCCCCATGTCCAGTTCATTCACATCGGCCACTGTGACCGAATCATTGCTCCCATCAAAGATACCCGCCCTACTGATCTTTCCAACTGTTGTCGTGGCTCCGTTTGAAGATGTCCCATGATTTCCGAGTCCACTGGAATCTATGACCTCATCAGCTGTGCCATTCCAACTTGACTCATCCATCTTCCAGTGACCAACTAACTCGTTCTGTGGAACTGCAGCCCTCGCTCCCTGTGCGTACTCCGATCCAATCTCTGCAGGAGTACGTTCGTAGTCGTAGACCCTTATATCATCTAACTGACCGTCAAGTGGAAGCACCGTTGTAGAAATGAGAATGGGATCACTTGTCTGCACCATCGATCCTCCCGTTCCAGAATATGTCAGTGCAGAAGATACTCCATTGATGAACACTTCCATATCGGTCGCTCCCCTGATTATCCCCGTAACGTGATGCCAAGTTCCGGTTGATAGAGTTGCCGTTGTTGTACCTGATCTTCTGTCTGCCGACCCAGAACCGGTACCATCACCATACATAAGATTGACCTGATTAGTCGCAGACAGAACTATAGCAATCCCAGCATAGTTTGCTGCGACATTCCACGAATCTGTCGAGAAAATATTGGCGCCCTCTGTGGCATCCGGATTGATCCAGAAACTGACAGTTACAGGAAATGTTAGGCCTACAAGATTATCTCCAGCAGTGACATAGCCATCAATTCCATCAAAATCAAGGGCTCCCCCGACCTTCCCATCAATATGATCAGCCTCGGCCATATTGGTGAGGGTTCCATTGTATCCGTTGATGCTTGAATCATACGCTGTCGTCCCAGAGGTCTCGTCAAATTTCCAGTGTGCTACTGAAGGGGCCCTGTATTCGTAGAGCGTTTCAATTTCTGTTAATGATAAAGCACGGTTATACAGACGCACTTCATCAATCTTTCCATTCATACACTGGGTCGGTTGTGTTGGAGTTGAGATCCCAATTCGTAACCCAATTGAAGAGTATCCGATGTTTCCTGTCTTGCTCACAGATGACTTTTCCACACCATCAACAAACAGCTTTACATCACTTCCATCGTATCTTCCTACAAGATGGACCCATGTGTTTGCAGTGATTACTTCAGTATCATCCGCACATACTGAGCTGCCAGAAGTCCCGTTAGACACACAAAACCTCCACTTATTACTTGCTCCAACACCAGTTGAGGCAAGCATATATGAGTCCCATGGATTACTGGCTTCGGAGTACCTCTTCACTACTACTTGATGCCAAGTTGCTACATTGTTTGGGTATACCCATGCAGAAACCGTAACTGTTGAAGCCGGCTCGTGATCTACTGTATCTGCAAACCCTGCATAGTCGCCATTACCATCAAACGTTCCTGCATTCCCAAAGTGTCCACCAGTTGTTGTTGCGTTCCCATTGCGATTACCGTGATGGTCCAGCCCACTGTAATCTACAACCTCATTACTTGTTCCGTTCCAGCTTTCCTCATCCAATTTCCACCAACCTACTAATCCATCCCGTAGATTATTAGTATCAGTCCCCAGAACAGAACCACTCTCATTAAACTGACCAAGTATTTCTGCTGCAGTAAGTGCTTTCCTGAATATCCTGAATTCATCTATCTGCCCATTCATGTAATCCGGATTTGTTCCTGACCTTTTGCCTAGCAGCAAATCCTCTGTGTTTGCTAGCGTTGCAGTTGTGGTATCTGTAAGCTCTTCTTCAAGAACCCCATCAAGATAATACCTGACCATGTCAGCTGTGACATCTCTTACGAATGCGACTTGATGCCATCTGTCATCGTCAATAATCGTAGTTCCGACACCACCAACCTCAGTTGTGGTATTGCTCGCCTGTTCAATACCGAACTCAACCTCACCTGTGGCTCTCAATCTGGCAAAGTACCCCTCTTCGGGTGTAGCACCCGTATGAACCCGTTTTGAAAAGATTACTTTTTCACTTGTGGCAGCTTCTATCTTTACCCAAGTCGTGATGGTAAAGTCATCTGTTGTATCAAAATCTATCCTGTCATCGTCCGCGACAGTTACAACGTCGTCTGTTCCATCAAAATCCAGACAGTTCCCTTTCGCACACTCATCTACCCTGGATGGGTCTGAGCTTTCAGACAAAGCATTTGTTCCCAGTAAACCAATAATGTCCGCCTGACTTCCAAGATTGTTTACGTTCTGACCACTGCTTTCGTCCATCGGAAGGTAGACAAGCTCTCCACCTCCAACCTCTTCGCTGTTTATCACTTGACTGTTAGGCGGATTACTGTCATAGTTGCCCACGGCCACCCATTCAATGCTTACACTCTCATCTGTCGTATCTACCTCAAGTCTTACGTTCATATTTTCATTGGGTGGGTTAGTGGAGACAGTACCCTCTGCTCCGTTATCAAGCCTGAAATCTACTGCTGCATTTCTCCACCCGACCTCCAGATCGTGAGTGACAGTATCCTCAACTGTGGTGCCTGCGCCGTCAGTTGCAGTGCCGTCATTGCTATTGGAGATTTCGAAATTTGCTCCTGTACTCGAATCAAACAGGTAACTTGCAGAATCATCATTTGTGAACGTACTGCTGATTCCACTGTTTGAGAAACCCAACCTTGCAGTGTTGAGACTGGTTGAGCTCTGGGTAGCCCTGACTATCAGTTTAGAGTTTTCTAAAAACTGGGTGCTTGTGACAAGACCCTCTGTATCCCCTACAGAGGAGAGCGTTGCTGTGCCTCCAGAAACATCAGGCCCTCCAAAGCTGTTCCAGTTGCTGCTACTTTCAATTCCACCAACACCATAAAAATTACCTGGACTGCTTTGGTTGTTGTATTCTGTTGAGATCCATGTGCCACTAACAACTGTATTAGTAACCCTGACCTCGTCAATTGTTCCTCCATAGTTTCGCGTAGTCCCACCACCACCAGCAAGCCCTCTGTTGCCAAGGTAGAAATTACCACCAAACGTATCCGTGATATCAAGTGAATTCGTTCCCTTTGATACACCGTCAACATACAGTTCTTGCGTTGTGCCGGCCTTGTCGTAAACAGCTACAACGTAATACCACTGCCCGCTCGTCAAACTCCCGGTACTAATCGACGTGACACCGTTTACATAGTATGAAAGCGAATCACTGGTCCCCTCCAGCGAAGGAGCAGAAAGTACACTCCCACCCTCCCATGCGTGAGCATCTATATCTATTGTTGGTTTCAACCATGTTGCAACAGTATATGTGTTGCTGGCACTGTACCCACTTGTTCCCAAAGTGACCAAATCAGCTGTATCAGGAAAACTCCTGGCGTTCCCAAATCTCCCCGTGGCTGCATTCGATCCGCTATCAGTCCCATTGTTGGCATTCGTTGTGGAATCAGTGAATACGCCTTCTAAATGCCATATCCCTTTGTAATCTGACTTCCAGGTTGAAGTAGAGTTTATCTCTGCGGCGGAAGAATTCCCGAAGTAGATATAAAAACTGGTGTTTGACGCATCATAAAGGTTTGGCGCCTTAAACCACAGCTCGCCTGTGCTTCCACTGGTATCTATAGCCACCAGTTCCCTTGACAGCTTAGTAAACCCATCAGAGCTGGTCACAACAATATCACTTCCGTCACTTTTAACTTCCCGGAAGAAGTCACTACCCATATTTGAGAGATCCACATATACAGGAAAGTCTGTAAGGTCTGTATCTACCTGGCTGTTCCGGATACTTATCCTTTGCCTGTACTGCCAGTCACCGTTGTACCAACTGGCCTGGGGTGCAGAGTTGCTCTCCGAACTTCCAATCGTAAAAAAGGTTGATGGGGAATTTTGATTGCTATATTCGGTTGATATCCAGTTCCCGCTTAAGACAGCGTTTACAACCCTCGTCTCATCCATCATTCCTGTCAGAGTGTTTCCGGAGAATCTTTGACCAATATCATAATCAGTTGCGGCTGTAATCGTTGCCGTCTGTGTTGCAGATGTTACTAATTGTCCGTTTAAATAGATCTTCTTCCCACTTGTGGTTCCACTTTGAAATGTTCCTACGACATATAGCCACTCGCTCTGTGCATACGTCTGGGTGAGGTCCTGTAAATTTGCGCCTTCAACACCCCATCCAAGGAGATTGTCAGAGTCCCTCAGGTAGAAGTAAAATGCGTCTGTGACACTATTGAAACCATTTATAAATACAATACCGCTCGTGCTCAGATTTACCCACGCAGAAAAACTTACCTCCGTCTGGCCCGATGGTTGATAGGTGGTAGCAAAGAAATCGTTACCATCTAAGTCAGAAGCGTTCCCAATCTTGCCGGCAACCTGGTCGGCATTAGTCATCCCACCATTAGCAGTACCATTGTAACCATTTGATGTACTATCTGACATCTGTGGTGCTACGCCGCCGGGGTCTTCTTCGAGATGGTGTACTGTCTGGAAGTTACTGTTCCAAGTTGATGTATCGTTGGTTTCAGTTGCGGAAGCGTTTCCATAATAGATGTAAACATCCGTATCAACCGTGCTCGAGAGGTCAGAGTTAAACCACAGCTCTCCTGTCTTTCCGGATGTATCAATTGTAACCAATTCCCGTGCTAGTTTTGTGGCACCGTCACCGGAAGTTACCACAATATCGTCGCCCTGCGCATCAACATTGTTCCAGAAACTCGTTCCCAGAAGAGATAGATCCAGATACACCGGAAATCCTGTTACGTCCTCATCTACTTTTGAGTTATTTACAGTAACTTTAACTCTCTTGGCCCACGCTTCGTTGTACCAGGAGTCAGGACTACTAAAGACAGGTACATTCCTTTCTTGTGAGCTGATTCCGTAGAAAGTACCTGGGCTGCTCTGGTTGTTGTACTCTGTGCTTATCCAATTTGATCCTAAGTTTGTATTAACAACTCGTACTTCATCAAGAACCCCTTCAAAATAATCGTAGAAATTTGCCGAGGGGGCAGTTCGGTATCGAACACCTACCTTCCCATTTGCATAGTTTGAGGTTGAAGATCCTGTTGGAGGAGTTGTATTATAGATTGAAGTACCGTCATGAACAACCTGGACAACATGTCCGGACGTGACTGACATAGCTATATGATGCCAGATATCTTGAGTTGCATTTCCTAAAATCGCAGCCTCGTGAGTACTTCCTGTCCCATTCCTGCTATCGAAATTACTAAATAAATGATTATTATTCTGCAGGCGTAAATGACCGTTACTGGTCTGCAGGATCATTTTAGTTCCAGTTTCATTTATAGTCTTATACCAAGCTGAATATGTGAAGGCAGATGAAGATTCATCATTCATCGACAAATAATCGTCCCCACCATCGAAATCGATTCCACTCCCTAACTGCCCACCCACAAGATCACCAGTGGTCATACCGCCATTTGAATCCGCATCATTATTATTGACAGTGGAGTCGCACACCTCATCAGTCCCCCCACCACAATCTCCATCTGTACTAACAGAAGGATCTTCATTCATATGAAAAACCAGATCATAGTTTGAATTCCAAGTACCGGAATTGTTTGTTTCTGTTGCAGAAGCGTTACCATAGTAGATGTAGAAACTGGTATCTGTCTGCGTATATAGTTTTGGGGCGCTAAACCAAAGTTCACCGGTACTTCCGCCGGTATTAATCGCGACAACCTCTCTTGATAGCTTCGCTGCATCCTCGACCCTCGTGACTACTATGTCACTACCATCGCTTTGGACATTACTAAAAAACGAAGCGGGGAGATCAGACAGGTCAACATAAACAGGAAAGTCCTCTACTGTTTCTTCAACTTTCGTATGGTCAATGGTAAGCCTTATTCTGAATTTCCAGTCCTCGTCATACCATTCGTCAAAACTTGAGAAGAAATCAAAAGTTCTGCTTCCTGACTGGTAGGCTCTTGCAAGTGGATTGCCGTAGTACATAAAAATCCTTGTCCCTTCTGATTCAGCCCTGTCCAGCTTAACCCAGAAATCTGTACTAGTGTCGGCGTCACAGTCAGTGCCGTCATCTTCAATCCAGTAGTCGAGAAGTTGACCATTGCGGTTAGTGAAACGGATATCCTCGCACCAACTTTGCACTTTGCCACTGTTGAACAGCGCCTGGGTATCGACCCCGGTTACCTGAAACTGAATGTCGGTCAAATCAGATGCGTTGCCAGAAATATCTATTGCCTTTCTGTATGCCCAGGAGTCACTAAACCATTCATCCGCGGAAACAGATTGGGGATTAACAAAAAGATACAACCAGGGGGATACTGAAATGATGAAAACAAGAAAAAATACAAACCCTTTACTGGTTTCCAGCCAGTGTACAAAATCTTGACTACAAAAGCGTTTCAATTTTGATATACGAAAGACAGTGTGCAAGGGCAGTTACCGATCATGTATTGGCAAATTATTCACAAACAATTCTGTGTTTATTTTCAAAAATAAAGAAAATTTTCAGGCACAGAAACAATAGGAGGTCGACCCTCACTACATATTAATCAATTTCACTTACGCTCTCAAGATAAATGTTGTGTTTTTGCAGGCTTTTTAGCAAATCAGGCGCCGTGTCTAAAATTCATTACATCACCTTCTCTTACAACATATCCTCTGCCTTCCAAACGAACCTTTCCGTGTTCACGCGCACCCAACCATCCACCATACTCAACAAAATCGCTATAGGACAAGACCTCTGCAGCAATAAAATTTTTCTGGAAATCAGTATGAATTACACCAGCAGCTTCGGGTGCAGTTGAATTATTTTTAACCGTCCATGCTCGAGTCTCTTGTTGACCTGCAGTGAAAAATGTCATCAGATTTAGAAGCTTGTAACTTTCTCGTGTTAATTGCTCCAGACCAGAGTACTTCAAGCCTAACTCTTGCTTAAACTCTTCACGTTCAGCATCATTAAGCTGAGCAAGTTCAGCCTCAATTTTGATATTTAACGGAAGAACTGGATACTCATCTTCAATTCCTATTTTTTCTCTTAACTGTCTGCCAAGCTCGGTTGTAATATTTTCCCAGTCACCATTAATAACAAAGATTACTGGTTTATCAGTCAATAAGAACAACTGCTGCCTATTCGCAATAACGCCGTCCCCGTGGGTGTTTACACTTCTCGCTAATTCCCCCTCACTCAAAGCAGACATTAGTTCCTGTAGATGGTCCAAGAAAGGTATTAACTTTTTATCTTTTCTGACCTCTCGGTTGAGAGACTCAATTTTCTTTTCAATTGTAGCTATATCTTTAAGAATCAACTCAGTCTCAATGATTTCTCGGTCTTCTCTGGGATCAATACGTTTCTCTACGTGTGCAACATCATCAGACACAAAGTCACGCAAAACATGGACAATAGCATCTGTTATCCGAATGTGACCTAGAAATTCATTGCCAAGCCCCTCACCCCTATGGGCACCCCTCACCAAACCGGCGATATCATAGTATTCTATCACCGCATTAACTTGTTTGCTCGAGTTGACGATTTTCGCGAGTTTAGCAATCCTTTCGTCTGCAACCTCCACGACGCCAACATTTGGATCAATTGTGCAGAAAGGATAGTTCTCTGCAGGTATCTCATTGCTCGTCAACGAGTTGAATAGAGTCGACTTGCCTACATTCGGCATACCTACTATGCCAAGCGAAAGTCCCATTGGAATTGATATTAAAGTGTACTGGTTATTATACCTTATTCCGCCGAACTTAATAACTCAATGTCGCTCTCACTTGCTTTAGGAATACATAATTCATTTCCGAAGTATGTAGCAATAGTCTCGTACGAAATCACTATTTCAATAATGCACAGGGGTTAAATCGGCACTCAGAGCGTTTTCAATTTTCTTACTTGATGATCACTGTTTCCTTCCAGTCTGGAATAGCCGTTCTGATTCCTGTTGCAAGAAGTTGGTCCTTCAGATCCTCACTTCTCTCGGGCTCAGCATGCACGAGATAGATCTTCGCTTCCTTACTAATTTTTATGTTGCCAAGCCATTCCAAAAGGTCACTGTTGTCAGCGTGTGCTGAGAACCCTCTAATATACTTCACTGTTGCATTGATCCTTTTTTTCCTCTTATTAATTCTAACCGTCTTAGCACCATCCACTATCTTGCGGCCCAGTGTTCCTTCAGCTTGATAGCCAACAAATACGATTGAACTATCTGGCGAGGGGGCATTTGCTGCTATATGGTGTAGTATCCTCCCGCCCTCAGCCATCCCACTACCTGCAATGATTATAGATTTTTTCCTTTTTAGAAGCTTAAGCGATTGCCTGTGATGCTTGACAATTTGAAGTTGTTCGAAATCAAACCTATTAACGCCGCGATCACCTCCGTTTTTATGTACTTTTGGAGTAATCTGACTCAATCCGTGGTCATTTTCGATGTAATCAGTGCCGGAATTAAAGTAACCACTATGCTGTGTGTATATCTTCGTGGCAGCAATTGCTAAGGGACTATCAAGGAATACTTGTACAGTTTGGTCCACCGAGCCCTTTTCGTAAGCATATTTCAAGATTTCTAATATCTCCTGAGTTCTATGCAACGCGAAGCATGGAATAATAACATTACCATCACGGTTGAGCGTTGTATTAATAGTTCTGAGCAGTGATTTTATGCTCTTCTTCCGAAGAGGATGTTCTACGCCCCCATATAAAGACTCCATAACTATAACATCAGCATGAATGTTTTCAGGAAGTTCTGCTTTTTTCACAATAGACTGTTCATTTCTTCCAAGATCACCCGAGAATACCAATGTTTTACCTTCGACATTTAGTTTGACACTGGCTGCGCCTAAAATGTGTCCTGCCCTTAAGTAGGTAAAACTGATATTGTTGCCTATCTTTGTTTCTACGTCGAAATCCACTGACTTCATCATATTAATCGTATCCACCGAATCTTGAGTGGTGTACAGGGCAACATTTACTTTATATGGCATTGCCTCACTGTACTTTTCATTCAATTGGTTACTTTTTGCGTTGTTCTCTTGAATTTTAGCTGCGTCAATAAGTAAAATCTCGCTGAGAGCTGCTGTAGGAGGCGTCATATATATGTCACCACGGAATCCCTCCTTAACAATCCTGGGGAGTAAACCGGTATGGTCCATGTGTGCATGTGTGACTATGATGAAGTCGATCTTCCTGGGGTCATATATAAGTGGCTCAAGGTTTCTCAGCTCGACATCCCGACCTTGAAACATACCACCATCAACGAGAAATTTAGTCTTTCCAGTCTCAATCAGATACGACGAGCCTGTTACAGTCCGAGCAGCTCCTAAAAATGTAATCTTCATAAATGTTCCCCAATGATATTTAAAAAGTAACGATACTCAATTGCTGAAAGTCCAGCCTACAGCAGATTAACGATATTAGTAACATTTCTAATGATACGTTTCCGATTTTCTCGATTCTGATATTGCGCAAACATTTGAAGTTCATGTAGACCTTTCTCTAATCAACATATTTACTCAGTGTCAATTCCTTTACGTAACTCAGTTACAATATCAAGCAGTTTTCCGCGCTCATTTAAGAACGGTTCATCTATAACGCGATCCAGTAATTGGTTCAATATATTTCCCATCACCGGACCAGACTTTATCCCCAAACCCTTAAGGTCTTCCCCCGAGATATCAAGATCAGATATTTTTAACACCATCTCTTTTGCCCTAACCTCTGATATTCTGTTTTCTAGGGCCTGGATTTCCAAAGGGTTAAAAACTGATTTTGGATTTGATGCTGCGTCGGCTATCCTAAGTCGAAACAGGTCCTCAATAAGCTCTACACCAACATTTTTGATAAACCTTCTTATTGCACCATCAGTCCACCCTCCGGAAGACTTGAGCAAAGAATTATCGACCTCATTATCTTTACGCCAATCGGCAGAAGGATAATAAAACATGTGCCAGCGAACCAACGAAGCAGTCTTTTCAACAACCCTTTTCGGAAATCTCAGTCTTGTGAGGATCTCTCGCGTCATCTCAGCACCCACAACGTCATGACTGAAAAAGTGAACACCCTTCTCATCCTCAGACCTGGTACGCCCCTTCCCTACATCATGAAGTAAAGAAGCCAATTTAATAGAATCCTCAGCCATATCAAGGGTATTCAAACTGTGGTTATAGACATCTTCAACGTGCCATTCAGGTTGCTCAATCCCTCTCAACTCCAACAGTTCGGGCAAAAATAGCTCAAGTAATCCAGATTCACGCATGAGTTCGATACCAACCGAAGGCTTTGGTGCGTACTGCAGAAGCTTGATCAGCTCATCTCGCACCCTTTCAATAGATATCTTTCTGGCAATATGAAGTGTTGAGCTTATGGCTCCAAAAGTATTGGAATCAATCTCAAACCCAAGCTCAGCAGCCAATCTACATGCTCTATATCCTCTCAGTCCATCTTCAGAAAAGCGTTCTAAGGGATCCCTGACCGCCCGTAACCGCTTAGCTTTAATGAGATCATCCTGACCTCCAAATGGATCAATAAGCAACTCCTCGGTAGTCACACTAGGAGAGTTAATCCTTGCCAGATTCAAGGCCATTGCGTTGATAGTAAAGTCCCTTCTTGAAAGGTCCTGCTCGATCTCACTAGTGAACTCCACCTTTGAAGGCCACCTTCCTCCAACATATTCCTCTTCTTTGCGATACGTTGTTACCTCTACATCAAACCGTTCTCCCTGCTTATCATCCATGATGACCAGAACCGTTCCAAACCTAGCGTTTGTTGCGACTGAACCCGGGAAGATCTTTTCTACCTGCCTCGGAATCGCGTCTGTAGCGAGGTCATAATCCTTCGGCTCTCTCCCAAGGAGTAAATCCTTCACGGCACCGCCCGCAAGAAAGGCCTCAAAGCCACTGTCTAAAAGCTTATCTGCTACCCTGTACACGTAGTCCGGAATTTCCTCCTTGATTTTACTAATAGACATCATAACTCTTTATTATTTCTTTTTGGGCGTACCCATCGCCACTGTGTGCCAGTATCTGTATCATCAAGCTCCACAGAATACTTTGTCAACAACTCGTCACGAATGGCATCGGCCTTTTTCCATTGCTTTTGATGGCGCAAATCTTTTCTTTCTGAGACTAGAGTCTCAATATCCTCTCTTTGCTCTTCTGAGAGATTGATCTTATAGAGCCCAAGCCCAAGAACTTTATCAAAATCAAGCAATGTAGCCAATCTGTCTTCTGCTTTCTCATCTGCATCCAATAACTCTGAAACCACTCCCAAAGCTTTTGGAATATTCAGATCATCACTTATAGCAGCCACGAACTTATCTTTGTATACATTTAATATCTGCCCCGATCTGCCTCCACTCTCACGCCTCCACTGCTCAACAGCACCTTCAAGCTTCACGAGCCTTGCACTTGCTGCACCTAACGCCTCCCAGGTGAAATTTAATATCTGCCTGTAGTGTGCAGTCAGGTAGAAATACCTCAGGTCAAGTGGATCAAAACCCTCTGCTTCAACATCGGCAAGGGTATATGCATTACCGAGACTTTTCCCCATGCGCTTGTTATCAACAGTAAGAAAGGCTCCATGCAGCCAGTAATTAACGAATTTCGAGCCTGTGGCCGCCTCTGACTGGGCTATCTCGTTTGTATGATGCACGGGGATATGGTCTGTTCCCCCCGTATGAATATCTATGGGTTGCCCCAGATACCTGAGCGACATAGCAGAACACTCAATGTGCCACCCAGGAAAACCCTTCCCCCAGGGCGAATCCCACTGCATCGCATGGTCAGGCCTATTGAGTTGCCACAATCTAAAGTCTGCAGGATGCCTTTTTGTTTCATCTTGTTCTACATCATTGCGGACAGCTTGCTGCTTCTCATTTAGGTCTTGTCCCGCAAGATGACTGTAAGCAGCGAATTTTGAGGTATCAAAGTACACCGCAGTTTTCGTAACATAAGCATATCCTTTGTCAATCAGTTGCTTGATCATCGTAACCTGCTCGGCAATATGGTCTGTGGCCCTTGGCATCACATGTGGTCGCTTAATGTTCAATTCATCCATATCCGCAACGAACAGTTTTGTGTAGTGGCTGGCGACCTCCCACACTGTCATATTGTCTCTCTTCGCTGCCTTTTCCATGCGATCCACACCATCGTCAGTATCAGTCACCTCAGCATCAACATTTTTTCTCTTCTGCTCATCGGTCATAGTCAGGTGGCCAACATCAGTAATGTTCATTACCTGCTTCACTTCGAAACCAACGTACTCTAATGAGCGTCTAAGTAAGTCAGAAAAAACATTAGTTCGTAAGTTACCAATTGTAAGCCTGGAATATACAGTGGGCCCACAGTTGTACATTGACACTTTTCCCTCATGCTCCACCGTGAAACTTTCCTTTTTTCTATTTAGCGTATTGTAGAATTTAAACATACAGATATTCTAACTCGCGAGAGATATAATTGGAAGTATTGTGTAGTAAATAACAATACATCCTCGGAGTTTAGTGAACACAGAAAACTACATACCTGTATTATTACAGGATAATACCCATTTCGTCTATGGGGGGAATACTTGTCACGTGAGTCTAAAGTGAGGTGCGCCCAGAAAGAGCTCTTTTGAGAGTTAATCGATCAGCATAGTCGAGGTCGGCACCTGTCGGAACACCCCGGGCGATCCTGGTTATAGTGATTCCATCCTTGTCTTTGTGCTCTTCCTTTATATACATACCAGTAGCCTCACCCTCTAAATTCGGATTCGTTGCTATTATCAACTCAAGCTCACCCTTGTGCAGATTAATCCTCTTGGAAAGACCTGTAAGGTTGATGTCCTCCGGACCTATGCCAAGAACCGGTGATATTACACCGCCCAGGACGTGGTACTTACCAAGGTAATCACCTGTTCTTTCAAATGCGATAAGGTCAAGAACATCCTCAACGACCATCAATTGGTTAGCTCTACGCTCGGTATCGGAACAGATCAAACAGTGAGCATCGTTTTCTGCCAGATTGTTGCAGATTTCACAAAACCCAATACTAGACTTCATCTCATCAATCGCTCCAACCAGCTCGTCTGTTCTATCTGTCGGGGAGTTTAATAAGTAGAAGACCATCCTTGCAGCTGACTTGGGACCAACACCCGGAAATCGACCAAAATGTTCGATCAGTTTTTGTACCGAAGACGGTAGTTTGGACATCTTTTACCCTCCGAGCATGCCTTTGAGCTTGTCCATATCCATATCTTTCATCATCTCCTTCTGCAACCGCTTCTGAGAGTCTTTCATTGCCTGCTTAAAGCCGCGAAGAAGATCTTTTTTGCGATGGATATCAAGTAGCTGATCATCAACCTCAACCTCCTCAAGCTCCTGTGTACCATTAATAGTGACATGGACCAGCTCATCGTCTGACATGCCAGTAACTCTAACCTTCTTCATCTTTTTTTGCATCTGACGCGCTTCTTTTTGCATCTTGTAGAGGTCTTTCATCTGATTAAATGCACCTGCCATTGTTATTCATCTAATAATTAAATTGATACTTGAGTTTCAAACTACCTAGATCATATCAGAAAACACCGATTCAACTAAATCGCTGTTTGAATCATTCCCCTTCTTGACTTTTCGCTTGTTCAGCTTCTTATCTACTTTACACTGCATTGCGAGTTCAACGCCAAAGATTCCCATTGTTATCTCTTTCATAGCGTCCTGACTGCGTTTAGCTTCGAGCCTCTTTTTGTGAAATTCGAACGGCACCTGCAGATAGATCACGTTATCTTCTATCCCTGACACCATCGCAGTTGTCAAAAAACTCACCATCTGATGGTTGAAACTCTTGGCCCCCTTCATTACCTCGCGCCATTTCGATCTCAACTCCTCCATATCAACAATACTGCCTGACGAATTCGGTCTATTCTTCTTCTTTGTAGTAGATTTTAGAGTCGATTCATTTGTCTCTGCTGCTTTTGGAGGTTGAGAAGGCCCCTGTTGCATAGGCACACTCCCACCACCGGAGTGAGGCTCCGCCGATAGCTTCACTGCAGCTACCTCTAAAGGTAGTACCGGGATAAGAGCAAACTTCAGCTCGGAGGCTGCCTGAGAGAATTCACTAATAAATGCTGTAATCCTCTTTAGATCGTATTCGGACTCACCTTCATTGATGTTGCTTAGCAGGTCTTGACGGGCAAGCTCAAGCAGCTGTCTAATAAGCTGCGCAAAATTAATACCGCCCTTTTCAGCTTCTTGAAAAAGTTTAAGACTGACGCTACTCTTGCCCTCCATTACAGCATCATAGATCTTCTTAACAAGTTGAGTGTCAGCATAACCCAGCACCTTCTCAACGTCATCCCTATTGATCTCTGCATCTTTTTGGTAACCGTAGCTGGCAATAACCTTCTCAAGAATGGTCTCGGCGTCCCTGAAGCTACCCTGTCCAGCCTCTATCACCAGATCAAGCGCAGACCCCTCAAACTTAATCTTTTCAGCTTTAAGAACCCTCTCAAGCTTTAATTTGAGGTCATTATCACTAGCCAGCCTGAAATCGAACCTCTGTGTACGTGAGATAATTGTCAGGGGAAGCTTGTGTACCTCTGTTGTTGCCAAAATAAAAACAACCTTTGCAGGTGGCTCCTCCAATGTCTTGAGGAGAGCGTTGAATGCCTCAGGAGTCAACATATGCACCTCATCTATGATGTATACCTTAAACTTGCCTTCCGCCGGGAGGAATTCAACCCTTTCTTTTAGCTCACGAATCTCATCGATACCCCTGTTGGATGCTGCGTCAATCTCTACGAGGTCCAAAAATCTGCTATCGTTGATAGCATTGCAGTTATCACACTTGTTGCAGGGTTCACCCTTCTTGGAGCTAAGACAGTTTACAGCTTTCGCAAGGATACGAGCCAGGCTTGTCTTCCCCGTCCCCCTTGGTCCGGTAAAAAGGTACGCGTGTGCAACAGAACTGTCTTTGACAGCCTGCCTAAGTACCTTGACAACCTGTTGTTGTCCGTAAACTTCCGAGAAATCCTGTGATCTATACTTGCGGTACAGAACCTGTGGCATCTTATAATCGTAAATTGGTTGATTTGGTAAGCTTTATTTACCTGCTCTGATGCGTCTGCGTTTAGCAGATTTTCGGCGCCTTTTGGTTTTTTCCCAGTACTTCTTGAACTCGTGACGGGCAGAAGCAGGTTTGACCCTGTAACGGTTCTTTAACAATTCAACTGGTATATTTTCTCTATTTGCCTCACGCCAGAGCATCTTGAGTGCCTGATCTATGGGCATGTCATCATGAACGATAACTGACATTTACTAACACCTCCGTTCTAGAAGAAATCAAGTGAGAGATTAATTATATCAGATACTAGCCTCCAAATATACCCCTGATAAGCCCCAGAATCCGGCCAGGCCAGTCGAACTGAAATACGTCTTTGACTATTACAAGCAGGAATAGGACGATCAGAATGTAGAATGTGTATCTGGAAATTATCTCCTGTTTTTTCTCTGAAAGTGGCCTGCCTCTGAATTTTTCAAGAAGAATGAAGACTAGATTACCACCGTCTAACAACGGTATTGGCAAAATGTTCATGACAGCCAAGGTGATACTTATAAGCCCCGTGAAGTTTAGAATATTCAGAAAATCATCGATCTGAACCAGCGAATAAATAATATCAGCCACACCAACGATACTACTCACGCCTTGCGAGACAGGCTGTAGACTACGCTGTGCAATTGACTGCCCGATCAGCTCACCAAGTCCTGTAAGTGTGTAAGCTCCTGTATTTAAAGCATGTAATAGGCCGCTGAGCAGCTTGTTGTTTTGATACGAAACCCTGACTGCCCCCCTGTAAAACGGATCGTTAGATGCCAGGGATGCACCGAGGATTGGCTCACCTTCGGCCGGATCAGGAAGCTGAGTAACAGCGGTTTGCAGGTCACCATTGGAGTCATAGTACCCAAGCTCAACCTCCTGTCCACGATTGCTATCGAGTAGCTCCAGCATGCGATCAGTTGTTTCAAGCTCTTCGCCATTAAAGGCAATGATCACACTGTCTGCCTCTAACCCTGCTGCGCTTGCAGCAGAATCATCCTGAACGCTAAGCACAATTATCTTGTCCCTGACATCGGAGTCAAAGTTAGTCTGTACACCGTCACCACTTAAGACAACTGGTCGCCTAACGTACCCGTTCTGTGTGAACACCTCAATCTCTACCGATTGATTCTCATTCGCCTCAACTAACGCTATAAACTCATCTTCTGAGGTCACGGTTTCACCGTTTGCCATAAGTATTACTCCGCCCTCAAGGTCTGCATTGCTTTCGGTATAGACCTTAAATATTGCAGGTGGAGACGACGTTTCGACGCCAATCAGAGGTGGCGTACCTATTTTAATAAGGTCAGACGTGTAATTAGTAAACTGGAACAGCAGGTAAAAAATCAACGCACCCAAAAAGAAGTTCATTACAACACCCGCAACGTTGATAATTATTCTGCTTCTTGTTCTCTTGTTATCATAGTTACCAGGGTGAGACGGAATATACTCAAAAGCGTAATAGTTATTGAGTTTGATGAAGTCATCTTTTTCGAGCTCCTTCCCGGCATCTTTGACAAAGTTTTCAACTTTGCTGAAAGGATCTTTTACAGGATCAATTCCAGCCTCTTTAAGAACTTTAAGCGCATACCTCTTGTCTGACCGGGCATACTTTTTTGCAGTGTATCTTGAGAAACTGGTAGCATCCTGGTCGCCCAGCATTTTTACGAACCCTCCTAACGGGAAGAGCCTTAACTGGTATTCAGTACCCTTAAACCGTTTGGCGAAAAGCAAGGGCCCAAACCCGAATGCGAATTCCTGCACAACAACCCCCGACCATTTGGCAGCCAAAAAATGTCCCAGCTCATGAACGAATATGAGCAGTCCAAGTAGAAGAAAAAAAATGGCAATAGAGAGAACAAACTCCATATATTTGAATCCTAACTAAACTTCGAGTAATTCTGCCTCCTTATCTTTTCCGATCTCTTTGATTTGGTCGTTATACTTGTCAACAAGACCCTGTAACTCTTTTTCAAGCCTTGTGTGATCGTCTTCAGTAATGAGTTTTCTATCCTGGTCTGCTTCAAGCCCGTCAAGGACATCTTTTCTTATCTGTCTTATAGCAATTCTGGACTCTTCAAGCTTCGTTTTCATGAGTTTTACGTATTCCTGTCTGCGCTCCTCAGTAAGCGGGGGGATTGGTAACCTTAATTGCTCGCCGTCAGCCTGGACTTTGATACCAAGATCAGCCGCTTTGAGAGCCTTCTCTATAGCATCGATTGTAGCCTTATCCCAAGGCTTTACTGTGATAAGCGTGGCATCGACAACAATGATGTTTGCCAGCTGATTTAACGGCATCTTCTGACTGTATGCTTCTACCTGGATATTCTCAACAAGGGCAGGACTTGCTCTCCCTGCACGCATTCCTACAAGTTCGGAGCCTAGAAATTCAACGACCTCCTTAAACTTCGATTCTGCTTTGTCGAAAGGTATACTCATGCTTAAAGGTTACAAGCTGTTGCTGATCCTGCAATCTTAAATCTACAGAACCTGCCGACTTCAATCTTTTCACCGATAGCTGCCAAAGCCTCGTTTAAAAGATCTTTGACCTGCTTACTATCGTCTTTAACGTATGCCTGTTCGAGTAGCACGACTTCTTTATAGAATTTCTCAAGCTTGCCTTCCACGATCTTGTTGACAACCTCATCTGGCTTGCCCTTATCAACGCTTTTCTTAGCAATTTCAACCTCTTTTTCAATAACCTCAGGAGGTACGTGCTCAATGGCTATGTACTCGGGATCCATAGCGGCAACATGAACTGCTAATTCCCTGGCCAACTCTTGAAACTCTTCACTACGTGCTGCAAAGTCTGTTTCGGAATTTAGCTCAAGCAGAACCCCCATGCTTCCATTTCCATGGATATAGTGAGCAATAAAACCGTTGTTGGCACGCTTATCTGCCCTTTTAGCAGCCTTTGCAATACCCTTCTCACGAAGTGATGCTATGGCTTTTTCTGTGTCACCCTTGCTCTCTTCGAGCGCCTGCTTAACTGCCGTGACGCCAGCACCTGTTCTAGTACGGAGCTCTTTGATCTGATCTAATGTAATCTTCATTTTGTAACCTAATAATAAAAAGTATTTTAGCCTATTTTTTTACCCTTCTCACCTTTTTAGCCTTTTTTCTTTTTGCGGTTTCTGATTCTTCCTGCATTTGTTCCAGAAGCCCCTTCCCTTCAGTTGATTTCGCTTTCTTTCTTTCGGTCGGTACAACTTTAATTGGTTTAACCACCTTCGGTTCTGGTCTCGATTCCACTTCAATCTCAACCTTGTCTTCTGCCTTGACTTCAGTCTTAATCAGTTTAACTTCAAACTTGGAATAATCTTTGAGTTTGTGCTTCACCCCATTACCCTTGTTTCCCTTTTTAACGGCTTCTGCCAACAGTCCAAGTATCAATCTAAGAGACCTGACTGCATCGTCATTGGCGGGGATCGGGTAGTCGATATTGGCCGGATCACTATTTGTGTCGACCATTCCAATAACAGGAATTCCTTTACTTTTTGCCTCTCTGATTGTGTTTCTCTCGTATTTTGTATCAACAACGACAATAGCCTTTGGGAAGTCAACCATCGATTTGATCCCCTCATAGAGCCTGCTCATCTTTTCCCATTCCTTCTTCATCTGTGAGACCTCAAATTTTGTACGGTCTTCAATCCCACTCTCAAATTCGGCCTCAAGTTCATTAAAGACCTTTAAACTTTTCTTAAGCATATTGAAGTTAGTCAGTAGTCCTCCAGGCCACCTGTGATTGATGTAAAAAGCACCAGCATCAATTGCAAGCTCCCTTGTAATTTCTGCCGCCTGTCTTTTGGTTCCAACGAAAAGTACACTGCCTTTCTCGGCAACCTGTTGCAAGAAGATCAGCGCCTTCTCAAGTGCAGGGAGGGTTTTCGAGATATCAATGATATGAATCTGATCCCTTTTTGTGAAGATGAACTTCTTCATCTTAGGGTTCCATTTCTTAGATTGATGTCCAAACTGAACCCCCGCTTTGAGGAACTCCTGAACTTCGGGCATCTTAACGGTAGAACTTTTTGGGGTAGCTTTAGTCGCTGCCTTTGCTGCTTTTTTCGAAGACGCAGCGGTCTTTTTTGTTGTAGCCATACTTGTTACTCCTTTCCGCCTCCACCCCTGTGATCACTTTGACATATGCCTCAAGTGACAAGGAATATAAATTAAAGGGGTGTGTGAATTTGGAATGATTATAGCACACTAAGCAAGTGTTTAGTTAGTAGAAGCGATTCCCAATTCCTCTTTTTTTGCTGCAATCTCTTTCTTGTTAATTCTTACAACTTCCTTCTTGTCAGGATAGTCGGGATGGGCCCAAAACTCACCGAAACGTCCGCGCCGCAGTATCATTTTAGTTCCATCTTTTGCTTTGGGTGCTGTTCCATAGACCTTTTTGAATATTTTTGTGTTGTATTCAAGTGGACGAGCATCCTTAACTTTCGGATAGTCAGGATGAGCAAAGAACTTTCCATATCTTCCAATCTTCAGGATATAATCCCTATCATCATCAGTCTTGGGAGCAGGAGCATAAATCGCAAGGAACTTCTCTGTATGCGCCTCATGAGCGATATCTTCCTCAGTTTTTCCATCCATTGATGTCATTCCCTTGCAGTCTGGAAAATCGCTACAACTTAAAAATCTACCATACCGTCCCAGCTTGATTATCATTGGTTTTTTACAGAGGGGACACTTTTTATCGCTGTCACCAAGTTTTGTGAAGTCTTCCCTTTTTATCTCTTTATCTTTCTTTTCGAGGTTTTTGATAAATGGCTTGTAGAAATCACTAAGCATTTTCACCCAATCCTGCTCTCCACTGGCGATCTTATCAAGGCTCGTTTCCATTTCTGCAGTGAAATCGGTATCAACGATGTCCTCAAAGTGCGTCTCAAGGAGTTTTGTAACTACTATTCCTGTGTCTGTCGGGAAGAAGTAGCGACCATCTTTTTCAACATATTTTCGTGTCATTATTGTTGAGATAATCGGGGCGTAGGTAGATGGTCGTCCGATACCAGCTGCCTCGAGTGCTTTAATAAGAGACGCTTCTGAGTACCTTGCTGGAGGTTTTGTGAAGTGCTGGTCACCAAAGACCGTGTTCGCATAAAGCTCCTGTCCCTCTTTAAGGGATGGCAGAATAGTCTCGCTCACCTTTTCTGAGTACACCTTAAGGAATCCCGGAAACAGGATTTTCTGACCATTCAACTGAAAAAGATATTCCGCTATCTTTATCTTCACAACCGAGCTTTCTAGTTTAGCGTTTTCCATCTGTGAGGCCAGAGCACGCTGCCAGATTAATTTGTATATCTTTGCCTGTTTGGCTTCAAGCTTGAACTCTCCAGGCTGCTTCTTGAAGTTGGTCGGCCTAACAGCCTCGTGTGCCTCCTGACTGGCTTTTGATTTCGTTTTATACGCTCTTGGTTGCCCAGGCATGAATTTGTCACCAAATTTGCTGCCGATGTACTTCCTTGCGTCATTGATGGCCGCTTTAGACAAAGTAACCGAATCGGTTCTCATGTAAGTTATAAGCCCGGATTCGTAAAGTTTCTGTGCAAGACTCATTGTTTGTCTCGCAGTCATCCCAAAGCGGTTCGCTGCCGCCTGCTGTAGGGTGCTCGTTGTGAATGGTGGCTTTGGAGAACGCTTCACCTCTTTGCTCTCAATACCATCAATAATCCATTTCTGTCCACGAAGTTTTGCAAAAATACCCTCTACAGCCTTATGGTTACCAACCTCAGCCTTTTTTGCATTGATCTTTGTAAGCAAAAATGGCAGTAGCTTTGCATCAAATTCAGGCTTTTCCTCTTCGCCCTTTCTAACTATCTCTTTGACTCTGCCTTTTCCATCACTTTGAGACAGAAATGCAGTAATATCCCAATACTCGTCTGCCTTAAATAAATCACGCTCACGCTCTCTATCAACGATCAATTTAACAGCAACAGACTGAACACGCCCGGCCGAAAGACCAAACCGTATCTTCTTCCAAAGCAAAGGCGAAAGCTTGTACCCGACAAGTCTGTCAAGGATTCTTCTGGCCTGCTGTGCATTCACTAAGTTAAGGTTTATCTCTCTGGGGTTAGCGATTGCGTGCCTAACAGCTTCTTCTGTTATCTCTGTAAAGACTATCCTTTTGAGCTTTCGGCCTCTCCTTACAGTATCCCCCTTCTCGTTTAATAATTTAAGCTCACGTGCCACATGCCAACCAATTGCCTCTCCTTCCCTGTCCGGATCAACTGCCAGTACAAGCTCGTCCGCATCTTTAAATGCAGCCTTAAGCTTCTTAAGAGATGCTTCTTTAGTAACTACATAAGTCGGTTTGAACTTATTGTCCACATTAATCCCTATCTCTGATTTGGGCAAGTCTACAATATGTCCCTTTGAGGCCATCACCTTATAGTCTTTCCCCAGATACTTTTCGATTGTTTTTGCCTTGGAAGGCGATTCGACTATTACTAATTTCATGATTTTGTGGTCAGGACAGTATAGTTACCTAGTACGTCTTTGGCAATTACACCCCTAAGTTCAAGATCTGTAAGGCTTTGCCTGAGCTTTGCAGCTGTCATATTAACAGATTTTAAAATTTCATCAAAGTTCGAGGCGCCTGAGCATAAAACAGTGACAAGAGGGTCTTCATGGTTTTCATCCAATTGTCGGCTGTCACCCGTCAGGGTTGGAGATAGGTCAACCAAGATATCTTCAATGGACGTGAACAACTTCGCTTTGTTGCTCTGGATCAACTTATTTCCGCCCCTTCCCCTAAAAGAGCTGGCATTTGAAGGAACAGCGTAAACAAAACGATTGTAGTTAAATGCAAAGTCTGCAGTTATAAGTGCCCCACTTTTTTCAGGGGCTTCTACGACGATTGTCGCCGTTGATATACCAGCGATAATTCTGTTTCGCCTTGGAAAAAGGTGTTTCTGGGTATCGGGTGGATTATGAAACTCTGATAGTAAGAGCCCCTTATTCTTGACTTTGCTGGCAAGAGGAATATTGGTTCTGGGATACACATTTCTTATTCCCGTTCCGAGTATTGCCACCGTCTCTCCCCCAGCCTCAAGGGCCGCCCTGTGAGCAACCGAATCTATACCAAGCGCGAGTCCACTCACAACCACGAACCCTTTTTCGACAGCACGGGTTGTAATCTGTCTCGCCATTTCATTTCCATAGTCACTCGGTTTTCTGGTACCGACTATACTCAAAAAGTTGCAGTTATTAAGATCCGAAATACTCCCGGATTTAAAAATTACTGGCGGTGGGTCGTTCATTTGTGAGAGCAAATGTGGGTAGTTCTGCTCACCGAGAACAAGAAAATCGCTCGTATCAAAATCGTAACCCACCAGACTACCCGACAGACGACAATTTCGCATAATTTTACTCTTTACTCTGGAATCACACTCAAGGAAAGATGATACGGTGCCGAACTTTTCGAGCACCTTAACGAATGTAGCCGGCCCTATGCCGGCAACTTGCGATAGCTGTAAGCGAAGAATCTTCTCTTTTCTGGTCATATATTTTCACAGTTGCCTCGGAAGTCATTGTAAAGACAATTTATGAATTTTTTCATAATTGGTACAGTTTTGTATCCGCGACCACCCCATTGCTGCATTGTGATAAAACAGAAATTCTCACCGTTATAGTCGAAACAACCGATCACCCAGGAGTGGGCCCCCGCGTAATACTTCCCCTGAATATACTCACCTGCATCTGATGACCCCGTTTTAGCAACTACGTTTCCAGGAAGCCCTCCAAGACTCTGCGCAGTACCATGAAGTGCAGAGCTACGCATTCCCTCCTTAATTATCCGGAGCGTATTTGCAGATACGTTAAGGTTCCGAACGACACTTTTTTCCTTCTCAAGAACCACCTTCCCTGACTGGTCCTCAACCCTAGAGAGGAGGTGTGGTTCGATTACTTTCCCCCCATTGTTGATCGCTGATGCAACGACTACCATCTGGATTGGCGTGACCGTAACAAGCCCCTGCCCAATTATTGTGTTGCACTCGTCCCCAAGATACCAAGGCTCATTCCAGAGTTTATTCTTAAGCTCCGGGGACGCCATTGTTCCTTTCTGTTCAGCAGGCAGATCAACACCTGTAGTCTGCCCCAGTCCGTAGCGCTCAGCATAGTCAATAAGAGTTCTTATGCCTTTTCTCTCTGAGTTCAGCTCAAGAGCAACCTTACAAAAAAAGATGTTACTTGATTGGGCTATTGCCTCTTTGACGTCTACCTCACCAATGTAGCCACTGTCAGCCTCGCAGAAGAAAACGTCACCCGGGAGTTCCAGGCACCGATCTGATAGAAAACGTGTGTGTTCGGTTATAACACCTTCTTCGAGACCTGCCGTTGCACCTATCACCTTCCAAACCGAACCCGGCGGTAACTGGAGACCAATAGCTCTGTTAAGCAGTGGTGTTTTGGGATCATTAATCAGGTTTGCAAAATCCTTTCCGCTAATACCGCCTGCAAACAGGTTGTTGTCGAAACTGGGGATACTCACCATTGCTTTGATCTCACCAGTATCGCTGTTCATTATTACCCCTGAGCTTGCGAAGGCCTTGACCTCGTCCAGTTGCGATCGCATTATACTGGTCAGCTTTTTCTGCCACTTTGAGTCGACAGTCAGAAACAGATTGTCACCATATTTTGCCTCTTGGGGTGTATACACTCTTTCTCTACTATCCAGGATGCCCTGTTCAGTTACCTCGATTCCTTCTACACCTCTAAGAACATCGTCATAGTAAAGCTCTATACCAACCTTACCGATCTGCGACTCAGAATAAGTGCCGTTTTCAACATCACTTTGTGTGGGGTCCCCAACGTACCCGATCAGGTGAGCGAAGTAATTACTGTCGACGTATCTTCTTATTGGCTCAACATTTATCTTGAAACCCGGCAGCTCGTCAAGAACGGTCACTAAACCAAGATACTGGTCAAACCTTAAATCTGCATTAAGCGTAATCCTGTTTGCCAAGATCCTCTCTCCATCTTTATATACTTTTGACCTGAATGTTTTCGTAAGCTGTTTCGCATTCACATTCATTACACCTGCTACCTTTGTTATGAGCCCCTCCTCCTGTTCGCTATCAAGCTCATATGTATTGACGTACAAAGAATACGCCGGGACGTTATATGCAAGCTTACGCCCCTGAGTATCAAATATCAGCCCACGTGGCGGAAGAACCCTGCTACTGATCTGGTTGATTCTGCTGGCAATTAACAGATTCTGGCTGCCTTCAATTATCTGTAGGTCAAAGAGATTATAAAAAAGAAAGCTGAAGACAAGAATTGTGAGTATGTACACTGAGACAAACCTCCAGTTAAAACCACCAATCCCACTTCTAGAGTTTGACTCTGATACGGAAAGAAAATCGATACGGTTGCGCTGGCGGCTAGGTTTTAAATGCATTTTCCGGTTGCTTTAGTTTACCGTAGATTAACATAACTACCAGGAATACCAGCAGGTTCACAAAGATGACCGCTGCGTCAAGCTGAATATTGTGGTATCCGAAAAGCAGCGACAGCAAGTGATATATCACTAACGCTCCAACAAAAACAAGAAATGATTTAAGCATATGGCTCTCGGCTGAAATAAAAGTACCCAACCGTACAATTAACTCTACCGCTACGACTGAAGCAAAGAAGCTTAAGGCTCCAAGTCCAACTACAGGCTGAAAACTTAGAAGTTCTACTAAAGACATCCCGGTGATAAGGACAAACACTGCTACTCTAGTCTTTCTTGCCAAGACAAACAGCAATACTAAAAGATACGTTAACCGAAGACCAACTAGCCAGTTGATATGTGAAGCTGCCATAGTTAACTCAAGAATTGGAACCAATATCAAAGTAATTGTAGATAAAATCAGATTCTTACTCATCTCTGCACGACAAAAAGTTCCGTTAAATTATTAAACTCGATCTCACTGGTGACTGAGGCTGTTTTCGTCAGCTCACTTTTAACCGATTCAATTTCACCTATAAATCCAATATTGAGCCCCTTTGGGAAACTACTGTTGATGCCGGTCGTAACTACCCTCTCCCCAGATTTCAGATTTTTCTCGACCAGTACTTCCCCAAGCTCTAAAGCAAGCCCAAGCTTACCCTTCACAATCCCTCTTGCTTTGTTTTTTATAGAGATGACCGGCACCAAACTGTTTGGCGAAGTTATAAGCTGCACTCTGGAAAAGCTATTTTGTACTTCGATAACCTCCCCAACGGCAAAATCATCAAGTACAACGACTGATCCAACGCTAATGTTGCTCTCACTCCCCTTGTTAATAAGGATCTCACCAACCTGTGACTCATCATATTTTATTACCCTGACTGGCAGCAGATCATAGGGGAGATCGAATTTAAGCTGTTTGGATATCGTCGCAGCATCTTCCAGTTGCTCTACTAGATCTATATTTTCAGCCTTGAGCGTTATATTTTCTGCCTTTAGGCTGTCCCGCTCATCACGCAACCTGCCTAACGTTCCGAAAAATTCAAACTCTTCTCTCACCGAGGCGAAGAAGTTGTAGCTGTCCAGTTCGACCTCCTTAGAAATTGAACTCGTGACCAGTCCGATACTTTTGAATGTTCCAGTCAGGGAGAATAGAACCAATAACACTGAAATTACAATTCCGGTTATAATTTCAGGTATGGAGAGTAATGAAGTTCTCTTTCTCATGGGGCATCAGTTAAATTATCTCATCACCTTTAATCTGGAGCCTCTCAAGCAGCTCAAGCTCATCAAGAAGAATGTCCACACCCCTTACAACAGATGTAAGTGGATCCTCAGCGATTATGATCGGTGTTTTCAACCTCTCCTCAAGAAACTTGTCAATTCCGTGTATCAAAGCGCCACCCCCAGCGAGCGTAATCCCACGATCCAGCAGATCAGAGAGTATCTCAGGTGGAGCCTGTTCAACTGCCTCTTTTATTGCATCAGCTATCTTTTCAAGAACCTTGACCATTGCCTCGCGTACCTCTACACTAGACATCTTTACTATTCTTGGTAAACCCGCTACAAGATCCCTTCCTTTCACCTCTATACTCGTTTCCTTTTTTAGGGGAACAGCAGAGCCGATAGCTATCTTAACGTCCTCAGCCATCTTTTGACCAATGAGCATGTTGTACTTATGCCTGGCGTAGTTAACGATCTCTTCATCGAGCTCGTTGCCAGCAATGCGAATTGTATTATCTACAACAATACCTCCAAGAGAGATCACAGCAATGTCAGTGGTACCGGCTCCAATATCAACAATCATACTTCCTGAAGCGTCATCAATCGGTAGCCTTGCACCAATAGCTGCTGCCATCGGCTCTTCTATGATGTAGACTTTTCGTGCACCTGCCGAGACGGCCGCATCAATAACTGCCCTTCCCTCCACTTCTGTAATTGATGAAGGGATACCAATAATCACTCTCGGCTTAGGAAGCTTGAGTAGCTTAGGATACTCCTCATACACCCTGTGGATGAAATACCTGATCATTGCCTCCGTTGAGTCGAAGTCAGAGATTACTCCATCTGCAAGTGGCTTAATAGCTACAATATTTGCAGGAGTTCTACCGATCATTCTGCGGGCTTCGTCACCCACGGCGAGCACCTGTTTCGTTTTCTGATTGATCGCGACAACCGAGGGCTCACGGATAATCACTCCCTGCCCTTTTACGGAAACCAAAGTGCTGGATGTGCCCAGATCAATACCAATATCATGTGTGACCAACGACCACACCGAGTCTAATAAAGGCATAGGAAAGTGAAGTTAATGAAAACTGACGTATTGTAGCACTTCTGTATACAGGAACTCAAAGCTTGTACAACAGACCGTTCAGAATATTACAACTCACGATTGCGAACCTTTATATAATCACTCCTCAATGACAAAACTCAAGTCAGTTTGCTATACTACAATTACCCTACTAGTGAACGTTGAGATAGGAGATAAATGAACCTACAATTTGATTCGGGGAATCCAAAATCTCCGAGCTGGTAAACGGCTCGGCTGAGGACAACCACTTTTGAGTTACCCGGTTTCATTTAACCTATCGAGACAATTAGTAGGGTCTTTGTGCCCACTGTTTACGATAAGCTGCAGACTGGGTTATAATTCCCCTGTTCTTTGAAGACTTCTTCTTGAAAGGTCGAATGATGCTTGAGTTGACTAGAAAGCAGCTTGCGGAAATTTAGATCTGGTTGCGATACGTTGCTGGAATAGCTCAGATGGTAGAGCACACCCATGGTAAGGGTGGGGTCTCGGGTTCGATCCCCGATTCCAGCTCCAATTCGACCTGTGAATAAATCGAGTGCCTAGCAAATGCAAGTCTAGTCCACTACTTGGAATTCCTCCCTTATTGCAAACTGGAATCTCCTATATCTTTAGGTCCTTCTATGCGTGGAATAGAAACAACAGCTGTAATTCCTGCAGGACAATCTACTTCCGGAGGTAAATGGTCCCGTACATCCGGATGATCTTGCTTCTCCGAGAGTATTGCTGCAGCTAGCCCATCAGGCGCTAGTAACGCACACATATAGGGGGAACCCCCTCCACAGCGACCATACCTGCATATGTTAACAGAATGCACTTTGTGGGACACCTCCCCATCTGAGGTAAAACTCCTTCACGATCTGGTATCATTGCTTTAAATCTCTCTTCTTCCATTAGTGTGGTATTCGGACTAGAATGTAGGGCCATATCAGTTGTTATTGCCCCGAATCCCCTGAAGATGCTATAATCTCACCAATATGATTACTATAAACAGGGGGCTTCGCCATGCACAAACTAAGGCGAAAGCTCTACTCACAAAACTTCCTTAAGAAACCGGCACTGGCCCGTAAGCTTGTCGGGAGCTCATCCATTTGCAAAAATGATCTCGTTCTGGAGATCGGTCCTAGCAAAGGGATCATCACTGACGTGCTTCTCGAGAGAGCCCAGCACGTTATTGCGGTTGAGATTGACAACAGACTGTACAACTACCTCGAAGAGAGATATCACAACACCGGCAACATTACTTTGCACCGAGATGATATCCTCAGGTTCAAGCTCCCGAGGCTCAGATACAAGGTTTTTGCCAACATACCCTTCGCAATCGAAGGCAAGATAGTTCGAAGATTACTCAATTCAGCTCAACCTCCAGAAGACTGTTACCTATTCATGCTGCGAGAGCTGGCATTCAGGTTATGTGCGTTTAACAGTAACAACTTATTTTCAGCAATGCACAAACCATGGTTTGATTTCTCCATCCCTCAACACTTTAAAAAGAATGACTTCTCTCCTTCACCATCAGTCAACTCCGTACTGTTTAGATTTAAGAACAAAAAGGTGCCACTGCTTCCGGAGAATGAAAAAAAGTCATATCAGAGATTCGTACGTATTGGATATCAAAACGGACTTCCAGTTTATAAAAACCTGAGAAAATTATATGGGGAAAAATATACACAGAAAGCATTAAGTCGAAACGGTCTGAACAAAAAGAGTAAGCCAGGCTGGTTATCGGTGGAGGACTGGGTTGGCCTGTACCAGTTGCTGTCAAAAGCACTTGACCGAGGCCATACAAAATCGTTATGACTGTAACTGCTTAATACACAGTCCGGAATTATGAGTCGCAAAAAAACTAATCTACAAGTTCCAATCTCTACAACACTCAAGAACCAAGCTGAGGAGATTGCAAAGACAGGGGTTCTCTTCTCTACAGGCGTTAGTGCGCGTTTCATTGCAAACTATTCAAACGGAAATGTATCTGTTGTCTTTGGCAACACGGTAAGTCCCGAAGCCTTACGTGCCTACAAAAAAGACCTGGCAAAAACCAGAAAAGATCTAATGCAGGGGAAGGTCAAAGCGCATAAAACAGTAGATGCCCAACAATCAAGGCAGCTTCGCGCATGAAGCTCATCCTTCAAGATGAAAAGAGAATAGCCAGCACTTCTCAGATCCTTGATAGATTGTAGTTTGAGTATCTGCACTAGCCTAAATCCTTCCGATAATTTATAATTGCTGGTATACTCACTGATCGGCAAGAAACCTAGTTTTTGCCTTTTAATAAGATCAAATGACCAAAGGGAGTTTGATCTTTCAGCGAGTAGCAACCATAGGCAGAAGTCAGGTTGCTCGCAATCCTGACGAAAGCCAAAGGTTTGCGCCCGAGCAGGGATGGCGGAGTGGTCAAACGCACCAGACTGTAAATCTGGCACCGCAAGGTTACGGGGGTTCGAGTCCCTCTCCCTGCAGATTTAATTCATTGCTTTCCTAAGCTCAAATGACCGGAGGGAGTTTGAGCTTAAAAGGAGCAGTTGGCGAAGGTTGGAGCATTCAGCTTTAGCTGGATGCGCAAACCGAAGCTGAACTGCGATGCGCTGGGATAGCTCAGTTGGTAGAGCATCGGTTTTGTAAACCGCAGGTCGTGAGTTCGAGTCTCACTCCCAGCTTATTTGAAAACACTAAGTTAAGCGGTATTCCCACCATGCAGATCGAAGGCAGAAATACAGTAATTGAAACCCTGCGGGCAAAAAAGCAGATCAAGGTCATCTATATCGAAAAGGATATTAATATTGATGAAAAGATTTCTAAGATTCGAAAGCTCGCATCAAAACAGGGCATAGAAGTCAGGTACAAACCAAAAAAGTTCCTGAACAAAATCAGCCAGACAAAAAGCCACCAGGGAGTGATCGCCCTTAAAGCAAAAGAGGTCGACATTGGTTTTAAGCACTATCTGGACAAACTCATCGAAGACGGAACACAACCATTTTTCATATACGTCCGTGAGGCGCTGTACGAACATAATCTCGGAGCCGTAATAAGAACGGCAGAAGCAGCAGGACTTGACGGAGTCGTTATTCCGCCAAAAACAAGGCTCACAGCACAAACAGTTAGAGCAGCCACAGGAGCTACAGAACATATCCCTGTCATCAAAGAAGGGCTGTTTAACTCAATCAAGTTTTCTCGACAGCAGGGGCTGAAAATTGTCGGCATCGAAGTCAGCGGAAAAAACGATTATTTCGATGAAGATCTCACAGGCCCATTACTTCTAATAATTGGTGGAGAAGATCGCCCGCTCTCTGAAGCAATCATTAAAAAAACTGATACCATTGTTAGAATCCCTCAAAAAGGAAAAGTAAACTCACTTAATATGAGTGTAGCCGCAGCAATCGTAATATATGATAAAATCAGACAGGAATCCCTGACCGGGTAGTATTTTATTTAGCCATTTTTACCATGGCAAAAAGAGGAAATCGAATTCTGATCAAGTTGGTAAACAAGCAAACAGGAACGTTTTACGTAACCAGCAAAAACAGGATCAACACAACTGATAAACTTAAGGTCAAAAAGTTTGACAAAAAGACCGGTAAGCACGAAACTTTTGAAGAAGCAAAGATCAAATAGAGCCTTGAATTTTGGCATGTTGAAGAGCCATGGTGTTAACGGCTAGCATAGCGGTCTCCAAAACCGTCGGTCGTGGTTCGAATCCACGTGGCTCTGCATATTATAATCAGGCAGGGTGTTCAATAATTTAAGATTAACTGATATAATTGGCTTTCAGTCATGAAAAAGATCGTATTATTCCCCACAAAAATCTGGGGATTTGTTAAAGAGGTTGTTCAGGAGATCAAACTGGTTGAGTTTCCGTCAAGATCGGAAACATCCAGGATGACAGGAATTGTACTCGCTACAATGATCGCTCTGGGAATACTACTGCTTATTCTTGATACAGTATTCATATTTTTAAGAAACTACATCACAAATATTAATAGCTAATGGCAGCAGAAAAGAAAAAAGCAAAAACCAAGGCCAAAAAGGAAACCAAAGTTGAAACAAAACCTAAGGCCCCAAAAAAGGCAAAGAAAAAATCCAGTGGAAAAAAACACCTCTGGTATGTAATCAACTCGTATTCAGGCCACGAGAAAAAAGTTGCCAACCAGATTCAACAAAGAGTCAAGGCAAACAATCTCGAAGACGAGATTTCCGAAGTGGTAGTTCCTACGCAAGAAAAAATCGTAGTGAACGAAGGTAAAAAGAAGACTATTGAGGAGAAGATCTTCCCTGGATATGTCTTGGTAAAGATGGAAATGAACGACAGAACCTGGCAGGTTATCAGAAACACCGAGGGCGTTACAGGATTCATAGGAACGGGGAAAAAGCCCACTCCACTCAGCCCTACAGAAGTCAAAGGCATTCTTGCATTTATGGATGTTAAACAACCTGCGTATCAAGCTACCTTTTCTGTTGAAGATGCTGTCAAAGTAGTTGACGGACCGTTTAAAGATTTTGTCGGAAGTATCAGCGAGATCAATGCAGATAAGGGTCAAGTCAAAGTGTTACTTTCGGTATTCGGTAGAGAAACCCCAGTGGTACTGGACTTTTTACAGGTCACCCGTTTATAATCCAAAACGCTCATGGCAAAGAAAAACAACAACAAAGAGGTAAAAGCAGTTATTAAATTCGAGCTGGATGCCGGTAGAGCCGTCCCCGGTCAACAGCTTGGACCTGCTCTTGGTCAACATGGTGTACCAATCGGTGACTTCGTAAACCGCTACAACGAAATGACCAAGGAGATGATGGGTGATATAGTACCCTGTATTCTTACTGTTTACGAAGACCGCTCATTTGATATTGAGCTTAAGACTCCGCCAGTTGCGAGTCTAATCAAAAAAGCAATCAGCCTTAAAAAAGGGTCCGCTACAGCAAATACTGTAAAAGTTGGAACGATAAAAAGATCCCAACTGAAAGAGATTGCAGAGCGAAAACTCCCCGACCTAAACACAAATAAAATGGAGTCAGCAGTTAAAATTATAGAAGGCACAGCAAAGAGCATGGGCCTCGAAGTTGAAGACTAATTAAAAACTCACCATGAAAAGATCTAAAAAATATCTGGCCGCCGCCGAAAAAATCGACAGGAATAAGAAGTACTCGCTAGATGAGGCAGTGATACTACTGCCCGAGATTAATGCAGCAGCATTTGCAGGCACAGTCGAACTGTCAATTCTTCTAAAACTATCCGACAAACAGAAAAAAGAAACCATTCGTGGTAGTTACACCCTACCCCACAGCTTAGGAAAAGAAGTTAATGTTCTCTTATTTGCCGGAAAAGGATACAAAGCTGACAAATCAAAGGCAGACACAGTTGGTGGTGAAGAGCTAATCAAGAAGGTTGAAGACGGCAAGGTAGATTTTGATGTCGTAATCGCAACACCTGACATGATGCCCAAAATTGCAAAGCTTGGTAAAACTCTCGGAACAAAAGGCCTTATGCCAAACCCGAAAAACGGAACAGTGACCGATGATCCTGATAAGGCAATTGCTAAGTTTAAGGCTGGCACAAAAAACTACAAAATGGATGACGCAGGCAGGCTCAATGCTGCAGTCGCAAAGATAGATATGAAATCTGAGCAGATCAGCGAGAATATCAAACAGTTCTTCAAGGCAGTTGGTGGTGATATCAGAAAACTGGGCACGGGTGTTATTAAAAGGGTAACTCTCTCCCCAAGCATAGGGCCAAGCATTCAACTCGACACTGCAGACTTGATCTAAAATTGACAATTTCGCCGCTGGTATAGTATTATCAGCTATCTTTAAGTCAGAGACAGCAGGCATAAAGTTAAGACCTGCCGAGACGGTAGCAAACGATTTTCCTTGCATTCGCACCATCTCCCGTTTCCCGCTCTGATTTGAGTTTCGTTTTATAAACAAACGTTCAGAAGCTATGGCAAAAACCAAACAACAAAAAGAAGCGATCGTCGCACAGTATCGTGACAAATTAAAAGGTGCAAAAGCCCTTTACTTTGTACGTCCTAGTGGAATCACTCCAAACCAAACCTCAGCCCTCAAAAAAGAGCTCGCTGAAGTAGGCGCGCAGTTTAATGTTGTCAAAAACACTCTATTTAAGATTGCACTCAAGGACGAATCACTCCCAGAGGTTGAAACTCTGGCATCAGGTGAACATGCAGTTCTGTATAGCGCAGATCAGGTTAGTGAGGCTGCCAAAGTGCTTCAAAAACACATCAAAGAAACCGAAAAGATGGAGATCGTAGCAGGTCTTTTGAATGGCGAAGAGATCACAGCTGTCCAGGTAAAAGACCTTGCTGAACTGCCATCTAAAGACCAATTGATCGCACAGCTACTAAGCGTATTTAATGGTCCAGCAAGAGGCATGGTCACAGTTCTAAGTGGAAATATGAGGGAAATGGTGCAAGTTCTCTCAGCAATCAAAGACGAAAAAGCGACTACTTAATTAATATTTTACTTTAACTCAGTCCATCATGGCAGACGAAAAAAAAGCCGAAGAGACTAAAAGCGAAGGCGAAGTTAAGCTTTCGGGTGATGCAAAAAAGATCGCCGATATGCTCGAAAAGATGACTGTACTCGAAGTTGCTGAACTTGTAAAAG
This sequence comes from Candidatus Dojkabacteria bacterium, assembly GCA_046753765.1. Classification (GTDB taxonomy): domain Bacteria; phylum Patescibacteriota; class Dojkabacteria; order B142; family OLB20; genus JBHHUN01. The sequence goes on along the minus strand of JBHHUN010000001.1, from coordinate 3,453 downwards.
CACTTGAAGACAAGTTTGGAGTTTCTGCAGCTGCACCTGCAGCTGTTGTAGCAGCAGCGCCTACCGATGGTGGGGATGCTGGAGCAGAAGAGAAAGACAGCTTCGACGTAGAGCTCAGCGAGGCTGGCGGTAATAAAATAGCCGTCATCAAGGTAGTGAAAAATGCTACAGGTCTTGGCCTCAAAGAGGCAAAAGACTTCGTTGAGGCAGCACCTAAGGTCGTGAAAGAGGCAATGAAGAAGGAAGAAGCCGAAGAGTTACAGAAACAGCTTGAAGAAGCTGGCGCCAAAGTCACGCTTAAATAAGCATATTTTGTCTACCGAGCTGGTTTGGAGGCTTAGACCACACAAACCAGCTCAGTAGACTTTCCCCTCACTCCTGCGTATAATTTTAAGTGTTATCCCTTGAAGTAATTGTATGTTGGAGATACTCACCGAAAGCCTACAAATTGAACCCGGAGTTGTCGTACTACTATTTATGTTACCTATTGTGGTAACCCTGATAGCCATAGCCCGACATATCTTCGGGCTAAGAGCGCTTAGTGTCTTCATTGCCATCATTCTTGTATTCACTTTTTATCAGTTCGGACTGGAACCAGAAGGCTTCCGCTCAGATCCTGTTAACGGGCTTAAATTCGGCATCACGTTCCTGCTGCTGGTGTTTGTGACCACAACAGTAACCTATGGACTAATCAAAAACTGGGCCCTGCATTATTACCCAAAGTTGGCTATCGTGATGACTTCTGTGGCTACAGTGATTGTCTTAGTACTGTTGATAGCAGCTAGATTTGACGTTACAGGGATCGTTAATCTCAATCTTTTTTCGATTCTGTTGCTGGCAGCCATGGCTGAAAAACTCATGAGCCTTCTCGCAAGGAAAAACTTTCAGGCAACGCTAGGTATTACAATTGAGAGCTTCTTGCTGGCAGGAATGATCTATCTTTTAATCAGCTGGCATCAATTTCAAAACTTCACACTCGCCTCCCCTTATCTAATCATCTTACTGATCCCGATCAACTATATTATCGGTCGTTTCTCCGGCCTCAGGTTCAAGGAGTTGTATCGATTCAGGGATATTTTAGACCGGGATGAATAGATGGGAATCCTCCGAATATACAAAAACCGTAAAAAGGTACTCGGTCTTAACGATCGTTATCTGAAGTACATTCGTATGTACAACAAAAAAGGGTCAATCGCCATTGCCGATGACAAGCTCCTCACAAAACAGATCCTTGATAAAAACGAAATCCCCACACCAAAGCTTATTTCAGTTATCGAAGACTACGAACAGCTGCGCGATTTCGACTGGGACTCTCTCCCAAAAAGTTTTGTAATGAAACCAGTTGCCGGCCTTGAAGGTGGCGGTATTGAGATTTTCTATAACAGAGATAAAAACGACCGCTGGATCCGTGCAGATAAAAGTAGAGTTAGTGTGAATGACCTAAAGAGAGCTTGCCAGTCCATACTCGACGGCAGATTCTCCCTCTATCAGATGCCCGACAGGGTGATGTTTGAAGAGCGCATAAGACCGCACAAACGCTTTAAATACTACACCTACAAAGGTACCCCCGATATAAGGATGATCGTCTTTAATAACATTCCAGTCATGGCGATGTTAAGGTTGCCAACCAGAGAATCCAAGGGCAAAGCCAACCTCGATAAGGGAGCACTTGGGCTTGGTATTGATATGGCTAAGGGAGCAACCACGAATGCCATTCAAGGAAAGAGCGGACAGATAGAGCTTATCCCAGGGACAAAACTCAGGACCAGTGGTTTAAAGATACCCTGGTGGGATCGCATGCTCAGATTCTCTATTGAAGCCCAGAGGGCTGCTAACCTTAATTTCGCAGCTATAGACTTTTTGATTGATCGCGAAGATGGACCAGTAATTGTCGAACTTAACGCCAGACCGGGACTCTCAATTCAACTTGCTAATGCAGCCGGATTGCGCGCCAGACTAGAGAAGGCCGCGAACATAAAGATACCGAAAGTATCAAAGGGTGTACGGCTTGCTAAAGACCTCTTCGGCGGTGAAATAGAAGGCGAGATCGAGTCAATCTCGGGCAAAGAAGTGGTTGGTATTTACGAAAATGTCAGACTTATCGGTCGTGAGCTCCAGGAGGTAATGACAAAAGCGAAGATTGACACTGGCGCGGACAGTACATCAATCGACAAAGGTCTTGCTCAGAAGCTTGGGTTTCAAGACATAATCGACGAAATCGACAGTCGCAATATACCGCAGGATCTACAACGCTCAGAAGGTCTTAAACTGATGGAGCAACTTTCAAGCGAGCTCACGCCTAAGTACGAAGACCTTGTTGATATCAACTTCGTCAGATCCAGTCACGGCTCCAGTTTGCGCCCTTCTGTCAGGATCAGTTTAAAGCTAAAAGATACTAAGTTTGAAACAACTGCAACTATTTTTGATAGGAGCAAACTCACCTATCCCGTCATCGTAGGTCGAAAATCTCTCGAGAGATTCTTAATCGATCCAAGCAAAAAATTGGTGAAAAAGTCCAAGCCAAACACAAAGGTCAAAGGCAAAAAAGATGAAAAAACTACTGATCATCAGTAAATCGAAAAATCTATATAGTGTCCGGAGGCTTCACAAAGAAGCTGAAAACATGTTCGCGGAGATCGAGGTATTCTCATACAAAGATCTCAGTATTACCTATAAAAAAAATAAATTGAGCTTCAGGGTAGCCGACCGGAACGTCTCAGATTATACCCATATCATTTCGAGAATTTCAGATAAATTCTACCCAGTGAGGTACTTACTGGCTAAAGAGGCAAGTCACAGTGGTGTCCGGATGCTCAACTCAGAGGCAATTCTGAATATGCCGCACTACAACAAACTAACCCAACTCTATCTACTTGGCAGCATCGGCCTTCCTCTCCCTGAAACTCATTTTATTCTACGCAGCTCCAACCTTAGCACAAAAGGAAAGGTGTTAAAGAAGGCTAAGAGTTCGCGACTAGGCAAAGGGATGAGCGTTGTGAATCCAAAAGACGTTAATACAGCATTTGATTTCACACTCCGGGACTATCTGTTCCAGGAATTACTGCCATACGATTCAGACCTGAGAATTATGGTAATCGGTGGAAAGGTTATTGGAGCGGTAAAAAGGGCGGCCAAATACGCAAACAGAAACGCTGACAGTGAAGAATTCGACCTTCATAATAACGCCGAATTAGTAAAGCTGGCTCAAAAGGCTGCAAAGGCCCTAAAAGCAGAATACATCGGCCTCGACATAATGCAAACAAAACTAGGCCCTGTGATTCTTGAAGCAAATCTTGATGCAGGGTTTAAAACGTTCGACAAACTCACTCACCGAAAAACTGCAGTTCATATCATAAAACAACTGTTGAATGACCCACAATACGGCCCGTAAAATTAGAGCATTCTTTGATGCCAATATGTTCAAACTGAATCTGTCACGCCAGCACCAGTACT